>CAWEDF010000034.1:0-12620 GCA_963807655.1 uncultured Acidobacteriaceae bacterium | reverse complement strand
ACGGGTCGTACACCGCGCTGCCATAGCCTTGTTTGCGGGCGGAGTCCTGCATCGACTCCAGACGCCTTTTCTGCTCTTCCAGTTGAGCCTGCATTCCCTTGGCTTGCCGCTGTTTCGCCATTTGCCGCTCGTTCCACTGAACGCAATTGGCCACACAGTTTGCGGGAGCAAATCGGATCGACCGATTGATCCCGTCAATTTGTCTTTGCAGGGAAGCAATCTGACGTTTTTGGGCCACGATCTGCGACGTCCACACCCCAGCTGCCTGCTTCACTTCATTTGCAGAATAATTCGAGGAAGGAGCCGAAGCCACTTGTTCCTCGGAGGCCGACGCTGGCGCCGGTTCAGTTCCGGCATGCGCGTAAATTTCTTCATTCGTGAGGACCTGAGCTGGCTTGGCGTCCTTGCCCTGCGCGGGCTTTGACTTTTGCTTTTGTTGGCGCTGCTGGCGGGCGAGGTCGCCGAGCGACGGCGCATCTTGTGCGTAGGCCGCCGCGGGCCGCAAGAAAACCGCCGCCGTTAAACTAATCAGAAGTTTGCGCCTTGTGCCCATCGAAAACCCTCCCGACAAACTGCTCCAGCACATGTTAATAGCGCGGCCTTCACGAGCCAGCATTACCAACGGACCGTGTACGGGCGGACCAGAGCACCGTTCCAGAGATTAGGATGTCGTCGTGTGGGAGGCGATCAGCGTGTCGAGCTTCGCCAACAACTCCCCATTTCCCTGCCGGGGATAGTCTGCCAGTTTCTCCCTGTAGAGCGGCAGGTTATAAAGGAAAGACTCGACGCGCTCCTTGTTCAACTCTTCCCAATAAGCGCCGTACCCCATTTTCTGCAGCCAGTAGGCGTTGAATATCTGTTCGAACTGGTGCTTCACGGGGACGGCGAGGTAGGGCTTGCCCAGATGCAAGGCCTCCGTAACCAGCGAAAATCCAGAGTTCGCCACCACAGCTTTGGCGCTGGTAAGGTCGCGCATGAAACCATCGAGCGACGGTTTCTTATAAACCACGTTCGCCTCTTTTCCGTCCCGGCCAAAGCCGTAGGCAATAAAGCGCCCGCGCAGCGCGCTCAAAGTCTTAGCCAGCGCCGGCGCCGGAGAAGTCACATACACCAATACGTGCTCCCCCTCAGTCGGAGTCGCTTCAAGAATCTCCTGCCGCAACAGTGGAGGAAACAAAAACGTGTTTCGCTTCTTCACCAGCGCCGTGAAAAAGGAAATGACCAGGTACGCGTCGGCGTGCGGAGTCATTAGCCGCGTTACCAGCTTCGCGGCCGCCGCATCGCGCCGGTACTCCCGCGGATACGACACCACCGCATTCGTAAGGCAATGCTGATTGTCGATCGAGATGACGGGCAGCCCCATCCTGTGCCCCACATGACAGCTAAGCGGTTCGAAGTCCGTGATGACGAGGTTGATCTTCCAATCTGCAATCAATTCCTTGAGCTTGTGCACACTCTTCGCCGCCTGCCGCATCGTGACCAGGTTTTTGGCAAGGGTGCGTTTGTAGCGCACGCGATTGTTCACATAAGCAAAGCGGAAGCCAAAGATTTCCGTAACGTCAAACTGGCCGCTGAGGTTGCGCATCCCCCGGTCGAACGAAGCCGCGTGCAGCGTATGCCCCTGTTCCCGCAGATGAGTGAGAACCTCCTTCGCCCGAGTAGAGTGCCCAGCGCCTTCACCGTTAACTCCATAAAGGATGTTGGCCATAGGTCGAAGCAGTATAAAACAGGAGGAAGCCACAACATTAGAGTCGCGAAGCGACGGCATTCATTAGCCCAGCACGTAGGTGCTGGGAAGGCAGAGTCGGAAGGAATCGAGTCCCGTCAGGGACAGCACCACTATCTCAAAAGAGCCTATGCGCCCACTGCGCTGGCAGAACTGCCCATCTCGGCCAGCCTGCTCCCCGTGATCGCAGGCACCAGTTGAATCTGCACCAGCCGCGGCGCTGAAACCTTCTCCTTCTTAGCCAGCAGATTCGCCGAAGGAATGCCGGTCCGCGCAAACGACTTCTCGCAGTCCGCCGTGGAAGGTCCGCGCATATTCCCCTCCAAAAACGCAAGACCGGGACATCGAGTACAGGTCGAGCCGTGCGCGCACTGCGAGCAACTCGATAGATCGCGCAAGCGAATCGAGCGCACTTCTTTCAATTGTTCGGAGTCGCGCCAGATGTCGATGAAGCGCTTCTCCCGCACGTTCCCACAAGACAAGGGAAATTGGACGCAAGGATAAAACTCGCCGTAAGGAGAAACGTAGCAGGCCGTGTGCCCCGCGCTGCACGGCAAAGATCCCATGCTCTCTTCATCGGGCGGGGAGGGCAGTGCGCAGAACTCATCGGCGTTACCCACGAAAGCCTGGTCGCGGAAGAGATTGCGCAACGCGGACTCGCCCGCGTTCAAGTCGAGAACCGAGCGGTCGCCATCCATCATCGGCGTAACCGTCGGATCCAGTGTGCAGTCCGTGCCAAGTTCGGCTGCCAGCGCCCGCACGCCGTGATAATCCTGCATGTTTTCCGTCATCAGCACATTCGCGATGATGACTTTCAGGCCTTGCGACTTGAGAAAGCGAATGGCGTTGATTGACCGCTGCAGCGAGCCAGGAACCTTGGTGATCGCATCGTGCACTTCCGGCCGGTGCGAATAGATGCTGACTTGAATCGATTCCACACCCAGCTCGCGGATGCGCGCTGCCTGCGCTTCGCGGATCAGCACCGCATTGGTCTTGAGCTTGATGCAGAAAGTAAGCGCGCGCGCGCACTCCAGAATCTCGAAAAAATCCTTACGCATGAAAATCTCGCCGCCGCTCAGGGTAAGAATGAAAACACCTGCCTCAGCCATCTCGCGCAGCAGATGCTTGATTTCGGCGGTGGTCATCTCCCCGTAGTCGTCGTGATCGAGATAGCAGTGAACGCACTTCTCGTTGCAGCGGTAGGTGAGATCAAGCTGCACGCTGAGCGGAACCCCCAGCCGCAGAGCCCGATCGTTCATTTCCTGCATCAACACGCTCATCGCGACTCCTGGACAGACGCGACCGGCTTCGGCATCGGTTCGTCCGAGATCAGCAGGATGCCGTGCTTGGCTAAGTCCTCGGCCAGCGCCTTTGCATCGCGCAAGGCTTCCACGGGCTGCACTTCGAACTCGGAACAAATGCGGCGCTCCACGATCTCATCGAGCGGCGTAGCCCCATCAGCAGCCTGCCACAGAATGGTCGCCGTCGGGTTCAAGGTAAACAGCGTCGAACCCTGTCCCGACATCACCAGCATTTCTTCCCCCAGCCGGCGGGCTGCGATGCGCGGACTGCGCGCGACATAGAGTTTCTTATTCGTCTTCATCCAATCATCTCCCAAACCCGCACGTCCGGCACAAACGTAAGCCGGTAAACCGGCACGCAATGGACGAAGTCGCACGCCGCCTGAAATGCCGAGTACACCAACTCCTCATCCTCGGCAAAGAAAAGCATGTTGACCAGAAGCTCGCGCCCGGCATCGGACACCGTTACCGGATCAATGCGATTCTCCTCACCCTTCGCCAATAAGTAGAGTGCGGCCACCGGCGCCGACGTATTCTCGCCCAGCTTCGCCAGTTCGCCAGTGAAGGGCGTGCCGAACGCGACATAACCCGCGCTCTTCTGGGAAAAGCTCTCCTTGGAACCATCCAACTTGCGAACGTACGAGATCTCATCCGTAAGAAGCGTTGCGTCAGCCGGCGCCAGCCGCGAAATTGTAGTCTTCCCCGCTCCCGAAACGCCGGCAAACAAAAACGCTTTCCCATTGCGAATCGCGCTGGCCGAGTGCAAAAGAAATCCGCCCCGCCTGGCCAACACCAGCGTATGTACGATCCGCAGAACCGCGTCGATCGAATAAGGATTCGCCGATTGCCGAATCCACCCGCGCCGCGCCGCCGGATCCCACTCCGCGCGGAAATCGCCCCGCTCCATCAACCACCGGCCGGAGCGGTAAGTCACGCTCACATCCACGTCCGGATCGGAGGGTGCAGGAGGAATCAGATCCACGTCGAACTCATGTTCGGCGCCTGCGTCTCCGCTGGTTTCCGCGATAACGAACCCGGCATAGCGCTCTTCCAGCATCGCAAGAAAGTCCGCATCGGCCGTGTTCACCCTGACGGCGACACCGCCAATCGCGATCACCACGCTGTGGCGTTCGACTTGTGCAGCTAGCCCTGGCACGGAAGGTTCGATTCCTCTAGACCTGAATTGCGAACCCTATCATGCAGATAAACGAAAACGCGAGCCGCTAAGAACGAGCGCCGAACCATCTTCGCGATCAAATGTTCGATCACACTCAACTCGGCCCGCATTGGAATCCGCTTTCCCGCCCGAACCAGATAAGCGACCCGCCCCAGCAACTCGGTCTCGGTGACCGGCCGATCGGGGACGGGCATGGCATCGCCCTGGGTTATCCAATGCAGACGCCCAGATGTTTCTGCACAGGAAACAACGCGATGGGCGCACAGCCTGCCCTCTCGTCCGACCAGGGCAACCTCTCCCACCTGGAGTTGATCCGCACCGGCCCGCTCGACCACCAGCGTATCCCCCGGCCAAATCGTCGGAAGCATGCTCCAACCCGTGGCCGCAAAACGAAGGCTTCCAAAGGACCGCAGAACCTCGCCCGCAAGCTCACACTTCACAGCAGCGGCATCCGCCGGGGCGCTGACCACCCGCTTCATGACACCTTCGAATTGGTAGCGCACGTGAGCGAGGTGGGGTCGATCTTGCCGCAGGTAAGCGCTGAGGTCACGAAGACCTGCTCGTAGCGAAAACTTGGCTTCTCGTAGGGTTTCTTCTCGATTGCCCCAGTACGCGGCTCTTCGCTGGATGAATGATGAATGGCCAAAATGATCCTCCTTGGCTACTTTAATCCCGATTGCGACACCGCACCGCGCATCCGGACTCTCGTCTGCTATAGGAAAGTCATCATACACCCGCGTGTTTGAAGGAAACCTCCAAAATTTGGTTGTATGAGAAAGATTTCCACAGGCATTTCCAGTCCGCAGGCCGCCGCCCTCTTAGCCCGAAGAGCGCGCCAACAAAGCCATCCCGCGTGATCAGGTACGCCCCGCGTCCACCAGGCAATCAAAATATCTTGGCGGAAGCGAGTGGGGGTCGAACCCACCGGCGACAGGAAGACCTGCCGCCCGCCGGTTTTGAAGACCGGGACGATCACCGGACCGCATGCGCTTCCACAGCAGCCGCGCGGCGTCAATTCGGCCCGCGTCACTTTATCTGTGTCACTTCGGCTGCGTCACTTCGGCTGCGGCACGATCCGCAGATACGGCTTGGGCGCCTTCCACCCTCCCGGATACTTCTGTTGCGCTTCCTCGTTCGAAACCGAGGGCAGGATGATCACTTCATCTCCCTGCTTCCAGTTCACTGGCGTAGCCACTTTGTGTTTGGCAGTGAGCTGCATCGAATCGAGTACGCGCAACACTTCGTCAAAGTTCCGGCCAGTACTCATGGGATAGGCAAGCTGCAGTTTGATCTTCTTGTCTGGCCCGACCACGAACACCGTGCGCACCGTGGCGTTGTCCGCCGCCGTGCGTCCCTCGGAAGTGTGCCCACTCTCGGCGGGCAACATGCCATACAGCTTGGCAATCTTAAGCTCCGGGTCGCCGATCATCGGATAGTTCACCTTGTGCCCTTGCGTTTCTTCAATGTCGGAGGCCCACTTGCCATGGCTGGTCACCGGGTCCACGCTCAAGCCGATGATCTTCGTGTTGCGCTTGGTAAATTCAGGCTGCAGCCCTGCCATGTAGCCCAGTTCTGTGGTGCACACCGGAGTGAAGTCTTTGGGATGGGAAAACAGGATCGCCCAGCCGTCGCCGATCCATTCGTGAAAGTGAATCGTACCCTGCGTGGTTTCAGCGGTGAAATCGGGCGCGGTGTCGTTAATGCGGGGAATCCTGGCCGTGATCTCGCCTGCGAGTGCGGTACTCATGTTTTTTCTCCTTGTGAACGCAATTTCGTTAAATTCAATTGGTTCGAAGTGGTGAAAGTTGGCTGGCGGCGGCTCTCAGTTAGCGCGAACCTCGCCCGAAAACGAGACCCACCCATTACGCCGGGTGGGTCGGAAGAAATCTCGCTCGCTCCTACCCAGGCAGCGGCGGACAAAGGCAACAACAAGCGCCGCCGGCACTGGAAGGGCAAAACACAAAGTTAGAATAGAAGCCAGCACCAACCCTGTCAACCGCAGCAGTAAGCTCGGAAACCAATCTCCGTCCCTCCGCGGCGGTTCTCCGCCCCTCCGCGTTTTGGCCTTTGGTTTCCTGCATCGAAAAAGCGTCCCACAACATCTGTGTTCTGTACGGCAAGATCATTGCTGAGTATATGGAGAAGCAGCATGACGAAGCCAGCACGACGTCTCTCCATGACGCAATGGGACGTCTTCTCTTCGCGCCCGCTTGAGGGTAACTCGCTAGCTGTGATCCACGACGCCCGCGGCTTGACCGACACCGAGATGCAGGCGCTGGCCAAGGAGATGAATCTCTCCGAGACCACATTCATCCTGCCCCGCGACGCCGCCACCGAACGCGAGCGCGGTATTCGCGTACGCATCTTCACCGTGCAGGAAGAACTGCCCTTCGCCGGCCATCCCACGCTGGGCACGGCGTTTGCGCTGCGCGCACAAAGTGGCGCAAAACAGGTTGTCCTTGAACTCAACGTAGGCAAAGTGCCGGTCCATTTCGAAGACTCGAACGGAAAACCTCCGTTCGGCGAAATGCCGCAGATCGACCCCACGTTCGTAATGCAGCACGACCGCGAAGCCGTAGCCCTGGCAACCGGTTTGCGCCCTGAAGATTTCGACGATTCCCTTCCCATCGAAACCGTTTCGACCGGAGTCCCCTTCACCGTGACTCCGCTGAAATCGCTGGCCGTGATGCAAAATCTCCAGATCGATCTCAACCGCGCCGCCGAGTATCTAGCCCGAACCGCGGGCAAGTTTTTTTATTTCGTGACCCGCGAGACCGTCGATCGCGAAGCCCGCCTCCACAGCCGCATGCTGTTCTACAACGGCGAGGACCCCGCCACCGGCTCCGCCGCAGGTTGCGCCGCGGCTTGGATGGTGGCCCACGGCGTGGCCAAACCCGACGAGCGCGTTCTCATCGAACAGGGTGTCGAGATGAAGCGGCCCAGCCGGATTTTTGTGCACGCCTCTTTCCATAGCAAGAGCAGCGATAACCGCGTAGTTAACGTGCGCGTCGGCGGCAACTCGGTTGAGATCATGCGCGGCGAACTCTACCTCTAACGTGCCATCTCCAAACCCGCAGAATCGCGGCCTTTCGCCAAGCCGGAAAAAGTCAATGGCGAGACTCTGCCATTTGCTTCGACGCCACTTTACAGCGCGGCCGCTTACCGATAGGATTCTTTTCGCAATTCTATTCTTCGCGAACAGAGAAAACTTCCGTTCGAGTTTCGGCACACTGGCCAGCCGGCAGCCAACGGATTTCCAGGCAGTGGATGAAACCCAAGCGCACGATCCTTTGTGTTGACGACAACGAGCAATCTCTTTCTTACCGCAAAATCATGCTTGAGACCCGCGGCTACCGCGTGGCCAGTTTCTCCCGCGGCCACGAGGCCCTCGAGCGTTTCAAGCAGGGCGGCGTCGATCTCGTGGTCACCGACATGGCCATGCCTGGACTCGACGGCCCGCAATTAATCGCCGCCATTAAGAATCTCTCGCCCCATACTCCGGCCATCTTGATTTCAAGCAAGGCACGCGTTTACGATCACGAATCGCAAGCCGACGTATTCCTCGCCCGCGGAATGTATGCCCCCGCCGATCTGCTGGAACGAATCCGCCTGCTCCTGGTCCGCAAACGGGGCCCCAAGCGAATGCAGGAGCGCCCTTCGCAACTCTCCCACCGCCAAGGCGCAGCCTGATTGGTAGCAATGGTCTGCAGGGAACAACTCGGCTCCTCTGCCCACTCCGCGGCAGTTCTACCGACCTCTGCGATTAAGTCCTTCGTTCTCCGCTGAAACCAACCCCGACCCATCGTGTAAACTCAACTAAGGCATGGCCGCATTCATTGAAGCGATTGACTTACATAAAACCTATCGCGTAGGAAAAATCGACGTACCCGCGCTCCGCGGCATCTCCTTCACCATACAAAAAGGAGAATTTGTCACCGTAGTCGGCCCCTCCGGCAGCGGAAAATCCACGCTCTTCTACCTGCTGGGCGGACTCACCCGCGCCGATTCCGGCAAAGTAATTCTCGATGGCGACGACTTCGCCACGCTCTCCGACGCCGAACGGACCCGCATGCGCAAGCGCAAGATCGGATTCGTCTTTCAAAAGTTCAACCTGCTGCCCACGCTTGACGCCCGCTCCAACATCGCCATCGCGCAGGAAATCTCCGGCAACAACGGCCGTGATCCCGCTTTCTTCCTCCGCATCTGCGATTTATTAGGACTAAGCAAGCGCCTCAACCATCGCCCCAGCGAGCTCTCCGGCGGCGAACAGCAGCGCGTAGCCCTGGCCCGCGCCCTGGTCAACCAGCCGGTGGTGGTTCTGGCTGACGAACCCACCGGCAACCTCGACACCGAAAACTCCAACATAGTTCTGAAGATGTTGCGCCAGTCCAATCAAGAGCTAGGCCAAACCATCCTGATGATCACCCACAATCCCGAGGCCGCCAAATTCGGAAACCGCATCATCCACATGCGCGATGGCCGCATAGTCCAGCCCGAAGAAGACCCCCAATGGTCCGTGCACTAGAAGACGTGGAAGAGCTTCAGCGCCGCGTAAAGCATCACGTGTGAAACCGGGCTTCAAACCCGGTGGTACTCCGTAACCGTTGCCCCACTCGCACCCCTCATTTATAATCAACGTCGCTGAGCGGGAGTAACTCAGTGGTAGAGTGCGACCTTGCCAAGGTCGAAGTCGCGGGTTCAAATCCCGTCTCCCGCTCCAGTTCTCACCCCTCCTCAGTCGTTGTCCGGCGGACCTACCGGCCGCTTGGGATCAAGAAACACTTCCTTCTTGAGCGGAGCGCTAATGCTCTGGAAAGCACGTGGTGGGCTGCTGAAATTAAAAAACTAGCGTAGAAACGGTTTGCGCGCCCGCCAGCGCCCCCGCACACAACACAACCGCCGCGGCGAAAATCATTTTCTTGACGCAGGAATTCACGCGCCGGCTGGCCGGCTCTTGACGCACGGCGATTACTTCCACAGAATTGCTTCTTTGCATGACGAACCTCTGGGATTTGGAATCGGATCTGAATCGTTCCCCTGTTGAGGGCCAGAGGAATCGGCTTGGTGGCCCAGAGTACTCCAGCTTTTCAAGCCCCGCAAGATGAAGGATTTGGCAATAATATACTTGACTCAGGAGTGATAGTTTGCTAAAGTCGGGTCATGGCACACGAACCCAAGACCCTCCAGCAAGCCATCGTGTACTTCGCCGATCCTGAGCGGTGCTTCCAGTTCCTAAGGGCACGCATATTCCCCGATGGCCCGATCTGTCCCACCTGTCAAGCCAAAGACGTGCGCTTCATCGCCACTCGCCGCCTGTGGGAGTGCAAGGCGAAGCACGCCAAACGGCAGTTCTCTATCAAGGTTGGAACCATTTTCGAGGAAAGCCCGATCCCGCTCGATAAGTGGATGACTGCCGTGTGGCAGATTGCAAACTGCAAGAACGGAATTTCCTCCTACGAAATCGCCAAGGCCATTGGCGTGACTCAGAAGTCGGCGTGGTTCATGCTGCATCGCATCCGCGTGGCTCTCCGCACTGGCAGCTTTCGGAAGATCGGAGGCGAGGGTAGCGAAGTCGAAGTCGATGAAACTTTCGTCGGCGGAAAAATGAAGAATATGCACAAGGAGAAACAGGCTCGCTATCGTGCGCTCAACGTTTACGGCACCGCAGCAGGAACCATCGGAAAAACGGTTGTCATGGGAATGCTGGATCGCAACGCACGCCAGATTCGCGCTCAGGTTGTGCCGGACGTTTCGCGCCTGACTTTGCAGAACGCGGTCTTGCAGAACGTGGAGCACAGAACCAACGTCTACACCGATCAGGCACCAGCATACCAGCGATTGAATAAGACCTATGTGCATGAGATCGTGAACCACGCCGAAACCTACGTCCGTGGCCGCGTACACACCAATGGCCTTGAGAACTTCTGGAGCCTGTTCAAGAGGAATCTTGCAGGAACTTACATTGCTGTTGAGCCGTTCCATCTGGAGAAATACGTTGATGAGCAAGTGTTCCGCTACAACAATCGCTGCACCAAAGACAATCCGCTGACTGACGCGGATCGCTTCGATGCTGTGCTTAGAAATCTGGTGGGGAAGCGCCTGACCTATAAGGAACTCACTGGGAAGGAGGGTGAAACCACGCCGTTCTAGTCGGCATCGGTTATGTCGCGGAAAGCGTGTTTCCGTCTTGCCCGATCCCTAGGCGCTTTGGTTCGCCTCTTCTCAGCCTCCAGTTCCGCCTTGATTTTCGAGTGCGGAACTGACAACAGTTTGTCGAGCAATCGCGTAAAGTTGCCGAACTCACCCTGCTCATTCTTGCCGGAAGGTTTAGGGTGATTCGCCATGATTCAGCTTGCGCCGCATTCCCATTTCTGGGCGCTTCGCGCCTAGATGGGAGTGTCGCGCAGTGGTGTGCAAAAGTCAATTGGTGGTTCTCATGCTGTTGGTCTATGGCGATGAAAGCATGGACGAAACCGAGCAACGAGTGTGCGCTGTTGCTGGAATTATCGGAACCGAAGATCAGTGGAAAGCCCTCGAATCGCAATGGACGCGGCGCACGAACGGCGTACCTTTTCACGGCAATGACTGCGATAGCGACCAAGGGGACTATGCGAACAGGCCACACTGGGAAAATAAGGCGCTTTACCGCGATCTGACGATCCTGCTGGCCAACAGTGGCCTTGCTGGTTATGGACACGCAATTGATCTCATCGCAAAGAATAAAGCATTCCCTGAATCGGAAGACCTCGTTTACTACACGGCCTTTCAGCGAGTTGTGGGTGCAATGGTGAACTTCGCCCAGTGCGCCGGGGGTGTCGCGGAGATGACCTTCGATATGAGATCGCAAAGCGACCACAATGCCGGGTTCTTGTACGGAGCAATCAGAGAAAACGAACCGGACTGGGCACCCTATCTCGCCAGCAAAATCTCGTTCGAGTTTGCAAAAGACAATCCCAGGATTCAGATCGCCGATCTGTTAGCGCGGGAAGCGATGAAGGCTCTGGATAATCTCATTGGCCCCGTAAAGCGACCCACCAGAAAATCGTGGCAAGCTCTGTTAGATACCAAGCGCTTCGTGACCTGTGGGTTCAGTACCGATTGGTTTGAAAGCCTGAAGCTGGCAATGCCTGAAGCTGAGAAGAAAATGAACATGAACAGAAAGATGTACCTCGAATGGCTGCGCCAGAGAAACCGCCAACACAACGTCTCGAACTTGTTCCAATTTGCGGATTGGACAGCAAAGCGCGACAAGAAACACTAATCCTTGGCCCTGTCACGGCCTCTCCATCTTACTACTGAGCCAACTATATTATTGCCAAGGATTTTGCATACTTTCCCGGACCTGGCCGGGACTGTTATCCCGAGCAAGCGTTCAGGTGTTGGACGCGGAACAGCAGATTCCTCGCTTCGCTCGGAATAACAAAAAGGAAATGACAAAGCGGAATGGAGCGCGCGGAAACGCGTCTGGTTTGCTTTCTTCCCAGTTGGACTTTTCTCTCTCGAAACGCTAACTTAATCTCTAGGGCGCGGTACCCAAGTGGTAAGGGAGAGGTCTGCAAAACCTTTATGCGTCGGTTCGATTCCGACCCGCGCCTCCATTCAGTTTCAGGTCCGAATTTCTTTCTCCGGGAGCGTGACGGAGGCAGACACCAAGGTTCTCGCTGCTCTCCGAATGACAATCCTAGAGTATCGGAATTTCGGGCTGCACTTCAGGCCAATCCGGATCGACACAGGCCTCAATCGTCAGCCCCGTTTCTTTCAGCAAATGCCACGCTTCCAAGTAGTCGACATGTTTCTGACGGCGCTGGCGGTTCGGCTTGATGAACAAACTGCAGCAGCTCATCTGTTCGACGGAATGATGTACCAGCGATCGAGCGGGATTACCAAGATCGTAAAGAAATCGATGGTCCCTGGTTGGTAGTGTTCTCCCTTTGACTTCGTGAGATTCAAGCTGTAGCCTCCGGTTCGCGTCTTGTAATTTGTGGTTTTTCACTTGCACGCGCACCAACCGCGCTTGATTCTCGACGCCCACGTCGTATCTTCCAATCTGACCAAACGGACGGAATACCTTCATCCCCAACCCGGCCACGAGCATCATGAAGTAAAGCTCCGCCCACTCTCCGCGCGGTCCGCAATCTTTTAGCAACCCGCCCGCCAGGCGATTCTTCCATCTCATACGCCTCCGCCTTTCCTTCTCCAGACAAGAAAAATCCGCGGGTCTCCCGAGCCTCGGATGTTGCTAGATTTCCAAACCCGCTTCCCGCCAATACCCACCGATCACTTTCCCGCGAACTGGTTCCAGTGTCTCAATACTTATCATCCAAATCACGGTTATCCGTCACACGGATATCACTTTGTCCTGTGGAAAACTCCGGACCGTCGGGACAAAAATGACGGCGCGCTTCCCCGCTTACAG
>CAWEDF010000033.1:0-50182 GCA_963807655.1 uncultured Acidobacteriaceae bacterium | reverse complement strand
TGACCACGACTTCCACGTCTCTCGAGAGCAGGCTCCATGCCATCGCCGATCCCACGCGGCGCCGCATCCTTGCAGCCCTGAAACAACGCGGCGCAAGTTCCATCAGCGCGCCTTCCATGCGGAAAACACGGCCTTTGCGCGGGCGATATCGAGGAGCGGGTTCACTTGTCCCAATCGACCATCTCGCATCACATGGCCATCCTTACCAAAGCTGGCCTGATCGACGCCGTTAAGCAGGGCCAATGGCGGTGGTATAGGCGCAACGAAAAAGCGCTTCGCCGATTGGTGAAGAGCTTGCGCACGCAACTGTGATGAGCTTCTAAAACCCGCTGATATTCCGAGCAAATTGTCCTTCCCGCGTAAAGCCAGGGATCTCGGTGTTTGCCCGCGGCGGTCTACACCGGCAGCGCAGGCAAGAACCAAGATCCCTCGCTTCGCTCGGGATGACAGCGTTATTTGAGCGTCTCCGGAAAATTCTTAGCTCGCCGGCGGCCGCCGCATGCGCCTTTTGCAGCAATCGTCCGCGCTGCGAAATCAACTCCGCTACTTCGAACGGTTTCACCAGGTAGGGCACGTTGTTTTCCTGCAGGAACGCCCGCTCATCGCCCCTGCTCCACGCCATTGGAGAAAGTAAACAGCACATGCCTCTCCATCTCGGCGCAGTTCTGTTTTAGCCAGAGGTAAGCTTCTTTCGCATTCCAGTCCGCCGGCATTTTGCCGCTCATAATCAACGCATCGAACGGCTCGGAGAGCAACCGCGTCTTCACATCCTCGCTCCGCGTCGCCGTCACCACGTTGGCGCCCGCGCCGGCGAGCACGTCGCGCTCGAACTCCAGCACAGCCTCTTCTTCTTCCACCAACAGCACTCGGCCCTGAATGGCGCCTTCGCGCTTCGGAGGAGCAACCGGCAGCCGCTTCCACCAGCACCCGCCGGCGCCGCTGCCATCGGCAGCCGCACTTCGATCACTGCTCCGCCCTCGGCAGCGTTGTGCGCTGTGATGTCGCCGCCATGCTCCTTCACAATCCCATAGCAGATGCTCAAACCCAGCCCCGTTCCTTTGCCCACACTCTTCGTGGTGTAGAACGGATCGAAAATTCTCTTGGGATCCTTGATCCCCGGCCCGTCATCGGCAAACTGCGCGCACACTTCGCCCTTCTCGCAATAGACGCGGATCTTCAGCTTCCCTGACCGTCCCGTCTCCAGCACCGCGTCCACCGCGTTGTTGATGATGTTCAGAAATACCTGTTCGATTTGGTGCGGATCGGCCACCACCAGCGCCGGCTCCGGCCCCAGATCTTTTTCCACCACAATGTTGTTGACCTTCAGATCGTAGTCGCGCAGGGTCAGCGTCTCTTCGAGCACCTTCCGGATGTCCACCTCTGACCGCTCCGGCTTCCTCTGCCGCGCGAACGAAAGCAGATTCTGCACTACCCGGTGCGTGCGCTGCGCTTGTTTGAACATCTTGGCCACGTAGTCCTGCGCGCGCTCGTTCAATCCTTCGCTCTCCAGCAACTGCGCATAGCCCAGAATCGCGGTCAGCGGATTGTTCAACTCATGCGCCACGCCCGCAATCAACTGGCCCACCGCCGACATTTTTTCGCTCTGCAAAAGTTGTTCCTGCGTGCGCCGCAGATCTTCGTAAGCCTTGCAAGTCTCTTCATACAGCCGAACTTTTTCAATCGTGGTGGCCAACTGCCGGCTGATCGCCACCATCAGATTCTCTTCCCCGCTGGAATATTCGTATTCCGCCTGGCTGCGCAGTCCCATCATGCCGATCGGACTGTCCTTGCCCCAGAACAGCACCCAGATCCATGAGCCGTCGCTGTCGGATCGGATGAACTCCGCCACGGTTCCCGTCAAGATGCGGCAGATACTCCGCCGTGATCACTTCGGCGCGCGACCGCATCACCAGATCTCCGAAGCCCTCAGCAAAACTGATTTCCGCCGGCCGCGATTTGTCCCGGCTGCGCGGTCCCCACGCCGCCCGGCGCCGGTAGGTCGGCGCATCCGAATCCGAAAGGTACACCGCTCCGCTCTCCGCCCCAAACAACGAAACCACCTGCCGCAGTGTCAGGTTCAGAATTTCATCCAGATCGAAAGACTGCGTCGCCACCACCGCCATCGCATTCAGAGCATTCAGTTCGCGATTGCGCCGCCGCATCTCGTCTTCGGCGCGCCGCTTCTCCGTCACGTCCAGCACAAAACCCTGAAACCGTTCGATCTTCCCGCCGCATCCCGTGTCGCGAAACTGCTCTCGGCCGCCAGCAGCAGCGTTCCATTCTTGCGCCGCATCGTCACTTCAAAGTTGCGCACGTAATTCTGCTGCTCGATCTCCCTGCGGAACGCTTCCCGCTGCCCCGCATCCACCCGAATGTCCTCGTCCAGATTCAGCGTCAGCAACTCTTCCCGCCTGTCATACCCCAGCATGTGCACAAACGCATCGTTGCAGTCGAGCAAACGCCCGCGCAGGCGTGGCCACATACACGCCCTCCTGCACCTGCTCGAACAGCAGACGGTATTTCTCTTCCGCCGACCTCCGCTCCGTGATGTCGCGAACGATGTGGATCGTCCCCTTCTGCTTGCTTCCCTGCTCCGTATAGGAAGAAGTGGAGACCATCGAGAATCCGCCGAAACACGGGTCGGCTCCTTCGCTGATTTCCTCGCCCCCGCGCGCGCAATAAGGACATCCCGTCCACTCGCCCAGCCCGTGCGGCAATACCGATTCGCAGTGCTGCCGATCACGTCCGCCGCCGCCAGTTCCACCTGCTCCAGCAGAATCTGATTCGCCTTGATGATCCGGAATTCCGCATCATGCGCCAGGATGATGTCGTGCACCGAATCAAACGTGTTCCGCCACTGCCGCTGCGAGCGCAACGCCTGCTCCAGCAACCGGAAATTCTCGATCGCGATCCCCAACTGCCGTCCGCAAGTCTCCAGAAACTCCAGTTCCTCGGCAGTCAGTTTTCTCGGCCCCGCACTTCCCAGCACCAGCAACCCGATCGCCGACTTCTTCCCCAGCACCGGCACCATCACCACGTACTTCAGCTTTTCCGCTTCAGCAGTCCCGCATCTTCCGGACCCGGCTCCACTCCCGTGCGCTTTCACGGGCTTGCCCCGCTCCAGCATCTGCGACACGCTCTCCGTCAACTCGCGCAAAGCTGGCCTCCCGCAAAAAATCCTTCGAAACCCCCACCGCATGCGTCGCCACCAGGTTCCCGCCCTCAATCAAGCGGAACCATGCTGCCTTGCTCTTGGTCAGCCGCCGCAATTCCTCCCAGCGATTCTTCCATCATGCCGCCCTGTTGTTGCGCCAGCACAATGCTCTCCGTCAACGCCCGCAACACCCTCAATCGCCGGCCCCGCGCGCGGGCTTCGCCAAACATAACCAGAAGCATGCTCAGTCCCAGCAACACGTCTGCCGTCACAAACATTTCCGCCGGAATCTCGCTCGTGAAAGGAGGCCAACTCAGGTGCTGCACCAGCAGGCACGCCGCCAGCAGCCATGCCCCCAGCTCCCAACGGCCTCGGCGGGCGCGCAGCAAGCGCAATCGCCGCCGTCAGTAGAATGATTCGGTAGGAGACTTCCAGAGCAACGCGCAAAGGCAGCGAGTCCGGCCACAGCAGCACGCGAGCCACAGCAAAACCGGCGACGCTCACCGTGATCGCAGCCAGCGGCACCAGCAGATTCCGCTCCCGGATGTAAACAAAAACCGCGCCCGCAAACAGTCCCATCGCAACCACAAACGCCGCTTGCTCCACCGCCGGAACATAGCGCTCCGGGATCCCCATCCCGGCCCCATGTAAGGCCACCAGCCGCGAACCCGCCAGCAGCGCCCAGCCCGCCGTCCAAATCAGAAGATAGCGCTCCCGCAGCGCCGATAGCACCAGCAACGACGCCGCCAGCACCAACAGCAGCGCCCACTCCCCGGCCTTCAGCCCGGCGAGCGCCGGCTGTGCGGTGTTCCAAAAGGACCAGAGGGAATCGTTCATCTTATTTTTCAGACTGTTCATTCGCCGGAACCGGGCGCCACACTTCATTTGTCATTCCGAACCGGGCGCCAAGCCCGGTGAGGAACCTGCTTCTTAGATCGCGCGATCGGCTCGCTTCCTCATCCAGACGTAACAATGCCCTGCTTCTGAATACCATGCTCCCAGCCTTTATCCATGCGCTTTTCCGGACCACGATGGTTACTTTCGGCACCTAGCAGCTGGCGTAAAATCGCCGAGTAGTACTCTTAAGACAGTTATGCCCGACCGAATTCTCGTAGTCGACGACGAAGAGGCAATCCGCGAGATTGTCTGCGCCATCCTGGCCGCCGCCGGCTATACCTGGAAGCAAGCCAGTTCCGGCATGGAAGCCCTCGCCCTGCTCAATTCCGGCGAAGAATTCGAACTCATGCTTTCCGACCTGATGATGGCCGACCTCGACGGTATCGGCCTGCTTGAACGCACCAAGGAAAAGTTTCCCGACATGCCGGTCGTGATGGTCACCGCCGTCCACGACATTTCCGTCGCCCTCGCCGCCATCCGCAACGGCGCTCATGACTATCTCCTCAAGCCGTTCGAACGCGAACAGTTGCTCAACACCGTTGGCCGCGCTCTCGAACATCGCCGCCTGAAAGCTGAAAATCGCAACTACCAAACCAATCTGGAATCTCTGGTCGAAGCCCGCACCGACCAGCTTCAGGCTGCCATGGCTGATCTGGAGCGCTCCTACGACATCACCCTGCAGGCGTTGGGCGACGCCCTCGACCTGAAAGACGCCGAAACCGAAGGCCACTCCCGCCGCGTCACCGCTTTCACCATCGCCATCGCCCGTGCCATGGGCGTGCCCCGCGAACAAATTCTCATCATCGCCCGCGGCGCTTTCCTCCACGACATCGGCAAGATGGCCATCCCCGACAACATCCTTCGCAAACCCGGAAAGCTCGACGACAATGAGAGCACCATCATGCGCGAGCACTGCTATCACGGCTACCAGATGCTCAAGAAAATTCCATTCTTCGCTGAAGCTTGCGACATTGTTTACTCTCACCAGGAGCACTTCGACGGCACCGGCTATCCTCGCGGTCTCAAGGGCACCGAAATCCCGCTAGGCGCGCGCATCTTCTCCGTCGCCGATACTCTCGACGCCATCATCTCCGACCGCCCCTATCGTCCCGCCAGAACTCTTACCGAAGCTCGTAAAGAAATCCAGGCTTGGGCCGGCCGCCAGTTCGATCCCGAGGTCGTCCAGGTTTTTCTGAAAATGCCCGACGACATCTTCGAAGACCTGCGCCGCGAAATCAACGCCCAAAGCTATCCCTTCAGCTACTCCGCCAGCGCAAAGGGCTGATAACCGAGTTCTTAGAACATCCAATGAAATTTCTGATCGGGAAGGGCACGACTTCAGTCGTGCCGTAAATCGAGGACGTGATTGCGGCTTCAGCCGCTGAGGTGAGTTATTGATTCGTCCGCGTCCCGCGCTCTGCAAGATGCGTCGACTTCTGCGTTCTAACTGGTGATCAAATCCGTACCAACCTACAATTAAGAGGAGCTGGATTCGTCACGGAGGCACTCATGAAATCCGCACTCTCTTTTCTCGCGCTCTGCATCCTCACCACTGCATCCTTCGCGCAAGACCATCCCGCCGTCACCGCGCTCCCCAACTCCGTCTACGTCGGCGCCGACGGCAAATTTGAATCCGCTCCCGACACCGCCGAAATCCGCTTCAACATCTCCGTCCAGGACGACACCTCTCAAAAAGCCTACGCTCGCGCCTCCAAACAAGCCGAGCAGGTTCGCCAGGCCCTGCGCGACAACGGCATCGAGCCTAAAGCAGCCAACGTCGGATTCTTCTCCGTCCAGCCCTTGTACGAGTGGAAACCCAAACAGAGAGTGATCGGCTACCGCGTCACCACCGACGTGACCGTCAAGCTAAAGGATTTTTCCAAGATCGGCGCCATCACCCAGCAACTGGCCGACGCCAACGTCAGCGAAACCCAAACCCTGAACTACGCGCTGGAAAATATTGAAGAAGCCAAGAACAAAGCAGTCGAAGACGCCTACCGCCGAGCCCGCAACTCCGCCGACGCCATCGCCCGCGCCAGCGGCCGCACCGTAGGCGAACTCTCCTACGCCTCGGTCGACACTTTCGAAAACCAGCGCATCTACCCGCCTCGCCCCATGGTCGCCAAGGCCGCCATGGCGCCAGCCGCGCCCGCACCCACCGAAGAATTCACCCCGCAAACGGTAACCGTAACCGCCCACGTAAACGCCCTATTTAATTTGAAGTGAGAATTTCAGGAGGTTGTATCAGCGAAGAAAGAACTGGAGTCTACTGGCCACTGATCACTGTCGCACTGTTTTAAGGCCCCGCCTTTGCCACCGCAATCCGCGACGCATCCACCGTAATCGGCCGCTGTATCTCCATCTCAATCGACGTTCCCACTTCCAGCTTCACATCGTTCCCACGCTTCAACAACGCCCACGCAATACCCGCCGCCGCTCCCGCGCCCGCGCCCACCCGCGCTCCGGTCAACCCTCCCGCCAACCCTCCGGCCGTCGCCCCTCCCAAGGTTCCGTACACGCCTCCCTTGGTCGCGTCTTCGACCTTCTTCCCAGTATCTTTGTCCTGCTGAATCGTCCCTTCCGAATCTTTCACCGATTTGTTGTCCGCCCCCGGCGTGTTCTCCACCGATCCCGGCAGCATCACGGTATAGCCGCTGGGAAATATGATCGACGTAAAATGCATCAGGATCTCCGCCCGCCCGTGCCCATGTCCAGCCCGCTCCACGTGCGAAATCGCCCCCTGAACGTACGACCCCGCGGGAACCACCACGCGGTTATCCCTGACGAACGGAAACGCCGTGGTGGCGTAAACCGAATCCCCCTCGCGAGCGTTCTTGGTCGAGATGGCCTGCGCCAGCGCAAGCGGAATCTTCGTCCCCGCCGGAATCATAACCACGTTCGAATTCGCAACCACAGGCGCAGGACTCGGGTTCTCGGTCACGGCTGGCGTGGAACTCTGAGCCGGCGCGGGAACCGGCGACTCTGCCGCCGCAGGCGTCGAACCAGCAGCCTCACTATCCGGCTTCTGCGTGTCCGCCGCTTGCCCCAAGGCTATCCCAGAAATCAGAAGAACCGTCAAAAGCCCGCGCATAGTGACCTCCAAATCATCACCCACATCAGCCCGAGAATAACACGCAACTATGCACCTAAGATGCAAATCCACCCTTACCAAGATGCCCGCTCCGCGTAACCCCGCGGCCTTTCTCCGCAACCTCCGCGTTAAAGCTCTTAAGCCGCCACCAAACAAATGCCGGCCACCTAATAAATCAAATACTTCTTCCGCATCAACTCAAACTTCTCCAACTCCTCCTGCCAATCCTGCGCAATTCGCCGCGGATCCTTCCCCGCCACCAGCCCATCAAAAGCCGCCTGATTCACCAGCAACTCCGCCATGCGCTCCATCTTAAAATCCGCCGGATAAACCCTCTTCAAAGCCGCCGCCAATTCAATCCCCAACTCCGGCGCATCGAGAGCATTGCGCTCGGTAAGAACAATATTCACGCCCTCACACTTCAACCCGCTATAAGCCGAAGCCCCAGGCGTAAATGTAACCGGCACAAACCGCACTCCGGCAATCCCGCGCGAATTCAAGTAAGCAGCCAACTCCCGGCTCTTGATCCAAGGCGCGCCCACCACTTCAAACGGAGTATCCGTCCCCCGCCCCACAGAAACATTTGTGCCTTCAATCAAAGCCACGCCCGGATACAACGCCGCCTCGGTAACGCTCCGCAAATTCGGCGACGGATTCACCCACGCCAGCCCAGTAGAATCAAACCAGTCCCCGCGCTGCCAGCCCTGCATCGGCACGACCGTAAGCTTGGCATTGATATTCCGTTCCGCGTTGAACATCTTCGCCAGCTCACCCAAAGTCATTCCATGCCGCACCGGCACAGTCCAGTAATTCGTAAAGCTCTCGTGCCCCGCATCCGCCACCGGACCCTGCACAAACGACCCCGTAATCGGATCAGGCCGGTCCAGCACAATCACCTCAACTCCCGCCGCGGCCGCCCCCTCCAGAAAATAACCCAGCGTAGTCTCGTATGTATAAAACCGCGCCCCAGCATCCTGAATATCGATCACCACCGCATCCAACGACTTCATCACATCCGCCGCCGGCCGCCGCGCTGCATCCGTAGCCCCATACACGCTGTAAACCGGCACCCCGGTAGCCGCATCTTTCGAATTATGTATGTCAGTCGTATCGAGCGTTCCTGTAACCCCGTGCTCCGGACTGAAAATCGCCTCCAGCGAAACTCCAGCAGCTCCAGCCAGCACATCAATCGTCCGCCGCCCGTCCAAATCCACTCCCGTCTGGTTGGTCACCAGCCCAACCCGTTTCTTGCGCCCCGCAACCTGCAGCACATCAAACCCACGCTCTTCCAGAACATCAATCCCATTCTTCACCGTGCCATTGCGCACGCTCATCCGCCGCGCCGCGCTCTGCGCCTCGTTGTAGCCGGTAATGCTCTCTCCCCGCATCGCCTCTTTCTCGCTGGTAGTCAAAGGCAAAGCCGCCGCCACCGCCGTCGCCACCTTCGACCGCAAAGCAATCGCATTCCCCTTCCCCCGCGGATGCACCGCATTCGTCAGCAAAATGATGTAAGTCCGCGTAGTCGGATCGATCCACATCGATGTTCCCGTAAACCCCGTATGCCCAAACCCTCCCACCGGCAAAAGATCCCCGCGATTCGAAGAGAACGGAGAATCGATGTCCCACCCAAACCCCCGCAGCACCGGAGCCGAAGGCGGCTGCTCCGGCCGCGTCATTTTCTCTACCGTCATCGCCGACAAAATCCCTCCGCCCCCATTCAGCAAAGCCTGCGCAAATTTCGCCAGATCATCCCCAGTAGAAAACAACCCCGCCTGTCCCGCCACGCCCCCCATCCGCCGCGCCGTAGGATCATGCACCACCCCCCGCAGCATCCGCTCATGCTCGTCATACTGCGTGGGCGCGATTTTCATCCGCCAAGCTGCCGGAGGCAAATACCGCGTCCGCATCATCTTCAGCGGCAAGAAAATATGTCGCACAGCATACTCATCCAGCGTCTCGCCCGACACCCGTTCCACCAGCGCGCCCAGCACAATAAAATTAACGTCGCTATAGGAAAACTTCGACCCCGGTGGATCGGCCGGCGTCTCCGCAAAAGCCATCCGGTAAGCCGTCTGCTTCCCTTCCCAACTCGTTTTCAAATCCAGATCCGGCTCCAGGCCAGAGTAGTGCGTCAACAGTTGCCGCACCGTGATCTCCTCTTTCCCATTCCGCGCAAACTCCGGCAAATACTTCGCCACCGGATCATTCAGCCTAACCTTGCCCCGCTCCACCAGTTGCATTACCGCCGTAGTAGTAACAATCACCTTGGTAAGCGACGCCACATCAAACACCGTATCCAAAGTCATCACTTCGCGCCGAGGCTCCAAAGCCCGCGCCCCATAAGCCTTCCGGTAGATCACCTGCCCGTCATGACCAACCACCAGAACCGCCCCAGGAATGCTCCCGTCGGAAATCGCATTCTGGATAACCGCATCCACCGCCGGAAACGCTCGTGTGGGGACAGCCGCCCCCGGCTGTCCATCCGGGCGCAGCCCGGAAGTCTCGCCAGCGCCACGGCTGCCCGCGCAGAGGCTCGTCGCAGTCAGAACGCAAGCCAGCAAAATGGGGATGGCGAAAGCCACTCTGCGCGCTCTCAGCGGTAAGAAGGCCGCGTAGTCCATCGATTTGGATTGAAAAGAAAGGATGCTCTGACTCTACACAACCCCGGCAGCATGACTCAAGAAACTCAAGTAAGGGAGTACCGCCTATGCCATATCATGGAAATCTCGATGACTCCAGATTCCCCACCGCTGCAGGCCGCCTTCGAGCACCAGGACGAAATCTTCGCACCGGCGTTTTTGCTCCTGCAAGAAGCCATCACCCGCCAAGCCTTCCCCGCCGCCTCTGTCGCTGTCGCGTATCGCGGACAGCTAATCGCCCTGAAATCCCTAGGCCACTTCATCTACGAAACGCCTTCAGGGGAATTAACAGCGGGTGCCCCGTCCTTCCCGCGTTCTGTGCGGGAGGGCGGGGATTTTGACTCTGATATCACCCCCACCACGCTCTTCGATCTAGCCTCCCTGACAAAAGTAGTAGCGACAACCACCATGGCCATGCTCCTCTACGAACGCGGCCTTTTAGATCTCGAAGCCCCGGTCTCCGCCATAGTCCCCGAATTCATCCACGACTCCGCAAAAGATCCCCGCCGCCACGATGTAACCCTCCGCATGTTGCTGGCTCACTCCTCCGGCCTGCCCGCCTACGAAAAATTGTTCCTCAAAGCCCGCACCCGCGACGCAGTTACTCCAAGCCGCCTTCACCACGCCACTAGCTGCAAATCCCGCCACCCGCGCCGACTACAGCGACATAGGATTCATAATCCTCGGCATCGCCTTAGAACGCCTCGCCGACGAAACTCTAGACCGCTTCTGCCAGCGTGAAATCTTCGCCCCGCTAGCCATGACCAAAACAACTTTCAATCCTCCACTGGAAATCCGCGCGCAAATTCCGCCCACCGCCGACGAACGAGAAGAACCATGCGGGTCGGACACTCCTGTCCGACAAATGCCAGCGCCACAACCACCGCCAGGCGCAAGCCCAGCCATCCGCAACACCTTCCGCCAAAGACTAATTCAAGGCGAAGTGCAAGACGAAAACGCCAGCGTCTTAGGCGGAGTGGCCCCCCACGCCGGACTCTTTTCCACCACCCAAGACTTAGCCAAATTCGCCCACGCCATGCTCAACGGCGGCCACCCCATCCTCCGCCCCGCAACCGTCTCTCTCTTCACCCGCCGCGAATCCGCCCCCACCGCCACTTCCCGAGCCCTGGGCTGGGATACACCCTCCGCCCCGTCGCAATCCGGAAAATATTTTTCGCCAAACTCCTACGGCCACCTCGGCTACACCGGAACCTCCCTCTGGATCGACCCCACCCGCCAACTCTCGATCACACTGCTAACCAACCGCACCTGGCCCGACTGCTCCCATCAAGCCATCAAACAACTCCGCCCAAACTTTCATGACGCAATAATCGAAGCCCTGGATAAGAGTTGACACGTGTCAGGACAAGTGCTTTTGGGTGGCGCAGCGCTTCAGCGCTGCGATAAATGCCACCGATGATCGCAGACTTCAGCCCCTGAGGTACTTTCCTCAACCAACAGTTAAAATGAACACGCCCCCAAAGGCTCCAACTGTGAAACCCAACCCATCCCCGCTCCGCCGACTCCGCTCCGAACAACCCAACCAATCTGCCCACGACCTCGACCGCAAATCTTCCCTCGAAATCGCCAGACTCATAAACGCCGAAGACGCCACCGTAGCCCCAGCCGTAACCCGCGCCCTGCCCCAGATCGCCCGCGCCATCGATCAAGTCGCCGCCGCCCTCCGCCGCGGTGGACGCCTCATCTACGTCGGCGCCGGAACCAGTGGCCGCATCGCCGCGCTCGACTCCCTCGAGATCCTGCCCACCTTCAACTCAGACAAGATTCACTTCATCATCGCCGGAGGCCCCAAGGCTCTAGCCTCCGCCTCCGAAATCAGCGAAGACGATTCCACCGCCGGCCGCCAGGAAATGTCCCGCCGCAAACCCACCAGGTATGACGTCATCATAGGTATAGCTTCCAGCGGACGCACTCCCTTCACCCTGGCCGCCCTCACCGAAGCCCGCCGCCGCGGCGCCCACACCATCGCTCTAACCTGCAATCCCAACTCACCGCTAGAGCGCGCCGCCAACTTCGCCATCGTCACTCAGGTCGGCCCCGAAGTCTTAGCCGGCTCCTCCCGCATGAAAGCCGGCACCGCCCACAAAATGGTTCTCAACATCATCTCCACCGCAGCCATGACCCGCCTCGGTTACGTCTATGGCAATCTGATGGTCAACGTGGTCCCCAAAAACGAAAAACTGATTCAGCGCGCCATAGGAATCCTCGAACAAGCCACCGGAGCCAATCACGAATCCGCCACCCGCACCCTAAAAGCCTCTGGCAATCACACCCCAGTAGCGCTAGTGATGCTAGCCGCCGACGTAACCCGCCCCCAAGCCCAAGCCGCCCTGAAGAAAGCCAAAGGCAACGTCCGCCAAGCCATCGCGCAAGCAAAATAGGACAGCAAATCAACTCATGTGCGGGGACAGCCGCCTCGTGAGCTTGCCCTAAGCGCAGCCGAAGGGTCCAGTCGAGCGCAGCGAGACCTGGTTGACCGGCACTCACACCCTGGCATATACTATTGTATATGCCATGAACTGTTGCCCATAAAAATGGGGTGAAACATGCAGCGCAAAGCGAAGCTCTTCATGAATAATCGAAGCCAGGCCGTACGCTTGCCCAAGGACTTCCAGTTCAAGACTCAGGAAGTATTCGTCCGCAAGGAGGGCAGCGACGTAGTCTTGTCGCCCCGTCCTTCAGATTGGTCGTCCTATTTAGCCGAGGGCCCGGTCGCTTCGGCGTCCTTCATGGAAGGCATCGAAGACCTGCCTGTGCAAGATCGCGAACCCTGATGCCGCGCTACATGTTGGACACCGACACCTGCTCTTACATCATGAAGCGCTCGCATAATGCTGTTCTGAAGCGGCTGGCGAAAGTTCCAGTCAGCGACGTTTGCATTTCCGTGATCACCAAGTCGGAACTCTTGTTCGGCGTGGAAGTGTCTCCGAAACGCCAGCAGGATGAAGCGGCCCTCGACGCCTTTCTGCGCCACGTTGAGGTTCTGGATTTTCCCGACGAAGCATCTTCGCACTATGCCAAAATCCGCGCGGACCTGAAGGCTCGCGGCGCGATGATCGGAGCCAACGATCTGCTAATCGCCGCCCACGCCCGTAGCCTCAACCTGACGCTGATCACCAACAACACCCGCGAGTTCCGCCGAGTCCGCAATCTATCCATCGACAATTGGACAGTGCGCACCTAACAAGAATCCTGAGTGCCCCATTTTTCGCGAGTTCTTTGCGCGAGAAGTGGAGCGCTTCTCCACTCAACAGCCCGCACCCTCCCGATTACCCACCCCCGCTCGAATTCCCCACTAAAATAACCTCAGGACTCCTACATGGATAAACTAGTAATCCGCGGCGGCTCCCCGCTCCTCGGCACCGTCCGCATCAGCGGAGCAAAGAATGCCGCTCTCCCGTGCATGGCCGCCGCGCTTCTAACCGATGAGCCGGTCATCTTAGAAAACATCCCGCAAGTCCGCGATATCCAGACCACCCGCAACCTCTTGGCCGCCATGGGAGCCGAAGTCGAACTAGGTTACGGACGCGCCCACCACCGCACCACCATTCACTGCAAAAATCTAGCCAGCCCCGAAGCCTCCTACGAATTAGTAAAAACCATGCGCGCCTCCACTCTGGTCCTCGGACCGCTGCTGGCCCGCTGCGGCCGCGCCCGCGTCTCCCTCCCCGGCGGCTGCGCCATCGGCCAGCGCCCCATCGACCTCCACATCAAAGGCCTTGAACTCCTCGGCGCAAAAATCAAGCAGGAGCATGGCTACGTAGAAGCCGCCGCCGACCGCCTCCACGGAACAGAAATCGTCTTCGACAAAATCACCGTCACCGGCACCGAAGATTTGCTGATGGCCGCCACGTTAGCCGAAGGCGAAACCATCCTGCAGAACGCCGCCCGCGAGCCCGAAGTCGCCGACCTGGCCGCCCTCCTGAACAAAATGGGAGCAAACATAAAGGGCGCAGGCACGCCCACCATCCGAATAAAAGGAGTGACCAGACTAAAAGGTGCGAAGCACCGCATCATCCCCGACCGCATCGAGGCCGGCACATTCCTGATCGCCGGAGCCCTCACCGGCGGCGACCTCAACATCACCGCTTGCGATCCCACTCACCTCGACGCCATCCTAGGCAAGCTCAAGCAGGCCGGAGTAAAAACCAAATCCACCGCCAACAGCGTCCGCGTTATGGGAGACAATCCCTTCACCGCCTCCGACCTGAGCACCGAAGAATATCCCGGCTTCCCCACCGACATGCAGGCGCAGTTCATGGCCCTGGCCACGCAAGCCGAAGGCACCAGCATCATTACGGAAAATATTTTCGAGAACCGCTTCATGCACGCGCAGGAATTAGTCCGCATGGGCGCGAACATAAAAATTGAGGGTCGCCGCGCTGTAGTCCGAGGGAAAACCCAGTTAAGCGCCGCCGCAGTTCTGGCCTCCGACCTCCGCGCCAGCGCCTCATTGGTTCTAGCCGCACTCGTTGCCGACGGCGAAACCATCATCGACCGCGTCTACCACATCGACCGAGGCTACGAAAAAATCGAAGAAAAACTAAAAGCCGTAGGCGCCCAAATCCGCCGCCTAGGCAACATGCTCCCCTAGATTCCGTTTAACCTCTGTCATCCTGAGCGAAGTGTCCGCTTCGCGAAGCGAAGGGGACACGCAGTCGAAGGACCCCTCGCGGCTTCGCACTGCCAACATCCCGGTGAGGAGTTTCCTGTAGTCAGTCAGCTCGCTCTCCGCCTGCCAACCTTCCGCTTCTCTGCACCTCTCTTCCGCTTCTTCCCTTCCAGCTGAATCCCATGCGCCCTGACAATCGCCTTAATCAGCCCCGGGAACCTCTGCTCAATCTCCGCGCAGCGCGGAGTGTTCTGCATCTCCACTCCCATCCGCTCTCCCCGAATCAATCCCGCCTCCCGCAGCGCCTTAAAGTGCTGCGACAAAGTTGATTTCGGTATCTCCTTCTCGCTCACCGTAAGAAAGTTCGAGCAATTCTGCGAACACCGCGCCCCGGCAATTTCGGAAAAAATGGCCGCCCGCACCGGATCGGACAGGGCATGAAGAATACCTTCCACCGTAACGTCTTCAATCGAGGGATGAAAAAGAGGCCGCATAATCCCCATCCTACTCGCGCCCGGCTAATAGTTCAATAGTTCTTATGTCCAGAACTAATGAATCGCAAAGGCACCCTGTGCCATCTGATCCAGAAGCACGGCTCAACGCCGCCCCAAAGGAGTCTCACCATGAGCAGCAAACTGAAAGGTAAAGTAGCAGTCGTCACCGGCGCATCCAAAGGCATCGGAGCCGCCATCGCCAAGTCCCTTGCCGCCGAAGGCGCGTCGGTAGTCGTGAACTACGCCTCCAGCAAATCCGGCGCGGATAAAGTCGTCTCCGCCATCACCGCCGCCGGAGGCAAAGCCGTCGCCATCGCCGGGGATGTCTCCCAAGAAGAAGGAGCCAAGGGCATCATCGCCGCCGCCATCAAAAACTTCGGACGCCTCGACGTCCTCGTCAACAACTCCGGCGTCTACGAGTTCGCCCCCATCGAGTCCATTACCGTCGATTCCTTCCACAAACTATTCAACATCAACGTCCTCGGAGTCCTGCTTACGACGCAGGCCGCCGTCAAGCACCTGAAAGAAGGCGCCAGCATCATCAATATCGGCTCCGGCGTAACCCGCCTCACGCCTCCCAACAGCTCCGTCTACACTGCGACCAAGGGAGCGGTTGACGCCATTACCGGTGTCCTCGCCCGCGAACTCGGACCCAAGAAGATCCGCGTCAACTCCATCAACCCCGGCATGGTCGAAACCGAAGGCACGCACACTGCCGGCTTCATCGGCTCCGACTTCGAGAAGGACTTGATCAAGCAGTCGTCGCTCGGCCGCACCGGCCAGCCCGCCGACATCGCCTCCATCGCCACCTTCCTCGCCTCCGACGATTCCTACTGGCTCACCGGCGAGCAACTCCTGGCCACCGGCGGCATTCGCTAAGAAAAATGTCGGCCTGGCTGCCCGGCCCTTGTCCCTGCATTCTTTGCAGGGACAGGGCGGCGGTTTTGACCTCGGATGTGCTACGCCTGTGTAGAGCGGCGCCCCGGCCCCTTGTCTTTGACTTTGATTGCCGCGGCAGTGGCACCTAACGGTTTATTCGGTCCACTTGATCCACTTCGGCAATATACTTGCGGATCGACTCCTGGTTCTTTACGCTCACATTGGTGAATTGGATCCCTTGACGCTTTTCTCCGGCCCACACCACCGTGCCGGCCGCCTCGATCGCCACACGGGAAACGGGCAGCCCGAAAGACACTCGCACCGCATCCTCGGGTTTCAGGTCAGCGGTTTCAACTTGCATCCCACCTTGACTCAGGTTCCAGGTCACCCCGCGTACGGTTCGAGAACCCACCATGCAAACCACTTCTGCCTGTAGTGGAACGCGAATATATCTGCGTCGGTTTTCTAGCATTCCCCCGCTCACAGTCCGGAATAGATTGCTCAGCTTTTGTCTATCCACAGGCTTTTGAAGAAAAAAGGTCGCTCCA
The DNA here is from genome assembly GCA_963807655.1 of uncultured Acidobacteriaceae bacterium. Taxonomy (GTDB): domain Bacteria; phylum Acidobacteriota; class Terriglobia; order Terriglobales; family Acidobacteriaceae; genus Sulfotelmatobacter. The sequence goes on along the minus strand of CAWEDF010000033.1, from coordinate 33,847 downwards.
AGGGCAAATACCTGTTGCATGGTTTGTCTTTCGTCCCGCCCCGTCACGATGATGACAGGAGTGGATTTGTTCGAAGGCGACCTGCGCACAAGGCGGGCAAGCTCGAAACCACTGAGGCTAGGCATTTCCAGATCGAGGAAAATTCCGTCAAACCTCTCCTGATTGATTATCCCGACCGCCTTCTCACTGTCGCTGACCGCACGCACCTCGGCTTTCAAAGATGTGAACACCTCTGACATTAATTCCAGGCTTGCCGCGTCATCTTCCACGACAAGAAGTTTAAGGGCTGTCATGCGGCCATCCTCTTCCAAAGTCTTGAGCCCGGTCTCGCCCAATCATCATACGTCGCACAGTGGAGTTATCGTCAGCCGGTTCGGACCGGCGAATACTGTCTGATACTGGCTCTCGTCTCCCGAACTGCCTCCTGCTTCCCTGCACCGTCAGCTCGCCAGGACCGAAAGCAAATCGCTGTGGAACCTGGTCAGGGCGAACTGTCCTGCAAGGAGCGAAAGCGACGAAGCCGGACCGTTCGTGGGCAAGCGGGCGGGGACCGCCACAGCCGTGGCGCAGAAGGAGCGAAGCGACGCCGGAGCCACGGCGAAGGCGCTGCCGACACGACCGAGCCGCTTGCAAAACAAATCGGGCCACCCGTAGGCAGCCCGTCAGATCCTTAACCGAAGCCAAAGGCCGCGGTGTATGGATCAATTGCAACTCATCGCGAACGGAACCAGCCTCACTGAACCGTAAGCATCGTGGGCGTCGTATGCACTAACGAGCCCGTCGAATACGTGCCCGTAACCGTGATGGTGTACGTTCCAGCAGGCGTGCCCTTGCTCCCGCCCCCACCCGCACTATTGCTGCTGCCGCAAGCGATCTGGAAAACCAGGCCGGTGAACAGCATGCAGGTCAGCGCCGCGGCGGTAAGTTTCCCCTTGCTTTTTTGTTTCGAGCCGAAACCAACAGCCGTCGCTACCAACCCAATCAGAGGCAGACAGAGTGCGTAAAACAGTTCATGATCCGCACCGGGAGGACCTGCGCCGGGAAACATTCTGGCTGTGCTCGCTGCCGTCGTGTTCACCGTCAGCGTGGCCGTGGTTCCGGGCATCACCGAGTTGGGGCTAATCAAGCATGTCGGAGCCAGCGCGGGCGTCGGCGTTACCGTACAGCTAAGCGCAACCGCACTGAAGAATCCGTTCGCCGCCGCAACCACGCTGATCGTGGAGGTAGCCGAGCCTCCTGCACTTACCGCAGTTGGCGTGAGCGCCGTGGCCGAGATCGAAAAGTCGGAGTCAAACGTCGCCCCCACCGTCTGGGCCGCATTGACCGTTACACTGCATGTGCCCGTGCCCGAGCAGGTCGGCGGAACCCAGCCGACGAAGCTGCCACCTGCCGGCGGCGTGGCCGTGAGCGTGAACATCGTCCCGGGACTGACCCATGTAGCGCAGTTGGTTGAGCAGTCAACCCCGCTGCCAGTCACTGTCCCAGTTCCAAAAATTACGATGGCCAGAGGGAAATTCTGAGGGCCAGTTGGATTGATCTTGAACACTGTTCCCAAGCCTAAGGGTCCCCCGGTTGACGTAGTCCCGTAGAAGTTGCCCGACGGGTCCAGAACCAAACCTGCAACCGGCTCGCTCCCGTCCGGCAGCCCCGTGAACGCGTGAAGCAGCGGCGCCTCCGATCCATCCGGCCTCATCTCGAATACCGCTCCCAGAGAATCGGCACTAGGGCCCAGGAACTGCGTCGTACCGTAGAGGTTGCCCGCCGCATCCAGGACCAAGCCGGCTACGGGGTGATCACCCCCACCTTGAAAGCTGAAAACCGTCTCCGCTCCAGCCGGACTCAGCTTGAAGACAGCGCCGCAGCCTACGGGGTTGTTCTGGCCGCCCAAACAGTTATGGGCGCCTCCGTAGGGCGTGGTGCCGTAGAGATTGCCTGCCGCATCCAGCACCACGCCTGCGACGGGATTGTACCCATCGTCCCCCACCGCCGTGAAGCTGTAAAGCGGGGTGTAGGTGCGGGTGGTGTCCAGTTCGAACACCGTCCCGCAGGATTTATTCAGGCAAACGCTATTGCCGAGGCCTCCAAACTCGGTGGTGCCGTAAAGGTTGCCCGCCGGGTCCAAGGCCAAGGTAGCCCCCGATCCCGCGCTGCTGTCGAGAACTGTAAATACCCTGGTCGCAGGATCCAGTTTGAAGATCCCTTCCGTCGTGCTGCCGTAGAGGATGCCCGCTCCATCCATCACCAAGCCCCCCGACGATCCAATGTTGTGCAGCGGGGTGAGAGTAGGACCGGACGGATCAAGTTTGAACACAGTTCCGCAGCCGATCCCGCACGCGGCAGTGACGGGTCCGCCATACTGCGTGGTCCCATAGAGGTTTCCTGCCGAATCGAGCACCAAACCCGCGCTGGGAAATTGTCCGTCCGTCCCTCCCGTGAACCGGTACAGCACGGTCTCGTTTCCGGACGGATCGATCTTGAACACGGTTCCGCATCCGTTAAGCCCGCTGTTCGCACATACACCGCCGGTGATCCCACCCTGCTGTGTAGTGCCGTAGAGGTTGCCCGCCGGGTCCTGGACCAGACCTGCTATCGGAACTGCCCCGTCCGGCGCGCCGGTAAAAGTGTGCAGCAGAGTGAAAGTCTGCGCTTCAGCCCGCTGCGCGCCACAAAGGCCCAAGCCAAGCACGACCGCCAACGTGATTGCAGGCGTGATTGCAGGCGTGATTGCAAGGATGAACAGCGTTCTTGCACGGTTCACGGTCTTCTCCTCTTGGTTTTCTCGCGCCAGACCGCCGAACTAGCTGCTGGCGTTGCTGGCCGTGCATCCCCGAGCAACTACTCAATCGCGACCGCGTACGTTGCGGTGTACTGGAAACGCAGGCACGGGAATTGCCTGCACCGTTTCGTGGCGTAACTCTGACTCGGTTGTGTTCGAGCGTCAATAGCGGGCGCATGGCCTCCGCGTGACATTTTTGTTCCCGGCAGCAACCCCAACTTTCTCAGTCTCTTAGGGAATGCTCACTGATCCGGGAATGAATCCGTGCTACACTTCACGAGCGTTTTTCTTTCCCCGCGCAGGATCGTCCGGTGGCGAATTCAGTCGGCTCCGCTCAAATCGAGCGCTTTGGCGAGTTCGAACTCAACCTGCGGACCGGCGAACTTCGTGCCAATGGACACCGCATCATTCTTCAGGAAAAACCCTTTCAACTTCTGACGGCTCTGCTGGAGCGGCCGGGCGAGATGGTCAGCCGCGAGGAACTGATCGAGCGACTCTGGCCTGCCGGTACTTTCATTGATTTCGACCTCGGCCTGAACAAAGCGGTCAACCGCCTTCGCGAGGCATTGCACGATTCCGCGGAGCAGCCGCATTTCATCGAGACTTTTCCCAAGCGCGGATACCGCTTCGTGGCCGCCGTCACTAGCAATGGCGCGAGACCTGAGCCGCCGAGGGTCGAAGCTCCTGCGCCTGAGACCTCCGTTGTCGGCCAGCCTGCGAAGCCGAAGTCCTCACATCGTTTCGTTTTACCTCTGGGACTTGTTCTAAGCGTGGCCTGCCTGCTGGCCGCGTGGTTGTGGATTCGCCAGCGCGGTAACAAGCCGCCCGAACCGGTGTTTCAGCGGCTCAGCTTCGGACGGGGAACCATTCTCTCGGCACGCTTTACTGCTGACGGACAGAGTGTCGTCTACGGCGCGGCCTGGAATGGCAAGCCGTTCCAACTGTTCTTGACGGGCACCGGCAGTAGCGAGTCCCGTTCACTCGGCGTTGACGCCGACATTCTAGCCATCTCTCCCTCCGGAAAAATGGCTGTCCTGGTGAACCCAACTTTTCGCGTGGTGAGCCGGCGAGGCACACTGGCGCTCATGTCTCTCACCGGCAGCGCTCCCCGCAAACTGCTCGACGGCGTGCAAGACGCCGACTGGTCACCGGACGGTTCGGAACTCGCGGTTACCCACTACATCGAGGATCATTGCGCCCTGGAGTTTCCGCTGGGCAAGGTCTTATATCAGACGACTGGCCAAGCGTGGCTAAGTCACCCCCGGGTCTCTCCCCGTGGGGACCAGATTGCGTTCTTAGAGCATCCGCTGGGAGCAGGAGACGATGATGCTGGCTGGCTGGCGGTGATCGACCTGGCTGGAGGCAGGAAGACCTTGTCGCGGCAGTTCGCAACTATTTCAGGACTGGCTTGGAGCCCTGACGGCAACGCCATCTGGTTTTCGGGCAGCGAAGCGGGGTCCACCACTCCGCGCGCTCTATTCAAAGTTACAACCGCCGGGCAGCAACTCCTGGTCCGGCAGGAGTCCAGCAACGCAGTTCTGCATGACGTCTCTCGCGTTGGCCATCTGCTTCTAACCCGCGACACCATTCGTGGCGAGGTGTTTGGCCATATCTTTCCAGACAATAAGGAGCGCGAACTCGGATGGGCCGATAATTCCTTTGCTTCCGATCTCACCCCAGATGGCGCCATGGTCGCGCTGTCCGTCCAAGGAGAAGCGGCAGGTCGAGGTTACGACGTCTATGTTCGCAAGACTGACGGTTCGCCCGCTCTCCGCTTGGGCGAGGGAATCCCGATTAAGTTTTCGCCGGATGGCAAATGGGTGTTAACGATCTATCCCGCGGGCTTAAAGCCGGCATCGGCACCACAGTTGGTACTGTTGCCCACCGGCGCAGGGCAGGTTGTTACCCTGACTCACGATTCCATCGAACACGGGTATGGGACACTCCTTCCTGATGGGAAAAGGTTTGTGTTTGACGGCGTCCAACCGGGGCGTCCGCCACGGACTTGGGTCCAGGATGGTAGCGACGGAAAACCGCAACCAATTACGCCGGAAGGTGTGCTATCACGGGGCATTTCGCCCGATGGCAAATTCATGGCGGCGGTTGATCTGGAACATCAGTTCTGGCTTTACCCAGTGGACGGCGGCCGACCGAAATCCCTTCCCGGAATTGAGCCCGGGGAGGTCCCCATCGGTTGGGAGGCTGACAGCAAGCATCTGTTTGTTGCGACCGTTAAGGCCGTTCCTGTCCGGATCTATCGTACCGAACTCGGCACAGGACGCCGGCAGTTCGTAAGCAAAGTGGCACCAAGCGATCTCGCCGGACTATGGGGCTCTTTAATAGTTCACATTACACCCGACGGTAAGTCCTACGTGTATTCCGATTACCGGATTCTTTCTGACCTGTACCTCGCCAGTGGACTGAGATAGACAGCGGCGAGGGTTGGACACCGCCTCGCGCAGCGGGGCTGGTTTGCTTGTGTCGAGCGGACACTCCTGTCCGCTGCTCTTGACTTTGCCTTCGGAACTTGGGGGGCGAACTGTCCTGCAAGGAGCGAAAGCCACGCAGCCGGACAGTTCGTGGGCAAGCGGGCGGGGAGCGCGACGCCCTGCCCGTATAGAGCGGGCGCTCCCGCCCGCTGCTTTTGACTTCGCTTTCACAGCGCGAGCAGATCACAGCGCTAGCGGAGATTGTTCAGCAGGACGACGTCGCTGGTAGTTTTGCCCCGCGTGAACAGCAGGTGTTTCCGGTCCCAAGACCAGCTAAACCTGAAGATTTCATCGGAGCTGAACCGGGTGAGCGGTGCCGGCTTTCCGCCGGCGATGGGCTGCTGCCAAAGATTGGTCGTTCCATTCTGCGTCAGCAGGTATTGCAGGTTCTTGCCATCCGCCGACCACGAAAGGGACAGTTCGCCGAAGACGCCCCCCGGTGCATCGACTACTTTGGGTTGTGGTTCTCCGTCTACCGATATCACCGCCAGCCTCATCTTAGGCTTGGGATGGTACTCTTCGAAAGGATAAGCTATAAGTTTTCCATCGGGCGAAATCGCCAGGCTACCCATCATTCCATCCTCCAGAACGTCCGCAACCTTTGTGGAAGCGCCGCCCTCAATCGGCATTCGCAAAATTCTCTGAGGTGGGCCCATCTGGTGCCAATAAACATAGCGCCCATCCGGCGAACACGCTTGCGACCACCCCACATCGCCTCTTGCCAGACTGGTGCCGTTCGTGCCGTCCCAATCGAGACGCAACAAGTCCGTCGAGTCCGCGGTTTCTGTAGTGAACACCACATAGCGTCCGCATGGAATCGGGATCTCGACGTTTGACTTGTCGAAGAACAGTCTTAGCTGCGTTCCGTCTGGATTGAGAATCCAGAGCTTGCCATCGCGGCTTCTCGCCAGAACTCTCCCGTTGGGCATCCCGGCCACGCTTAGCATGGAAAGCTCGCCGGAAGTGATCTGCTGCGCGGCCGACAAATCCGTCGCAGGCGCCACCCAGATATTGGAGACCACACTGGTCGTAACTGTGGCCACGGTTTTCAGATCGCGTGTAGCGTCGATTTGCCAGTCGAAGTCGGCAAGATCACTTCGTAAGAGCCGAGGAGCTCCTTGCGGATAGGAAATCGTCCACAGTTGCCGATGCTCGTTCTGATCGCTCAATACCAGCAGCACCCCGTCTCCCTCCGGCAGCCAAAGCGGGCGCCCGATTTCCGCCGGGCTTGAATACAATTCCTTCACACTGCCTTTGTCTACGGAGATCGTGTCCAGCACATAGCGGACGGGCATGAGTCGCGAAATGGCAACCGCGACCGTCCGCCCATCCGGGGACCAGGTCGCGCCAGATTGAAAACCCGCAAAGCTGTCGTGCAAGCTGACGAGCAAGTGATCGCCGCTTCCGTCGGCGTTCGCGATGCGAACTTCTGTCTCGTTTCGGGTTGGAATACCGCGTGTGAACACAAAGAAACCGCCGTCTGGAGAAAAACTGACTGGCGAATCGATGTCTTTGATCAGCAAGCGCGCCCCACCACCGAGCGCAGGCATGGAGTACAAGTACTTGATCCCAGGTTCCTCGGCAAGTTCCTGGACAAAATAGATGTAATTGCCGTCTGGCGAAAACGTGATGCCATCGAAGCCGGTGGCCTCCGCTGGCAGGATCTGGACGTCGCTGCGAGTTGCCACCTGGCGCAGCCACAAACCCTGTTTTCCCCCGACGCGCAAGGCATGGACGACGTAGCGGCCATCGGGCGAAATGGCTACATACCCGGCGTTGCCGGTATCCGTCAATCTCGTGATCTCCATTCTCTCCGCGTTAAGGGGGTGATTCCTCGATTTCCAGCGGGATATCACCAGAGCGAGGACCGCGACTAAGGCAATCGCAAGCAGGATGGGAAGATACCTCCGCTTGCGCTCGTCCTCAAAGGTGTTGGCAGCGGAAGAGGGCGGCGCATCGCCGATCTTTGCTGGCATCGCGAAATCGCCCTGGGTGACTGGAGCAATAAACCGGTAACCGCGACGCGGGATGGTCTCGATGAACGTGGGATTTTGCGCCGAGTCGCCCAGAGCGTATCGGAGTTTCTTGAGTGCGGTGTCAAGACCTTCATCAAAGTCGACAAACGTCCCGTCCGGCCAAAGCCGTCTGCGCACTTCGTCGCGGGTGACTACTTCTCCGGGCCGATCCAGCAACATGGCGAGGATGCGGAACGGCTGTTCCTGCAAGGCCACCCTTTGTCCGCGCCGGTAGAGTTCACCAGAAGAAGGGTCGGCCTCGAACAGTCCAAAACGCGGCAGTTCCCGCTGGAAGGAGCCCCCACGGAACAACCTCCCCAAGACGCGCCCGAGAGTGTACCACGGTTTGTGCGATCCGGAATGCTCGAAAGTTCAGGAGCACCGCTAACTTCCTGGCCAGAAAAAGGTTCCGAGTTCAGATAGAGTCCGGCCACACTCCGGTTGACCCGACGACGGCAAATCGAGCAATCTTGCCCACATTTCCCGGTTCTTACCGCCTATGGGTTTTGGCTCCGGGCAAGGGGGCGTCAGTGTGGGAGGGGGGACCTTCATGAAACGGCTGGCACGGGCGATGGTCGCCGCTTTGTCTCTCATCTCGGTTGCGATGCTTTCGAAGTGCGGCGCTGGGTCACCTGCAGTCCAGCAATCACTTCCTCTGGCGATTAGCACACCCTCCTTGCCCAACGGTATGTTGAACGCCCCTTACAGCCAGACGATCCAGGCGAGCGGCGGCGTTGCTCCATTCAGTTGGTCGGTGAGTGGTGCGCTCCCTCCCAATCTGGCTCTCAGCAGTAGCGCAACCAACACAGTCACGATTTCCGGCACTCCCGATGCTCCGGAGCAAGCAGTGGCTTTCACCATCCACGTCGCGGATTCCGCTAGCCAATCCGCCACCCAATCCTATACTGTCTCCATTCTTGCCGAGCCGGACACTCTTACCCTTTCGCCCACCAGCCTGAGTTTTGCTCCACAACTGACGGGGACTCTCAGCGCTGCCCAGGCGGAAACCCTTACCAACACGGGCACCTCAGCGGTGTTTATCGCAGGCGTTGTGCTGGCCGGAACCAACGCCGCAGATTTCAGCCAGAACAACACCTGTGGTTCGAACCTCGACCCGGGAGCGAACTGTACGATCAACGTGACGTTCACACCCAGCCAGTTGGGTCCGCGCACTGCCTCCATAACGATCACCGACGGTACTCTGGGCAGTCCACATTCGGTCTCCCTGAGTGGCACGGCGCTTACTTCGGGCCCCAATGCCGATTTGTCGGCGACCAGTCTGACTTTCGCCAACCAGGTAGTAGACACCAGCAGCCCGGCACGGTCCATCACGCTGAGCAACTATGGCACGACGACACTCAGCATCACCGGTATCACCGCAAGCTCCAACTTTGGTCAGACGAACACTTGCAATTCGACTCTCGCATCCGGGACGAGTTGCACGGTCAATGTGACATTCACTCCGGACGATACCGCGAGCTTTAATGGCACACTCTCATGCGCTGACAGCGCCGCCGACAGCCCGCAAACCGTATCTCTCAGCGGGACTGGCGTTGCTCCTTGTATTCCTCAGGGGGGAGCTTGTTATGGTCCCGCTCACCCCAAGTGTTGCGCTGCCCCTCGCGGCCATCATTCGTTCTGCAGCAACCCGACTGGCTGGGGGACTTGCACGGAGAGTTAGCGAGGTCCCGGTGAGTCTGACTGCTTCGTCCCCGAGCCGAACTGTCCTGCAAAGAGCGATAGCGACGAAGCCGGACAGTTCGTGGGCAAGCGGGCGGGGACAGCCAGAGCCGTAGCGCAGGCAGAAGCGACGCGACCATCTTGCCCGTGTGGAGCGGACACTCCTGTCCGCCTGCTTTTGACCTTGGTTTTGACGTTGCCTCTGACTCCGGAACTCCGTGGGGCGAACTGTCCTGGAAGGAGCGACAGCGACGCAGCCGGACAGTTCGTGGGCAAGAGGGCGGGGAGCGCCACAGCCGTGGCGCAGGCAGGAGCGAAGCGACGGCCGGAGCCAGCGAAGGCGCAGGCGGCCCTTGCAACACGGCCAGACCAAAACAAATCAGGCTGCCCGCAGGCAGCCCGCTTGGTCTTAGCTGAAGCCCGATAGCCGAAGCCCGAGTTAGTCCCCCGCCACTGGCTCAGCCACTTCCGGCTTCGCAACTTGCGCGCCGTTCGGCTTGCCCAGCGCGCCCAGCGGAATGAATCCATTCTCCGCGACCGCGGGTTTCTCTTTCAAAACGACTTCGCGATAAAGCGAAGCCATCCGCGCATTGTAAGCCTCATCATTCTTCTGCGGCCCGCGATGCCCCGCAACCGGAGTCGCCGAGTGGTCAACCGCCAAAGCAGCTTTTGCGTCTCTGGCCCGCTTCTTCTCCTCGCGGGCGTTCTTAGCGATGCCCAGCTTGTCCAGATCGTGCTGCAGTTCGGTCGTCACTATATTCTCGCGCAGCAGCAGCGAGTGCGTAGCATCGTCCATCTGCACTTTCTTCCCGCCCGCAAAAATCTCGTGACGTCCATGCTCTTCATACCACTTGGTAAGCGTGGCCGTCATGTGCATCTTCTCGATAATGTTGCGCCACCCCACGCCTGTGTTGTAAGCGCAGAACGAAATCTCGCCCTCCTGCGTCGCGTAAGGGATAATGCACTGCTCCGTCCGCCGGAAGTCGTAGTTAAACAGATCCTGAAACCACATCCCCGCAATAAACAGGAAGTTCCACCGGTCCTGCCGCCGCTTCATCACATCGTCCACTGTCCGGTCTGGGCCAACCTTCCCATAGTTCTTCCCCGTAGCGTTAAAGTTCTTGTCAAACTTCCGCAACAAATCCATCAACTTAAAATGCGTAGGCGCCTGATACGGATCGTAATTCTTCATCAAACACAAAGCCATCCCGACAACCGTCAAAAACTTCCCCCGAGCTGCATCATTAACCTTAGCAATATCCTTGGCCAGCTGATCCCCAGCCAGGAAGGCAGTAACCGGCACCGCCTCCTTAGTCTCCTTATCAATCATCACCGCCATCCCCGTCCCGCAATTTGGATGACAACCACAACTTAGTTGGCCCCAGTCGTTTTTTACGTCGTTGGCGTGCATCAGGTCGGCCCAATCGCTGAAGGTGCCCATGAAGCTGATGGGGAACCAGTCGCGGCTTGGCTCGCCAAGGCCGGTTTGGTTCTTTACGTCGTGGGCCAGGTGACTGAGGGTGTAGCGTTGGGCTTGGCGGCGGTCGTCGGTTACGGCTTCGTCGCGGCCTGTGAAGCTTACTGGTTGGAAGCTTAGGAAGCTGATCGTCTTTGGGTTGTCGAGGGCGAACTTGATTATTCTTCCTACTTGTTCGTTGTTGATGCCGTTTACGATGGTTACTACCGGGACGATTTCTACTCCGGCTTTGTGGAGGTTTTCGATGGCTTTTAGTTTTACGTCGAAGAGGTTGCCTACCATGCGGTGGGCGTTGGCGGCGTTGCCGATGCCGTCGAATTGGAGATAGGCGTAGCGCATGCCGGCTTCTACTGCCTGCTGGCAGAACTCAAAACTTTTTGCGAATTCGATTCCATTCGTTGCGGCTTGCACGGAGTTGTATCCGACTTTTCTGGCGTAGCGAACTGCGTCTAAGAAGTATGGGCTCAACGTGGGCTCGCCGCCGGAGAACTGCACGCTCATCTGCCGGCGCGGCTTGATGGTGATGGCGTTGTCTAACATCTGCTTGATTTCTTCCCACTGCAGTTCGTGGACGAAGCCTACCTGGTTCGCGTCCATGAAGCAGGGATCGCACATCATGTTGCAGCGGTTGGTCAGATCGATGGTGAGCACTGAGCCGCGGCCGTACTTCACCGTCGAAGAGCCGTGATGGTGGAGCTTCTCGTCGTTGTGGGCGGCGATGTCGCGGCCGGGGAAAACGTCTTCGAGGTGCTTGGAGAAATCGGTGTCGATCGACATCACGTCTTCGAAGTGGCCGTGCTTCGGACAGTCCTTTACCATCAAAATCTTTCCATCTCTTTCGATGATGGTGGCCTTGATCTCTCCTACTTTTTCGTTCATCAGAACTTCGTGAGGAAGTTTGCCGTCGAGAATCTGCTGGCGGATTTCAGGGACACACTTCGGGCAGAGCGAATCGGTGGAGCGGGGCCAGCCCAGCGGCGGCTTCGACTTCTCGTAGGACTTGAGCAGAGGCTTGTCGGACCACTTCGGGGTGGGCGACGCGCCGGGCTTGATGCGGTTCAAACGCTCGAACACAACCCACGCACCTTTGGCGGCGGCGACTGCTGCTTTTTCTACGTATTTGATCGGCTTGCGCATGCGTTAGAGGCTCCTAAATTCGGGCTTCGGGCTTCGGCTTTCGGGCTTCGGCCTTTTGGAACTTTTTTCTTAGGTCTTGGGTGTTCGGTCTTGGGAAAACTTCGGCGCTAACTTGCCTTGGTTTATCTGAAGATCCTAACCCACAAAACCCATTGCCTACGGCTCTCCCTGGGGATCGAACCTGGTTAGTACAATCTGGTTCGTACACTTTTCCCTGGGTGTTGTTCTGATAGTCATGTTATTGGAGGGTAAGGAGATGCGCACCTTTATCTCAACGAACGGTGGAAAAACGGGGTCTAGCGGGGATATGCGGGATTGGGTGGAGGTAAGTTGTTGAAAGGAAACGGGAGAGGATCTCACTCCCGAGATGAGTTCCGGGCTAGAGAGCGCCACCCCGCTGAATAACTTGAAGTCCGGGGTACGCCAAGCCGGGACGGCCCCACCCATGTGGTATCGCCACTCACTCCCCTACTTTACAGTGAAATTCGTGGTGCTCGTCATCGTCGAACCGCCGACCCTAAGTACGATCTTCCCAGTCACAGCGCCCGTAGGTACGCTCGCCGTGACTTGCTTGTCTGTCACTACCTTCATGTTGGTCGCGGGTTTGACGCCGAACGAAACCTGTGTCGTTTTCGTCAGCCCCGACCCGGAAATTGTAACGAGTGTCCCAACCGGGCCACTGCGTGGACTGAAAGTGAATTTTGCTGCGGGTGCTGCGGGTGCCGGGGGCGGCCGAAAGCTTTCCCGTCAGGGAAAGCGTCTGACCGGTTGCATGAAAGGTTTTGGGAGAGTCTTTCCACTCCAACGAGATAGATAACACCTGATCACCGTTGGAGATTTTCGACTTTTTCAGGTTGTCGGATGTTATCGCAACCTTAGCTGCAGTCGCGGTAGAGCCGGATGCCAAAGGGACCGGCATGGTAGCTCCGGGGATCTTCCCATTAGCGGGTTCGGCGAACTGCACCGACTGCACTTCGTCCAGGTGATAACCGTTCAAGGTCACGGTCACCCCATCTTTACTGCTTTGCACGTCCGCCAAATTAATCTGCGGCGGAGTAGGCTTCCCAGTCTTTGGCAGGTAGGGCTCTCCGCTAAAATGGAGGGGTTGGTCGCCCCCGCCCTCCGCTCCGTCGGTGGTCTCCGTGTAAACTTTGTAGAGCTTGCCGGAAAGCGCACCTAGGCTGGTGAGCGTAAAGACAGCCTGAGTCGTCTTCGAGTTGCCGCTGGTTTTCGTGGTGACCGTGCCGCTTGCGGTGTTGGTATCTGTGGCATCCGCAGAGTTCTTCAGCTTCAGCGTCTGTACCTTGTCAAGGTTGGTTCCCGTCAGGGGACAGGTGAGGTTTCCGTTCTCCGCTTGGTCGAAATCAACATCGCCCTTGCCGTCAGCAGGACAGTCGATTTTAGTCAGAGTTGGCTTGGTAGCCGTTTGCTCCTGGATATGGGTTCCAGCGACCACGGCCAAAGCAAGTTCCCGAAAGATAGCCTGAGCGCGAGGGGACCAGTCTTTATAAGCTTTTTTCGTGGGCCTGAAGTAGGCTAGATCTCCCCTAATAGCGTGGTCGGTCCCGATGTCCACTAGTTGCGGTTGGCACGCCACGGTCCCAGCGTCCGAGTCGGCAGTACATCCGCTCTTGGGCGGCTGCACACTCGAGTAATAGACATGTGCACAGACGCGACGGGCGTCATCCAGGTCGATGCTGATCTCCGGGATCGTTAGACATTTGGGGTCGGGATTCAGCAGGTTGAATTGGCCGACGCAGTGCGCCAGGTTTTTCGGGCTGTTCGTGCGCAAGTTCTCAGGGTTTTTAATTATGATGGTTTCGGCGCAATCCTGAACCCACCAGCCCTCCTGGAATTGATCCGACCGGATGAAGATCACGAACTCCGCCGTTCCGGATTTCGGGACTACGGTCCGCTCGGTGCGGTATGAGGAAAACCCTTCATCGTTTAGTAAGTTGAGTTGGTCAGTTGAGTGATCGGGCCAGACGCCCAGCAGGGCATTTAGGAACCCAGCGCTGTAGACGCTGGCCGCGTCTTTTGTCGCTGCGCCATAGACTAGCGAGGTGCTGCTGAGTATGGTGCCGACACCTTGAAGAATATGTACCGTCAGACTCCGTTTGCTGAAGTCGTTTGCCGAGAGCATGAATGTACGGGTCGTCAGTTTGTCCGTTCCGGAGAAGTATCTTCCGAGGCGGCCATTGATGTCTTCATCGACTGCGACCTGCGCGTCGTGGACGAGAAACTCCTGGTTTTTATTTAGGTTTCTCACGACGATCTGAACTGGGATGAACTCATCCGCCACTCTCTGCCCGAAGGCGTACCGGGTAGTTCCATAGGAGAGAATGGTCATCGAGCAACCCACGTCAGTGGGGCGCGTCAAGGCTGCTGTGGCTTTCTCTGCCGCTTGGGCAATTTGGTTCTGGCCGGACTTGGCTTGGGCTCCATTTTTTGCACCCGATGCGGCGGCGGCGAGACTGGACGCAGCATCCACTTTTCTCGCGTCGGATGCGGCTTGGACCACCGGGGCCAATGCCTTCGCTTTAACTACCGCAGCCTTTGCATCATTGGCCTTGCTTGTTGATACCGCCTGCTCTAGGGCTTTGATCTTGGAATCAAGTGGCTGTTCGGTGGAACCCAATTTTGAACTCAGGTCTAGGCCGAGGTTTTTACTGGTGTATGCAGTAAAATCTCGGTTGTTGCCCGCTGCCGCCGTTAGCAAATTATTCGTGTTGGTGCCAGCATCTAATTTATTTTTTGCCAGCTCGGAAGCGATATCAAGTTTAGCCGCAGGCGATTGGTCACCAGAGTTGAGTTCCTGTACGGCCCTGTCGCGATCCACGCCAAATTTTTGCTGCAGTTGGTCTGCTAACTGTTCGGTGCTCGTGGTGGCAGCAGCCAGCAGTGCTTTCGCTTCCTGGGACGAGGCATCCGTGGCTGACTTCTGCTGGGCAGCCAATTTGAGCGCGGTGTCCAACTTGAAATCAGGAGTCCGTTCCTGCAGTCCAAGCGCTTGCAAAACTGTCTCACTCTCGATCCCGTATTGCTTTTCAACATATTGCGCGAATTCCGCGTTGGTCCCTTGGGCTGCGTAGATAAGACCCGTTGCATTCGGGTCCGACTGCGTGGCCGACCACAACAAGTCGATCACCTTCCCGGTGGCGTAGCTGGGAGTGAGTCCCACAAAAGACGCCTGGGCAATACTCTTCACAAAAAAATCCTCTGGGTTTGACCCTTGGGGAAAGCTTTGGCGTTGCTGCTATCCTGCGCTTCGGCAATGATTCGGGTGCGCAATTCATCTTCGTCTTTGGCGGTCAGTGTGAGCACGTCTGGCGTGGGTCTCAGGCTTAACAGTGCGTCGCGGCTAAATTCGCAGGGGACGTAGTCTCCGACATCGCCGAACACCGCGCTAGCATCCGCGGCAAGCTTGCTCTCAAACGACGGTCCTGTTTTGTTGGGCGGTTGGGCGCTCTGCGCGGAGGCATCGGGCGTAGGGGCGGGCGGGGGCGGGCTGCTCTGCTGCGCACTGGCCAGCGGACCGACGGTGAGGTTTGCGATTAAGAGGATAGACAACCAGCGGTTGGCGGGGCTGAGGCGCATCCGAGGCTCTCCTACTCCTAGGGAACTCCGGAGGGGGATGTCCGATTCCCGATTTGGGCTTCGATAGGTCGCGGGGAATTTACCAGAAACGAAGTTGGCGTAGCAGCCAAGTCCAATCTGTTACGAAATCCGGAGAGAGATTCGGGAAAGCTGGCAAATCCAGCCTTTTTCCGCCGGGTTTGTCGAGCTTCAGAGCAAGTATCTGTTACAAAATTGGAACAACTGGTCGGTCATCATAAGCACGGACCGCAGAGAGTCAACAGCAGGTTCCTCACAGGGCCTTCGGCCCTGTGAGGAATGACATCGGTTGTTGGTGGGGTGGGGTTGTTCGCAGCGCTGGGAGCGCTGCTCCACCTAACGCTTTACGCAGCGCTTGAGCGCCCTTCTTTCACGGTGGTGCTGGCGGCTGTGGTGGTCCATCACTTCACGGCAGTCAAGAGCAAAGTCAAGAGCAAAATCAACGTCAAAGACAGGAGTGTCCGCTCCACAGGTCAACACCAACATCAACTGCGCCGAGCTTCGCTCGGCGGTCGGGTCAGAGACCCGTCCCCACACGGGCCTCCCTACGCTTGCCTTTCCTACTCTTCTTGAAATCCTGTTTCTTCTTCGGGTTCGTAGCCTTCGGGGTAAGCTTCTTCTGGATAATCGGGGTCTATGCAGGCTTGGATGGTTATGGTTGGGGGATTTGGGAGCGGGGGATCCAGTAAGTGCCAGGCTTCGCGGTATTTTTCGAGGCGCATCTTTTTGGCCTTGCGGTGAGGGTAGAAGCGGAGCATGGGCTGCGGGGTGCAGACTTCTACCGGGATTATGTACCAGATATCGAGCGGGACCACGTGGGCGGCTATGAAGTCGATGTCGCGTTTGGTGTAGACGGCGCGGCCTTTGCCTACGGTATATTCCGCGCGGGTTTCGTAGGCTCCGGCGCGGAGGCACTCGGTGCATTTGACCTGGATGCGGAAGAGTTTGACTCTTGGCCTGGGGCGGTTGTCGAGGATGAAGTCGTAGCGCTCGCTGTCTCCGAAGGGCTTGGAGATGGCGAAGCGGCGCTGGTCGGAGCGGTAGAGGAAAGCGATTTCGGAATGCTCTCCGGTGCGTTTGGGGTTGTGAAGAATGCTGCTGCGGGGCTGGCTGGGCTTGCGACGGGGGTTGCGGGTTTTCTTGCGGCGATCCCTGCGGTGACCTGACATCGGAACTCCTGAGAGACGAAAAGGCGGAGCTTGGGGCTCCGCTGATATGGAGGGATTTTCGGGATATATCCCTAAGCTTTGTTTTAACATTGCGAGTCAAGTGGGCACGCTGGGCTGAAGCGGCGCTCTTCCACATCGCACATTTGCACAACTAATTTCAGGCGAATGGCAATTACTGGCGTACCGTTGTCTGATTTCGGCCAGGTGCTACATAATCTCGTCGTCGGTTTTGAGAATTGGACCATCGCCGATGCTTGAACCCTAGTTTGTAGTTAAATTCAGTAAGGAGCAAGACTTCAATGAAGCGTTTTTTCTGGACCCTGATGCTTACCTTGTCTTTAACTGTTGCTGCCTTTGCCGTCCGCACCGTCATGGTAAATGGGGCGGGAATGGGCATTGATGCTGACCAGTCAACCGCAGACTCGGCGGCGGATTCGCAGGCGCAAAATAACCTGCAGAATGCCTGCCCGGGTACTCTCAGTTCACGGAACAAGATTTTCGACCAGTGCAGTCCGGCTGGGAGCAACTACGTGTGCAACGTCAACTATACCGGCATATGCCAGGTCGGCAACTAAAGGCAAGTCCCTCCCTCAGTTTGATAGCCCAGGTGTAGGAGCTTTGCGGCACGACTTCAAGTAACAGGCCAACAGCAAGAACAACAGCAACATCAACTGCGCCGGGCTTCGCCCGCCGGACGGTCAGAGACCCGTCCCTACACTACCAGCGCGGTTCGGATTTGGAACTTTCGAGTGGGTGAGGTGAGTTTCTTTGCTATCCGAGGTCGCGAAAGTAGCGTCTAATAGGTTAGGTGGAAAGAATCGCGATGTCAGTCTTCGACGAGAAGTATCGAGTGGTGGGAGTGCAGGGCGATCGCCTGCTGTTGCGCGGAGAGCACAGCGGCGAGGTGCTGACTATTCTGAACTCCGAGCCTGAGATTCCGCTTACGCAGGAAGAATATCCGGTGGGCAGATTGATTGCCTTGACGGACCCGTCCAGTGCGCCTCTGAATTAGCGAGAGCACAAAAATTCCAGCAAAGATCAAACACCAAAGTCAAAAGCAGCGGGCCAGGCATGCCCTGAGCCAGCCCTGAGCTTGCCTAAGGGAGAGTCCGCTCAACACGAGGGTGCTGGAAACTGCATCGTACTTCCTGGATATGTGGCAATGGAGTTAAGCTAAGAGGGACCAAGGACGTTGAGGAGGTCGTGTGCGCTGCGGACGATGCGGCAATGAGAATGATGAGGGCAACCGCTTTTGCGGGATGTGCGGGGCGGCTCTGGTGGCGAAGGTTCAGGGCGGCGGGCAGGCGGCTCGGGCTGGGGCGACGGGGGCGGGCGGTAGTGGAGCGGAACGGCTACCGGCGCCTGGTTCTTCATCTGCGGGGTCTTCGTCTGCTGGTTCTGCGTCTGCTGGTTCTACGTCTGCTGGTTCTACGTCTCGTGATCGGTCCGATAGTGGGCCGAGTTGGCCGGTGATTAGCGGGGGGCCGTCGCTTCTGGGCTTGAACTTGCCGGCACCTGAGATGGGCTTGCGGCGAGGCGGAGGGCGGGGTGATCGGCAGGCGGATGGCGGGCACGATGCGCTGCGGCCTTCTTCCAGTGTGGACTATCTTCTCGATGATGTCGAAGAACCGCGGCGGAGCAGGGGCAAGGTAATTCTGATTGTGGCCGTGCTGGGGTTGGCGGTGGGATTCGGATACCTGCACTGGGTGCGCGGGGGATTCGACTGGCTGAAAGCGGGAGATAAGAAGCCTACGGCCGCTGCCACGGATGCGGGGCCGAGTGGTGCGGATTCCGGGGGGGCGGCGACGGCTGCGGGTGGTGCGGCTCCGCAGGGCGGCGTTGCGGGAACGAGTCCGGCGGCGAGTCCGGCGGAATCTGTTGCGCCGCAGGCGGCTTCGCCGCAGACTCCGTTGCAGGGCACGCCTTCGCAGGGCGCTCCGGGGGAGAACAGTGCTGGACAGAACACTATTGCGCAGAACACTATTGCGCCGAACAATGCTGCGCCGGCCGTGACGCCGCAGAGTGGGGAGCAGCAGAGTGCTGCGCCTGGCAATGCGGGCGATTCGAGTGCGGCGGCGGAGGCTGGGGCTCGAGGCGCTGATGCGGATTCCGAGAAGGAATCGGCTCCGGCGGAAGCGCCGCCGAGAGCGGCGGCGCGCAAGCCTTCCGCGGCGAAGGCTGCGGCGGCTAAACCGGTTGCGCCTAAACCTGTTGATTCAGTTACCGAGGCGGAGCGCTACATTTATGGACGCGGAGTGAGGCAGGACTGCGATCACGGGCTGCGGCTGCTGAAGCCGGCGGCGGCACAGTCCAATGTGACGGCGATGATTTCTTTGGGCGCGCTTTACCAGACTGGGACTTGTACTCCGCGGGATTTGCCTACGGCTTACCGGTGGTTTGCGCTGGCTCTGCACAAGGAGCCGGACAATCAGGCGCTGCAGAACGATCTCCAGAACTTGTGGAGGAAGATGACGCCGCCTGAGCGTCAGCTGGCTATCAAGTTGAGCCAGTGAGAGGCAGTGGTCGGTGGTCCGGTACGCGTCGGTGGTGGCGCAGGCTGACAGCAGGTTCCGGCTGCGCTCGGAATAACAAGAGTTTGCGGGCAGCGGGCGAGGATGCCCGCTGGACAGCCGCCGGGACGGCGGCGCTACGATCGCGCGCCGCGAACTGTTTTACGACTGCCAGGTTACCACTTTGTCGTGGACTATTGCTGGTTCCTGGATGGGGTGGATGGGCGGAGGTTCCGGTTTGGAATCCTTCGGCGCCGGCTCTGACTCCATGTAGACCTTCGCGGCCAGCGACTCCGCCACTTTCGGCAGCGAGATGCGCAGCGCTTCTTCTATTGTCTTCACATAGTGAATGCTGAGGTTCTCGACTTGTTCGGGTGTCAGATCCTCTTCTACATTCATTTTGTTTTCCGCGGGCAGAATTATGGTCGTGACTCCGGCTCGCTTGGCGGCCAGGACTTTTTCTTTAATGCCGCCTACGGGAAGCACGTTGCCGCTTAGCGTGATCTCGCCGGTCATGGCCGTTAGCGGACGGATGCGATGTCCGGAGAGCAGCGAGACCAGGGTGGTTGCCATGGTAACGCCCGCTGACGGTCCATCTTTCGGAATCGCTCCGGCCGGCACGTGCATGTGGATGTCGTGGTCGGCGAAGAAAGTTTCGGCAATGCCGAGCTGCGCGGCGTTGGAGCGCACCCAAGTGAGAGCGGCCTGCATGGATTCCTGCATGACCTGGCCGATCTGGCCGGTCATGGTGAATCCACCTTTGCCTTTCATGGCGTTGGCTTCGACGAAGAGGACGTCGCCGCCTGAGGGAGTCCAGGCCAGGCCTACAGCCACGCCGGGGCGCTCGGTGCGCTCTTCGATTTCACCTTCGGTGCGGATCTTGATGCCGCCGAGAAATTCCTGAATGATCTGCCCGGTGACTACGAGCTTCTCGGTCTTGCCTTCGGCGAGACGCCGCGCCTGCTTGCGGCAGATGGTGCCGATGGTGCGCTCGAGGCTGCGCACGCCGGCTTCGCGAGTGTAGTGGCGAATCAAGTAGCGCAGAGCTTCGTCGGGAAACTCGATTTGATCGGCGGTGATTCCGTTTTCTTCGACCTGCCGCGGAACCAGATAGCGGCGCGCGATGTGCAGCTTCTCTTCTTCGCTGTAGCCCTGGAGTTCGATGATTTCCATGCGATCGCGCAGGGGTTCGGCGATGGGGTCTAGCATGTTCGCGGTCGTGATGAAAAGAACTTTCGACAAATCGAAGGTGACGTCGAGATAGTTGTCGCGGAAGGTGGAGTTCTGCTCGGGATCGAGGGCTTCGAGTAATGCAGAAGCGGGATCGCCGCGGAAGTCACGGCCTACCTTGTCGATTTCGTCGAGCATGAAAACCGGATCTTTGGTTTCGGCGCGGCGAATGCCCTGGATGATTTGCCCGGGCAAGGCGCCGATGTAGGTGCGGCGATGGCCGCGGATTTCGGCTTCATCGTGCACGCCGCCTAGCGAGAGCCGGACGAATTTGCGACCCAGGGCTCGCGCGATGGATTTGCCTAGCGAAGTCTTGCCCACACCGGGAGGTCCGACAAAGCACAGGATCGGGCCCTTCATATTCGGCTTCAGGCGACGGACGGAGAGATAGTCGAGGATGCGATCCTTGACTTTCTCGAGGTCATAGTGATCGGTGTCCAAAATTTCTTTGGCTTTGATGATTTCGATTTCCTGGCCGGAAGTCTTGTTCCAGGGCAGCACGGCTAGCCACTCCACGTAGTTGCGGGTGAGCGAGTAGTCGGCGGCCATGGGAGACATGCGGGAGAGGCGGCCCAGTTCTTTGAGCGCTTCCTTCTTTACTTCGTCGGGCATGCCGGCGTCGTCGATTTTCTTTTTGAGGTCTTCGACGTCGCGCTGGCCTTCATCCTGCTCGCCGAGTTCTTTCTGGATGGCCTTCATCTGCTCGCGCAGGTAATACTCGCGCTGGGTCTGCTGGACGCGGTCCTGCACTTCGCTCTGGATCTTGTTGCGCAGTTGCTGGACTTCCAGTTCCTTGGCGAGATGATGATTGATCTTCTCCAAGCGCGCGCGAATGTCGAGAGTCTCAAGTGTGTCCTGCTTGTCGGGCGTGGAGAGCGAGGGTAACGATGAGGCGATGAAATCCACGAGGCGGCCGGGTTCGTCGATGTTCAAGGCCACCGTAGATAGCTCGTCGGAGAGTGTGGGCGAGCCGGCAACGATCTGTTGGAAGAGCGTTAGCACGTTGCGCTGCAGGGCTTCGATTTCAGAACTGTCGGGCGGAACGCCTTCCGGGATGGGCGACACGCGGGCGCGCATGAATGGCGACAACTGCGTGAACTCGCCGAGACGCACGCGCTCCAGGCCTTCGGCAAATACGAACAGGCTCTGGTTGGGCATCTTGACGACTTTGTGGACAACTGCGGATGTGCCTACGGTGTACAGATCGCTGGCTTGCGGGCTATCAACACGGGCCTCGCGCTGTGCCACCACTATGATGGTTTTGTCTTCGCCGAGCGAATTAATCAGCTGAACGGAACTTTCGCGGCCTACCGTAAGAGGCAGGACGGCGTGCGGGAAGAGGACGGTATCGCGCACAGGAAGCACGGGCAAAGCCCGTACGTCGTTTGTTTCCCGATGCTTAGCAACTGGCTCGGAAAGCGGCTGTTGGCTCATTGGCTCTCCTTGAGTGTAACTGACTCAAGCTTTAGATGATACATGTCGGGAAAGGTTTCAAGGTTCCCGAACAGGTGGCTGTTGCATTCTATCGGCATTGTGCCCTTTGCGACATGATGCCCAAGGTACCGGGGCTATTGCGGAAGCGCGAACCGACGCAGGCCGCTCTTTCGGCAAGGTGAAGGCATGCTTTGCGCACTCAACACGCAATAGTTAACTTTTGCACGATAACTGCGCGTATAACTTTGCGCTGTGCCTCCCCTGGAGTGGGGTGAATCAGAGCGTCGACGTGCCAACGGAGATTGTTCCAATTGTGATCAAAACCAATTTGGTTGGCCTGGCGATTAACAACAACGGCATCATCGGTACCGTACCGGGAACGACAGTGTTTGATCCTTCCGCTGCGAACTCGGCGTGCCTGGCTCCGCCCAACGACGTTCCCTTGACTTTGTTCGAGGAATCGCCAATCTTCCAGTCTGCCTCTTTTACCTTTGGCGGCACGAATGTAGGCGATACGCAATACCTGGATGCTTTCCAGCGCGCCAACTTCTGGAGCTTTACGAAAGGGCATGACTACCATGTGAAACTGGACCCGGTTACGATCACGAGTCCGGTCTTCATCGACGTGCCGGACGCGGATGGATTGGCGCTGGCCACCACTTCCCTTGGCCCTCCGGCTTTCTGCGCTCCGCTGGGAATCATTGACATCAACTGGTTTGACGCTTATCTGAATATCGTGGTGATTTCGTCGCTGGCTTCGCAGGGAGTGAATGCGGGTTCGCTGCCGATTTTTCTTCTGGCGAACGTGGTGATGGCCTCTCCGGTCGCAGACATCGCTGCTGCATTCTTGGCTACCACGGCGCCACGGGCTCTCAAACCTACTCACCGCAGGATTTCGACACAACCGGCGTCTTCGGATCCACCATTTTCGACACCAGTATCGCCGCCCACGAAGTGGGCGAGTGGATGGATGACCCTCTGGGCGGCAACCCGGTGCAACCGTGGGGACATGTCGGACAAGTGGGGGGTGTGTCAAACGAACCTCGAGGTGGGGGATCCCTTGACGGGACTCGACGTTCCCAACGTAACGATGCCCAGCGGCTACAGTTACCACTTGCAGGAGTTGGCGTTCTTCTCGTGGTTCTATGGAGCGCCTTCCATTGCGGTGAATGGCTGGTGGTCTGATAACGACACGTTCACTACTAATGAAGGGCCGCCTTGCAGGTGAAGTGGAGCGTAAGGATGAGGGCGGGCAACGGCGGTGTTGCCGCTGGCCCGCCCATGTTGCACGCGAATCCATGGGTCCCTTCGACAAGCTCAGGGCAGGCTCTTCGCCCCGCGAAGAACGCGGGGCTCAGGATGACATGGACTTTTTTGTGGGATGCGGATTCTGGATCAACCGATTTCATTTTGGAGTGAACTGGGCTAGATCGTAGATGCCTAACTTTTTCTCCAGTTCGGCGACCTGGTCTACTACTTTGAAGAAGCCTTCGTCGCCGAAGAGTTCGTCTTCCTTCTTTTCGAAGTCGTCGCCGAGCGCATCGTACTCGTGCGCAGAGACGACCGAGCGGAAGGCGGGAAACAGAACTGTATCTTCGCGGGCTTCGTGAGGACGGTACATGCGAAGGAAGGCGCGAAGAGCGTCGGCAAGCTTGTCGGCGTCGGAGACATATTTGAGAGTGGGAAGGGCCGCGAGTTCGCGGATCTGCGCGGTCAGGTGACGGCCAGCTTTGTGCTGGGTTAGAAGAGTCTCCACCAGGGATACGAGCTTGCCCGCTTTGCGAAAGCGGGGGAAAAGAAAATCTTCTTCCAGCTTCTCGTGGTATTCCTCGACGAAGTGGCGAATGATGTCGGCAGCGTTGACTAGCACGGAGCCGTCGAATGGTTGCTTAGCGTTGAGCATGCGGAGGTGGTCGTCGTAGATGAGCAGAATGCGATTCAGCACCCCGTGTTCACGCATGAGATCTTCTGCGGGAGAGATGCCTTCGGCGTCTTTCGGCTTGTCGGGGGATGGGGATTTTTGGGCAGCGGCCAGGGTGGGAAGCAGCAATCCCGCGCCGGTGATGGACGTGTGTTGGAGGAAATGGCGGCGGGTGGGCGGCGAGTCGGGCATTATCGTGTACTTGAAATCTTCGTTCTTAACTTTCGTTCTTATCGGCGATGGTGGTCTCGTCAATGGCTTTGACGCTCGCGCCTGATGGAAGGTTTGCCGCGGTGTGAGGGCGCCGGTCAGTGAGGTTCTTGTGATGTGTAGAAGAACTGGCGCAGTGCAGGCCTTTCTCCCTTTTCCGTGCAACTCTATGTAATTGGCACTCGCGACCGCCGATCGCTAGCAGCCAGACCCGACCTCCGCCGCTTTCCTTTCGCCCTGTGGCTTTTTGACCACGTTTCCAGGCCCCCCTCTCCTAAACCCATCCCTCTCAGCTTCCTATCGCCCGCCAACTATAGCTTTAAGGTGGTTTTCCGAGTTTTCCGCAATTTCCACAGTGTTCCGGTAAAAGGTAATTATCCCTGGACACCAAGGCGAACATATGGCATAGTGTTTGCATGAACCGCCGACAGACCATCCCTAAAGAACTCCGCTACACCGTCGAAAACTTTCACAGCCGATTCCCGGACAACGATGCCTGCCTTGAGCAGATCAAAGAGCAGCGCTTTCCGGGCGGCGTCACCGTCTGCCACAAGTGCGAGAGACCGCGAAAGCACTACTGCGTCCCGGCCGCACGGCCTATGCTTGCGAGACGTGCGGGAATCACATCTTCCCGCTGGCCGGGACGATCTTCGAGAAAACCAGCACCTCGCTCCGGTTGTGGTTTTACGCTATGTTATTGATGGGGTCCACCCGCTGCGGAATTTCTGCGAAACAGATTCAGCGCAAGACGGGCGTGACCTACAAGTGCGCGTGGCGCATGTTTCATCAGATTCGCAAGCTCATGAGCGAAGAAGAACTCCGGCTCGGTGGATCAAGTCGCGGCGTGGAAGCGGACGAGGCTCTACTTCGGCGGACGGCGCAAGAACGATTCCGGGCGAATGCTGGCCGGGAATAAGAACAAGCTGACTACCGTCATGGGAGTCGTCGAACGCAAGGGCCGGATCGTGGCGCGAGTGCAACCCGTCTCCATCGCAGCAACAAGCGCGTTGGTGAAAGAGTACGTGATGCCGGAAACGATGATCTTCACCGATGAAGCCCCGGCCTACAATGCGCTGCCCCAACTCGAAGGGATGGGTTACCAGCACAAGCGCATCAACCACAGCGCGAAGGTCTACGTTGCAGGCGAAGTCCACACGAACACGATTGAAGGATTCTGGAGTTTAGTGAAACGTGGGATCGGCGGCGTGTACCACTCGGTCAGCGCGAAGTACTTGCAGAGCTACCTGAACGAGTATTCTTTCCGCTATAACCGTCGCGATTCCGGGAATTTGATTTTCGCTTCGCTTTTGGAGCGGGTGAGCGAGATGGCGTCTCGCAAGCCCGCTTCAGAAGCGTAAAAAAATCGGATTCGGTAAAAACTGGCAACTTGTCCTGGGGTAGCTTCACGGGCGTTTCAGGGCGAGTAGCCATAGGACTGCCAAAATGAATATACCAAACTTCAAGAAGGACATTCTAGTGCCATTGTGTATTTCAGTAGCGGGGTGCGCAATCTGGGCCGGAATTGTGTGGGGCAAAGACCACATCGCAGGCGTCAACGTTCCTCACTTAGGAGGGTTCGACGTTTTTCAGTTCGTATACATTGCGGCCATCGCCTTCGTTGGGTATTTTTTCGGGAAACGTTCGCGCAACACCGAATTAGGTGAAATCTATGCCGACGTGATCTTGTTCTGGCTCAAAGAGAATTGCCACACGGCCTGCACCTTCACAACCGATCACATGGCAGTAAGAGTCGCGCTGCCCATTGAGAAGGCTTCCCTCGGACTACAGCGACTCCAGAAACATGAGCTGATCGTTAAGAAGCCGCTTTTCTGGGAATACTCGGCTATCAATGCTATCAACGTCTCGCCTGGATATGAGCGACTGGTCGGAGAGGAGACTGCGGCTCGGAAAAGAGAGAACGATCCCTTGCATTTATCCGCGCCACTCTCTGCACTCCCGATCTATCTGGATGACCTGCGAGTGGAAATCTTGGCGCTGAAAAGGGCCACCACGCTAGACGTTGCCGAGACCGTATTCTTTCTGAAACTGTCACTGGTGTGCGATGAAGACACTGGCATTCGAGAGATGGGTATAACTTGCAAAATTAATGGGCGTGTGTTCCAGGGGAAGCCGATTGATGATCTCTCAAAATGGGTCGTGAGGACTCCTTTTAGCAGTCCCGAATATCCCTACAAAAGCTTTGAGGACCACCCCTTTGAGGACGTTTCTCTCTGGAAACAATTGCAGCAAAGTGGTCTTAAATCAGAACTAGTGAAAGATGGCTGGGTCGGAATTCGCATTCCAGAGTTCATTCCCAAGGCCGTCGTCTCGGCAGTCCGGCTGGATATAACCAAACCGCAAGGACGCGAAGGTTACAGATTCAGGTTCTCGACATGGCCGGATTCCGACGAAGTGATATTCGACCTTGCGTACAAGCTGTCCTGAGCGCAATGAAATTCAAAACCACGGAAGAGGCCGCCAACTTCATTTTGCGAATCCTTGGCGAAGAGGCCACCCGGTTTAACATCGTGCCGGACGTGAAACCCGTAAAGAAAAGCAGGTCGAATGAACTCACGATCCGATTGAAGCAGGATGAACGAACGCTCTACATCAGGTTCAACTGGGTACGTGACGAGTGCATTGGTACGTTTGACTACGGCACGGGTTACGGCTCACTTGGTTCTCCTAAGACGGAATGGCATCTTGAGTTAGGACCCGAGAATCCTGGGGCGGTTCCTGATCCGCTCTATTGTTGGAGCCTGAGACCATCCGATGAATCGCTTGCAAAAGTCTCTCATCCGCGCATTCTGGAAGAGGAGTGGCTACGGCGATGGATACAGAAGAAGCTAGCGATTGAGCATGAGTGAAAGCACGCAACTCCAAGGGCGACGGACGATTAAGCTGGTCTGATAGGTCAATCTTGAAGTTCTCGGAACTCAAGAGCATTTTCGCAAGGATAAGGCAGGCATCAAGCTTCTGTTCGAGGGAAGCCAATCGTTCCTCTGTGGATAGGGCTGACGCGCCGTCCGCCATGGCTATTTCCTACCATACCGTGCAACTTTCTGCATACTTGTTCTCAAGGAATACTTACCGGTTGTGACATCTGACCTTGTCCACAGCCCACAACTCGCGTAATCATGACTGAGGCAGTGACAATCGGCTAACCACCAAAATCGCCGCCCCTAAATCCTTTGTTTCACGGATTTTGATATCTAAGTTCTTTGGCAGCCGGATTTTGCGGGGAATTTCTTGCTAACCCCATCATTCCAGAGATTGAGGGGGAGGGGATTTAGGGTCCCCGCCAAATTCCCTTCCGGCAAACCGAAGTGGAGGATGTGAGAAAAATATGTCTTTCGAAAATGTTCCACGATGTCAACACGTAAAGATCAATGGGACGCAGTGCGGGTCTCCGGCGCTGCGGCGCAGGCGGCATTGCTTTTTTCATGAGCGCATCCGGCGCGAGCGGGCGAAAATCGCGGCCGATACGTCGGCGCAGCGCGGCTTTGATCTGCCGCTGTTCGAGACGCGACTCGGTGCAGGTGGCCCTGATGAAGACGATCCAGGTGCTCGCTCCGGGCGCTTGGATCACCGGACGGCCGGGCTATCCTCTACGCGCTGCAGACCGCCAGCGTGAACCTGCGCAACGCCGAGTTCGAAGTGCGTCGAGTGACCGACGTTGTGATCGATCGCGATGACGTAGATCGCACCTGCATCAACGGTCCCCAGTGGTACGAAGAGACTTCGACGACGAGGTGAAAGAAGTAGAGGGGGAAGGCGAAGTAGAAGGAGAGGCTGAAGCGGATGACGAAGCCGCCGTTGCTGCCGCGCAAGTGGCTGCCGTGGCCGCTCCCAGAAAGATAGTCAAGCACGTTAACCTGGGAGAAGCTGAATCAGGGTGCAGGGCGCAGTCCGAAATTGGCTGCTGGAAAACGGGAGAGAGAAGGCAGCAGCGAAGCCGGACTAGAGCTGATTTGGCTCAGTACTAGGTACAAGGTACTAGCTACTATTTAGAAGCGCTAGCCACCTTAACGGCGCGCGATCCAGCCGCATAGCGCGCGATGCCCTTGTACAGCGCTTCGGCGATCTGTTCGCGGTAGCCGTCGCTACGCAGATTTTGCTCGTCGTCGGGACTGCTTACGAAGGAAACTTCGGCCAGAATTCCCGGCATCGCAGTTTCGGTGAGTACGACGTAAGACGCTTCTTTCACGCCGCGGTCTCGCAGTCCGGGATTTTGCACCGACAAAGTTCCATAGAGCGAGCGCTGCACGCTAGCTGCAAGCCGCCGCGACTGCTCGATTTTTTCGTGGAGTTCAGCCGCCGACAAAAGCGTTGCGTCGCGTTCTTGGCATGGTCCGGCTCCCAGTCTCCACATCTTTGTCCTTGGCATTGGGGGCCGAGAAGAAATTCGTGTAGTAAGTTTCCACGCCGCGAGCCGAAGGCAGATCGCTATAGTTTGCATGGACCGAGACAACAGATCCGCCTGCGAATGATTCGCCATCCCAGCCCGTTCGTCGAGCGAAACGTAGTTGTTGTCGTTCCGTGTGAGAATCACGTCGGCACCGAGACGGCTCTCAAGCAGCTTCCCCAGCCGCTGGGCGATTTCGAGGACGACATCTTTTTCCAGCAATCCGCGTTTGCCGACGGTCCCCAGATCCCAGCCGCCGTGACCCGCGTCCACTGCGATGCGCATCTTCGTCTTAGGCATGCGCGCCCGCAGTTGCAAGTCCTCGTGTGTCGGCGGAGGATCTACTATGGCCAGTTTCTCTTTTTCGGCTGTAGCGGCGCCGGAAGAGATTCGCCTGAGCCTTGGAGTACGCGCCCAGCTTGCCCACCTGCACTACGAGGCGATAAGGATTAGGTTCCAGGCTGACGGAAAAATTCGGTTTGCCTTTTGTCTCCAGCACCACACGCGTGACGCCTGAGACCGGCCGCGACACTCGGACGCGCACCAGCAGAGCTGTCGCCGACATCGATGACCTTTCCTTCGATGTAGGCGCGAGCGAGGTATCATGCAGATCAAAATAAATGCGATCGGGAGAGGCCAGGCGATGCGCCTCGTACTGCACCTGATCTTCGACATCAAGCACAGACGTACTGAATCGGCGGAAGACCGGTGCGGGATTCCAGTAATGCTTGGCACCTTCGAAGATTGTATCTTGGGGCCTTCGCTGCCGGGTTCAGTCTCTTAATTCGTCTGCCCATCCAAGCTGGTGTTTGAGGAGGTTACGGAAGATGAGTTGATTGAAGATGAAGTGGCTGAAGGTGGAGTAACCGAAGGTGCCGCTGCTGAAGGGGCAGGCTGCTTCACCACGTATCCCGATTGCGTCATCCTCTCTCAGGCTTCACCATTACCTTGCTGAGTTGCGCATTCTTAATTTCCGCCATAGTCCACCAGCGAGCAGCGCACAGACCACGACCAGCACAACCCAGCACGATGCCAGGATGGTGACCTGCGGAATGTTCCGGTTCTAGCGGGACAGTTGCGTTTTCGATTGCCTCTTCCGGTTCGGTGCTTAGTTCGTCACAGGCGCAGAGAAAAAAGCGCTGAGAGAGGACGACCGGACACGACGGCCGGAACAACGACGGAACGACGGCCGGAACGACGATCGGCGGAGCAACGACCGCCGCTGTATTCTGCGACGCTGGTTTCGCATGGTCCTCGTCCTGCGGCGCGGGTGCGATAACCGCAGCGGCAATTTCTGAAGAAGCTTGTTCAAAGGGCAGAGTTGCTTGCGCCGTGACCGGCGGTGCGGCTAATTCCGCCTCCGCGACTTGCGCCGATTCTGCGAAGCGTTCTTCGTCTTCTGGTTTGAGAGCGCCGAGGATCAACTCCGCCAGCAGTTCAAGGCTGCCGACGTCGCTGTCGTTGAATCCGAAAGGCTCGGACGAGAAAGCTTCCAGCAGCCCGATCACGCGCCGCCGCCCGCACAGCGGTACCGCGACCATCGACCGCGCCCTTAGTTGCCGGCACGCAGAGAGATTTACGCGATCGTCGGTCTCGGTATCGTCGCAGCGGATAATCTGCGCGGTCCGGAAACATGCTCCCGAGAAAGCCGAATCGCGCTGGATGCGCTGGCCTACGTCCGGCTTGATCGCGCCTGCCGACGCTCGCAAAACAATTTCATTATTTTCCGCGAGGGCGATTCCCAAGCCATCGGCTCCGGTGATGGCAATCGCTCGTTCCGCCACTAACTGCAGCACTTCGTCCAGAACGAATTGCTCTCTCGGTTCGAACTCATTCGCCTGCGCAACGGTTTCAAATCCATTGCGCCGCGAGGCCAGCGCCCGCCGCTGGCGCACCTGCTGATGCATGGCTGAGAACGCCAAAAGCGCTTGCAGGGCGTCGCGCCCCGACGGGCGCAGATCGCTAGTCTGATGAACCGCCGCTTCATGGGAGGCGCCGTCATAAGGAATGCCTTGCTCCCGAGCAAACGCACGTCGCTGCAGCGGCCACGATGGCACTCGCGCCGCGCGCAGCGTAGCGTCAACTTCGATCGTCGGTTTGGTGGGAGTTGTTGCCATTCAATTTCTTGCGGCCAATCTCCTTACTGCCGAGTGTGGGCACCGAGTGAAGCCTCTGTCAATTAACTACTTTGTGTAGCTGCGCCGCCTTTTGCCAAGCGCCACGAATGCAGGAGCTTCGCTATACCAGCTTCTCGCCGGGTATAACAGTAAGTTAGCGGCGTTTCGCGCTAGTTGCAATGATCCTGCACTGTCCTTTCGGCCATGGCCTTTAGTAAGAACGGTCTTCGCGGGCCTTCCCGAACCACCTCAGTTACTGCCAGCCAGCGTCTGTCAGAAACTAAAATTTTACGAAGTAGGCCTTGTCCGAAGCCATTCCCTGGGGAGAGTATGCAGGCAGTCTCTTTTCCCGCGCGGCAAGCACGCACTCATTACCGGCACGAGTTGCGCACACTTACCTACGTGACCGTGGACAACGCCAACGGTGGAATTATTCGTAACCTCAATCACCTGGGTGTGGCCGTGCACGCCGTTCCTGCGTTGCGCCCACAGCAGCGCGTCCACCTCCGCTTCGAGTTGAAATTTCCCCGCTTGCGCGTGGAAACGGCGGTTGAGGTCAGTTGGACGAGGCCCTCGGGACAGTGCGGCATTCGCTTTGTGAACTTGCCTGCTGGCACACGTCATCAGATCAACGCCTTGATCTTTTCCAACCTTTTGGATGCCATTGCCCGCAATTCCGGCCATCCTGGCTCCATCTTCGGGGCTTCTGTCGTCTCGATTGCTCGTGAAGAAAATGCTCCGCAGGAAACGACGGGCTGACTCTTTCCGCTCGCCCCGCCCGGCGATCCGGCTGGAGCCGGACATTACCGGGCAGCGCGAGGCATCAATCCTGCAGCAGCGCACGGATCCTGCCTGCGATCCGTATTCGCAATTAAGCTGGCTGTCCCGGCCAATCTCCGGCCGCACCTTGAGTTGGGTGGTGGATGGTCTGGTCGTGACCGCTGCTCTGCTGATGTTTGCCCTGATTTTTCTGTCGATTGCTCACGAACTTCCGCCTTGGCCCCTCACGGTAGGAACCGTTCTTGCGGGGGCGATCGTCGTCGCGGCTGGGTACTGGGTTATATTTTCCGTTTTTGGAGGATCGAGCCTGGGCGCTCGTTTGGCGCAAGCTGTTTCCGGTCCTGGAGAGAAAGACGAAAGCGAAGAAGCGGTTCGGATCGTTAGAACAAGCAGTTCTCAGTTCGCGGTTTTCAGTTCTCAGTTTTTGGAGGACAAGCTGAGTGAGAAATCAGTCGTCCCTGGGGGACGGCTTTCAGGGGCTAAAGCCCATAGTCTTTTTGGGGCTTTACGCGGCGCTGAAGCGGCGCTCTTCCACGGTTCGCCTAGTTCGCGAAGTACTGCTGTGCCAGCCACAGCCGTAAGGTGTTTTTCATCTGTGGCTTCATGTTCACGAAGCGGATGCCGATATTTCCCTGCTTGTCGGACCATGCTACTTCCACTTCGGCGTTCACTCCGCTCTTGGTTCCGGGCAGCTGGAAGGCGACACGCGGCAGGCTTCAGTGGCTTCGAATCCATCCTTGAGCGCGAACCTGCCATCCGCCCTGGCTCAGATTGATGAGTTGCCCTTCGGCGCGCTTCTGATGGCGGCCGAGCAGAGTTACTGGCGCTTCCAGGCCAGAGCGGTGATAGCGCAGGCGTCCGTCAAGAATCATGTTGCGTGCGGCGGAGAGTGTCGGCACCGCTTGCTCCACGGAAATCGGCTTATCGAAGGCGTACATCGCGCCGGTTCCCTCCATGTCGTGCTTGGCGGGCGAACTGCCCATGATCACCAGCGGGACCGTGCTGGCGCGCGGAACTTCCCGTTGCAGTTCGCGAAAGAACTGGCACGTACCAGTAAGAAATACACAGTCAACAATCAGGGCGTCGGGTTTCGATTTTGTGAGCCGCGTGAGGGCTCGTTGCGGTTCGCTCTCGACGGCGACGTCCATGTGCAAACCGCCGAGAATGCATTCCAGAACACTGACTTCCTGCCAATCGCGCGAAACCACCATAGATGAGGAGTGTCATGGCTTCGCTGTTTCCGCGGCGGTAATCGTTTACGTAGATCACCAACGTAATGCGGGCTTCGGGCTTCGGCTTTCAGGCAGGGAGCGGACGCGCTAGCTGCCGAGAGTCAATACATCCGCAATGCCCGTGATAAGGTAAACCGCAGGGAGAATGCGCGGATAGCCAGGCAGTACGAATGACGTTGAACACTTCGACCGCTGGGCGCCGACGTACCGGAACGGCGTTCTGGGGACAACGCTGCGTGGATCGCATTCAGCAACTCATGCTGGAGTGGGTAGCCGGGAGCGGCGCGGCGGTGCCCAGCGCTGTGCTCGATGTGGGCTGCGGCACGGGACGACTGCTGGAGAAGGCCGGCGCGCATTGGCGGGCCGCGCGGCTTCTCGGTGTGGATCCGGCCCCGGGGATGATTGAGGTGGCGCGGCGCCGAATTTGCAAAGGCTACGATGGATGTCGCGGGCGCTGAGGCGCTGCCATTCCCAGGGCCGCTTATCTTGTTCTGGCGCTGAGTTGTGTCTCACTGCATCACTGGAAAGACCGTGCGCAAGGCTTGCGCGAAGCTGCGCGCGTGCTGCGCCCTGGCGGACGACTCTGCCTCGCCGACATCACTGTGCCCGCCTGGGTTAGCCGCCTGTTCCATGAAATTAAGGCAGCGAGCCCTGACACCTTGCATTCGTTGGTTACGCAAGCTGGCTTCCGAGTGGAAAAGCAGAGCTTTACCATGGCACGAATGGTTTGCCTTGTGTTGGCAGTGAAGCCCGACTCTCGTGCATGAGGGGATTGAGGACTGAGAACCTAGAACTGAGAGCTGCTACTGGTTCTTTCGTAGAATCCTGAGGAATTCGTCGCGGCCCATGACGTGGCGGTTCTCAAAGAAGTTCCGCATCGCCTGCAGTGCGGCGCTTGGGTTGGCTGCGGGGGACAAGGCGTCTAATTGCGGAATCGACAGAAGCGCGCGTGGCACCTTGCGCGCTTAGAGTCGCTGAAGGCCGCGAGATCGAGGCCGCTCGTTTCACGCAAACGTTGCGCGATCCTTTTCCGATATCCGATTGAAAGAGATTCCCATTCCAAGGTTCGGGTAGGCCGCGCGTACCTCTCCGGTGGCCTCGACCTGGAAGCCGTTAACATCGAGTTTCAAGCCGAGCACGGTCCCCACGCGCAGCGGACACGCCGTCTCCACATAGCAACCGAACATGCTGATGTCTGCAAACGTTGCCCAGGTCGAGACGGCGCTGCCGCTTTCCTGCAGGCGGGCGCTGCCTTTGCACTTGTAGCGCGGGGTTTTGCGCTTGTCCGGCTCTGAGCGGGGTTTGCCCTGCTTCGATGGCAGGAACATTGTCCGAAAGAGTTTCCGTGGGGACTGACGGAGGACCTCAGGCGCGCGCCGTCGTCGCCCCGGCCGCTTGAGGCGAGCCTGATCTCTTCAGGGCCGATAGATAGTCCGCACCGTCGCTGGTTTCATCGAACGCCATGCCGTGGATTTGCCCTTCGCTGCGCTTGGGCTGCCCGCGGCCGAAAGCCTTTCGGAGCCTGGCTGGTGGCGCAGGAACTCTGTTTTACTCTACCGAGCGTTCGAGGTTATCGCTTAGCGGAAACGAAAGCTGGATAGTAGCGATAGGGGACCGGCAGTTCCAAAACGGGAGAAGTTCAAGATTGGA
>CAWEDF010000032.1:0-182154 GCA_963807655.1 uncultured Acidobacteriaceae bacterium | reverse complement strand
GTCGCGGAGGAAGGGCCAGTTGCGGCGGATTTCTTCGAGGGCCTTCAAGTCTACGTCGCCTACCAGGATTTCTTCCTGATCGTGGGAGGCTTCCTCCAGGACTCGGCCGAAGGGATCGCAGAAGAAGGATGCTCCCCAGAACTCGAGTCCCAGGCCTGGGGCAGATTTTCCGCGGACGTTGCCGTTCTCGAAGCCTACGCGGTTGACGACCGCTACATACACGCCGTTGGCGATGGCATGGGCGCGCTGGATGGTGCGCCAGGCGTCGTGTTGGGCGGTACCGAACTCGGCCTTCTCGGCGGGGTGCCAGCCGATCGCGGTGGGATAGAAAAGTATTTGCGCTCCTTGCAACGCAGTCAGGCGGGCGCCTTCGGGGAACCATTGGTCCCAGCAGACTAGCGTGCCGATGCGTCCGGCGGTGGTGTCGAGGGCGCGGAATCCTAGATCGCCGGGGGTGAAGTAGAACTTTTCGTAGTAGAGGGGATCGTCGGGGATGTGCATCTTGCGGTAGAGGCCGCGGAGTGTGCCATCGGAATCGAAGATGGCGGCGGTGTTGTGGTAGATGCCGGGGGCGCGCTTCTCGAAGAGCGACGCGATCAGGACTACTCCGTGCTGGCGGGCGGCGGCGGATAACTTATCACTAGTGTTGCCGGGGATGGGTTCGGCCAGGTCGAAGAGGGCATGGTCTTCGCGCTGGCAGAAATATTGCGTCTGAAACAGTTCGGGGAGGCAGACTATCTTGGCGCCGCGTCCGGCGGCGTCGGCTGTGCGTTCTAGAGCTTTCTGGAGATTCTGTTCCGGTTCTGGGCCGCAGGACATCTGCACCAGGGCTACGCGGAATTTGTCAGGGGGCACGCGGGCACTCCTCCGCGAACAATATAGCATCAGAACAAGCCGTCAGCTGTCAGCCATCAGCCGTCAGTAAGAGCCTTGAATCGCAAAGATCGCGAAGCGAGGCCGCGAAGGACGCAAAGAACAGCTGCTAACGCTTTAGGCGGTGGGTTGCTAGAGCGCGGGATAGGCGCGGGTTTCCGGCTACCAATTTTTCCAACCGCTTTGTGACTTCTTCCGAGGGCATGGCGCGGAGGATGGCTTCGATGGCGGGTTCGGCTTGCGGGGATTCGGTGCGCACCATGTGGAGGAGGAATTCCAGGGCCGCGTCTTGGCGGGTTAGGGCTATAGCGGATAACAGTGCGGAACTGAACCAGGGATCGGCTTCTGTGGCGAGACGGTCGCGCAGAACTTCAAATCCCTGCGGAGTATGCGTACCTGCTATGGCCAGGGCCGCCTCGGCGGCGGAGTCATCGGCATCGGAGAGGAAACGGCTGACCCACGGGATGGCGCTTGCGCCTTCGATGCGGAGGACGCCGCTGTAGCAGGCGCCCAAGACTTCTGGTTCTTCGTCTGAGTCTTGGTCTGATTAGATCTGTCTGGCTTTCTGGGACTGGAACCTAGAATAGCTCTTAGACGGAGCAGGAGCGCGGCGGACGGTGAGCCTACCTGCTCGATGGCACGGACTACTTCTACGCGAACGGTTTTATCTTTGTCGGCGAGGAGATCGACTAAGTGTGCGAGCAAGTCGGCTTCTCGTAGGCTGCGGCATTGCACCAGCGCGAGGGCGCAGGTGGCGCGGAGAGTGCCGGCGGTGTCGGAACTGCCTCCCCAGACGGGTTCCAGCTGAATGTGTTTCATTCCGCGGAGGAAGACCGCTGCGTCTTGATGCTCGAAGGTAGCGAGAGCACGGCTTAGGGCGTTTTTGGCCCAACATTGCGGGTCGGTTTTGATGTGATCTTCGAAGAAGCGGTCGAAGGCTGTTAGCAACTCGGGGATGAGTTGAGTCAGTTGAAGTTGGCGGGCCAGGTCTGCCGCTTTGGCTACTACGAAGTTGTTGCGATTCGCGAGCGCCTTGCGTAGAGGTTCTGTCGCGGCTTCTGGGGGGAGTTGGCGGAGCGCGTCGAGGGCGGTTAGTTGGCCTTCGAAGGTGCGCTTGCCGGGCATGGGAAGAGTGTAACCGCAAGGCCTGCTGGACCCACAAGACTCAACTTGTGCGTACAGACCTGAATTCCTAACACGGAGGATACAGGATCACACAAAGGAAGGACCGTGCGGGTGTCTACGACAGGGAAAAACTCGTTGTGGACGAAGACATGCAATCACAGGGACTGAAGAGTGTGCGTGAGAACTCGCGCCGTCCCAACGGGATATTCTGGAACCTTATGCGGCCTTGAAGCTACGCTCCGCGAATCTTCGCACATTTGTTGAATTTTGCCAGAGCCACCTAGGGCGTGATCTCATAGACTACGCCGCAGCGAGCGCAGCTTTCCAGCCCGCCCATGTATGTCGTCCCGTAGAGGTTGCCTTTGCTGTCCATCACGAGACCACCCTCGGCATTTCCTCCATCGGCGCCGCCGGTGAAATCGTGGAGACTGGTGTAGGTCCAGCTTCCGTTAGCGGGAGTTAGCTTGAAGACCACGCCCTGGCCGTAGAGGCCGTCGCCCCAGCTTGAGCCGTAGAGATTACCAGCGCTGTCGCGGATCAGCGTGTTCACGGGGCCTGGTCCGGAGCCATTCGCATCGTAGGCCAAGTTGAACATCCAGCTTCCCGCGAAGGGGCTAAGTTCGAAAACGGTGCCGCCGTCAATAACGCCGGGAGTGGTTCCATACAGATTGCCCTCGCTGTCGGCGACTAAGCCGGCCGCGGGCTGACCGCCGTCGGTGCCGCCCTGAAAACTGTACAGGGTATGCTCCGTCCAGCCGGATGCGGAGTGGGTCAATTCGTAAACTGTGCCGCAGCCGAAGCCGCCGCATCCGGAATCTCCGCCGGTCGCGGCTGTGCCGTAAAGATTGCCGGCTGAATCGAATATCAGAAGAGAAGACGGGTTTGCGCCGTCTTGGGCGCCGGTGAAGGTGTAGAGAACTTGATACGTCCAACCGCCGCCGGAGGGCTTCATCTTATAAACGACGCCCACCTTCGAGCCACCGCCGTTCACGTTGGTGCCGTAAATATTTCCCTTTGCGTCGAGGACGACTCCCGCCTGGGGATTGCGTCCGTCGCTTTGGCCGGTAAAGCTGTAAAGGACCGTCTCGGCCCAAGGGCAGGGTGCGGGTTGGCAGCTAGTCTGCCGCATCCTGAAAACTGCGCCGTCACCGTGGGAGCCTCCGCCGGCAGTGGTTCCGTACAAGATGCCGTTCGGGCCAAGGGTCACGCCGCCCCAGGCAAACGAGCCGTCGGCGCCGTTGCCAAAACTGTGAAGCTGACTATAAGTGAAGCCCGACTGCGTGGGCTGCAGTTCGTAGACAGTGCCGCCGTTGTACTTGCCGCCCCAGGCGGTTGTTCCGTAGAGATTGCCTTGCTGGTCTATGGTCAAGCCGGCTAATGGGTGGGCGGCGCTGGTGTGGCCGGTAAAGGTGTAGATGACCTTGAACGTTTGGGCCTGGGCGGGTTGCGTTGCTAGAATCGGCGACGCGAACAGAATGGCAATCGCGAATGTGGTGATTGCACTTCCAGTTTTGTAGCATTCAGATCTCCTTCTTGGTGACTGATGCTGGCTCGCGAACCGGGACGGGCTTGCGACATTTGTATACCGAAAAACCGATCCGGTTGTAACAGGTTTGTCAAGAATATGTAAAAACGTGGTGGCCTATTTTGAGGGCCTCTGAAAAGATGCCGCCTCGCTTTCGCTCGGCTGGAGAGCGGAGGCGGCTGTCTCCACATGAGCATCTCGGTAATCTGAGAGACTAGTGCTCGTGGCATCGTTTGAGGTTCATCCTGTAAAGTAATTGGTCGAGAGATTTGTGAGTCTGTGTGGGAGGGGTCATCTTGAAACAGGGCAATCATAGCGGCGGGCACTCGGCGGGGAAGCCGCACGATCACGCTGGACACGTTGGGGATGGGATGGAGCGGCATCTTCACAATCCGATTGAGGACCGAGCTGATTCCTTTGGAGCCGCTTGATCTGGGCAAGGTGAAGTCGATTGACGATCTGGTGCGGGCGATGTCGAAGACGGCTTTTACCGGGCGGCAACTGGGCGAGGCTGCCGACGTGCTTGAGGCGATGGCTCGCGATGAGGAATGTTTTGTGGTGATGACGCTTTCGGGCGCGATGACGGTGGCGAAGCAGGGGTTGATCGTCACCGAGTTGATTGATCGCGGCATCGTCAATGCTGTGGTTTCGACTGGGGCGCTGATGGCGCATGGACTGGTGGAGGCTACGGGGCGGGCGCACTTCCGGCACAATCCGGAGGTTTCCGATGAGGAACTTTACGAGCAAGGCTACAACCGCGTATATGACACGCTGGAGCCGGAGCAGAATTTGGATGATGTGGAAGAAGTGATGTCGGCGGTGCTGGAGGGCTGGGATCACAATGAAGTGATGTGCTCGTACAAGTTGAATCATGCGATCGGGGCGTACCTGGCGAAACAAACGCCGGAGCGGGGGATTTTGAAATCGGCGCATGCGATGGGCGTGCCGGTGTTTGTGCCGGCATTCAGCGATTCGGAGATGGGGCTGGACACGGCGCTGAACAATCGTCTGCGGGAATCTACGGGCCGGCACAAGATTCGGTTTGATCCGTTCGAGGATCTGGAACATTTTGCGGCGACATTGCTGCGGCAGAAGAAGCTTGGCATTTTGACGATTGGGGGGGGAGTGCCGCGGAACTGGTCGCAGCAGTTTGGTCCGTTCTGCGAATTGCGGCACCGGCGGTTGGGGGAGAATGTTCCGCTGAAGCGGTATCACTATGGGCTGCGGATTTGTCCGGAGCCGGTTTATTGGGGAGGGTTGTCGGGGAGTCCTTATAGCGAGGCGGTGTCGTGGGGGAAGTTTGTGCCTCCGGCGGAGGGTGGCCGGTTTGGGGAAGTGTTTGTGGACGCTACGGTTGGGCTGCCTTTGATTGTGGCTGCGGTGTTGGAGCGGCTGGAGAAGAAGGGGAGCAAGGCGGGTAGGGCGAAAAGTGCGGCGGGGCGGAAGTGAGAGTTGGCGCCTGAAGGCGCAGTCCGGTGAGATGGCCGCATGGCTTTCGACTGCGCTCAGGCAGGACAAGGCCGGGGCAGACTCCACCACTCCTAACGATTAAACCGCCGCACTCCGCCCCTACTACTACTTCTTCTTCCCCCCCATCATCACCCACCAAGCCTCTCGATACTTCTCAAACATCGCTCCCTTCTTGCTTCCATCCGGATAGAACCACAAATTCTTCCGCGGCACGAACGCCTTCACCGGAACCACATACCAAATGTCCCGCGACACAATGTAGGCCACGATCACATCAATATCCTTCTCCGTGAGCCCCACAATCTTCCTTCCCACATAAACCGACGCGTGCACCGCATATCCCCGATGCCCAAACGGCTCATCCGTCGATCGAACCTGCACTCTCCACAACCGGGCGTAAGTGTCGCAAACAAAATCGTAACGATAGCTGTCTCCCCAGGGCTTCGAAACAATCATCCCCATCCCCATAGTCTTCCGCAGAAAATCCAGCTCCGAAAGTTCCCCCATCCGCTTAGGCGGCAGCCCCTTCTCTTTCCTCAAAGACTCTTTTCTAGGAGGATCCTCAATCTCCCAGTCATCCTGAAGCCCGCGTTTTTTGCGGGCTGAAGAGCCTGCCCTGAGCTTGCCGAAGGGATCTCCGCACTCGCTTGCACCGTCATCGCTGCGCCGAGCCTCCAACTTCTTCTTTCCGGCACCGCGCTTCTTGCTCTTCTTCTTCCGCCCACCCCACCCATACTCCTCATCCGCCACCGCCATCAAATCCCCAATCAACACACTCATCCCAAATCACCCATGTCCTCTCCGACCTCTTCCAACTTTTTGTCATCCCGAACGATTTTTGTCATCCCGAACGAAGTGAGGGATACTGGTTTCTGCCGCCAGCAGACCCTCCCCCTACTTCCAGTCTCTCCGTCCCAAAATCGGAAGCAAGGTCATCTGAACATCAAAAAAAATAAACCTGTGGAAATCTTTCGGAACTCCTGGATATTGGGTAGCGTAGCGCTTCCAGCTCCGAGACAAAAGGATGGAAAATCACTCAACGTGAAGAACTTTGCCCATGTGGGGAAAGCCGCCCTCGGCTGTCCAGCGGCTCAGGTTCATCGGCCCACCAGCCGTGGCCGCGTGGGTCGGACAACTCCTGTCCGACGCCTTTGACCTTGGTCTTGATTTTGTTCTTTCGCCTGACCAACCGCGGAAGCTTCTGATAATAACGCCGCCTTCAGCTTAAGTTCAAGAGCCGCCTGCCGATCCAGCCCGAGTTCATCCAACACGCTTCGCGGGTAGGTCTAAGCCCTTACCGGTACGAGATCCCCAAACTTTCCCCGTACTGAGTTGTACGTTTTCTTGAGGTAAGACACCCTTGATCTTTCGCAGGGCTGGTTGAGCGCCCCCATCAACGTATACCTTAGCGATTGAGGAAATTCTGCTTCTTGTAGCCGATCTCCTAAGTACGCAATGGCCTCGTCTACCTGACCGCTATCAACTTTAGAACCCCGACCCTCCAGAGGATTGAAGATTTTCGTTAGCCGGACCTGTATCTCCAACCGGGTCCCCTCGTCGCGAGCGAGGAAGGCGAGGAATGCGCGCTCGGCTGAGCTTAATCTGAATATCTCCGAAAGCACATCCGCAAGCGCACTGAATATCAAAGTAACGCTCGTTATCGCGAGTATCGTAGCGACTCCCAACTTACCGCTCCCACTCAAGAATGGCTGACAAAGTTTTACATGACGCCTGTACCGCTCCGCGACGTGAACTAGGGCTGTCGCCCCCATGATACCCCACGCCGAAACGGCGTTCGCCGCGGTTGGGTCCTTCCATGAATACCCCGACGCGCCGGCTGCGAATAGACCGGCGATGAGGCACGTGATGAAGTACCATCTTCGATCAGAGCCGACTCCCAAGGCCAGAGAGTACATGGCGGCGGCCAGGAACAAAGAATCCGTCTTCAGCTCACCGCTGAAAAACCATTCAAACAAAAGAGGCAATAAGGGAAGAGCCAATAGCACGAGGCACGCCGTAACCATGTTATCGAGGGTACTCGTCGTCGGAACCGGAACGGTCCTTGCCATGAGCGAACGGCATTTTACACCAGATCTGTCAGGAGTCAATGCCTACGCATGAATCGTTCGTAAAACGTAATCTCCGCCGAGTTTACCAATACGCTCAAGTCTCGGCCGACCACGACCGGGAAGGGCAAAGTTCACTCGTGTGCCATACAGCCGGCCAAAAGGAGCGCGGCTTCAGCCGCTGAGGTAGCGGGTGGCTATGATGCGACGCTGACCTTGATCAAACCGAATCCGATCAACTCCCTGAATAACTCATTGACCTTTGCCGCAAGTTGGCCGGGCTCGAAGGTGATGTACCCAATATCGCGAAAGTTAGCAGGGAACTGTACGCGTGAGTCACGGAAAATGATGATCCGTGAGCCATAGAGCACACTGGCCGCTCCCAGCTCGAACACGACATTCTCACTCGGACGATACACCAGCTGTCCGTCTTTGTCCTTAAACTCCTCATCAGCGGTGAAAATGAGTATGGCGGCGCCACATTCGTGCATTGTATCCGCAACCTTCTGAGAGATCGGGCGCCCCCTGTTGGCCTCGTCGACCGCGACCTTAAAAGGAAGGCGGTATTCGCCGAGAATCTTTTCTAACTGCTCAACCGGGGCCCTGTCCTTGCCATGGCCGACGAAGATTGCATTTCTCAGCGTTCGCGGTGCGTCCTGCGATACCGAAGCAGGCGGTTTCGGCATCGGACCGTCGGTGTGGGCCTCTATCTGTAACTCTTCAGGCCCGAGGAATTCCTTCGAAGGGACAGCATCCTCCGCCGGCAGTTCTGAAGAGAGCCACTTGCCAGTTGCGCCGTCCTTGACCAAGCCGAGGTAAGCAACATTTGCATTGAACACCTCCACGAAGCTATTCACTGTCTCCTTGGGAACGTTAAATTCCCTCACCAATGTGTTCGCAAGAAACTGCGGCTCAGGAAGTTTCTTGCCCTTGTAGTAATCATAAGCGCGGCGAAATGGCTCAGGCTGCATGACAGCTCGTAGAAGAGCCGAACGCCGCTCCACAGGAGTTTTCGGTGACACAATGGCTCTCCCCAGTATTTCTAGAGACACCTTAGGCTGGTTGAAACTGCCGGACGTTAGTCCGTACTTGATCGAGGAGGAGAGAAGATCGCGAAACTTGCTGCTGCCGGGTCCAATGCCGAGCGCTAGCGCGACATCGAGCGGAGGCAGAGGATTCCCACCGTTCTTGTCCTCGAGCACCTGGGCGACGGGCAAAACTGCCTCGATCGCATGCTTAGGAACATCCGACGATGGCCGACGTCCTTCAGGTTCATTATTGGCTGCCATTACGTTTCTCCTGCTGCCCGCACATTGAAATGACATCTGGCGTAAACGGGTAGACAGAAATTGTCATAAGCGAAGAAAGAACGAATGTCAATTGTGAATATTCATCGGATGCTGTGGAAATAAACAATCACCCTCTCGCAAGCCTTGGCCATCGATTGGGAATCCGTCTCAGCTTTGGTGGGTGTAATTTCGGATAATTTCAAATTCGCGTAACAGCCTCAAACCAACAGTGTCGCATTTCAGCTCGATATTCTTGCTGTTCGCTGCGGGAGCGTCGGGGAAGGACATGTTAGACGAAACGTGACGTTATCAGATGGCCGGAAGCGTGACTTCCGACTGAGAACGAACCCGAATAAAAAGAGGCCCCGCTCTTACGAGCGGGGCCTTTGATTTTACTGACGGCTGACAGCTGATGGCTGACAGCTGTTCTTAGGACATGCCATCCATGCCGCCGCCGCCGTGTCCGCCGCCGCCCATGGGAGCTTCCTTCTTTTCCGGAATCTCCCCAACTTAGAGACAAACAGAAAGGGCGGCCTTGGCGGCCGCCCTAAACTCAGCCCAGTCGAAAACGACCAGGTTCGCACCTTACAATCAAATTCTCGCGCTCGCTTCCACACATGTCAAGATGCAAAGCTTCCTACGACAAAAACTTTAGGTGTGGCCCCGGTGAGACTCGAACTCACGACCTCTAAGGTGCGAACCTAGTGCTCTATCCAGGCTGAGCTACGGGGCCACAGCGCGCGTCACGCCCACCCCAGAACCTGTCTCGCACCAACCACGTTCGGACTCACGACTTGCCCCAAAATCCTCTCATGCGACTCCGTTGCTTGACTGTGACGACCGAACATCGCCACCTGTGGATTTCCTAATTCGGAAAGGCACCAAGGCGCAAAAAAAGGCCCCGCTCTCCCGAGCAGGGCCTTTGATTTTGCCAACGACTAACGACCGACGACTAACGACGGTTCTCAGTACATGCCGTCCATGCCGCCGCCGCCGTGTCCGCCGCCGGGCATGGGAGATTCCTTCTTTTCGGGGATCTCCGCTACCAGGGCTTCGGTGGTGAGCATGAGGGCTGCGATCGAGCCGGCGTTGGTGAGTGCGGTGCGCACTACCTTGGTCGGATCGAGGACACCGGCCTTGACCAGATCTTCGTACTCTCCGGTCAGGGCGTTGTAGCCGTAGTTGATGTCCTTGGAGTCGTTGATCTTGCCCAGAACTACCGCGCCTTCTTCGCCGGCATTCTCGGCGATCTGGCGCAGGGGTTCTTGCAGGGCCTTCTTCACGATGTTGACGCCGATCTGCTCATCGCCTTCGAGCTTCAGCTTGTCGAGAGCCGCGACGCAACGCGCCAGTGCCACTCCGCCGCCGGGGACAATGCCTTCTTCCACGGCTGCGCGAGTTGCGTGCATGGCATCTTCGACGCGGGCTTTCTTTTCCTTCATTTCGGTTTCGGTTGCGGCGCCGACTTTGATTACGGCTACGCCACCGACCAGCTTGGCCAACCGCTCCTGCAACTTCTCGCGGTCGTAGTCGCTGGTGGTCTTGTCGATCTGGCTGCGAATTTCTTTCACGCGGCCTTCGATCTCGGAGTGCTTGCCCTTGCCTTCGACCAGGGTGGTGTTGTCCTTGTCGATGGTGAGCTTCTTGACCTGGCCAAGATCGCTGATCTGGACGTTCTCGAGCTTGATGCCGAGGTCTTCGGTGATAGCCTTGCCGCCAGTGAGAATGGCGATATCCTGCAGCATGGCCTTGCGGCGATCGCCGAAGCCGGGAGCTTTGACGGCCGCGACTTGCAGCGTGCCACGCAGCTTATTGACGACGAGCGTGGCCAGCGCTTCACCTTCGACGTCTTCCGCGATGATGAGTAGCGGCTTGCCGCCCTTGGCAATCTGCTCGAGCAGTGGGAGAAGATCTTTCATGGAGCTGATCTTCTTCT
Organism: uncultured Acidobacteriaceae bacterium; assembly: GCA_963807655.1. Classification (GTDB taxonomy): domain Bacteria; phylum Acidobacteriota; class Terriglobia; order Terriglobales; family Acidobacteriaceae; genus Sulfotelmatobacter. The sequence goes on along the minus strand of CAWEDF010000032.1, from coordinate 171,870 downwards.
CGTTGATCAGGATGTAGGCGTTCTCGAGAGCAACTTCCATGCGCTCGGGATCGGTGACGAAGTACGGAGAGAGATAGCCGCGGTCGAACTGCATGCCCTCGACGACTTCGAGCTGGGTCTCGAGCGTCTTCGACTCTTCAACCGTGATGACGCCATCCTTACCGACTTTCTTCATGGCTTCGGCAATGATGTGTCCGATGGTGTCATCGTTGTTGGCGCTGATGGTGCCGACCTGGGCAATCATTTCGCCGGAGACGGGCTTGGAGAACTTGTCAAGTTCGCCTTTGGCGCGCTCGCCGGTTTTCTTGTCGAAGGGTCCGCAGACCAGGGAGACGGCCTTTTCGATGCCGCGCTTCATGGCCATCGGGTTGGCGCCAGCCGCTACTGTCTTTACGCCTTCGCGGTAGATTGCCTGGGCCAAGACTGTGGCTGTGGTGGTGCCGTCGCCGGCTACGTCGGAGGTTTTGCTGGCTACTTCGCGAACCATCTGGGCGCCCATGTTTTCCAGGCCGTCCTTGAGTTCGATTTCTTTGGCTACGGTTACGCCGTCTTTGGTGATGGTGGGCGATCCGAATTTCTTTTCGATTACTACGTTGCGGCCTTTGGGGCCGAGTGTGACTTTTACTGCGTCGGCTAGAAGGTTTACGCCGCGCAGGATTGCCTGGCGGGACTCTTCGCCGTGAACGATTTGTTTTGCCATTGCTTTTTCTCCTAGTGAATTCTTGAGAAGCTTAGTTCTCAGTTCTCGGTTCTCAGTTCCCAGTTAAACCGCGGGAACAGAGTGTGGATCAGATCGAGATCCTTCGCGCAAAGTGCGCGCTCAGGATGACGCCAGCGGGCTCAGACGCTCGCTAAACGGCGTCACTTGCGTGCGCCGGCTAGTTCTTTCTTGGCTGTGCTGGCGGCGCCGCTCAGGATGCCGAGGACTTCTTCTTCTTTCATGATGATGAAGTCTTCGCCATCGATCTTGATCTCGGTGCCGGAGTACTTGCCGAACAGGACGCGGTCGCCCTCTTTAACGGCTAGAGGGAAAGTCTTGCCCTCGTCGTTGGTGCGGCCTTTGCCGGTGGAAATGACTTCGCCTTCTTGCGGCTTGTCCTTGGCGCTGTCGGGGATGATGATGCCGCCCCGGGTGGTGGAGGCTTCTTCGACTCGACGGACCAGAATGCGGTCGTGGAGCGGGGTAAACTTAGCCATGGTTGCAACTCCTTTCAAGTTTGGGTAGTAAGGTTGATGTTCGTAAACCTATGAATTGTTATGGGTTAGCGAGTGTTGTTAGCAGTCTCGCCTATCGAGTGCTAATTATAAGGATGTGAGGTGGGGATGTCAAGAGGCAGTGGTCAGTGGTCGGTGGTCGGTGGTCAGTCACAAGCAAGAGTCCGTCGAAGCGACGGCGGGAGTGTCGGGCTTGAGGACACGTGATGGTGGGGCTCCGGGAATGGCGATGCTGTGATTTGGATCAGCGCGGCCGGGGCGGAGGACATCCATTCAACGCGGGAAAGCAAGAGAGCTTTTGACCGCGAGTTCGCGAAGAACGGCCGCTAAAGGCGCGAAGAAGAGCGCAGGATTCCTAGGTTAGGCATACTGGAAGCCCTTTGGGATCGGGCTTGCAAAATTGGGCGGAGTCGGGCAACCTCCAAGGGCATGGGACGAATGAACCGGGCGCGTTCTTCTTACTTGATCTCTTCTTTTGCGATCATCTTTTTTGCGGTCATGGCCGTGGGGCTGGGCTTTGCGCAGGCGGATATTGGGCCGGAGGAAGGCGGGCATGAGGTGCAGGTTTGGGCTGGGGGCGGGCATTCGGTGCCAGGAGGGACTTCGAAGACCGGGATTTTTGATTTGGGGTTGCGTTATGGGTGGGTTCTTACGGGGGAGCATCTGCCGGGATTTTTGCGGGGACGGTTTGAGTATGCGGTGGATGCGGAGCCGGCTTATTTGATTTTTCAGCCGGCGAATACGGCTTATGGGGTGGGATTCAATCCGTTTGGGTTGAAGTGGAATTTTGCGCGGCGAGGGCGGCTTTCGCCGTTTTTTGAGCTTAGTGGCGGAACGCTGTTCACGGATCACAATGTTCCTACGAATACGAATACCGTGAACTTTACTTCGGCGGCGGCTCTCGGGACGCATGTGCTGGGAGCGAAATATAACTGGAGCGTGGAGTTGCGGTACTTGCATATTTCGAATGCGGGGCTGGCTACGCCGAATCCCGGGATTAATACGGTGCAGGTGCGGGTGGGAGTGGGGCGGTTCTGGAAGAAGTAGAGATACCGTCCTAGTGAGTTATCGGACTGTTCTCAGGTCTCGCGGATGGAAAGAGAACGAGCCCCACTTCTCGCGACGAACGCGAGAAATGGGGCGCCCGGCAGGTGCCGGATTGTGGGTCAAGAAACGTCGACAGATTTTGGAGCACCCTCACTGGTGCAGGAATCTACATAGTAGTAGTACTTGTTGGGTGGCAGGTTGGGGAGAATCAAGACTGCGCTGGGAGCATTGGGCCAGGGAATCGGCGACGCGAGGGTGAAAGGCCACCTATTGTTGCCGTACTGTTTGATGGTGGTACCGCCCTGGGGTGGGTTTTGCCACTCCACAGGATCTCCGGGGTTTGCGGGCCAACCGTCTGCACAAATGTCCGGGCGACGGGTGGTTGGCCCACCCTCCGGCTTCTTAGTTGTCATGTTGTTCTTCCTTTCGAATGGCCCGGGCACGCTTCAATTGAAGGCGCATGCCCGTGGCTGGAGTCATAGTTGACGCGCTCCTTCACGGGTCGACAACCAGCTACGGACGCGACGACTTCATCAACTCCTGATAACCGGGTGTATTTGCGAGGTTATCAAACTCGTGCAGGCTGCGAATTTTCTCGGGAGTATACCCTGCCTGCACCATTTTGGCTAGAAATTCTACGGCCAAGCCGGGTTCGCCGGATTCGTTATACACCGAGGCGGCGTCCAGCAAAATCTCTTTATCGTTGCGCCCGTATTGCAGGGCTTGCGCTATATAGGCGAGAGCATGCTTGCGATCACCCAGAAGGGAATAGTAGCCCGCCGCGCTGCTAAGCAGGTTGGGATCGTGGGGATTGACCTTCAATTCCGCCTCGGTAAGCTCGACAGCTTTGCGCAGGGGCGCTATGGATTGATCTTTCTTACCTCCATAGTAGAGGGCTTCGCCCAGATTACCCCAGATCACATACTGCTGAGGATCGAGCTTGGCTGCCTCTTCATAGGCGGTGGCGGCTTCGGCGTACCTGATGAGGCCGAAGTATGCCACACCCAAGTTGGTGTATCCCGCGTAGCTGGGCCGAATCGCAATGGACTTTTTCAGGGGCTCGATTGCCTTCTCGTATTGACCCGTCTCGTTGTAAATGGATCCGACATTCACATACGTGCCATACCATTCGGGAGCGATCTGGATGACCCTGGCGTACATTTGCAGCGCCTTGTCGTACTCGTTGCGCCGCTTGTAGAAGATGCCGAACACGTTGTAGCTGAAACGGCTGTTGGGATGGGCTTGAATGGCTTGCTGGTAGGCCTTTTCGGCGTCGGTGATCTTACCTTCGTGTTCGTAGGCCAGGGCCAGGCCGATGGCGGCTTCTTCATTGGTGGGTTCCAGGCCGAGGGCGAGCTGGAATTCGGCGGCTGCTTCGGGGTAGTGTCCAGTGCCGTTGTCGATAAGGCCGAGACAGACGTGGCCGGCTGCGCCGGCATTGGCGAGTTTAACGGCATCATTGCACCCGCTCTGCGCGGGAGTGAGCCACTGCTTCTGCTTGCTGTCGGAATATTTGAACCAATAGCTTTCGCCGAGGACGGCTTTGGCCATGCCGAAGTTGGGATCGAGCTTGAGGGCTGCCTGGGCCATCATGACTGCGATGTCGATCTTCTCGGCTTTCGTGTGATCGAGCAGATAGCCTTGAGCCTGCAGATAATACTGGTATGCTTCGGCGTTGTTGGTGCCGTGATACTTGAGAGCGGTTTCTTCTTCCGGGCGTAGTTGCAGGCGCAGAGCCTTGACGGTTCCATCGGCAATCACTTGTTCCGCGGAGAATGCGTCCGCGCTGCGAACGGTGAGGGAGCCGGTGTCAATCGGGGCGCCGGTCTGCGCACTCAGCAAAGAATAAGTGACTTTGACGAGGTCAGCGGACTGGGGCTCGAGGGCGAGGGCGAGTCCAAGATTTGCGCCGAACATGTGAGCAGCGTCAGGGAGCGTGGAGATTTTCTTTTCCTGCAGGTTGCCGGGTGGGACGACTTCGAAGGCGCGGTCCTCGGAGAGCTTGCCGAGTTTGGAAGCGACACTTTCAACCAGTCCCTGGCCGAGCGCAGCGAGTTTGGCGTCGGCGTTCGCGGCATTGGTGAAGGGAAGGACGGCGAGGATTTTCGTTGGAGGCAGTCCGCCGGGTCGGGATTGGGGAGTGGTAAGCGCGGTGGAGGGGGAGTACATCCTTCGGACCGGCGGGTAAGCCATTAGCAGAGCGAAGATCACCGCAAAAATCCCGAGCGCAATCAGAACGCGGTAACCGCGGGAAACACCGGTGGAGGAGACGCGCTTCGGCTTTCCGCCTTCCTGAACGCGGCGCAGGTCATCGAGAAGCGCGGCGGTGTTGGGGTAGCGCGCGTCGGGATTCTTGGCCATGGCCCGGGAGACTACACGGGCTAGAGGCGCGGGGACATTCTTGAGCGGGGGCGGTTCTATGTGGACGATGCGGGCGATGGTGGTGGCGAGGCTGTCGGTTTGAAAGGGCTGCTCGCCGCCGAGCATTTCATAGAAGACGAGGCCGAGAGAGAAGATGTCGGAGCGGCCATCGTCGGGCTGCTGGAGCAGGACTTCGGGAGCCATGTAGGCGGCGGTGCCGCCGCTGGCAGTCATGGTCTCCATGCTTTTGGTGGCGTCGTTGGGATTGCTGTTCCAGGCGCGGCGGGCGACGCCGAAGTCGAGAATCTTTACCCGGTTGCCGGAGGTGAGCATGATGTTTTCGGGCTTGATGTCGCCGTGAATGATGCCTTTTTCGTGGGCGGCCTGCAGTCCCTCGCAGCACTGAGTGGCGATGGCGAAGAATTCGTCGGTGGAGATGGGCTGTTGGAGGCGGTGACGCAGGGTCTCGCCTTCGACGTACTCCATCACCACCCAGAGTTCGCCGGCGTGCTCGACGACGTCGTAGACGGAGCCCACGTTCGGATGATTCAGGGCGGATGAACGCTGGGCTTCTTTGAGCAGGCGTTTGCGGTCGGCTTCAGTGGATTTGGCACTCGGGGACATGCGCTTGATGGCGACGAAGCGCTTCAGGGTGGTGTCTTCGGCGCCGTAAACCTGTCCCATGCCGCCGGCGCCGAGGCGTTTGGAGATTACGAAGCGGCCTACGGTGGTGCCGGTGAGGGCATCGGCAGCAGGGTCGGCAGGAACGGCCGCAGGGGGCGTCTTGATCTGATCTGCCATGTGCGAGGTGCGCGCCGGATTTTGCAATTCTAATCTTAGTTGCGGGGGAAAGCCAAAGCGAAAGTGAGGATTTGGAAACGTGCTCGCCACTATGGGACGCGGGTCGGGATGGGACACGCATCGGAAAATCTTTAACACAGGGGGCACAGAGGTTCACAGGGTAGATCTCTTGATTGCTGTGGCAAGCTTGCCTCTATTACTTCGTCCCGCTATTCTTCTGACTTATGTCTACGCTTGTGGAATGTGTGCCGAATTTTTCGGAGGGGCGGGACAAGGTAAAGTTGACGCCATTGTGGATGCCATGAAGGTGGATGGAGTTTACCTGCTGGACCGCGAGATGGACGCGGACCACAACCGGTGCGTGATTACTCTGGTGGGGGAGCGGGAGGCGATTCAGGAGGCGGCGATTCGCGGGGTGGGGAAGGCCGCGGAGTTGATCGATCTGAATGTGCATAAGGGCGCGCATCCGCGGATGGGGGCGGCCGATGTGGTGCCGTTTATTCCGATTGATGGAGTGACGATTGAAGATTGCGTGGCCATGGCGCGGCACGTGGGGGAGGAAATCTGGAAACGGTTTCAGATTCCGGTTTATTTGTATGAGGCGGCGGCGGTGACGCCGGAGCGGCAGAATCTGGAGAACATCCGGCGCGGGCAGTTTGAGGGAATACGGGCGGAGATTGCTACGAATGCGGCGCGGAAGCCGGATTTTGGCGAGGCTCGGGTGCATCCGACGGCGGGCGCGACGGTGGTGGGGGCGCGGAAGTTTCTGATTGCTTACAACGTGTTTTTGAACACTCCGGATGTTGAGATCGCGAAAAAGATTGCGAAGGCGGTGCGCTTTTCGAACGGCGGGATGCGGTTCGTGAAGGGCGCAGGATTTCTGGTGCGGGGGCTGGCGCAGGTGTCGATGAATCTGACGGATTTTGAGCAGACTCCGGTGCATCGCGTGTTTGAAATGGTGAAGCGCGAGGCGGCGCGGTATGGAGTGACTCCGGTGTCGAGCGAGATTGTGGGGCTGATTCCGAAGAAGGCGCTGGAAGCGGCGGCGGAGTGGTTTCTGCAGGTGGAGAATTTTGATTCGTCGTTGATTTTGGAAAATCGGCTGGCAGCGGTGATGAGTGGGAAGATAGCGGTGGGCGGATTGCGCGCTGGAGTTGAACCGTTTGTCGAACAACTCGCTGCGCCGACGGCTACGCCGGGTGGAGGCAGCGCGGCGGCGGCCGCGGGTGCTATGGCGGCGGGGCTGGCGGTGATGGTGGCGTCGATGTCGCGGGGGAAGAAGGCGTATCTGCAATATGAAGCGGAGTTGAGTGCGGTGATTGAGCGGCTGGGGACCTTGCGGGAGGAGTTGAAAGCTGCTGTGGATGCTGACGCGGAGTCTTACGATGCTGTCATGAAGTCTTATAAGCAGGCTAAGGCGGATCCTGCGGAGGCTGGTGTGGTGGTCGATGCGGCTTTGAAGTTGGCTACTGGAGTTCCGCTTCGCGTTGCGGAGAAGGCGCATGAAGTGGCGGAGATTACTCGCAGCCTGTTTGCCATCAGCAATCCCAATATGAAGTCGGATTTGACTACTGCGCAGGCATTGGCCGGCGCGGCGATTACCGGGGCGCTGGCGAATGTGGAGATCAATCTGGCGTCGCTGAAGGATCAGCGTTTCGCGGCGGAAGTGCGGAAGCGGGCGGAAGCGGTTAATCGCTGAGTGAATACTTTATCGATGTTGCTGAAGACATCTATCCCGATAGTTAAATAATTTCTCACAGCCAACCGAGTGGAAAGTATCGCGTCGGGGTTCGAGGGTGATGGCGCCACTTCTACGATCACCGTGACTCCGGCGAATGGTTATACGGGCAGTTGTTTGCAGTCTCCCACCGCTTCGCGGCTGGAGAAGCCGCCGAGCGGCGGCGCTACTATCCGGCGGCCTTCACGGAGAAGAAGTCGAGCTTCGCTCGACCGACAGATGAGGGCGGCTGTCGCCACATGTCTATTCTCCTGTGCCGATTTCTAGTCTCCTGCGCTGGTTGCTGGGGCAGTTTCGGGTCTGGTTCTTGATTCCCACCACGCCGCGAAGCCTTGCCCTAACAGTTTTGAGATGGTGTGGCGGTTCTCGGAGATTACTTTCCACCAGGCGAAGCGGCCGAGCATGGGGAAGTAGATTCCGCGGAAGCAGACGCGCGCGATGAAGATGTTGACTCGGTAGCCGAGCGGTTGGTCGTCGAGCGAGTCTACCGCCTGTGCGATGGCTTCCGCGCCGTAGGCATGGGACCAGCCGTAATTCACTTCGGCGTGGGCTTCGTCGATCGTCATCTTCAGGGGAGTGTGCGCCATGGCGAAGGGAACGAACTCCTGCCAGTGCTTGGGACGGGTTAAGCGGCCGGCGACGTCGAGACGTTTATAAAGTGGAGTGCCGGGTAAGGGAGTGAGCAGGCCGAAGATGGGCAAGCCCGGCGGCCACGTGCGCACCTGAGCTAGTGTGCGTTCCGCCGCGCCTATGGTGTCATTATCCATGCCGAAGATGAAGGAAGTGATGGCGTAGACATTGCGCTGCGCCAGGCGCTCGAGCACGGCGGCATATTCTTCCGGCTTGTTGAAGCCCTTGTTGACGTCTTTCAGGTTGGCGGGATCGATGGACTCCATGCCGATGAAGATCCACTTGCCGCCGGAAGCTGCAATGAGGTCGACAAGTTCTTGATCGCGCAGGAGGTTGGCGCTGATCTGGGCGACCCAATTCAGTTGCGCGCCGGCGGCGATGATGTCACGCAGCAGGGACTTGGTGCGTTTGATATTGATGGCGAAATTGTCGTCGATAAAAAAAACGGCGATCTGGCCGCGCTCTTTTGTAGCTCGCGCTTTCAGCAGAAGCAGTTCATTGACTACGCTTTCGTTGGTGCGAAAGCGGATGGAGTCGCCGAAGAATCCGGTGACGGTGCAAAACTCGCAGCCGTAGGGACAACCGCGTCCTGACTCGACGGGAACGATGCGAAACGTGCCCCAACCCTCGCCGATCTTGCCCAGCCAATGCTTCGCCGCCTTGGGCACGAGATTGAACTGGTGGAGGTCGATGGTGTCCCACGGGATGACGGGATACGGCTTAAGCGATGGCTTGAGTTCTTTGCCGGCGGCATCGACTGGCGCGTAAACATCTTTCAATTCGCCGCGAGCAGCATCGTCAACAATACGCGGCCAGGTATTGTCGGCCTCGCCGAGAGCCACGGCATCGGCGTGGCGGGGACCGCCATCGCGGCCGAGAGCTTCGTCCGCCATTTCTGTGACGTGAGGACCGCCCATTACTACGCGGACGCCGACGGCACGGACCGCATCGGCCATGCGATAAGCCTTTGCGATCATGCGGGTCATGGCGCCGATGCCGACCAGATCAATCTTTTCCTCACGACGTAGCGGGCGATTCTGGCTTCGTCCATTGGTTGAGCGTTGCCGTCGATGAGAACAACTTCATGGCCTGTGGGGGTTAGAGATTTCAGAAGGAACATCCAGAGGTGGGGCATGAAATTGCGCGTAACCCCGTTGTCGGGGTTGTACAGTAGGATTTTCAATATGTCCCTGATTTCTCTGGCGTCGGCGAGATGACGCTTCTGTGTGCGGTAGCGTACGTTCAATCTTACAGCCAGTTGCTCCCCTGCGGACAATTTGTTTGTCTTTTTTTTCTTTGTTTCTCTGGCGGGAAAGGACTGTCCCAAATTGGTCACTAGACTAAGCACCTTTGACTGGGCCGGGAACGGACGGGTTGGCTTAGAATGGAGGAAGCGGGTAACGAGAAGGCATGAGCTTGCATCTAAATCGCAAGACGCAGGGAAAATCCCGTTCATTATTTGCAGGTTCAGATTTGCATCTCCATATTTGCAGATCCAGATTTGCGAGGTTCGAGGTTCAGTGTCAGGAAAATCTTGGTGAGGACTGAGGCAGTTATGAAGAGCGTAAAGGTTGGTTTCGGTTTTGTGATGCTGGCTCTGGTGTGCGTGGGCATGGCCAATGCGATGCCGCTGAATTCGTCGGCGCGAGCGGTAGTTCCTGCGGATTTGCAGCAGTTGATTTCGGTGGACTACCGGGCGCTGAGAGACTCGCCGACGGCGACCGCGCTGAAGCAGCAACTGATGCAGGCGCAGGAAAACCTGCAGCAGTTCGAGGGCGCGCTGAAGGGCGTCGGGATCGACCCCGAAAAAGATATCGACACGCTGGCTCTGCCCTCGTTCCGCACCGCCAAGCAGGGGATCAGGATGATTGGCATTGCCAGCGGACCCTTCAACATGAAGGCTGTGATCAAGAAGATGACGCTGCGCAAGATTAAGCCTACGAAGTACCATACGGCGGATCTCTATCCCATGGAGGGTGGGTTCGTGATGACGTTTCTTGACGACAGCACGCTGCTGTTCGGCGACTCTACGGCCGTGAAACTTGGCCTGGACACGCGCGACGGACAGATACTCAGCCTGGACTCGAACCAAACGATGGCAGACATGATGAGCAGCGTGGATGCGGCGCCTTTCTGGAGCATCCTGGACCAGCAGGGCACGCAGAACATGGTGCGGTCGGCGCTGGGCGATGCGGCGAAGATCGCAGACTATGAGACGGTCAAGAAGCGGGTACTGGGCTCGTACTACACTCTGGACTTTTCCAGCGGCGTGAACTTCGATCTGACGGTTGTCACCTCGGACTCGATTACCGCGGGGACATTATCCATGGTGATGAAGGCTGCCATCCTGTACAAGAAGTCGAGCGCTACACCGATTGAAAAGGCGGCCATGGATAAGGCTACGGCCGATTCCGAAGGTTCAAAATTTGTGATGCACTTCAAGGACAGCGACGCGCAGTTTCAGTCGCTGATGCATTCGCCGTTGTTTGCGGCGATCTCGCACTAGGTAGGGCCAAGTCCAGATCGGCAGGCTACGGCACTGAGACACGGAGAAACAAACCGGGTCTTGGTGCCTTGGTTTTTTGGTGTGAGCTTTCCTCGCCGCGCCTCGGTGACAAAAAATCCTACTTTGGTTTCTTCGCGGCGCGCTTCTCGCGGGCCCATCCTTCTTTTACGATTTGTTTGGCGCGGCCGATGGCTAGAGCGTCATCGGGGACATCGCTCGTGATACACGACGCCGCGCCTACGTAGGCGCCCTGGCCCACACGCAGGGGCGCGACCAGAGTGGTGTCGCTGCCGATGAAGGCTCCGTCGCCGATGACGGTGGGGTACTTCTGGAAGCCGTCGTAGTTGCAGGTGATGGTTCCGGCGCCAATGTTGACCCCCGCGCCGATTTCGGCGTCGCCGAGATACGTAAGGTGGTTGGCTTTGGATCCCTTGCCCAGCTTGATTTTCTTGGTCTCGACAAAGTTGCCGACTTTCGCGCCTTCTCCAATATCGCTGGCTGGGCGCAAGTGAGAGAACGGACCCAGGCTCGCGCCGCGCCGGACGATGGAGTGTTCGAGCACGCAGCCCGGCTGCACGATGACGTTGTCGCCGATCTCGGTGTCTCGAATCACGTTGAACGACTGAATGCGGCAGGCGGCTCCGATGCGCGATTTGCCCAGAATCTGGACGAATGGTTCGATCACGGTGTCGGGGGCGATTTCGACTTCGTCATCGATCACGCAGGTGGCGGGATAGTAGATGGTAACGCCTGCAGCCATGAGTTCTTGGCACTTGCGCATGCGGATCTGATAGTCGATGAAAGAGAGTTCTGCGCGGGTGTTGGCTCCGAGAACTTCGGCGGGGTTTTCCGTTTTCCAGACAACGACGCGCCGCCCGGCGTGGCGCAGGATCCCGGCCATATCGGTTAGGTAGTACTCGCCGTGGGGGTTGGCGGTGGAAAGTCTTCCGATGTGCGAGAACAATGGCTGTCCGGAGAGGACGTAGAAGCCAGCGTTGATCTCGTGAATCTTTTTCTGAGCGGGGCTGGCGGTTTTCTCTTCGACGATGGCCAGGACTTCGGCACTGCGCTTGCCCGATTTCTTGCGCAGGATGCGGCCGTAGCCGGTGGGGTGGTCGAGGTCGGCGCTGAGCAACGTCATAGCGGCTTGCTGGTCCAGATGGAAGTTGAGCAGGTGGGCGATGGTCTGCGGAGTGATCTGGGGCGCGTCGCCGGAGAGGACAATAATGTGATCGTAGGCGGAGAGTGCGGGCTGCGCGACCATCAGGGCGTGGCCGGTGCCGCGCTGCTCGGCTTGCAGGACGAAATTCACCCCGGTCTGGGAGACGGCGTCGCAAACCCGGCCGGCTTCGTGACCGATGATGGCGAAGACGTCGCTGGGCGGAACTACGCTTGTGGCGGCTGCAATGACATGCGCGAGCAAAGGCTTGCCGCCGACTTCATGCAGCACTTTAGGAAGCTGCGACTTGAGCCGCGTGCCTTTACCGGCGGCCATGATGGCGATGGCCACGCGGGGAGAGTCTGCCTGCGATTTCGGGGAAGGTACGTTTCTGGATTTCTTCATTCGCCCCACTATACCTTGAGGTGGAATAGTACAGAAAGAGGAATGCTGGGTTCCGGCGTGAGTCTGCTGGGCACAGGAATAAGGCATGAATCGCGGAGGACGCGGAGCACTTCCGCGGAGGCGCGGAGAAACCTTCCATCATATAATTCTAAGGTCGGTGAATATTCCATTGCCCCTGCAGAATAGAGTCTTGCGGGCAAGATTCGAGTAGTTCGGAGTTACACCGCCATCCAACGGAGGAAAGATGCCTAAGTACGTGATTGAACGCGAGATCCCGAACGCGGGAAGTTTGACGCAGGACCAGATTCTAGGGATCTCACAGAAGTCTTGCAGCGTCCTGAAGAACCTGGGTCCACAGATTCAGTGGATCGAGAGCTATGTTACGCAGGACAAAATTTACTGCGTCTATATCGCTCCCGATGAGGCGATGGTGCGGGAACACGCGAAGCAAGGCGGCTTCCCGGCGAACCGAGTTTCGGAAGTGAAGCGGATCATCGATCCGACTTCGGCGGAGGGGTGAGGGCACGGGGATCCGACGGTGGCGCGGGCAACCTCAGGCGCTAAAGCGCGAATGTGTTTCCGACGAGTAACGGCACGACTAAAAAGTCGGGCCCTTCCCGAACCATCCAGGAGAGGATTTTGACAGTTAAAATCCGTCAGAGGCCTAGGCCGCCGTCGACCGCAAGAATCTGACCGGTAATAAACTGGGGCGCGGTGGCGAAGAACAGCACCGAAGCGGCTATCTCGTCGCCGCGCCCATTGCGCCGCATGGGAGTCTTCCCGGCCATGCGCTTCATGAATGTGGCGGCCGACTTCTCGCCGAGATCGATCATGCCGGGAGCGACGGCGTTGACGGCGATCTCGGGCGCCAGCGCTTTTGCCATGACCTTGGTCAGCATGTGCAGGGCGGCTTTGGAGGAGCAGTAGTGGGCATGATCGGCCCAGGGACGCAGGCCGCCAAGCGATCCCATGTTGATGATTTTGGCCTCGATTTGTTCTGCTCCCTTCGATCCGGTTCGTTTCCGGCGCATCCACTTCAGGGCTTCGCGCGAGACCAGGAATGGTCCGCGGGTGTTTGAGGCGAACATCGCGTCCCACTGGCGAAGGGTGAGGCGCTCGAAATCGGCGGTGGCGTAGTTGGCGGCGTTATTGACGAGGATGTCGATGCGGCCGAGTTCGCGTCCGGCTTCTTTCATCATGGACTTGACGCTGGCCTCGTCGGTGATATCGCAGTGCAGGGCGAAGGCGCGCACGCCGAGGCTGGCGAGGTCGACGACGGTTTGTTGCGCATCTCGGGCCGAATCGCGAAAAGTGATCGCGACATCGGCGCCGGCCTGGGCCAGAGCGAGGGCGGAGGCGCGGCCGAGACGCTTGGCGCCGCCGGTGATGAGACAGGCTTTGCCGCGTAAGGGTTGGGGATCGAGGGCAAGCATTTTGGGATTTTACTCCTGGAGGGGAAGAGGTCGAGCTTTCGCTCGACCGGACAGCCGAGTGTGGCTGTCCCCACATGAACGTTAACGGCAGGCGGCTGTCACTACATAAACGTTATGGCAGACTGCACCGCACCGAAACCTAGTCCAGAAGTGGGAATTCCATTCGCGGGAGACTGCGGGCATCAGTTTTTTCTTGGCACAGGGTGCGGGAATAGCGGTAGAATCGCGGCGTGCCGGAGTCGCGCCAAGTCGTGGTTTACTCGCGCAAAGGATGCCACCTCTGCGAGTTAGTGAAGGAGAGTCTGACCAAGCTCTCCCGGCGCGGCGGGTTCACCTGGCAGGACGTGGATGTGGATAGCGACAACGAACTGCGGCGGAAGTTCAATGATGAAGTTCCGGTCGTCTTCATCGACGGGCGCAAAGCCTTCAAGTACCGCATGGACGAACGGGAATTTCTGAGCAAGCTGGCGAGCTAGAGACTCCCGCCAGTTTCGTCGGGACTCTGAGTTACTAGCCCAAATTACAATGCACCGCCGCCACCGAAATAGGCGTTAATAATCGTCCGGGTCGGTCAGTGGACTCTTGTCGTTGATGAAGTAGTTTGCGTCCAGGCGGGCAGGAATGGTCTGGAAAACGCGGCGTACCTGTTTGAGGTTAAAAAACTCCGAGAGATTGCCACTGGCGCGTGCGTCCGCAAAGTTGAGCGAACCCTGAGCTATGCCGAAATTGTTTTCGATGAAGCGCAAGACGGTGCCGAAATCCATCCGATTGTTGTCGACATATGCCACAACCCGTGAGCAGTAGCCATCTGGCAACAAATTTCATTCGTATCCCCAGTATGCTGGGCGGAACTTGGCCCTGAGAGCCAACACGCGTTGCCGGGAAACCGCGATCGTGCAATGGACCATGCCAAACTGGGGGATAACTACGCTTGGCCGAAACATTGTAGCCTTAAACGGTAAGGAACATGTAAAAGAATTCTTGAGGATTTCCGGGCCGCGCCGGCCTGTGTGCCGCGCCAATCCGGCGGCCTATCGGTAGAAATTCGGATACAATCTGTCCGGCCATGTTACGCACCCAACTCTACGCCGATCCAAATGACGTTTTGTGCAAGATGCGGTTCTGGCGTCCTGCCGACGGCATCCGCAGAAGACGGCGCTGGTCGACACTTCGTGCGGGCGGCGGATCACCTATGCGGACTACGGTGAAACGGTGGAAGTCCTGGCGCGCGGGTTGGTTGCGGCAGGGTTAAAGCCGGGAGAAGTGATTGCCATTTTTCTGGCCAATTCCTGGGAGTTCTGTACGGCGTTTCATGCGTCCATGCTGGCGGGGGGAATTCCGACGCTGCTGAATCCGTCGTATCGCGATCGGGAAGTGCGCCATCAGTTAGGGAATTCGGGCGCTGTGCTACTGATCACGGATGGAGCGAATATTGACGGCATCGATCTGGCGGGGCTGCCGAATCTGCGACGGGTATTTTGCACGCGAGAGCAGGGAAGTGGAAGCGAGCCATTTTCCGATTTGTTGAAGTCAGTGACCGCAACGCTGCCGGGGCCAGATGGGCCTTCGGAGCAAACTTTGGCGGCGTTGCCATATTCGAGCGGCACAACCGGGTTGCCCAAAGGCGTGATGCTTTCGCACCACAACTTAGTGGCGAATGTGTATCAGTTTCTGGGGACGCGCGCGACTCCGCTGAACTCCAATGACAACATTCTTTGCTTCCTGCCGCTGTATCACATTTATGGCTTGAACGTGATGCTCAACCCATCGCTGATTCTGGGAGCGACACTGGTGCTGATGCCGCGGTGCAACGTGGGTCAAGTGACGGCGCTGCTCACGGAGGAATCCATTACTATGCTGCCGCTGGTGCCACCAGCTATGAACGCACTGTGCCTGGTGGCGGAGGCGGGAGAGTTTCCAAAAAATCATCGGGTGCACTGGGCGAAATCCGGAGCGGCCCCGCTGGCCCCGGACTTGCCCCGAAGATTCACGGCGCTGACCGGCATTCTGGTGTGTCAGGGCTATGGGATGACGGAAGCTTCGCCGGTGACCCATGTGGGTTATCTGGAGCCGGAACTGTACCGGCCGGATTCGATCGGGCATCCGCTGGCGCAGACGGAATGCCGGCTGATTGCAACCACTGATCTCGCCACTTCGGCGGGAAGTGCGGCAGAGGTTCCCGCGGGCGAGCCCGGTGAGTTGGTGATGCGCGGACCGCAATTCACGCGGGGTTACTGGAAGGACCCGGAGGCAAGCGCGGCCGTGTTGCGCGACGGATGGTACTGGTCGGGCGATATTGCGACGCGCGACGTTGAAGGCTTTTACCGCATCGTGGACCGGCGCAAGGAGATGATTAAGTACAAGGGATTCCCGGTGGCGCCGGCTGAGGTAGAGGCGGTGTTGCTGGAGCATCCGGCGGTACGGGAGTGCGGCGTGGTGGGGCGTGCCGATGCAGCGGCGGGCGAAATTCCGGTGGCGTTCATCGCGCTGCGCGAGGGATTTGTAACCGGCAAGAAGATGGAAGGTGAGCTGTGCTCCTTCGTCGCTGACCGGCTGACCCACTACAAGCAGCCGCGGGAAGTGCATTTTATCGAAGCGGTTCCCAAGACAGCGTCTGGAAAAATCTTGCGGCGGGAGCTAAAGAAGTTAATTTTGTGAGCAGGCTGAATCAGCGCTCGCGGCTCGTGCCTTCCCCGTCCTACGGGGTGCTTTCCATCCAGCTTTAATCAATCGAAGATCAACACTGCCGAGGCGATTACCGTGGTCCACAGGCCGCGTTTGTCCCCCACCGCGGACTGAGTCACGTTGGCGGTGCGAACGATTTTGTTCGACAGGCGGTAAATCTGTTTTTTTTCGTCCCAGGAACGGTCGGGATCGAACTCAACGTTCAGGGTGGTGGCCAGCATTTCGGCGGCTAGTTCTTCGGCGTATTCTCCGGCGGCGTCTTCGGTCTCACCGAAGGAGTGGTGCTCGCTGAGATATCCGTAAGTATTCTTGTCGGCGGGAATGGCTACGCCGATGGAGGAGGCGAGCAGGCGGTGGGCTTCGTGCGTGGAGTTTTCAGCCACAACGGCGAATACGACCTCGCCGGGGCTCAGATATTTCACGCCCTCTTTGCGGGCCAGCATCTTGCAATTTGGGGGGAAGATGGAGGAGACGCGCACCAGGTTTTGCGCCGCGATGCCGGCGTCGCGCAGGGCTAATTCGAAGGACGTTAACCGCTCACGGTGCTTCCCGACTCCCTTGGTGAAGAACATCCGCTTGGGAACCATGTCTTTGCCCAATGCTGTATCCTCCGGCGCAAAAATCAGACAGAAGAATGCACAATTTAACACAATGCTTTGTAAAGGGAAGATGAATTTCGCGCGGGGAAAGAAAAAATGGCGGGAAGCCGCGGGCGCGGATCCCCGCCACCTATGCCCGGAGCATTTTGGGGGAGGGCCACCGGGCAGAACGGGCTAACTGTACCACAGGTTAGGCCACTCGAAAAGATAGTGGCTCAGTCGTTACTGCGTTCGGTTGCCGGCTTCTGTTAGGAAGCCGCTGCGTTTGCTTGGCGGGACGGCCGAGGCCGCCGTCTCCACATGAGCATATCTCCAGAAGTATCTCTGCCTGGTCATTTGGCAGCGGCTACTGAGCTGACTTCAATGGTGTCACCGTTCAGCGTGCCGGTTACGGTGGCATTCTTGCCGGCCTGCTGATCCAGTGTGGCCAGAGCCGACTTGTCGGTGGCCTCCAAAACATAAATCTTCTCGCCTACGACCAATGCGTACTTGGAGCCTTTCGACACGCAGGTGCGGGTGCACTCGGCCGGCGTGCCTTCCATGTGTTGCCTTCCACACATGGCGTCGCCGACCTCTCCAGTAAACGTTTGCTTGCCGGCGGCGAGCGCATCAAGAATGGAGAATACAGTCCCTAAGAGGATAACCACTGCCATCGATGCGAACCACCGCGAAGCGCGATACACCTTATGTTCTCCTTCGGGGCCAGTATGCAGGTGGCGCCGTCGCCCAGCCCGCGGTCGCGCTGTGACCGGCCGCCGGGCGGCGGCGCTACCAACCCCAATCACTTCTCAATAATAGATGAGGGAAAGCGGAAAAGGTTACCGCCTAGTTTCCATTTACTGTGGCGCCTTGGCAGTATATTGCAGATCTACGTCCACGGTCGTGGTACCGGTGAGGGCGGTCACGTGGGTGGAGACTTCCCAGTCGAGGTTGGCGGGGAGTAGCTTTCGGGCCTGAGGCAGGAACTGCTTGAGGTAGGTGGAATCGTAGACATCGCCGGGGCGGAGCTTCCAGGCGGCGCGCAGTCTGGCAGTGAGATTGTTGTCAATGCCGCGAAATTCGAGTTCTCCCATGTGGAACACATTACCCTCGTTGACGACAAGGTGAAAGGCCACGGTTCCGGCGGCGTCGTCGAATTCGGCGTCTCCCTTGATGGTGGCGAGGATGTATCCGCGGGAGCCGTAAAGCTCGCGGACGGCGCTTAGGTCGTTCTCCAGTTGAACGGTGTTTGCCGTTTGCCCCGGTTTGGCATGAAGGAAGGAATCGAGCGCATCGCTCGGGATGGTTTTGTTTCCCGACCAATCACAGCGGACGAGCCTGTACTGGATGCCGGGAGTGACCTGGAATGTGACATCCACGAAGGTGGGTTTCGTTCGATTGTCGCTGGGCTCGGAGGCGGCAGGTTTGACGACCTTCGGCTGCGCCGGGGCGCAAGAAACCTTGAGATATCCATGCTCACGGTAGATGGGCAGCAGCGCGTGATCGATGAAGTTCGCCATGAAATCGCGGGAGTATTCGCGATCGACTAATTTTTCCGCGGCAGACTGGAGCAAGGGCAACTCGCCCGCTCCCGCGCCGGGGAACTCGACGTTGTGGATGCGAATGCTTACGCCGGCGACGTTGTAAACAATCGACTCTAGTTGCTCGCTCTTGCCGTTGTTGCGCAGGTAATCGACGTGGCCGGGGATGCCGTTCTCGACTAGCATGGCTTGAAGAACATCCGAGACCTGGTCGGGCAAACGTCCGGTGGCGGGTAATTCTCCTTTGAAAAGCGGAATGCGTTCGTGCGCTTTCTGAAGCAGCTCTTCGTCGGTGAACCAGACGAAGTCAGAGAAGCGGGCAGGAACAAATTTGTCGGCGTCGGTGACCTGGAACTCGAGCTTGGTGCCGGCTGACGAGTAGTTGAAGGTGTAGGCGATGTTGCTGAAGGCTCCGCTCTCGCCGAGTTGGCGTGCCGCCTTCTTGAAATCTTCTTCGTGGGCGATGGTGCCAACCGGCAGTCCGCTGGCGGCCGCGACTTCTTCCGACGTGAAGCGCTGACTGCCGGTCACCTTGACCGCGATCAGTTTGTAAGAAGTGGATGGTAGAGGACGATTTGCAGTACTGGGCTGGGTCTGAGCGGCGGCCGAGAAGCAGAGAAGGATGATCAGAAGGGAAGAGATGACGCAGCGCGTGAGAGGTAGGTTCTTCATCTACTTCGATCTTGACGCCCATGCTGCGCTGGATTTGAGTTTCTTGGCAATCTCGATGAATGCGAGAGCGGCGCGGCTGAGAGCTTTGTCTTTGCGGAAAACCAGTGCCAGGTCGCGGCGCAGTTGAGCGTCGGCCATGGGAAGCGCAACCAGGACGCCGGCGCGAACGTCTTCCTGCACGTTGGAGCGGGCGATGAACCCGACTCCCACGCCGGCCGCTACGAAGCGTTTCAGAAGTTCGCTGGAATCGAGTTCCATACTATAGTTCGGCTTTAACCGGCGTTCGCGAAACAGTTCATCGAGCGCGTCGCGGGTGTGGCCGGCTTTGGGAAGAACCAGCGGATACCTGGCCAGATCTCCCACCGAAGCAGACTTCATCTTCCCAAGCGGATGGTGCGGCGGAGCGATGATGGCCAGCTCATCCTGATGGATGAGGACTACGGTGAGGCGGTTGTCTTTCACGGGCAGGGAAACGACGCCGAAATCGACGGAGTTGTCGGTTACGGATTCGAGAATCCGGGCATAGTCGGCGCGTTGAATGTTGACCGACACGCCGGGATAGAGCTTCTTGAAATCGGCAAAAACCTCGGGAAGAATGTGCAGGCACGTGCCTTCGTTTGCGCCCACGGTGATGGCGCCGCGGGGGACATGTTCCATCTCGGCTAGAGAAGTGAGCATGGCCTTGCGGGCGTCCACGGTATCCTGGGCATATTTTTGAAAGGATTTGCCGGCGGCGGTGAGCGAGACCTTGCCGCCGGAGCGGTCAAAAAGCTTGGCGCCGACTTCGTCTTCGAGGGCGCGAATCTGGGAGGAGATGGCAGGCTGGGTGCGGAAACGCTTCTCGGCCGCCCGGGAGAACGAGGCATGGCGCGCTACTTCGAGAAACGTTTGCAGTTGGTCGAAGTCCATGAGGTAGTGGTCAGTGGACCAGTAACGCCGGACCAGAATTCGAAAACGATGTGGCTACGTCGTTGGCCGTGTCGCGACCGAATTGTAGCAGGGCGGCTCGCTGTCCACGCCCGCCGCGGCGGGATGGCAATTTGAGCGCCAGCTTAAGGCCGGAGTTGTCGAAGGGATGTTCTACTTGTAACGATCGCTTTCGGCATGCCGACTTTCGGTAGTAATGTGCTGCGCAAGGAGCGAAACATGTTGCGCAGCGACCGGATCACGAGTTCCTATTTTTCTAATTCCCGTTGCAGTTCACTTCATGCGGCGGAGATCTGGGTTCCTCTTGCCTCGGCAACGTTGTGCGCTGACGCTGCGGACGAGAACAGAGATATGAGACCTTCGACCAGTGTTGGGTGAGTCAGGACCGCATCGCGCAGCGCGGTGTATGGCAGCCCGGCGATCATCGCAACCTGGACGGCGGCCAGGGTCTCCCCCGCGCCGACACCGAAGGCCGTGAACCCGAGGATTCGATCGTTATCAGACTCCACCAGGGCCTTCACGAAACCGCGGGTCTCCGAAAACGTGTGTGCACGCAGGTTGGTTTCCATTGGGACCTTAAACAGGCGATACGCTATCCCTCGAGCCTGCGCTTCGGTTTCACTCAGGCCGATGCGAGCAAGTTCGGGATCGGTAAACAGACAATATGGGACTTGCCTGCCCGTGGTCACGCGGTTGCGCCGGTTAAATTGGCATGGACTACGCGGAAATCGTCGATGCTGATGTGCGTGAACTGCGGACTGCCTGCGACCTCCCCGATCGCCCAGACGCCGGGCGCGGTGGTCTGCAGCCGCTCGTTGACCTTGATGTATCCCCGGCCGGTGAGCTCAACGCCGGTCAGTTCCAGGCCAAGTCCTTCGGTGTTCGGATTGCGGTCTGTGGCGACCAATACATGACTACCCTTTAGGACTCTCTCAATTCCATTCTGCTCGCCATTCTGCACGCCATTCTGAATGACGACGACACTCACCGAGTCGCCACTTTTGCCCGACACTTGCTTGATTCGTGCATTCAGGAGAATGTCGATGCCTTCATCGGCGAGCAGGCTGCGCAGAGCCTCGCATACGTCCGGGTCTTCTTTGGACATCAGCCGCCCGTTGCGATCGATCATCGTCACCTTGCTGCCGAAGCGGCGCATCGCATGGGACATCTCCACTCCGACGTAGCCTCCACCGACAACCAGCAAGTATTCGGGAATTTCATCGAGTTCAAGAGCCTCGATATGGGTGAGCGGCTGCGCTTCCGCAAGGCCGGGAATTTTCTCAACCGCGGCGCGCGTGCCCGTACTGACGATCACATTCGCGCCCCGCAGTTGACGTGTGGTCCCATCGGCCAGGGTGACTTCCACTGTTCTCGGAGCCAGGAACCGGCCCGTTCCCAATATGAACTCGGCGCCCGTGTTCCTGTAATTTTCCATATACATGTCGTTCAGGCCACGCACCATCCTGCGCTTGCGTTCGCGCACGGCCGCCATGTCGATCGCGAAGCCATCGCATGTGATGCCGAATTCGTTGCTTCGGCGAAAGTACGATGCGACTTTCGCGCTGTGGATGATGTTCTTGCTCGGCAAGCACGCGATGTTCGGGCACGATCCGCCGATGTATTTGCGATCGACGACAGCAACGCGCTTGCCTTCGCCAGCAAAAGTCCAGGCAGCGATGGTCGAGCCCGTGCCACCTCCGAGAATCACCAGATCAAATTCTTCCGGCTGCGTCTTATTAGGTACCTGAGCGGATGAGGTGCCTTCGGTGCGGTTCATGCGACTTTTCCTTTCTGAGCGACAGGTTCATTCTGGACCTCATGGTGTAAAAACCTGGGGCACCGGGGCGGACCCTCAGACCCTACGCCGACAGTCGGACAGCGATTGACAATGGGTCTATCGTAACCGAAATGGCTCCGCCTCAAAAACCTGGAGACATCGCCCCTTCGATGTGCGGTTAGGGGAAGAGTAACTTTTGGATCTTGGAATGGATGAACCGCGACCAGGATAAATCTCCATTCGAGTCGCCGCCATGCGTCAGCACGATGATGACAACGCCTGACTCAGGATAAGCGTACAACAAGGAATTTGGCCCCCAGTCCTCATTTCCGCGCGTGAAGATGTACGCGGTTCCGTTACCGTTCTTGCCGAGGAACCAACCGAGTGCTGTTTGGCCTTCGCCAATCGGTGCGACCGGTGCGAAGAGGTCGTTCACGCTCTCGCGCGAAAGAACGCTGCCCGAGGACAACGCTCGATACCACTCCAAGAGATCGCGCGTGGTCGAATAGACGCCTGCCTCACCCCAACCTGGGATGGAAAGTCTCGCCGGCGTCGGATTACGCGCTGGCACCACGGATTGCGCCCCCGGCGAGGAAGCGAAACCCGTATCTCTTAGACCTGCATGTCGAAAGAAATTCTTGATGACGAAATCCTTGTAGTCGTCTCCGCTGGTTACTTCGACGATTGCAGCGGCCAGCTGATAGTTATCGTTCGAGTAGTGGAATTTGTGGCCCGGTGTATCGATCAGCGGATGAGAGAGCATGCGGTTGACGGCATCGGCACGGTTCGTGGCGCCTTCGGAGGCATATGTTTGATCGAGTCCGGAAAGATGGGCGAGTAATTGTCGAATCGTTATGGTGCGCTTGTCGACCGGCGCGGTAGGGAAAAAAAGTGAAATCGGATCGTCGAGCTTGAGCCAGCCCGCGTCTCGGCATCTCAAGATCGCTGCGCTGGTGAACTGCTTGCCAACAGAGGCGATCCAGAACCTTGATTTCGGGCTTATTGATACACCGCGAATGGTACCGTAACCCTTGTCGAGAAGAACCGCGTTGCCGCGGACCACAAGCACGCCACCGGAAAACCCATTAGCGACCTCGACTCGAACCGCGTTGTCGATGCGTGAGGACAACGCAGAATTTGTGTCCGCCGAGCGTGCTTGCCAGAAACACAGGAAAACAAGCGTGAACGTCGTACAGCTTTTCATCAGCATGCTAGGTAGATCGCTCTTCAAAGATTCATTCCGGCAGTGCTATTCAGACTGCTTGCTGCAATTCACTTCTTCGTCCCATCCGCATCTAGATGTTGAGCGCCGGCTTCAACTGACTTCGATGACTGGTGGTGCAATTGACGAGTAGGTTCATGGGCGCAACTCGTTCCCAGAGCCCGGTCGTAACCTATCTGCATAATCTTCAACAGATTCCCCGCCTGGCTCCCCGGTCAAAATCTTGATGTTCTTGAACACGGTTTCGGCCGGCTGATCCTCCTTGCCAGGCGAGCTGTTTGGAGAGTTCCGCAACTCTGTTCGTCGTTAAATTGCTTGATTGCCTCCGGCGTGGACGGTTCGTCGGGAGAGACGGAGGCCTTTTCCTATTGGCCAGACATCGTTCCAACCGCCAGCAGAGGCGACAAGAACGCAGGCATTGAGACGCGCATTTTCATATTCGATTCCTTACTCGAATCCTAAGGGAAACTATCCAGTGTTAAAACCTAAGTATTAACCGCCAAAAGAGGTTTTGACCAACTCCCAGTGATGAATGCACATCGCAACCATACGGGACGTTGAAAAACAGTGATCGATAGACTGGACATCGGCTCCGAGCGCAGAATTTGCCCTTAGGCCCACAGTGAACCGGCAGCGTATCGGCGGCTGGCCGGTGACACCCCCGAGAATCACCAGATCAAATTCTTCTGGCTGCGTCTTCTTAAGCACCTGAGGGGATGAGGTGCTTCGCTGCGCTTCATGCGACCTTTCCTTTCTGAGCGACAGGCTTACTCTTGGCTCGCATCGATTTCACCAGGTCGGCCGACGACGCTCCTTCGAGCGACAATCCGTAGCCAACTTCTCGCACAATGCGCTCCTTCAAAGGTTGAATGAAGTGGATGCGTGTGTTTCGGCGGGTCACCTCCGGAGCCTTCAGGTACAGCTCGGCCAATTCCCGCGCCCGACTGAGCGCCTTACCGTTCGGCACAACCTCGGCAACCACTCCCCATTCCCGTGCAGTACGCGCCGGCAGCGGCTGCGGGTTCAGCAGGAACGCTTCCGCTCGTCCCGCTCCCGCGCGATAACTCCAGGTGGTAAAGATTCCGTCGCCGGGCGCAACCCCTGCGGAGAAGTGGGCCACATCCTGGAAGGTCGCACCCTCCCCTGCCACAATTACACTCGCAAGTAGCGCGTAGTCGGAGTGCACGTGGGCGCGTCCTTCGATAGCCGCGATGACCGGCACGCGTATGTTGGCTATGTTTTCCAAAGCCTGAACGCCTTCGTCGTGAACCTGGCTCCAAACGCCGGGATCGGCGACATCGCCGAAAGAGGACCAATCGACATCGGTAATGAACTCCCCGCCTGCGCCCGTCAGGATCACGATCTTGTTCGCTCGATCTTGCGAAATGCGGTAGAAGGCCTCGACAAGTTCCGTGTGAGCTGGCGCGCTCATAATGAACGGCCCGCCATTGCTGTGGAACTCAGCAACCAGCACACCGTTGTCATCTCGCGTCAGCTTTAGGCTGTGATAAGCATTGAAGTAGTCACTCTGAACTTTCATCGTATTCTCCTTTCGGTGTTGCCCTGACTGCGTTCACCCAAGTGTATTATTGCGGATTTCCAGCTCGGCCTGGAAGATTTTTAACTCGTCGCTGATCGAGAGCACTCTGCTGCTATCAGAGGTTGGAAGATAAGAATTACGAGTGAGTAGGCGACATTCAGAAGGGTCGCGTGTCCGATGTGCTTTACGCTGCTGCCTTGGGGGGAAATATGGGGACAGACGGGTGCACTCCACCCGTCTGTCCGCGTCTTCTAATCCAGCCTTCTAATCCTGCCGGATCTCCCGATAACGGAAACAATCGACGAGGTGATCATTTACCATTCCAACCGCCTGCATGTACGCATAGACGACCGTCGGGCCGACGAAGCTGAATCCCCGGTGCTTGAGGTCCTTGCTGAATGCCTCGGATTCGGGCGAAGTCGCAGGAATCTGCCGCACTGTCTTCCATCGGTTAAGCTTGGGCCGCCCGCCGACAAAACGCCAGCAGTAGGAGTCAAAGTCCCTGAACTCTTCCTGGATTTTGAGTAATGCGCGTGCGTTGCGCACTGCAGCTTCGATCTTCATCCGGTTGCGAATGATCTCCGGATCAGATATAAGCTTCTGGATTTGTCTCTCAGAGTAGTGCGCGACTTTCTCCGGGTCGAATTTGTCGAACGCGCGTCGATAACCTTCCCGCTTTTTCAGCACGAGCGACCAGCTCAATCCGGCCTGTGCGCCAGAGAGCACGAGAACCTCGAAATGTTTGCGGTCATTATGAACGGGGACACCCCATTCGCGATCGTGATATTCGACCAGCAACGGACTATCTGCGCTGGCCCAGGAGCATCGCTTAGTAGTCATAGTTGGAAAGGTGGCCCACTCAAGCCAGTTTTTGACTTGAGTGGGTATGTGCCCGATATGTTTTACGCTGCTACCTTGGCTTTTTGAACTGCTTTTGCGGCGGCACGGATCATATCGAGGACGCGTTCCGGTTGGGAGAGCATCGGCACGTGGCTGCTGTCAAGCTCATAGGTGGTTGCGCCCATGCGCTTGGCCATGGCGCGCTCCAGATCGGGATGCACCGTGTGATCTTTTTTGCCGACGATGTACCAACTGGGTTTTGATTTCCAGGCGGTTCCTCCGGCCTTTGCGTCAAACAGGTCGGGTTTCGGAACCCCCTGGGTCGCCCAAACGAGCTTCTGCTCCTGCTCCGAAAGATCTCCGCAGAAATACTTCGTGCCCTCGGGACGCAGCCAGATACGTCCATCCACGACTTCGATTTGGGAGAAGACGTCTGTCTTCGGGAAGTTAGATTGCTGTGTCTGAGATGTCTCATCGGCGTCCGGAGCAAGCGCGCAGATGTAAACTAGGCCGGCAACGCGATCGTCGGTTCCGGCGCCTGTGATGACGGTTCCGCCGTAGGAGTGGCCGACAAGGATAACCGGGCTGCTGACCCGGCCGATTGTTGCTTTCGTTAACGCGATGTCCTCTGCGGTTGAGTTGAGGCCGTATTGCGCCGCAATGCACTCATAGCCTTCGGTCTGCAAGGGACCGATTAACTTGCTAAAGCACGAGCCGTCCGCCCAGAGCCCGTGACAGAATACGATGCTGGGTTTGGTTGACGATTTCATTTTTGCTCTCCTTTCATTCATGCATTTATTTCGATAGTTTACGCCGATTGGCGAACTTAATTGCCAGTTCGGCGAGCCTGCATACCGCAGAGTGACTACGTTTCGACGAGCGAGCCGAGCACTCGGGCCAGCGAGTTTCGAAGTCGCTTCCCGTTGGAGTCCGCGCTTTAACAGAGCTTGGATTCGCTGCTGCGCTTCAGGCCACGTTAGCGCGGTCTCAAAGGAGGTTATTGCGTCGAGGAGTTGGTCGGCGGATGGCAACGAGACTTGGTTGATGAGATTTTTCGCCGCCGCGATGGCACGCCGGTCGAAGGAGGCGATCCGGCGCGCGAGCGCGTCGACGAAGCTGTCCAGTTCCGCGTCTGGAAGTGCCCGGTTGATGTATCCGTATCGTTCCGCGGTGTCGCCGTCGAAGTCGTTCGCGCCAAGAACGATTTCGAGCGCCCGGCCGCGGCCGACTAGATGTGGAAGCGTTCCGCACCGCCGCCGCCGGGATGCAGTCCCACCCCGACTTCGGGTTGGCCGAGTCGCGTGTTCTCGCGCGAGGCGAAGCGCATGTCGCAGGCGAGGACGAACTCGCTGCTCACGCCCCGGACACAGCCTCGGATCTTCGCGATGCTGACCACCGGGGACTTGGTGAGACGGACGAACGTATCCATCAGGATCGGGAGGCCGGAAGGCCCGACAGCAGTCATGATGTTCCCTATCTTGCCGGTCAAATCAAAGTGGGAAAGGTAAAACTCGGGATTTGCGCTCTCGAATACGACGACCCGCAGGCTCGGGCTGGCGTCCATTCGCGCGAGCAGATCCTGGAGGCCTTCGAATATGGTGGCGTCTACGATGTTGAAAGGCGGATAGTCGAACACAACCCTCCAGTACGCAGACGTTTCCTCGATGACCCGCACGTGCGCCGCTGATTCAGTCATGATGCATGCTCCTAACCCCGACTTCGATAAAGCGGCGTGAAAGGCAGTGAGATTTTTGCCTGTCATCATGACGTTGTCCCTTTTCAAACAAATCTCGTCCTGCAAGAGGGCCCCCTGCTTCTGGATGACCCTCCATCGCGAAGATTTCCAAGATAATCTGAATAGCCGAAACCATCAAGCAAGGTCTGAACTCGCTTTTTCGCGTTGTCATCATCTGCCAAATGAAGGCAACCCGTCTCGCCCCGTTGACGACTGGATCCACCTCCAAATTAGGGACGATCAAGTTACTCCGTACCTTGACCACCCGCGCTCCAGGGGCCAGCGCTGCAACAAGCTGGCTAGTCGACAGATTTCGAACATTTGCTAAGGTGAAATTTCTAGCCTTGCCGTTGAAAAGGATTCGTCCCATCGATCAGAATCTGATTCTTCCATTGGGAAGACTTGCGAGTGTCTCGGGCACGTTGTTGCAAGGCGCTGCAAAGAAGTACGATTTCGCAAGCTGCCTCTTCTTCCTTGGTGACAGCCATTCCTCCAGGACCGAGTCGATTCACAATTTCTCGAAGGCTGTGGGAGCCGCGGTTATTGCTAAGCTTTACTTTGTGGCCGGCCTTCAATGCCCGTTTTGCGAACGCCTGTGCGAAATCGCCTGCGCCAATGGTTCCAATTTCCATAACCACTTTTTTCCACCAACCTGCTGCTTGCTTCAAGAGATCCTCTACTTTGTTGTCCAGATCTTCCGCAACCTGTAGCGCATCAGGGTTTCCGTACCAGTAAAAAACTGGCCATCCTGTCATACGACAAATGCACGCCATCGGCGCGCTCATCCACAAGCACGGTAACCGGCGCGTAAGAGCCCGCGTCCGGAACATGCTTCGCCATTTCCTTCATGATGAGAGGGGTGCCGATAAGCAAGCGGATGATTCGAGGTGTGTCTTGACCCGTTTCTTTCTGCACAACTGCGCCTTGATCAAGTTGCATAAACAGGTTCAGTCCGGCTTGGCTCAAGCCTTTCTCGACTGCGCTTTCATTCCGGCAAAAGATCCCGCTTCCTGGCTGATCTCCCGAATTCAGCCATATCCGATGACCGATAGCGGTGTTTACACCAGCCACTACTTCATCAAATGGCTTGTTCAGGCTGAAGCGCTCCATCTCGTTTTCCTAATCGTCTGCGAATCGACCGGAGTCACCGCAGTTGTTGATGTAGAAATTCGTTTGTCCGCCCGTTGGCGAGCTGTGCCGCAGCGGCGTTGTAGTGCGCCCCATTATGCCGAGAGAAGGCATGATTCTGCCCCGGGTAGCTGTAGACTGTCGTGTTTGGTTTCTTGGCAACTGCCGCTCTAATCTCAGCTTGTGCCGCCTTGGACATGAACTCATCCTCCTCGGCCAGATGCATGAGAAGGGGCGCATGAAGCCCATCGACCTCTCCCAGATATTTCTCAGTATCGCCGCCGTGATACCAGACCGCGGCGTCGATGCCGTCGTTGCGCACGGCTGTCATGAAGACCATCAGCGCGCCGAGGCAATAGCCGAGCAAGGCAACCTTGCCGTTGCATTCCGGGAGATTGCGTACTGCGTCGATGGTGTCCTTGACGTCCTTGACGCCGGCATCTCTGTCATAAGCCTGATAGAGGCGAAGGCCGTGTTGCCAGTCGGCTTCGGAGGTGACGGTCAGGTCGACGCCCGGCTCCTGCCGCCAGAACAGGTCTGGGGCGACCGCAAGGAAACCTTGTTCCGCCAATTCATCGCAGTGCTTGCGGATGTCGGCGTTCACCCCGAAGAGTTCCTGCAGAACGATGACGGCGGAAGCCGGCAAGGTCTTCGGTCTTGCGATATAGGCGGCGAACGTGCCGTCCTGTCCTTGTATGGTGATCTGATTTGTCATTTTGCCCTCCTGAGGCAGCTGTTTCGATGCCTCCGCCGATCCGGGAGGATCGGCGGAGATCTTTTGGTCGAGGAATAGCGATTGGCTAGTGCGGAGGTGGCAGCCTCTTCGATGAGCTTGGCTGTTTCCTTCGGGTGAGACATGTAGGCCACATGGCTGGCATTCACTTCGACCGTCTTGGCCTTGGCGCGCTTCGCCATCATGCGCTCCTGGTCCGGATTGATCGACCGGTCTGCGGTGGCCACCATGTACCAGGTTGGCTTGGTCTTCCAGGCGGGATTCGTGACCTTGTGGGTGAACGAGTCGGTGGAGATCGGCACCTGCGATATAGCCATGTAATGGGACTCGGCGGGAGGAATATCCGCTGCGAAGTCGGCCGAGAAATGCTCCTGTTCAATCCACCAGTTGCCGCTGCTATCCGCCTTGAATGCCTTGGAGGCTTGCGGCAGGGCCTGTTCGATCGACGCACAGCTATCACCTTCATCGAGCGCAAATGCGGCGATGTAGACCAGTGCCGCAACGTTTGGATCGTTCCCGGCCTCGCTGATGATGGACCCGCCGTAGCTGTGGCCGACCAGAACGACCGGGCCGCCCATGGCGTCGATTGCGGCCCTCGTGTACTTTTGGTCGTCGGCGTACGAGGTCTCGGGGGGCTGCGCCACCGATACCGTGTAACCATCCTTCTCAAGGATCTTGGCGACGGCTTCCCAGCCGGAGCCATCGGCGAATGCACCATGCACCAGGACCACGTTCTTGATGCCGGTGGGCGCGGGACCCGCCGCGGCAACGTTCAGAGTCGCACCCATCAGCGTAGCAAGTGCAGCAACCGCATAAAGCTTCGTCACGACGTTTCTACAGTTAGGTTTCATTCTGTTCTCCTTTTTTCCTTTCATTCTTCTTTTACGCGATCGGCTTTTCGTCCTTCGTCTGACATAAGGCTCGTTACAGCGGTTCTGGGTGTTCTTTCGGCCGACCACGTTCCTGCAGCATCCATTCCCTGATGTAAGGCGAACAGTGCACGATCGAGACCCCCCCGCCTCACACGCATTGAGAAAACGAACACCTTCGAGATCGATGAGATCCAATTCCTCCAAATCCAAAACGACTGGCGATTCCCAGCGCTCGATTTCGGTTTTCACTTGATCCAGGTATCCAACTCGAAGTTCGCCGCTGAGCCGAATCCGCCCTTGGACCCGTTCAATCCGCAGCGTCATTTTCTACCGGCTCCGGAAGACAGTGACGGCAGTGCAAGTCGCGGACCATTTGCAATAGCCTGTTGCAGTTGAACTTAGACTGGCACATCGTCCTGATTTGTCAGGAATTCATTTTCGATCAGGAAAAGATGCTTATAATCGCCCGATGGCTTCTATGAAACGCCCGCGATCCGAAGAGGCTCTGGAGAGAGCGCTGGACGAAGTAAAGAACTCGGAAAGGAAACTTCGGCAGGTGATCGACACGATCCCTACGCTGGCGTGGTGCAATCTGCCGGATGGTTCAAATGAATTCATCAACAAACGATGGCTTGAGTACACGGGCCTCCCCCTGAAGAGTCCCATGGTTCGGGTTGGCAAGTTGCGATCCATCCAGAGGACCGAGTGCCATTGACGGAGAAATGGCGAGGGCTCTTGGTCATAGGTGAACCCGGCGAAATGGAAGCGCGTCTCCGTCGCCACGACGGAGTGTTCCGCTGGTTTCTCATGAGAGTGGAGCCGCTACGAGACGAAACTGGCAAGATTGTCCGGTGGTACGGAGCATGCACCGATATCGAAACCCTCAAGCAAACGGAAGCTAAGCTGCGAGAAGATGAACGCGAGCTTCGTCGCATCACCGACTTAATACCGCAGGCGATTGTCGTCCAGGATCCCTCGGGTAACCCCACCTACGCCAACCAAGCGACGCTCGACTACACCGGTCTGGCCGCGGAAGATGTGATTGCTCCGGACTTTCGGAAACGAATCTTCTACCCCGACGACCTGGAGAGATTACGCGAGGAGCGCAAGGCTGCTCTCGGCCGCGGAGTTCCGTTCGAAATTGAACAGAGGGCTCGTCGGAAAGACGGCCAATATCGTTGGTTTCTTATTCGTTACAACCCTTTCCGAAATGACCAGGGGCAAGTGACTCGCTGGTACGCAACTGGAACTGACATCGATGACCGCGTCCGAGCAGAGGAAAGGACACGGAATGAAAACCTGGCGTTGCGAGAGCAAATCGATCGGGACTCGATGTTCGAGGATATTGTCGGCTCCTCCGAAGTGCTGCGAAAAGTCTTACGCCAAATCGCTAAGCTAGCTTCTGCCGATTCGACCGTATTGATTCTCGGCGAAACCGGTACAGGAAAGGAGTTGATAGCCCGTAGCATCCACAAGCGATCCAATCGCGCGGATCGCGCATTCATCGGCGTGAATTGCGCTGCCATCCCACAATCGCTGATTGCGTCCGAGCTTTTCGGTCACGAGAAGGGCGCTTTCACCGGTGCAACCCAACGACGCCTCGGACGGTTCGAATCGGCAAACGGCGGGACAATTTTTCTGGACGAAGTTGGCGATTTGCCTCCCGAGATTCAAGTCGCATTGTTACGGGTGCTGCAGGAGCGTGAAATCGAACGCGTGGGTAGTAGTAAGGTCATTCCCATCGACGTCAGGATAATTGCAGCTACTATCGTGATTTGAATGCGCTCGTAGCGGAAGGCAAATTCCGTGAAGACCTCCTATATAGACTGAATGTAGTCCCTGTCGATGTACCGCCGTTGCGCGACCGCGTAGCCGACATTCCCTTGCTGGTTGAGTATTTCATCGACCGCTTCGGCAAGAAATCTGGAAAGAAATTCAGAATGATCGACAAGAAGAGTCTTAGATTATTACAGGCATACGACTGGCCTGGGAACATTCGTGAACTACAAAACGTAATTGAGCGTGCCGTCATTCTGTCCGAGGGCGAAACCTTTTCGGTGGACGAGACCTGGCTTCGCCCAGAACTCCCGGTTGCCCGTAGCCGACGGAGTACGCTTAATAGTGTCCTCGCGCTGCAGGAGAAGGAAATGATTGAAGCCGCACTAGCGGAGTGTAATGGACGGATCTCGGGCCCGTTGGGCGCATCCACGAAACTAGGTCTGCCGGCGCGAACACTCGATTCAAAAATCAAGCGCTTCAAAATCAACAAATATCGGTTCAAGGTGCCACGCGCTAGCTGAGTCCAGTACTCGACCCGGTACTTCCTCGCCGGGCTTTCACATTCCGCCCCTTTCGGGGCTGGAGTCCTTAGGGGCGCGCATACGCGGGGCTGTCGGGGTCGGGGCGGTCGTAGTCGCGTCCGTATTTGTTCTTGTGGGCTACATCCATGTCGGACTCGGCCAGGGTGAAATTTCCCAGGAACGTTTCGCCGGGAGTTACGGTGATTTCGCGTTCCGCGGCTTGCAGAGCTTCCGGCGACACTGAGGGATGGAAAACGTGCATCTGGTAGCGGCCGGGGACCACGTTGGCGATGCTGATTTCGCCGCGCCAGTTGGAGATCGAATAGTACGGTGTGTTGAGGGCTACTACTACGGCGCTCATCTGCGCATGGATGTTGCAGAAGATGAAAGAAATGCCGGGCTTGTCGAACTTCACGAATTGAGTTGTGCCGCTCTCGTAAAGTCCAAGATCGAAGCGCTTGCCGTCGAACAATGAAAATACATTGTGAAAAAAAGGATCCCGGTTGGGGAACTCGACTTGCCCGCCGGCGGGGATGACAAGCAACGAAGGCTGAAAGCTTTTGTTCTTCTGCACTAGCTGAGGAATCGGCTGCGTTTGCTGCGGTGGTGCAGGCGCCGGAGTGGAGCCAAGAGGCGTGAGCCAGATCAAGAGGAATGTTATGGACAGGTCTGTGGCCCGTCGGGCGCAGCCACGAAATTAGGGTTGCCCGCGCGGACGCTCGATTCCAAGATCAAGCGTTTCAAAATCAACAAATATCGGTTCAAAGAGCAACGCGCTAGCTGAGTCGGTTCCGCTTGCTTTCGAAGACCAGTCATCCACGACCACGTTTCTACGGCCAGTCGGTACCGGGAGATCGACACCAGCAGGGCGGGGACAGGCGATAGCTTTGTGATTCGGTCAGGAAGCCCAGGCGGTGACTGGAGCCGGGTGATCGTAAAAGTCCCCGGAGTACGAAACTGCGATGGAACGGGGGACCTCCCGTCCAATTGAATGAACGTAGTGAAGGAGCTTCAGGTGACGGTCTGCGGAGTTGCCTTCGGCGAAGCGTTCTTGTCCATCGCGACCTCCGCTGCATTACGACCGGTCGTGCAATGCTAACAGGTCAAAAAAATTGGTCTCATGAATTAACTTGGAGGTCCGCATGGCGCACTCAGGCGGCCACAACGAGGCCGCCCGCAGCCCGAATGACTTCTCCTGTGATCCAGGCGGATTCGTCTGACGCCAGGAACACCGCCAGCGGGGCGATATCCGTGACGCGGCCGAGCCGGCCGAGAGCGTCTTCCCAGCCAGAGCGGCGCCGGCACCACCCTCAAAGGTCCCCGCGGCTGCATTGCGTTCGGTTTCTGTATGACCCGGAGCGATGGTGTTGACGCGTATTTGCGCGGCGCCAGTTCGAGCGCCAATCCCCTGGTCAGCGTTTCGATGGCGCCTTTCGTGGAAGCGTACAGCAGCGCTCCCGGCACCGGATGCGAGCCGACGATCAAGCTGAGGTTGATGATGCTCCCGCCGTCGGGCCCGAACCGCTTGATCGCCTCCTGCACGGTGAGAATCGCCCCGAGAACGTTGACGTTGTACTGGAGGTGAAAGTCCTTTTCGGTGATCTCCCCGATGGCGCCGAAACGGAATACCCCGGCGTTGTTGACCAAAACATCCAGTCGTCCGAACGCGGAGTCCACTTCTTTGAATAACCGCGCGACATCTGCGGCCTTGGACACGTCGGCCCCGACCGCGATCGCCTCGCCCCCGTTGTCGGTGATCGCCTGCGCGACGCGTTCAGCGCCCTGCCGGTCGGAGGAATAGTTGACGGCCACGCGCGCGCCCGCAGCTCCCAAGGCCGTTGCAATCCCACCGCCTATGCCTTTGGACGCGCCCGTCACTATTGCCACTTTATTGGACAGTCTGCTCATATTCACCATTGTTCTTAATCCGACGCCCCATCCGACTCCCCGGGGCCCCCGAACGTCTATTGCTGCGAATTGCGCGTCGCGCGTACGAAAATCTCGACTTGTGCTCCTTAGGCTAAAGAGCGTTTTGAAAGCGCGCCAACATTCAATTTTGCCTCCTGAACGAATCGTCGGCCAACCGGAAGCTTTCTAAGAACGGCCTTTCGGGAAGTTGGCACGCAGGCCAAACAGGCTGGCACGACGGATGGACTACTGCTTTAACTGCTTTTCGATCGCCGAGATCACTTCTTTTGAGTCGGGTGTGACCTCCGGTTCGAAACGTTGAACTACGTTGCCATTGCGGTCCACAAGGAACTTGGTGAAATTCCATTTGATTTCACCGGCGATGCGCGGGCCCGTGTCCTTGGTGAGGTAGGCGTAGAGCGGAGCCTGGTCGGTGCCCTTGACGGAAATCTTCGCGTACATGGGAAACGTTACGCTGTATTTGCGGGTGCAGAAGGTCTTGATCTCTTCGTTGGTGCCGGGCTCCTGAGCGCCGAAATTGTTGGCGGGGAAGCCGAGGATTACGAATCCCTTGTCCTTATACTTCTCGTAGGTCGCTTCCAGCGCGCTGTATTGGGGCGTGTAGCCACACTGGCTGGCGACGTTGACGACCAGAACTACTTTGCCCTTGTAGTCGGCCAAGGGCGCGGGTTTGCCGTCGATTGAATTGAGGGTGAAGGTGTAGATTCCGGACGCCGCGAGTAGCGATCCAGCCATAGTCAACCCAGCCATAACCAGCAACGCTCCTGATGTAAGATAACCGCGAACTTTGACAAGGGACTGAAGACAGGATTTCATTACGTCACTCGGGTGAGGAATGCTTGCACTGACAAGATCACATTTGAGGATACTGGGCTCGACGAGAGGCTGCAACCGCGCAATTGTAAAATCTGTGATGGTTGGCAGAGGCTTCGGGAGGGCGCGTGAGAAGCAGTGCCGTCCTGTCAGACTCTGCGTCGTATATCTTTTTCGCCCCTTCGGGGCTTGTACTTGTTCCGCTTCCTAGCTACGGGGTTGCGCCGTGGGCTGCATTCTGCCGCCGCTTCGCGGCTGAACACGTTTCAAGCATGGCCAAGATTCAGAGCGTGGGGCTCAGCGTGGTCTGCTTCACGATTCTGCCCACCAACTTCACGGCCTTGGCCGACTGGGACGGGCCGGGCACACTGCCTTCAGTTGCCTCCACCAGGCCTTCCCCCACCGCGGTAATGGCCAGGCATGAGCGTTCCAGCACGAGGAGGAGATACTTTTGGGCGATAGGATGATCGGCGGGATGAATAAGGTCCCACCAGCGGCGGATCGACTCCTGGACCTCGGCCTCAGTCTTTTCGCCAACGACTAGGGCATCAATCAAGCGGTAGACCTTG
Organism: uncultured Acidobacteriaceae bacterium; assembly: GCA_963807655.1. Taxonomy (GTDB): domain Bacteria; phylum Acidobacteriota; class Terriglobia; order Terriglobales; family Acidobacteriaceae; genus Sulfotelmatobacter. The sequence goes on along the minus strand of CAWEDF010000032.1, from coordinate 136,714 downwards.
CTTTTAACGGCCTGATAAGAGACAGAAACTTCCTGGGGCATGGGGGTTCCCGATTTCCGTAATCTCAATTAATCAGCAATCTGCCAGCCAAACTGTAGATGCTTGCACCGTAAGTCCTTTTGGCTGTGAAGCCTCCTACGAATGGAATAAACCGGAATTCTGGATATGAATTCTGGAAGTACGGACCGCCGTCTGCTCGCCTTCGGTCTTCACGAAAACCCATTTTGTACCAGGGTGCATTTTTCAGCTTCGATCGCAGTCGGCACTGCTATCGCCCGCAGGTTACAATGTCGGCTCCCATGCGACCCTTGCTGTGGGTTTCGGGATGCGAGTGCGGGAGACAAAAGACCTTGGGCGTACTCTACAAACCTCATGTTTCCTATGCAACGCACAAAACTTGGGGGCTGGATGAAAAGATTGGCTTGGATTCTTGCATTTCCTCTATTGATTCCGTTCGCAGGCAGGGCGCAGAGTGCGCCCACCCATACTATGGGAAATGACGAGCCGCGGGAAGAACGTTTGTTTCTTCCTCGCGACATGTTTTGGGGCTGGGCGCAATTTGATCTGGCTCCTCCGCATAACGAAATCGACCCCAACCTCTGCGCCGGCAACGCGGGGCAGTATGGAGGCGTAAACGCCCCGTGCAGTCTGTTTGCGCGCTACATGCTGTCTGGGATGCTTGAGGTGCGCCCCTTCGGCCGGGGGCAGCTGCGGCGCTTCATGGTATTTGGCGCGCCAGCGTTCCTGTTTGGCAAGACTATCCCGAAGACGCTTTATACCTGGTCGCCGGATGCGATTGGCATTGAGCACTCGTGGGGAGTGGGCATATTTATCGCCAAGGGATTCGAGTTTCGCGCGACCCAGCATTTCCTGTTCGACCGGCTGGGCGCGCGCAACACCAACCTGGGCGCGGCCGACCTGGGCAACAACGGGCCCTGGGGACGATACTTTACGGTGGGCGTGCGCAAGTCTTTTGGGACGAGACGGTGGTGACGGCTGTCACACCCTGCAGTGACGGGAGACTTAGTCAGCGCGCAGAGGTATTCTCTATAATGCAAAGAATTTTTCTAGTTGCTTGGCAATTTCACAGGGAGGCTGAGGATGGCGGGTTCTTATAACGGAGTTGCGGTACCCTCCGACGGAAAAAAGATCGGATATGCGAATGGAAAATACCAGGTGCCGGACAATCCGGTCGTTCCGTTTATCGAGGGCGACGGAACCGGGCGCGATATCTGGAAGGCGTCGAAACGCGTATTCGACGCGGCGGTCGAGAGAGCCTATAAGGGCAAGCGCCGTGTGGCGTGGTACGAGGTGTTTGCCGGAGAGAAGGCTAAGGCCAAGTTCGACACCTGGCTGCCCGATGACACGGTGGATGCGATCCGCGAATTTCGGGTTGCAATCAAGGGTCCGCTGACCACGCCTGTGGGCGGCGGCATTCGTTCGCTGAACGTTGCGCTGCGGCAAATTCTCGATCTCTATTGCTGCGTGCGTCCGGTGAAGTACTACAAAGGCGTGCCCTCGCCAGTGAAAAATCCCGAGCGCATGGACGTGGTGATCTACCGCGAGAATACGGAGGACGTATACGCCGGCATCGAGTGGGAAGAGGGAACGGCGGAATGCGCGAGGCTGATCGAATTTCTCAACAAGGACATGCTGAAGAGCGGCAAGAAACAGATCCGGCAGGATTCCGGCGTAGGCATCAAGCCGATGTCGGTGACTGGGACCAAGCGCCTGGTGCGCATGGCGATTCGTTATGCGCTGGAAGCTGGGCGCAAGAGCGTGACTTTGGTGCACAAGGGCAACATCCAGAAATTTACCGAGGGCGCGTTCCGCAAGTGGGGATACGAGCTTGCGTCTGAGGAGTTTCGCGACACGGTAATCACCGAACGCGAGAGCTGGATTGTCGATAATAGGGATACGAACCCGAATCTTACCGCTGCGCAGAATGCTGAGTTGGTGGAGCCGGGGATGGAGTTTGCTCCTCCGTCGTTTCGGCAGGCGGTGGAGCAGGAAGTGAAGGAAGTGCTTGACCGGATCTATGCCACGCATGGCAAGGGGCAATGGAAGAAGAAAATCATGATCAACGACCGCATTGCCGATTCAATCTTCCAGCAGGTAGTGACGCGGGCGGATGAGTACTCGGTGCTGGCGACTCCGAACCTGAATGGCGACTACATTTCAGACGCTTGTGCAGCGCAGGTGGGCGGGCTGGGCATTGCTCCTGGAGCGAACATTGGCGATGGCTACGCGATCTTCGAGGCCACGCACGGCACGGCCCCGAAGTACGCGGATAAAGATGTGATCAATCCGGGGTCGGTGATGCTTTCCGGCGTGATGATGTTCCGCTTTCTGGGATGGAACGAAGCCGCCGATCTGATCGAGGGCGGAATGGAGCGGACGATTCTCCAGAAGAAAGTTACGTACGACTTCGAGCGGCTGATGGAAGGCGCCACCAAAGTGAAGACCAGCCAGTTCGCCGACTGCATCATTGAGAACATGGGCGCGGCGGTTTTCGCCGAGGCAAGATAGGCATTGTGCGATTGGGCGATCAGGCCATTAAGCGATTGCCATTGCGCTCGCTGCGTTGGCGCGATCTTGATATTCAATCGCTAAATCGCAAAATCACTCAATGGCTCAATTTTCCTGAAAGGACTCATTCATGCGCAAGAAGGTAACGATCGTAGGTTCAGGCAACGTGGGAGCGACGGCGGCTCACTGGATTGCGTCGAAAGAACTGGCCGACGTGGTGCTGATTGACATCATCGAAGGCGTGCCGCAGGGCAAAGGACTGGATCTACTCGAGGCCATGCCCATCGAGAAGCGCGACTCTTACATTACCGGCACGAACGACTACAAAGACACCGCGAATTCCGATATCGTCGTAATCACCGCGGGCATTCCGCGCAAGCCGGGCATGAGCCGCGACGATTTGCTTACCACGAATTACAACATCATGAAGGCGGTGGTGGGCGAGGTGGTGAAGTATTCGCCGAATTGCATCCTGATTATCGTGTCGAACCCGCTGGATGCCATGGCACAAGCGGCCTACAAGCTGAGCGGATTTCCGCGCGAGCGTGTGGTGGGCATGGCGGGCGTACTGGATTCAGCGCGCTTCCGCGCCTTCATCGCCGACGAACTGAAAGTCAGCGTGGAGAACGTTACGGCGTTCGTGCTGGGCGGACATGGCGATACCATGGTTCCGCTGCCGCGCTATTCCACGGTCGCGGGCATTCCGATTACAGAGTTGATTGAGAAATCCCGGCTCGAAGCCTTGGTGCAGCGCACCCGCGACGGTGGGGCGGAGATCGTCAAGTATCTGAAGACTGGCTCGGCTTACTACGCGCCTTCTGCGGCCGCGACCGAGATGGTTGAGGCGATTCTCAAAGACAAGAAAAAGATTCTGCCTTGCGCCGCGTACTTGCAGGGTGAGTACGGGATCAGCGGACTCTACGTCGGCGTGCCGGTGAAGCTGGGCGCGAAGGGAATTGAGCAGATCATCGAGATCAAGCTTACTGCGGAAGAGAAGGCCGGGGTGGACAAGAGCGCGGCGGCAGTGAAGGAGTTGTGTGGGGTGATTGGAGTGTAGGGCGTGAGCAACTAAAGCGCTTCCTCTGATTCCGACTTGGTCTTGAAAAATTCGTGATCGGCAACAATATGGCTTACCGCCGCTCGACGAATTTCTTCCAGGTCGTATCGTGGGAGTACAAGGATCTCGGGCGCGTGCAAGTATTTCCACGCTTTCTCATGAAGGATCTGAGAAAGTCCCTGCGGTGTCGCAACAAAATACGACTGCCACCACGTATAACCGGAGTCTGGATCAGAGAGTTCGATGTGAAGCTCATCGGCAAACACATTGCAATCCGGAGGCCCGGAGAGGGCGTCGATCTTTTCAAAGAAAAATCTCTTCATGCGGATTGTTCCCAGGGAAGGATCAGAAGGAAAGGACGCTGCGATCTCGTCTCCCCCGGGAGCAAGAGGGTCCGGCTGAAATCGGTCTGCGACGTTCTGCTCATCCACGGGAACGTTGTTCGAAGAACTGCCCTCGGGATCCCCGCCCAAGCGCGAACTCCACCTTCCGAGCGACAGCAGCCCGATAGCGGCGGCTACAAGTAGCACGAGCTTGACACCGTCGTCTGCGGTCGCGCTCGCTAAGAACTGCGGGACAGTCATGCGGGGACCCGTCCGTTCATGGGTTGGGCGACATCTTACACCTTCTCGATCGTCACCTTCTTTACCACCACATCTTTGTTCGGCCGATCATTCCGCCCGCGCGCCACCTCAGAAATCTTCGTAACAATATCCTGCCCCTCGACGACCTCGCCGAAGATTGTGTGCTTGCCGGTCAACCACGTCGTGGGCGCGACGGTGATGAAGAACTGCGAGCCGTTGGTGTTGGGGCCGGCGTTCGCCATCGCGAGTTTGCCTGCCTTGTCGAGTTTGTGGGGCGAACCTTTGGTTTCGTCTTCGAACTGATAGCCGGGGCCTCCCATGCCGGTGCCTTGGGGGTCGCCGCCCTGGATCATGAAGTCAGGGATCACGCGGTGAAAAATTGTTCCATCATAAAGGCGGTCTTTGGATTTCTTGCGGGTCGAGGGATGCGTCCACTCGCGCTTGCCTTCGGCAAGTTCCACAAAGTTGGCTACGGTTTTGGGCGCGTCTTTTTCGAAGAGGCGGCAGACGACATTGCCTTCGCTGGTTTCAAACGTGGCGTAGAGTCCGGATTGGCGGGTCATGGCATCCTTTCAGAATCTGTCGTTGGTCGTTAGTTGTTAGTCGTTGGCCAGTAAATCGCCTGGCTTCGCCGCGGCGGACAGCCCCTTCGGCTCCGCTCAGAGCAGGCGAGGCGGCTGCTGCTACGCGAGTTTAGTTGGAAGCAGGCGGCTTCGCTGGCGTCGTTGCACTTGCCGGTTTCTTTGCCGGGGCTGCAGGCTTCGCCGCAGCGGCCGAGTCGCCGCGCTCAATCGTGACGTGATTAATCTTCACCGGCCTGAATGGACGTTCGGTGCTGGGGTCGGTAGCCATGTGCGCGATCTGCTTCACCAGCGCTACGCTGGCATCGTCACACTGGCCGAAGATGGTATGGCGTCCGTTCAAGTGTGGCGTGGGGACCTCGGTAATGAAAAACTGCGAGCCGTTGGTGGCCGGCCCCGAGTTGGCCATGGCCAGGCGTCCCGCGCGATCGAAGGTAAGCGTGGGAAGAATTTCGTCCTTGAATTTATAGCCGGGATCGCCGGAGCCGTTTCCCGCCGGATCGCCGCCCTGGATCATGAAGCCGGCAACGACGCGATGAAATATCGTGCCATCGTAGAGCGGGACGTTGTGCTTGGTGGCATGGCTGACGGGATTGGTCCAGTCCCTGGCGCCGGTGGCGAGGTCGATAAAATTTTTGACCGTAATTGGAGTTTCTTTTTCGAACAGCTTGCAGCGCAGCTTGCCCGCCGTGGTGTCGAAGACGGCGATAGGCTCACTGGAGGCGGTGCGAGTGGCGGGCTTGGCCGCCGGCTTGGCGGGAGCGGCTTGCGAATTGGATGCGGCCTGGGCCCAGGCGGTTATCGAGGCGACCGAAAACAGTGTTACCAGCGCGAGTAGTTTACGCATGAGAGCTCCTTTACGTGTGCCTGCGAACGAGAGTGGTTTGGAAGCGAACCGATATTGTACGACAGGTGAATCTCAATTTGCGTGAGACTGCATTTCACGGCTAACGGTCTCTACCTGGCGGAACACGCGCAGAATGTTGCCCCCAAGAATTTTCTTGATGTCGTCGGCGCTGTATCCGCGATCGAGCAGGGCCTGCGTAATCTTGGGAAGATCGGCGGCTGAATCCATGCCGGCGGGCGTTGCTCCTGAAACGCCATCGAAGTCCGACCCCAAGCCGACGTGGTCCACCCCGGCAACCTTGGCAATGTGGTCGATGTGGTCGATCAGGGCCTTGAATGGCGGGCGGGGGATCTTCGCCATCCACTCGCGCTCAAGTCGGTTGACTTCAATGTAGTTGACCGGCTTGCCCGCAGCCTTCAGCGAGTCGGCATAGTTCTGCACCGCCGCCGCTTGGTCTTTGCTCTGTGCCTCCATGGCTATGCGATAGTCCTCATCCAGAAATCCAGAATAAAAGTTGACCTGCACCACTCCGCCGTTCTTGGCCACGGCCTGTAGCATTTCGTCGGTCATGTTGCGCGGCGCATTGGTGAGCGCCCGCGCCGAAGAGTGTGAGGCGATCACCGGAGCCTTCGTGGTTGCGATCGCATCCCAAAATGTCTTGTCGGCTACGTGAGAGATGTCGACCATCATGCCGAGGCGATTCATTTCGAGCACGACCTGCTTGCCGAAATCAGTGAGGCCGTTGTGATGCTGCACCTTGGCGTCGTTGATGTCGCCGGAGGAATCAGCCCACTCGTTGGTGTTCGACCAGGAGAGCGTCATATAGCGCACGCCGAGGCGGTAGTAGTCGCGCAGCAGGCGGATGTCGTTCTCAATCGAGTGGCCGCCTTCAATGCCCATCAAGGCCGCGAGCTTGTGTTCTTGGTGCGCGCGCTCGATGTCAGCGACGGAGAACGCCATCATCATGCGGTCGGGATGCCGCGCTGCCTGCTCGTAGATAGAGTCGATGAGATCGAAGGTGTGCCGTGCGAAGTGGCCCTGGTTGGTCTCCGGATCCACCCAGATGGAAAAGAACTCCGCACCGAGATTGCCGCGGTGGGCCTTGTCGAGGCTGACGTGTCCTATGTCGTTGGGATCGGTGGATCCAATGTCGAAGCCCTCGTCGAGAAAGCGCTGGGGCGTGTCGGCATGCGTGTCGACGATCAGAGCGGAGTCGTGAATATCACGAGCCTTGGAGCCAACGGGTGAATCGGATAGGTTCGCGGATTGGGACGCGGCCTGATGAGCCGCAAGGACCAGGCATAGGAACACGAGGATTCCGGAATTAGTCATAAAGAGTTGACTGGCAGCGACTGCCCGAGCAAGTCAACGATTGTATAGGCGGAAGCGGAAGGAAGAAAGAACGATCAGCGAAAGGACGATCAGCGAATGAACGATCAGCGAATGACGGGCAACGGAAGGCGACAGCGCGAACCGATGTTATGGGACTACTCGGCGCGGCTATCGGCTGTGACGACGGCGGGCTCGGTGCGCTCCACGGGAACGATGTCCTGGGTTTCGCGCCAATCCGCATAGTGGGCAGAGACCATGATGTGGAAGACCCACTGGTGCCGCTCTTCCTCGGGCTCAACCAGGCCGAGAGCCTTCATGTAGAAGAGATAATGCTCCATCCAGTGAACCTGTTCCTGGGTCATGCCGCGGCGCTGCAGATCGACGGTGAGGCCGGCGAGATGCGAAGACGCAGTATCGCCCTCGGCCGGTGCGGCGTTGCGATTGTGCCGGCGGAATTTTTTCTGGACCTTCACCGTACGCACCGCGGAATTCACCTGAATCTGCTCATGGAAGCGGTGGTAGTAAGCCTGCGCGATGTCCTGCACAAAGTCGCGCGTCCAGGGACGGCAATAGCGGCGCGAAGGGTCGAGGCGCGGATCAAAGCGCAATGTCTCCCCAGCGACGATCGGCTGCAGCGCTCCGCTGGCCTTCAGCGCTTCCAGTTCGTCGTCGTCCTGAATGCGAGGCAGTTCGAGACGGTCGACTTCGGCGTTCTGCAATAAAAGCGATTCGTGGGAAGGGCGGAACATGGGATTCCATCGCGTCCAGTGCAGAAGGCGATGCTTGGCGTGTCGCACGGGCTTAAGCGGAGTAGCCTTCACCGCAAAAAGCGGGCTGCACACACAGGCGAGCAGTGGAACCAGAAGCATCCGGCGCTGTAGTTTCAGTCTCAATGAGTTGTTCCCAGTCTTCCGTAACGGCTCAACCCGCAACCGTCCGAACATTTTAAGCCCTGCTGTCAAGCGGTCACGGTTACGAAAGGGGTTACAGGCCTCTAATCAGTGGCCGATTACTCCTGGTTACCGCGACATTACGAAGTGCTTAACCATGGCTGGAAGCGGCATGCCGAAGGCCGTTTGGCGGGGCGATCAGCGACTCGCCTATGTGTGGCTCGGGCAATGAGTTAGGCCTGTCGAGACAAAACGCCCCTGTCTGGTGATGGCAAAAGTGACAAAAATTAGCGCCGGAAAAGGTCACTGATGGCTTGCTTCATGACCTCGCCGCCGACTTCGGAAATTGACTTGGTGAGCGGGATATCCTTGGGGCAGACCTCCACGCAGTTCTGCGCGTAGCCGCACTCCTGGATGCCGCCATCGCCCATCAGCGCCGCGAGACGCTCGCGCTGCAGCGCCTTGCCCGTGGGATGGGTATTAAACAGCCGCACCTGCGCAATGGTGGCCGCGCCCACGAAGCCCGTGTCTTCGTTGAATTGCGGGCAGGCTTCCATGCAGCAGCAGCAGGAGATGCAGCGGGAGATGGGATAAGCCTGCTCTTGCTCTTCCGCAGTCATGCGCGGGCCGGGGCCAAGGTCGTAAGTGCCGTCGATGGGAACCCACGCTCTAACCGCTTTGAGATTTTCGAAGATCACGCTGCGGTCGGTGGCGAGATCGCGCACGATGGGGAACTTGGAAAACGGTTCAAGCTTGACGGGCTGCTCGAGATTGTCGATCAAGGCGGAGCAGGCCATGCGGGCGCGTCCGTTGATGAGCATGGCGCAGGATCCGCAGACTTCTTCGAGACAATTCGAGTCGTAGGTGATGGGCGTGGTCGCCTTGCCTTCGCGGGTGACGGGGTTGGCGGCGATCTCCATCAGCGAGGAGATCACGTTCATGCCCGGATGCCAGGCGAGTTCGAACTCTTCCCAGTAGGGCTTGGAGGTGGGATTGTTCTGGCGCTTGATTTTTAGGATGACGGATTTATGTTCAGCCATTAGCTCTTAGCCTTTAGCTCCCAGCTCAAACTCTTGTCATTCTGAGCGAAGCGAAGAACCCATGCATTCTGCATGCGCGCAAACTGCGTGAGTCCTTCGCTTCGCTCAGGATGACAGGCGTTTGGTTCACTTCGCCGCGTCATACTTCCTCGCCCTTGGCGGAATCAAGGAAACGTCCACCGGCTCGAAATCAAACTTCGGCTCATCGGCATCCGGAGCGAAATATGCCTTTGTCGTCTTCAGGAAATTCTTGTCGTCGCGGTCGGGGAAGTCCGGCTTGTAGTGCGCGCCGCGCGATTCGTCTCTCATGCGGGCGCCCTGGGCAATCACGCGCGCCAACTGCAGCATGTTGTAAAGCTGGCGGGTGAAGATCACGCTGGTGTTCGCCCACTGCGTGCGGTCGCTCAGGTTCACGTTGCGGAAACGTTCCAGCATCTCGACCAGCTTCGCATCCGTCTGCAGCAGGTTCTTGTTGTAGCGGATGACCGTGCAATCCTTGGTCATCAGTTCGCCCAATTCCTGCCACAGCCGGAACGGATTCTCCGTGCCCTGGTTGTTCATCAGCAGGGCATTGCTCTCTTCCTGCTTTTTCTTTTCCGCCTCGAAGCATCCGTTGCCCTCGGGAAGCGCCTGCAACCCGCGCGCATACTTCACCGCATTGGGCCCGGCGATTTGTCCGCCATAAATGCAGGAGACGAGCGAGTTCGCTCCCAGCCGATTCGCGCCGTGATACTGATATTCGCATTCGCCGGCGGCGTAGATTCCCGGAATGTTCGTGGCCTGCTTGAAATCCACCCACAGGCCGCCCATGGTGTAGTGCATGCCGGGGAAAATCTTCATCGGCGTCTCGCGGGGATCGTCGCCCACAAACTTCTCATAGATTTCGAGAATGCCTTCCAGCTTGCGGTCGAGAATCTTGCGGTCGATGTGCGTCAGGTCGAGATAAACCATCGGCTTGCCATCGATGCCGAGGTTGTGCTCGTACACAACTTTGAAAATCGCCCGAGTGGCCACATCGCGCGGCACGAGATTCCCGTACTTGGGATACCACTCTTCGAGAAAGTACCAGCGCTCACTGGCCGGAATCGACTTGGGATCGCGGTTATCTCCCTGCTTCTTCGGAACCCAAACGCGTCCTCCTTCGCCGCGCGCCGATTCCGACATCAGCCGCAGCTTGTCGTTTCCCGGAATGGAGGTGGGATGCACCTGAATAAATTCGCCGTTGGCGTAGTAGCAACCCTGCTGATAGAGCGCGGACTGCGCCGATCCTGTACACACAACCGAGTTAGTCGACTTGCCGAAGATCGCGCCGATGCCGCCCGTTGCGATAATGATGGCGTCGGCCGGGAAGGTACGGACTTCCATGCTGCGCAAATCCATGGCGCAGATGCCGCGGCAGACGCGGTTTCCGTCGAGCACGGCCGAGAGAAATTCCCAGTGCTCGTACTTCTTCACCTTGCCTTCGGATTCGTAGCGGCGAACCTGCTCATCGAGCGCATAAAGAAGTTGCTGGCCCGGTAGTAGCTCCGGCGAAGGCGGTGCGGTTAAATAAAGTTCCGCCGAAGCGGCGGAAATCGAGCAGGCCCTCGGGCGTGCGGTTGAAGGGAACGCCCATGCGGTCGAGCAGATCGATGATGCCGGGCGCAGCCTCGCACATGTCCTTAACTGGAGGCTGGTTCGCGAGAAAATCGCCGCCGTACACCGTATCGTCAAAATGCTGCCACGTCGAATCGCCTTCGCCCTTCAGGTTCTTGGCCGCGTTGATGCCGCCCTGCGCGCACACCGAGTGCGAACGCTTCACCGGAACAATGGAGAACAGATCCACGTTTGCGCCCATCTCGGCAATCTTGATGACGGCGGCGAGTCCGGCGAGTCCTCCGCCGATGACGATGATTTTGGGAGCTGCCATTTCACTCCACCGGCTTTCCGTGAGATCCGGTTTCTGGTTTAGGCGCGTGGCTCGTGTCCACGATGGTTCCCCCTGGCCGCCGGAGCATCCTGGAACCGCTCGCTGAATGTGTACAAGCTCACCAGGCCCACCGCGCTCATGAGCAGAAAAAGTCCCAGACACAGCCGGAGAAATCGCTGCTGCGCCTTGTCGCCGGTAACAATTCCCCACTTCGCCGCGAACAGCCAGATGCCATAGGCGAAATGCCACGAGGCGCAAATCAACCCGACCACGTAAAACGCGAGCAGCAGCGGGTGATGAACCTCCGCCGCAACCTTGCCAAACGAGAACTCAGGATGATCGTGCAGATCAAGCCCGGTAAACCGCATCGTGTACGTATGCCACAGGATGTAAACGAAGGCGATGCCGCCGGTCCAGCGCTGCGCCGTGTACATCCAGTTTCCGGTCCAGGGATATTCCCCAACGTTGCCCTCACCGCGATACCAGATGTAGAAACCGTAGAGCGCATGGAACGCAATCGGCAGCCAGATCCCGAAGAGTTCGAGAAAGAAGACGAGGGGAAGATTCGCCAGAAAGCTGACCTGGCGCGCGTAGGCCGGAGGTCCGCTGATCGCGGTGGAGTTCGACATCAGAATATGTTCAAAGAGAAACGCGCCCACCGGAACGATGCCAGAGAGGGAATGCAACCGGCGCAGAACGAATGACACACCCTGGCCGGCGCGCAGGGGCGCGACTCCATGGGTTACAACTGTTTTGACACTGGGAGCAGTAGAACTGGCTGCTGACGCCACGCTCGCTCCTTATGAGTTCAGAGACGATAAAAGAACTTTTTATTATCGGCGCAGGGAAGAAGTGAAGTCAAGAAAGCTTCAGAGATCGAACGCTTCAAGAAGGATCGGGACGAACGGAAGGCTCGGCAGAAAATATGGCGGGATCGTTTTACCGGCCCTTGCCGACCGCTTGAGCACTTTTGACCTGTGAACGCGAAACGGCACCAGTACCTCAGAGTAATCGCTATTTCAATTTGCAGAGTATCCAGTTGGTAGAGATCCTCATGTGGAGACAGCCGCCGTGCGAAGCGGCTTCGTCGCGAGGCCAGCGAACTGAGACACGGTGACACTAGCGCTGGAAATACGACTGACCCGCCACCCCTTCTCCAACTCTATTGCAATTTGCAGAGGCTGATCAGGTCGTTCGCAATTTGCTCGGCGCCGGCCAGCGTATTCGCCATCGAATGCAAGCCACTGGGCACACAGGCCTGCGCTTTCGTGCTGGTGATCTTGTTGAACCAATCCTGACCAATCGCGATGACAGAGCTGTTATCTGCGCCACCAAATACCAGGTTCACATAGGTCTTGGGGAAGTTGTAGTGGTAAAGGTCAAGATGTCGCCCTTGCTGTCCTGCACCACCAGAGTTCCAGTAAGGCCCGTGACCGCGACATAGATTGTGTAATTCACGACGGTGTTCGTGCACGTCGCGGTGACCGTAATGTTCGAGGTGATGTTGCCGGTAGAGTTGCTGCTCAGCGTGCAAGTCTGGCCGGAAGGCTGAGTCTTGACCCGCACGGTATAGGGCGCACCGCTGTTGAACGATTGGGCGAAGGTTTGAGTGTTATTCGTGGTAAAGGTCAGCGTGTCGCCTTTGCTGTCTTGCACGACCAGCGTTCCGGTAAGACCGCTGACCGCGACGCTAATCGTGTAAGTTGTGGCCGCGGCGGAAGTGACCGTAGACGCTGCGACCAACAGAGCAACCCAACACCAAAAGCAACAGATTGCGCGACTTCATTCGAGCCTCGAAAGGAGTCCCCGAATTCTCTTCGCCATATGTTCGCGATATGACTCTACGCGATATGACCCTAAAGGACTGTTGAATTGTGGCAGGTAGTCACTGAGGGAGGGAACCCAAGTGTAGTCTGGCGATTTTGACAAGTCAAGGTCACCGATTCCGTCGCCTATAGTGGAACGCCGGACTACCTCTACGGTATGCATGGTATCGAACACTTCTTCGGTTCGTGCATAAAATGTAGTTCGGGCTTCACATGTATTCTCGCCTCGAAGATCGAATCCGCATCCTGTGCGAGAAGGCTATAGCCAGCGAACCCGATTCTCCCGAAACAAAGGCTGTACTTCACGAACTCAGACTCGCCCTTCATGAACATGCCGAACGGCTACGGCAACGCCTGCAATTTCCCATTCCTCTAGATCGCCGCCATAAAATATCGGCATAATTCAAGACAGCCCACCACCATCCGTCGTAGAGACGTTGCTAACGTCTTGCCTCGCCCGCAGAGACGTAGCAAGCTACGTCTCTTACGACACGATCAGTTGCCCGTAGCGCGCTTGCACCAATCAAGAAATTCCCGGAACGCTGCTCCGCGGTGGCTGTATTTAGACTTTTCCTCCGAGGTCAGCTCCGCAAATGTTTTCTGGATATCTGGAAAGTAAAACAGCGGATCATAGCCGAAGCCATTCCTGCCGCGCGGAGCATCGAGGATGATTCCCTCGGCCGTCCCGCGAAATGTAGCCAGTGTCTTGCCGTCGCGCGCGACCGCGAGCACGCAGACGAATCTGCCAGTGCGTTCCGCAGGCGAAACACGTTTCATTTCGCGCAGAACGCGTGCATTATTGGCCTCGTCATCGGTGTTCGCATCCGCCTCGTGTGGTTCCTGGCCTTGCAGATCAGGCGCGGCGTAGCGCGCAGAGTGCACGCCGGGTGCGCCTTTCAGGGCATCAATCTCCAAACCGGAGTCGTCGGCGACCACAATTTCTCCAGGGATGTATCGGCTGTATTCTTCGGCTTTCTTGCGTGCGTTGGCCTCGAAGGTGAGTCCGTCCTCGACTACCGGTGGCAGGGAAGAGAAGTCAGGGATGCCGGCGATTTCAACCCCATGTTGCCGAGCAACGCCAGCGAAGTCGCGCAGTTTGCCGGCGTTGGAGGTGGCGATTAGGATTCTCCGCATCTCCGACTTCGTCTGGCAGCGCACTTTTCAGTTTAATCGAGATTTAACATTCCTGAAACCATCCCGCAATAAGCATGAGCTACCGTACCCGCATTGGGGTGGAACAACCCGCGGAGAGTTGAAGAATCCGTGTCAGAGACGGGGCACGGTTCTTCACCCTCCGGAAACCGTCCGCCACAAGGCCTCTCGCACACACTGCCAATCTCGCTGCCTGTCGTTTCCCGCCCCTAACGCTAATCCAATAAGTCCGCCAGTCAACTGCCGCGAGAGGCTTTTTTCCCAGTAACTATTGAAGAAAGGAATGAGAAGTAGAAACGAGAAACGCGGTAGGGAAGTCGGCGGTCAGGAACTGCAGGCTACGTCGCGACGCTCTCACCCGAGCGCTGGCGGTGAAGTTCGGCAAAGAAATCTTCCTCTTGCAGGCTGGGCCCCTGGCGCAGCAATTCGAGCAAAGGATCTTGCAGCTCTTCGGCAGTCGACGGCCTCAATTCCATCTGGCGGCTCCGGTGCGCGTTCGAATTGGCTCAGATCAGCCGTAAGAGCGCGCGGAGAAACGCTCAATTCGAGCATGGATTCCGGGCAACTGCGCAGAAGGCTTATCAGCTTGCCTACTTCGGCACGCTGCTCCGGCGTGCGGGAAGGGAATTCCACACCCATGCCCTGGCCCGGGTGCGTGACTCGCACCATGCCTTCGGTGTGGACGGCCATCTCTTCGGCTCGCAAACAAAGATCAACCAGCACCTGCTCCGGAAACGGTGAATCGGTTTCCACATAACACCCGCCCAGGCTCAGATCTGTGAGCTTGCAGTGCGAAACGGTTTCTTCCGGTCCGGCCGTGGTACCAGCCGCAGCCTGCAGCCAGACCTGAAGCTGAGCCTTGATGGACTGGTCCAAATCCAGAAATCGGACTCCCGTTTGACCGTTCGGGCTTGCCCAAGCGACCTCTCCCTGGGCGTGGACTTCCAGAGTGCCGTCGGGAAGTTGGAAGCGGAAATTGAACTCCGCACCTGGAGATTGAGGTTCCGCTGTAAGAACGTCCATTCCAGATTCACTCAGGTCAAGCAGAATTCCTTCGCACTTACGATCATCGGGCAGCGTGATCTCCACCGGAGCCTGCACGGGAACCCGGTAAGCGCGGCGGCGTTCGCGATTCAGCAAAGCGGCTAACGGCGCGCAAACCGGCCTTGGCTTTGTCATCGGAGAGCGGCTTGTACAGAACGAAATGCGCGCCGCTGTTAAGCAGATCGCGTGCCTTGGCCGGTTCGGCAATCAGGGCCGCGGTAACCGGCGCGCTTCCTGAATTCAGCCGCCGGGCCTCTTCCAGCACCTCGGCAGCAATCTCCGGGTCCTCGGAAAAATCAATGATGAGCGCGTCAAACTTTTGCTGCTGCAGACGGGCCACCGCTTCTGCGAACACACTGAAACGCTCCACCGCCAGCCCGGACGCGGGCAGAACCCGGCCTAGGACCTCCGAGGCGCAATCGTCAGTGGAAACCAGCAATGCAAGAAAGGTCATAACGAAACTTCCCGCCCAACCGCGGCGAGATTTTGGCCCCAGACTATGGCCAACGCGGCGCCGTGGGCCGAACTCCCTTTGCGGCCGTCGTGCCCGAAGCGCCCGCACCCGCCTTCGCCGCCATGGCGTCGGTGGCCTCGTCGACTTCCGTCAGGACCGCATTATCTTCGTCGTCGTTTTCGGCGAGCAAGGGAGCCACTTCGCGCAGCTTCTCTGCCGCCTGCTGGAGCATCTCGATTTGTTTGCCCAGCTGGGCGTACCTGGTCTGCTTCTGCCGCAACACTTCATGAATATCCTTCATTGACGACCCCCTCTGCTGAATGTAAGGAGTGGCCCGCCGAGGGTCAACCGTAATCCCGGCTGGCGGGTTACTGCGGTAATCGCCATTGCGCCCGACTGAGATGCCTGAGATTCACAACCGGAATGATGCCTCGAGAAACATCCGGTCAGGATGAAGGCTTACACAGTGGCCCGTGGAGCAGAACTCGGCCCGATCAGCTCTCTGAGGCGGCGGGAAAGATTCCTCGCCAAAGACCGGTAGAAGCGCGAGGCGAGGTGAGGGAACAGCTCAAACATCGTCTCCAGGGTTGGATGATCGAGGTGATAGGCTTCAACGTCTTCTTCGGCAAACACGCTGGCGCTGGCGGGTGCGTCTTCCAGAAGCGACATTTCTCCGCAGATCTCGCCTGGCGCAATGGTTGCCGCTTTAGGGTGGAAAGCGATTTGCACCCGGGCGCTCCCTTTAAGCAGGAGATAGACCCCCTTCGCTTTCTGGCCCTTTTGAACCAGTGCTTCGCCCTTCTTGAAGTGGACACGGCTGGCCTTGTCGGCGACCAGAGCCCAGTCGTTGGCCGTGAGATAAACCAATCCGTTCTTGGAAGACGACAGTACGGACACTTCCTGTTCGATGACTTTCGTCATGGCGCGCGTGCGACCCGTTTTTCCGGAGAGGGACTCCGGTCAATAACTGAAACAACGTGAAAGAAACAACAGGGCCTGCCTAGATTAGCAGAAAAAGCTAGCAGAAAATTCAGCCAACGCAACCAACGTCGTTACCGCGCCAGGCCCGGCTATTTTCTCGTGAAGGAAGCCTTTCTGGGCTGCGCCGCAGCTTTGTTCTCTTCAGCCTGAAAGCTGGAAATTCTGTCGCGCCAGATGATGACGCTGTCCTTCGCGGCCTGCGCATCGGGTGAGTCGGGAACCAGTTCCAGATACTCCTTCATGTGCAGGATCGCGGTGTCATAGTCTTTCTGTTCCCCCGCCAGTGTTGCCAGATTGAACTGACCCTCCGGCCAGGTAGGGAAAATGTCGATTGCGGACTTGTATTCCCGCACCGCTTTTTCTGTTTCCCGTTGTTTAAATGCGTACTCGGCGAGCACTTGGTGCTCGCGCGCCGCTTCCGGCATTACCGGCTTGGGAGAAGCCTCGCGCCAGGCTTTGGCCTGGGCCTGAAACTGCCGCAACGTGCCCTCCTGCTGAACTCGTGCCTCTTCGCGGGCTATACCTGCGAGATACCGGAGCGCTGCCGCGAATTCTTCTGCCCTGACTCTGCCGAAGAATTTCAAGTAGTCGGCGCCGTTATGCGTGTAGTCCTGCCACGTAACAGTGTCGTATCCATCCTGGATGCCTCCGCTCTGAATGGAAGCAATCCGGGCCAGTGCGATTCCATAGTGATACTGCTCGCGGCGGCTCGAAGAGAGCAGCAAATACTGAGAGTTCAACTCGTCGATCTTGTACATCTGCCGTATGGAGCTTGTAATCCACTTCTCCGCCTCGGCTCTGTCCGCCGGAGTTTCCGGGGTTTCTTTTCTCGCAGCAAAACTCAATGGAAGAAGCAACGACAAGGCAAGAAGTGTTGCCGCACTTCGAACGGACGCATTCAGACGGCGCATATGGATCGATCTCCGTGGCTCACAAAGTCGCAATGATGAGCGAGGCTCAAGTCTTGACTCAGGCTGGCCGGAATGCAACCGAAACCGTGGCACCGGCGTTCCTTTCGTAACCTCGGCCTTAGTCCGCGACTGATCGCGTCGGAATTTCCAGCTCTTCGGTAACTTGCTTGCCCTCTGCCGCTGCTCAATACTCGGGACTCCATTCTCACCCCGGGTTCGGGAGCAAACATGCAATCAATGAAGCGGCCGGAAACTCGCACGAAACGCAGAGTCCTGCTGGCCCTGGTGGTCTGCCTGGCTTGCGGAGCTGGAACCGCCTCGCTCTGGGCTGACACCTGCTCTTATACCTATCACTGCGGTGGCGCACAGTGCACTTCTCTAATGGGCGGCGCCAGCGGAACAAAAAGCCAGTCGGGTATCACCAAAGCGCAGTGCGAGACAGCACGCAAGGCAACCATTCCCGCCGGATCTTCTGCATGCACCTGCGTCTGCCGATGGCGCCGCCCCCGCCTCCACCTCCGGCGCCATGATTTCCAACACCGGCAACTTCACCCAGGACACGCTGACCAACAGCGTCAACCTGGCCATCGTGATGAACACCAAGAATCCGATCATGAGCAGCTTCATGCAAGGAGCTGCGACTTCATTTATCAGTTCGCTCTTCGCCGACGACTCAGAGGCGCTGCGCCAGCAGCAAGCCATGTCTGAAGAGATTGCCCGCCGCGCACGGGAGCAGGCAGAGCAGCGGCGTATCGCCGAGCAGCAGCGGATCGACGCTGTGTTCGCCCGCCTGACCCGCGAACTAAAGCTCGAGGGTCTGCCTTTTTCGCTGTCGCTGAAAGGCATGAATTCGGCCGACCCGGCGGCTCTGCAACTGAAAGGCATGAGTTCCTCCGGTCCCGAAGGTCTCAGCCTCAAGCTCAGTCAGAGCAGCCCTACCAGCTACGGGCTTAAAGGTTTGCCCGGCATTTACGTTGGCGGCCCCGCGGGTTCGGACGACTCGGCCGCCGCGGCGAAAACCCAAATCTCGTCAATGGACCGGGCACCGGCAGAACCGGCCCAGGAATCCCCGGATTGCCCGGCATCTATCTCGATGGCGCCCAGCCTGAACAAGCGGCTGCATTCGCCCAGGCTGCGAATAATCTCACCGGCCCGGACAAGACATTGGCACAGGATGCCGCACTCGAAGCTGCCCAGCGCAATCCCGCTCTGAGCCAGCCTTCTCAGGATCCTAAGGTGCAGACCTTCCAGCAAAACGTGAAGGAGTACGATCAGGCCACGCAAACCGCAAGAACCACCCAGCAGGAATTCAACGACGCGCAGTCCCGCTCCGACGCGGATAAGACGGCGATTGACGTAGCGCGCACCAAAATCGACTTGCAGACCGCCACGCCCCAACAGCAACAGGCATTCAACGAAATGCTCGGCGCGGCCAAAACAGACGAAGACGCGGCCGTGGCCGCCCGAAAAATCTTTGAGAACGCCAACGCCACACTTTCGATCAGCCGGACCAACGCGGCCACCGCACTGTCGGCCCTCGCTCCCGCCTCCGCGTCGACGGTTGATCTGAGGGCAACGAAGCTAACAGCGACTGTAGCAAACTTAAAAACGCCCGCTAGAACCGGCGCCCCAGTCGCGCTGCCGGTGGTTGCGGCCGCGCCCTCTGCGCCCGCGCCCAAACCCATCCCAACCCAGACCCAACTTCAAGTTCGCCTTCAAGGCCTGCAGAATGCCCTGCGCCGCTTGGCAGAGGATGAGAGCAAGCGCGGAGAAGCTCGCGCCGAAGCGGCCAAGGACGTAGATGACGCAGTCGGCGATGCCGAAGGCCGTGGACTCGACATGGTGATGGACCTGCTCACCACCGGCTGGGACGATTGCGCTCCCTTAGCCAAGGGCGGCGTAGCGGGTAAGTTCACTGGCGATGCCGAGAAACTCCAGCGTCAGATCGATCAAGTCTTCCGTGAGGCATCGGCTACCAAGGACGTGAGCACGCTTGGTGCACTTAATCAGAAAGCAGAACAACTCGATAGAACGAAAGTATGGTTGGAAAACTTCGTAGGCCAAATCAAGGACTATAATGATCGCGTGGGTCAGATCCGCGCCACGCTGACCGCTAGAAACGCCGCGTTCAAAGCCAAAGAAGTCATCGAGAAAAACGGCAATTGGGAAGATACTCTGGAAGATATGCACGATACCGTCGAAACCGGACTGGACGACAAGCCGATCACCGAATTCCTTAAAGCCGCGGGCCAATTTGGGGGTTGCCACATCGTAGCCCTCAAGGCCACCTCGTCCATAATCGATTCCGTCTACGACGTTTTCAAAGAAGGCGATGCCGCCGTAGCGCTCCGCCAGATGGACGACAACACCACGAAGTTCCTCGCCGCTCAAAAAGCCCTCGACGGCAAACTCAAGGCAACAACAGCGCAGTTAAATTGCTACAAGCTTCCAGATGCCGCCAACGTGGTGAGCTGTGTCCAGGCGGCGGGACGCTGAATGACCCGGCCGTGGGGTGCCAGTATTTTTCTAAGTGCCGCAGTTATGCGCCTGGCTTCTTCGCGGCGGCTTTTGCTGCGGCTTTTGCGGCGTCTTTAGAGTCTCTCACCTTGATAATTGCGTTGAGGTTTTCTTCGCGCTGATGCTTCGCGATGTACCACTCTTTGACGAGAATTTCGATCAACTCGATCAGGAGTTGGGCTTCGTCCGGGTCCACATCAACGATTATGTTGATGTCTTTCTCCATGTGAGCGCCGATGTTTCCGATCTTGCGCACTGCATCGATCGCGTCCCACGTCAGGGGATCAGTGTTGCCTTTGATCGCCTCGATTTCCTCCACAAGTTTGCCCTTCGATGCGGGGAATCTCGGTCCATACCATCGCTGCCGCCCTGGACGTGGAGTGCGGGGGCGTGCGGCTTGTGAGTGCGGCGTTACGCGGAGTGCGTCTTACGCGATTGCGGGTGAGCGCGGGAGCGGGGAACGTAAGCGTGCGGAGTACGGCGGCGACCCGCCTTTGGGCTTCTCGCCGGTCTTTAGTCCCCAGTGCCGATGAGCAGCACGCCTTGCGGGCTCCCGCCACCGTTGTCGTTCACGTTTACCAGTGCGTCGCGCGTTCCTTTCGCGCCCGGGGTGAAGGTAACTGTGATCTTGCAGATTGCCCCTGCATTGATCTGGGTGCCGCAAGTGTTGGTCTCTGAATAGTCGTGGAGATTCCTGCCCGCGATCGCTATGCTGGTTATGCTTACCGCTGTGCTGCCCGTGTTGGTTACGGTTACCGTCTGCGGTTTGCTGCTGGTGCCGACTTTCTGCGGAGGGAAGGTTAGCTGTGCCGGCGAAATGCCTATGACCGTTCCCATGCCATTCAGCTCGATCACTTGCGGCTTGGAGGACGCGCTGTCATGGAGAGAGACTAAGCCGGTTGCCGCGCCCGCCACGGTCGGCTGGAAGCTGACGGTAAGATCGCAACTGGCTGCCTGGGCGACGCTGCCGCCGCAGGAGGTGCTCAATTGGAATGGGCCGGTCACAGACTTGGATGTAATCCATAGTGCAGTGGCGCCCGAGTTGGTCAGCGTAACGGTTTGAGCAGTGCTGACGGTGCCGACGAGTTGTCGGGGAAACAGGAGCGGAGTGGTCGGTGAGAAGCTTACAACCCCGGTGTTGAGAAGAACTCCTACGTCGCTGCCGCTGACATCGGGAATCACGATATCAATTTTGCGGTCGCCGTTGAAATCTCCCACAGCGAAGTACCCGGCTTCTTGGCCAATAGTGTAGGGGGCCGCTGGCTGGAATGTGCCATCCCCGTTGCCGACGTAAACGCTGACCTCGCTCCCACCAAACCCGCTGACTACGGCCAAGTCCTCTTTTCCATCCCCGTTAAGATCGGCGGCAAGAATCGCGCCGGGAAAATCGGCGGGATAATATGCCGGCGGCTGGAAGGTGCCGTCGCCATTGCCCAGCAGGACTACAACCGCGCCGAAAGCATCTGCTACGGCTAGGTCCTGTTTGCCGTCGCCGTTGAAATCGGCACGTGCGAGGGAGTCAAGCGCGGTCCCTACGGGGTAGGTAACACCTGTCGTGAAGGTACCGTCGCCGTTACCCAGTAGGATCGTCACGTCACCTCCGCTGACTGAAGCGGCGTCGAGCTTTCGATCGTGATTGAAATACCCCAGCGCGATGGCACGGGGTTGAAGGCTCGGTGTGGTATCGATAGGGGTCTGAAAGGTCCCGTCCCCGTTGCCCAGCATTACGCTAACGTAGGGTTCGTCGCAAATCAGCAAGTCGAGCTTTCCATCGTTATTGAAGTCTCCGACCAACACGAATGTCGGCTCCGTGCCCGTGGTGGTGTAGGGCACCGGCGACTGGAAGGTCCCGTCCCCGTTTCCTAACAGGATCTCGATGTTCTGATTGAGCCGGTTCGATACAGCTAAGTCGAGGTCGCCGTCGTGGTTAAAATCGGCGACCGCTATTGAATAGGCGGTGGTGGTTGGGTAATAAGCGGCGGGTTGAAACGTTCCATCGCCACGGCCGAGCAGGATAGCCATCTTTCCACTCGATGACCCACGGCGAGGTCGAGTTTGCCGTCATGGTTGAAATCTCCCACAGCGACCGATATTGGGTTAAAAAGCACGGCGGACGTACCCCGCGATTCGAACTGGGCCAGAGCGTGGAGGCCCAGGAAGAGCACGCACAATGCGGATACGGCTACGCGCCCTGTCGCCCCACCAAGACGGATCATGGGAAACCACCCCTACTTAGCCACAGGGCGGTCGCCCAAATGCCGCGCTTCCCGCCTGGCCACGCTGGGCCGAACCTTTGGCGTTGAGTCGCAGCAAGTTCGCATGATGTTCGTGGAGCGATCCCACTCCCTGTGATTTTCCCTACAGTACTTTTCTCGCTAACAGGCGACTCGTCCCCAAGCCTTTGAAAAATATGGTGCGCCCTGAGAGATTCGAACTCCCGACCTTCTGGTTCGTAGCCAGACGCTCTATCCAGCTGAGCTAAGGGCGCAGGTGCTTGCTTGGCAGGAAAAACTTCCTCAGGAATTATAGCGGAAGTTGCCGGTTGCCGCGAACCTCGAGGTCAGCTTACCGCGAACATCATTTCGAATCATGATGGTCCTCGATCAGCCCCGCCCTCGGAGCCATCCGTAAGGTTTTCCCCTTACAAAGAAATGAGAAGTGCAAGAAATTAGGACGTTCGTGCCTTTCCACAACCATTCGGCCACTTCGTTGCTTTACGTCCAGAGCCCGAAGTAAATCTTTCCCGGCTCAGAGCAATTCCTACAAGCCCGTCAGACTAGCGTTCTGTATTTTGAGTAGGTTACAGACGGCACGCCAGGTGCTTATGTAGAGCCCAGACGAAGTGGCGCGCAACGGGGCGCTCCAAGAAGAACTTCGGCCAGAGGTTTTCTTGGGCGCCCCTTGCATTTAGCCAGTAATCCACGCCGGACCCCCAAAAAAAGTTCTTGTCATTCCGAATCGGGCCGAAGGCCCGGTGAGAGCCTGCCCCGAGCCTGTCGAAGGAATCTGCTGTTGGCCGTCAGCACACTGCCCAGCCGCGCTAGGCCAGCTCCAACCTCTCCCGCACATCCACACCAGCCTCGCGCAAGAGCCGAGCTACAGCCTCCGCTTTAAGGCGTGAAGCGTCGAACTCCACGCGCACTGTGCGTTCACTCTCGTTAAACTGAACCCGCCGTACTCCGTAGACCTCACGCATGCCATCGATGGCCCGCAATTCGTTCTCGCCGGGCACTGGCCCATAGCGAAAAACCACTTCCAGATAAGTCATTGGGATAATCCTCTGCCGCCAACGAATAATAAAAGCAAGCGCCCGGCAGACTACCGGGCTGAATCCAATATAAAGCATCGACGATCGAACCATGTAGGGAGCATCTACGGGGCTTCGCACTATGCAGGCTTAGCGCTAGAGGCTTCGTATCAGGGCACGGCTTCAGCCGTGCCGTTATCGTTCACACAGCAGTAGGGCTTTAGAGTGTGCGCGAGAACCAGTTGCTGAGGATTCGAGTGGAACTCCGCTACGGATTTTGGCCGCGGAGCGGCAACAGAATGCAGCCCAGGGCGCAAGCCCTGGGTAAAAGCGGGAAAGGAACAA
The DNA here is from genome assembly GCA_963807655.1 of uncultured Acidobacteriaceae bacterium. Lineage (GTDB taxonomy): Bacteria > Acidobacteriota > Terriglobia > Terriglobales > Acidobacteriaceae > Sulfotelmatobacter. The sequence goes on along the minus strand of CAWEDF010000032.1, from coordinate 113,468 downwards.
GCCCCGGAGGGCGAAAGACCAGTTTTCACGCACTCTTTTTAGCCCTGAGGACTCTTACGGATTGCAACTAACCCACCCATCATGTCCACGACCCCATCCAACCCAACCCCCGCGCTACAACGCGATCCAGTCTGCGGAATGAATATAGATCCCGCAACCGCCAAGCATACCTACGAACACGCTGGAAAGCCCTACTACTTCTGCTGCGCGGGATGCGTGGAAGAATTCAAAGCGGACCCGGCAAAATATCTGAACAAAACACCTCAGTCCGGTCTGGTGACGCTGGGCGCCGCAAAGCCCAAATCCTCAGACCACACTCAGACCTCACCGCGGACTGCCACCGCAAGCGTCGCCTACGTCTGCCCCATGTGCCCCGAAGTCCGCGAACCCAAGCCAGGCGCTTGCCCTTCCTGCGGAATGGCGCTCGAACCGGAGGTCCCCGCCGCGCCGTCGGCGCGCATCGAGTACACCTGCCCCATGCATCCAGAAGTCGTGCGCCCCGGCCCGGGTTCATGTCCGATCTGCGGCATGGCGCTCGAGCCCCGCACCGTCACCGCCGCGCAAGATGAAAATCCCGAACTGCGCGACATGACCCGGCGCTTCTGGGTCAGCCTAGCCCTCACCGCACCCCTGCTCGCCATCGCCATGGGCACCATGTTTTGGCCGCACGCTTTCATGGGAGCATTCGTCATCGTAGGTGACCGATTTTTGCCTTGGAGCTCGATTCTGCCCTGGCTGGAGTTCGCCCTGGCCACGCCGGTCGTGCTCTGGGGCGGCGCACCCTTCTTCCAGCGTTTCTGGACTTCGCTGGTCAATCGCAGTCCGAACATGTTCACGCTGATCGGCATGGGCACCGGCGTCGCCTACGGATTCAGCGTGGTCGCCACGCTTGCGCCGCAGATTTTTCCGGAGTCGTTGCGCAGTATGGGAGGCTATCCCGACGTCTATTTCGAATCAGCCGCCGCGATCACAACCTTGGTCTTGCTGGGCCAGGTCATGGAATTGCGCGCGCGCAGCCACACCAGCGCCGCCATCCGCGCGTTGCTCGATCTTAGCCCCAGGACCGCCCACCTGCTCAACTCGGATGGCAGTGAGAAAGACATTCCGCTCGAGCAGGTGAATCCAGGCGACCGGCTGCGCGTTCGTCCCGGCGAGGAAATTCCGGTTGACGGCGTTCTGCTCGAAGGCAGCAGCACAATTGACGAGGCCATGATCACCGGCGAATCCACGCCAGTCGAGAAATCGCCACGACAGCAGCGTCATCGGAGCCACCATCAACGGCACCGGCTCGTTCGTCATGCGAGCCGAACGCGTGGGCAGCGAAACCCTGCTGGCGCGAATCGTGCAACTCGTAGGCCAGGCCCAGCGCAGCCGTGCTCCCATTCAGAGTCTCGCGGACCGCGTCGCCGGATGGTTCGTCCCCGCAGTGGTCGCGGTCGCGGCATTCACGTTTCTCGCCTGGTCGTTGCTGGGTCCGCAACCGCGCCTCGCGCATGCGCTCGTGAACGCAGTAGCTGTGCTGATCATCGCGTGCCCGTGCGCGCTGGGCCTCGCCACGCCGATGGCGATCATGGTCGGCGTGGGCCGCGGCGCACGCGCCGGCGTGCTGATCAAGAATGCCGAAGCGCTCGAAACTCTGGAGAAGGTCGACACCATGGTTGTCGACAAAACGGGAACTCTGACTGAAGGCAAGCCGCAACTCACAAGTTATTCTCAAGCGCTTGAAGATGACCCGGAACTGTTGCGCCTGGCCGCCAGCCTCGAGCATGCCAGCGAGCATCCCCTGGGTTCCGTGGTGGTCGATGCCGCCGTGAAGCGCGGCCTCCAGCTTTCCCAGCCCGAAGAATTCCACTCTGTCACCGGCAAGGGCGTTGTCGGCGTAGTCGACGGAAGAAAAGTTGCGGTCGGCAGTCCCGCTCTAATGGTTGAGGTGGGAGCCTTGGAAAAGCCCGCCGTTCTCTCCCTCACGCCCCCGGATGGCACAGTTCTCTGCGTCGCCGTCGACGGCAAATACGTAGGAAATCTCGGAGTTGCCGATCGCGTCAAGCCTTCCACACCTGAAGCACTCCGCGATCTCAAAGCGCAAGGCATAAAAATCGTGATGCTAACCGGCGACAACCGCATCGTCGCCGCGTCGCTTGCCAAGACGCTAGGCATTGAAGAATTCGAAGCCGAAGTCCTGCCGGAAAAGAAACTAGAGATCATCCGCAAGCTGCAAGGGCAGGGAAGAGTAGTCGCCATGGCGGGCGACGGCATCAACGACGCCCCCGCTCTCGCCCAGGCCAACGTCGGCATCGCCATGGGCACCGGCACCGACGTTGCCATGGAAAGCGGCGGAGTCATCCTGCTGAAGGGCGACCTCACCGGCATCCTGCGCGCCCGCAAGCTCAGCCAGGCCACCATGCGCAACATCCGGCAGAATCTTATTCTTCGCCTTTGTCTACAACGCGATCGGCGTCCCCATCGCAGCCGGAGTGCTCTACCCCTTCTTCGGCCTGCTGCTCAGCCCAATCTTCGCCGCCGCCGCCATGAGCTTCAGCTCAGTCTCGGTAATCACCAACGCCCTGCGCCTGCGCAAATAAAGTTGTAGGCGGTTTGCCGCTTGAGCTAATTACTGATCGTTGATTTGCTGGATGAGCTGATTGAAAAGCCCAGGGGTTCAGCAATTCGCAATCAACAATCATCAATCAGCAATTTCCTCCTACAGCCTACCAAAAAATCAATAACCTCCGGCTCCGTCCAATCCACCGCCCCAATGAACTTCCGCCGCATCACGCCATTGCGGTCGATGATGTAAGTCTCAGGAAACTTGAATGTCCCGTACAGCCCATTGCTCTTCTGGTCCGGGTCCCGCACCGTAAGCAGATTCACACTGTGGTCTTTCAGAAACCGCCGGTAGTTATTTTCATCGACGTCCACGCTCACCGCCAGCACGGTCACGCCCTGGGACTTGCATGCGCTGTTGCATCCGCACCAGCGACGGCATTTCCTCGATGCAGGGTGGGCACCACGTCGCCCAGAAATTCAGCACCACCACCTGTCCTTTGAATTGGCTCAGCGTAACCGTGCGATCCGAGTCGTGCACCGTGAAATCCGGTGCCGCCTTGCCGACCCGTGACGGGCGGCTGCCGCTGTAGCAGCCGGACAGAAGCAGAACAAAAACAAAGAAGACGGGGACAAGCCGCACCCGCATAACGAACCATGAGTCGCACCCAGCTATAATAATGGATTCGACGTATGCCTGCGACAGGTACAGTATCCCCGCGCCCCACCGTGTCGGTAATCGTGCCGGCGCGCAACGAAGAAGCCTGCCTGGGCGCCTGCCTTCAGTCGCTCGCTCTCCAGAACAACGCGCAGAACCACGTGCCCTTCGAAATCATCGTAGTCGACGACCATTCCACCGACCGCACCCGCGAGATAGCTTTATCCTTCGCCAGTCCCCAAGTGCGAGTCATTCGCAGCCGGCCCCCTTCCCGCAGGTTGGACTGGCAAGAACAACGCCGTCACCGCGGGATCCCAAGCAGCTCGCGGCGAATGGCTCCTCTTCACCGACGCCGACACCATCCACCTCCCAGGATCGCTAGCCCGCAGCCTCGAAGAAGCCAACCGCCAAGCGGCAGCCCTGCTCTCCTACTCTCCCGAGCAGATCGTGAAAACCTATTTGGGAGAAAGCCGTGATGCCCGTGATCTTCGCCGAACTGGCCGCAAACTTTCGCCCATCCCAGGTAAGCGACCCGAACTCTCCCGCCGCGGCCGCCAACGGCCAGTACATCCTGATCACCCGCGAAGCCTACGATGCCGTCGGCGGACACGCCGCCATCGCCGGAAACTTGCTTGAAGACGTAGCCCTGGCCCGCGCAGTAAAGCGATCAGGCCGCAAGATTTTCTTCCGCTATCGGCGGCGACGCCGTCCGTACCCGCATGTACCGCAGCTTCGCCCAACTCCGCGAAGGCTGGACCAAGAACCTCGCGCTATTGTTCCCCTCGCCAGCGCAACTGGCTGCCCTGCGTGCGCTTGAGTTTGTGCTGATCGTAGCCAGCGCAGCCATCAGCCTGGCCTCAGCTCTGCGCGGTCACCGGCAGCCGGCCGCCGTAGCGGCTATGCTGAGCGTGATCTTGTATACGTTGTTTCTTAAGCGAATCCGCCGGGCGCATTTTTACTGGGAAGCGAACATCCTCGCCCTGTTAGGTCTTCCCCTGTTCGCATATTTGTTATTGCGCTCAAACAGCGCACATGCAAACGGCAGCGTGCCCTGGAAGAGGCCGCAAATATTCCGATGAAGAAAGGTTTCCACTGGCCACCGGCCACTGACCACTGGCCACTGTTCCTATGGTCTATCTAACCCGCAAAGCCGAATTTTCCGCCTCGCACTACTACCACAACCCCGACTTCACTCCGGAGGAGAACCGCCGCATCTTCGGCAAATGCAATAACCCCAACGGCCACGGCCACAACTACACCCTCGAAGTCACGGTAAAGGGAGAAGTCGACCCGCGCTCCGGCTTCGTCGTCGACCTCAAGCAACTAAAAGAAGTCATGCACCGCGAAGTGCTCGATGCCATGGACCACCGCTTCCTGAACAAAGAGGTCCCCGAATTTCTGCATCAAATCCCCACCACGGAAAACATAGCCATAGCCATCTGGCAGCGCCTGGCCACAAAGCTGGAACACGCGAAACTGCACCGCGTCCGAGTCTACGAAACCCCAGACCTATTTGTAGATTTCTACGGAGAAGCATGATGCGAAAAAGCTCTACCCTGTGGACCTCTGTGTCCCCTGTGTTAAAGGTTTTGAATTGAACTAAGGCTCGAAGTGAAGCAATGAAAGCCCACCTCTCCCGCCGCTATCTCTTCTCCGCCTCCCACCGCCTCCACAGCGAAGCCATGTCAGAAAAAGAGAACCAGCAAACTTACGGCAAATGCAACAACCCGTACGGACACGGCCACAACTACATCGTAGAAGTAACCGTAAGCGGCCCAGTAGACGAGAAGACTGGAATGGTCTGCAACCTGATCGATCTGGACGGCTTCATCGAAAGGGAAGTGCTGGCCCGCTACGGCCACGAAAACCTGAATACGCTGCCAGAATTCGTCCAGGAAGTACCCACCACAGAAAATCTCTGCATCCAGATCTACGAAATAGTGCAGCGCGGCTTCCGCCACGCGCATCTTGAAAGAGTAAGGTTAGAAGAAACCATGATGAACTCGTTCGAATACGCAGGTTAAACACAAAAATGGGCAGTTGAAGTTGATGTTCAATCGCCCAATGACCCGATCGCAAAATTGCTCAATGAGCCAGCCATGAGACCCTCAACCGAACAGCCAACTCTAACCAGCGCCAGCTTCGAAGACCTGGTCCAGGAAATGATCGTCCGCCTGGGCGAAGACCCCAACCGCGAAGGCCTCCAGCAAACTCCCCAACGAGTTCGCAAGTCCCTGCAATTCCTGACCCGCGGCTACACCGAAGATCCCGAGGCTCTGCTAAAAGGCGCGCTCTTCACCGTCTCCTACGACGAAATGGTCATCGTCAAAGACATCGAAATGTTCAGCCTCTGCGAGCACCATCTCCTGCCGTTCTTCGGCAAGGTGCACGTAGCGTATATCCCCAACGGCAAAGTGATCGGCCTGAGCAAGGTCCCGCGCCTCATCGAACTCTTCTCCCGCCGCCTGCAAATTCAGGAGCGCCTAACCACCCAGATCGCCGAAACCATCCAGAAAGTAATCGAGCCTCAAGGAGTAGGCGTGGTCATCGAGGCCCGCCACCTCTGCATGATGATGCGCGGCGTGGAAAAACAACATTCCGCCGCCGTAACCTCCTCCATGCTAGGCTGCTTCCGCAACGAAGAAGAAACGCGTTCCGAATTCCTGTCCCTAATTCGCCAGCGCCCCAACGGCCTGTAGCGACATGAGAGTGTTTGGGTCGGCAAGTGTGGGTCGGACACTCCTGTCCGACGCTTTTGACCTTTGCGTTGATCTTGGTGTTGCCCTTGCCCTCGGGGTTACAGATATTGAAAAATCTTGTCAAGCCCCCAAAACCAGACTTTTTGAACTAACTCATTGATTCGCTGGGAGAAATAAAGTCAGCTAACATGTCCCATTTACCCTATGCAGTATGATATAATGCAAGAAGTGAGTCGAAACAGCGGCGCAGGCCTTCCAGTCTGCGCCGTTTGTGTTTTCAAGCAAGGCCCGTGTGGGTCGGACACTCCTGCATGCCCTGAGCGCCGCCGAAGGGTCCGATGCCTTTGACTTTGCTTTTGACTTTGAAATAAATCACAAAAGGAGCGCCCAAGGCGCAGCCACCGGCTGCGCCTTTTCCAGTTTATGAGGAAGAAAACGAACAATTCGGAGAACCAACCCGCCACTCCAGAAATAATCACCCTCCACGCCGTAGGCACCCCCACCCGCAAACGCCGCGGAGAAGCCGCCCAAGCCGCCTTCCTCGCCCGAGCCACCGCCCTGAACAGCGGCGTCTGCATTCCCTGGGGAGACAGCGAGCGCTACGACACCGTAGTCGACTTCGGCCGCGCCCTGTTCCGAGTCCAGGTCAAATCCGCCACTGCCTTCGCCGAAAATCGCTACCGCGTCAAAACCACCGGAGCCAACGGGAAAGTCTATACGAGTAAAGAGATAGATTTCTTCGTAGCCTACATAGTCCCAGAAAACATCTGGTACATGATCCCCATCCAAGCCATCGGAAAGCGGAAGGGAATCCGCTTCTATCCCACCAGCCGCCGCCAGTCAAAAGCCGAGTTCGAAAAATACCGCGAAGCCTGGTGCCTCCTCGATTCCTGCCTAAGCGTCCGCCTAAGAAAAGGCCTCCCGCGCCGCTGCCGCAGCAAAAATCTGGAAGTCCGCTGCGCCGTCTGCCCCCTCCGCGGCTGACGAAGGCGTAGGTCGCGCAGGGCGTCTCGCAACTCCACACCGCTGTCATCCTGAGGCAGCGGAGTTCACGCCGATAGGCGAGGAACTCCCAACGAAGGACCTATGCATTTTGCCAGCATCGCCGATGCTGCCGGGTGCCCCATTTCTCGCGTCCTTTGCGAGAAGTGGGATTCCACAAACGCCACTCCCATGGGATTTTGACTTCTGTTATCCCTCACGCTACCACGGACATTTCCCCATGCTGCTTGCGCGTGGGCCTCACCGTAATCTCCACATCCTGTCCCCTAGCCCACTTCAAGTATTCGCGAACGGTATTGGCCTCGCGGGGTTGAAATTTCTTTCGGATTGCCCCGCTGGCCTCGGAAAGACACGGAGAGGGAAGATGAAGTCGAAGGGTGCCGGAACGCGCTGACTCCAGCAGCTGTGTGGCGGCTAAACCCCGCCTGTGTGCAGGCGCACAATAGTCGACCACCCAATTTGTTTCGACGAAAACGTGTTTCATCCACGACCGCCGGGAACTATCGGGGACCTGCGGCTCCTACAATGCCGTTCTCGATTGCGGGAACAATGTAGTGGTCGATCGCAGTGCGCAACTTAGGTTCTAGTCCGCGCGTGTTGCAGGAAGGAAGGCTCTCCAGCCAATCCTGCACCGCATCTTCAAAAGCAGCCGCGGCGGCCTTTGAATCGGCCATCGCCGGAACCGGTTGAAATGGCAGCAATCCGGCAATGCCAAACTCTCCCAACCGCTCAACCGACTCCTTCGAATTCGAAGTGAACCGATCACGGTAGATCCACAAGCGCTCGGGAGAGATCAAAATCCCCAATGGGCAGCGCACCTGCAACATGTAGTGTTTTAGTTGCCGCTCCGCCTCGGGGAAATCCGTAAAGCGAAGTTTCGCCTCAACAACCAGATTCACCTCAGTCGAGTCCGGACTGGTCACGATGATGTCGGCTTGTGCAGGCATTGCAACCTCAAGCATAAACCACCATGGGACAAATTGAATATCTAAAACCAAGGTCCCTTATCCGACGTGAGCGGCTTCCCGCGTTATACTGGCTTCATCTATGTCCGCCGATCCCCAAAAGACCTTCTACCTCGAAACCTTCGGCTGCCAGATGAACGTCCATGACTCCGAAAAGCTTATCGGCACGCTGGTGCACGAGGGGTACCGGCAGGTGGAGACGGTCGAGCAGGCCGACTTGATTCTGTACAACACGTGCTCCATCCGGGACAAGGCCGAGCAGAAAGTCTTCCACCGCCTGGCGGACTACAAGAAGCTCGTGGCCCAGGGCAAGAAGTTTGGCGTGCTCGGCTGCGTGGCCCAGCAGGAAGGCGAAAGGATTTTCGAGCGCGCCCCGCACGTCTCACTAGTATGCGGATCAGCCAGCTACCGCAACCTTCCGCAAATGCTGGTGCAATTGGAAGCAGGGAAGTTCGGAAGCCCGAAGCCCGAAGCCCGAAAGCCGGAGCCCGGCATCCCGCTCCGCATCACCGGCCTCGACGATCGCGAGACCGACGAGTGTTTCGAGACCGAGTTCACCGCGCGCACCAATCCCCATCGCGGATACATCACCATCATCGAAGGCTGCGACAAGTTCTGCGCCTACTGCGTGGTGCCGTTCACCCGCGGCAAGGAACGCAGCCGCACTTCGGAGTCAGTGCTCGCCGAAGCCCGCCAGATGGCCGATCTCGGCTATACGGAAATTCAGTTGCTCGGCCAGAACGTGAATTCATACAAGGATCCAGCAGGGAAGCCGGGTGCCGGATTTTCCGGAAAAAAGAAAACGTTCGCAGAATTGCTGGCTGCCGTAGCCGAAGTTCCGGGGATTCGCAGAGTGCGCTTCACAACGTCGCATCCCCGCGACTTTGGACGCGACATTGTCGAAGCCATCGACGCCGTCCCCACACTCTGCGACCACGTACACCTTCCGGTGCAGAGCGGCTCAGACCGCGTGCTGAACGCCATGCAGCGGCTCTACACGCGCGAGCAATATCTCGAACGCATCGCCTGGATGAAGGCAGCAAAGCGCGAGATCAGCATCACCAGCGACGTAATCGTAGGCTTCCCCGGAGAAACGGAAGAAGACTTCGAGCAGACCCTGAACCTCGTGGACGAAGTAGGCTACGACAGCATCTTCACCTTCAAATACTCTCCGCGGCCAAACACCCCATCGCTGGCTCTGGAAGACGTGATCCCTGATCAGGAGAAATCCCGCCGTCTAGAAGTTCTGATGGCAAAGCAAAAAGAAATCCAGATCGCCCGCTACAAGAAATATATAGGAACAATCTCGGAAGTAATGGTTGAAGGAAGAAACGAAGCCCGAGCCCAATGGATCGGCCGCACCTCGCAAAACAAAACGCTAAACTTCACCGCGCCAGAGGCGTCCGCGCCCAAGGTGGGAACCTACGTCCCGGTAAGGGCAACAGCCAGCTTTCCCAACAGTCTTTTAGGCGAATTGGTGATATAAGAATCGAAGAACAACGGCGCATCCCTCGCCGTTGAAGGTGTTTCCGGGTTGAAGGAGTTTCCTATGGAAGTAGAGATGACCATCCGCGGCCTTTTGATGGATCCAGTTAGCAATATGCCTATTGTGATCCTTAAGGATGTGGCGGGGGAGAGTGTGCTGCCGATTTGGGTGGGGGTTTATGAGGCGAATGCGATCGCTTTGGAGATGGAGAAGGTGAGCACGCCGCGGCCGATGACGCATGATTTGATCAAGAATGTGCTGACCGGGCTGGAGACGCAAGTGCATAAGGTTGTGGTCACGGAACTGCGCGAGGACACGTTTTATGCAGTGATCTGGCTGGAGCGCAGCGGCGAGGTGATCAGCATTGACTCGCGTCCGTCGGATGCGCTGGCGCTGGCGCTGCGGGTGGATTGTCCGATCTTTGTGGATGAAGTGGTGCTGAAGAATTCGAAGCAGGCGGCGAATGGGTCGGACCGGGTTACGGCCGAAGAACTGCGGAAGTATCTGGAAGGTCTGAACGACGAGGATTTGGGGAAGTACAAAATGTAGCAGTGGTCAGTGGTCAGTGGTCAGTGTCCTTAGGGAACCCCTTCGGTCTTGGCTTATCATCAATTTCCCATCCGTGATGCGCCTTCTTTTTTGTTGACATCAGAAGGACTCTGATGACATCATATTGTTACCATGCGCACCACATTGAACCTCGATGACGACGCGGTGAAAATTCTGCGGGAATACTCCGAATCCCGCTCGCTGGCCTTAGGAAAAGCTGCCTCGGAATTGGTGCGGAAGGGCGCTAACGCGGAGGTTCCTACCCGGCTGGTGAATGGATTTGTTGTCTTCGACATCGCCCCCGGCGGACCCAAGATCAGCAGCGAGCGGGTGAAGGAGCTTCTCGACTCGGAATTGGAATGACGGCTTACCTGCTAGACGTCAACGTTCTGATCGCCCTAGCGTGGCCTGAGCACAGACAGCACTCCCTGGGGCGGGCATGGTTTGCCAGGAACAGCGCCAAGGGATGGGCTACGTGTCCGCTGGTGCAGGCTGGGTTTGTGCGCATCGTGTCGAATCCCGGTTTTTCTTCACAATCCGTTTCCGTACAACAAGCCATCGAAAGCCTGACCGTCAGCTTGCGTGACCAGGCGCATCAGTTCTGGCCGGACTCGATCTCACTGCCGGACGCAGTGCAGTTACTCAAAGGGCGTGTCAAAGGCCACCAGCAAATTACAGACGCCTATCTGGTTGCACTGGCAATCCATAACCGAGGGAAGTTGGCCACGTTGGACCGGAAGATTGTGGAGTTCGCTCCGGTTGGATTGGTGGAAGTGATTGGGTGAGCGGTTCCACCTTGGAGTTTACATAATACCTGTTATCGGACATTATACCCCGTAACTGCGGTCCTGAACTGCTGCCTATGAACCGGATGTGCTGACACCAAACCTAGCTACTTGACCCAGCAATTCTGAAGTGTGAACCCCGGCTCTTGACCCCCCGCTTGCGGGAGTGGATAATTCTTGAAGCCGGCCAGCCGCGTTATGCGAGGGGGGCCTAATGAGGGGTCTATTTCCGGCAGCGGGGTTTGGGCCCGTGACGGTGCGGAGATCAGCTTTTCCTGCGCGAACATGATGAGGGCACTGATAGTCACGGGATATCTTGTTAGGTGGTGCGCGCTGGGTTTGATGGTTGTAGGTCTGTCTTGCCTCGTGGCCGGTCAGGTCTCGGTCCTCACGCAGCACAATGACAACAGCCGTACCGGCCAGAACACCGGTGAAAAGGTCCTGACCACGTCAAACGTGAACGTGAGCAATTTCGGAAAATTGTTTGCCTTGACCGTGGACGGCGACATCTATGCGCAACCGTTGTACTTGCCGAACGTGACCATCGGCGGCAGCTTGCACAACGTAGTCTACGTGGCGACCGAGCATAACAGCGTGTATGCTTTTGACGCAGACGATGCCAACGGAACAACCCTGTGGCAAGCCAAGCTCGGCCCATCAGTTCCCAGCGACGACATTTGTGGATTTGTCCCTTCGGATGCAACAACTACCTGGTGCCAGAGATTGGCATCACCGCCACTCCGGTGATCGATCCGCAGGGTAGCGTTCTTTACGTAGCGGTCAAGAACAAGGACTCGGACGGCTCTTACCACTACCGGCTGCACGCATTGAATGTTAGTTCGGGTGCGGAAATGTTCGGCGGCCCGGCAGAAATCTCTGCCGCCAACTTCGCACCATTGTTTCAGCTGAATCGCTCGGGACTTTTGCTGTCGGGCGGAAAAGTCTATATCGCCTTCGGTTCTATGGGAGATACCATTCCGTGGTATGGCTTTGTCATGGCTTATGACGCCGGCACCTTGGCGCAACTGGCGGTCCTGAACACCTCCCCGTCATTGATTTCCGGCGGAAGCATCTGGGGCGGAGGCCAGGGCCCGGTAGCCGATAGTTCTGGTAACGTCTACGTCATCACAGCCAACGGCAATTTCAATGGGGATGCTGGCGGCGGCCTTCAAGGTAAAGATTTCGCTACCAGTTTCTTGAAACTGGACGGATCCAGCTTGTCGGTCATGGATTATTTCACGCCCTACAACCAATCTTAGCTGGGTGATTTTGGTTATCGACGTTGACTTGGGCTCGGGTGGGCCTTTGCTCATTCCTGGCACGACACTGCTCTTCGGTGGCGGCAAGGACGGATTACTTCGCTTGGTCAACAGCTACCAACATGGGAAAATTCAATACCACTCACGACTCTGATGTGCAGGAGTGGACTGCCATTTCCGGAAGAATCATGGGCGCCCCAGTCTATTGGAACGGCCCGACCTTGGGTCCGGTCGTCTACCTGTGGGGCGACGGACTGCCTCTGAGAGCTTGGAGTTTCAATGGTCACACCTTTCAGACATCTCCGGTTTCCCAAAGCACGATTCTAAATGCAGCTGGGTATTCAAACATGGCTCCCTTATCGATATCGTCCAATGGGAGTACCGCGGGGACCGGAATAGTCTGGGCGGCGGCACCTGTGAGTGGAAATGCCAATGTGAGCACCGTACCGGGCCAGCTACTTGCATTTGACGCCAGCGACCTGACCCACGAGCTTTGGGACAGCCAACAAGACGGCGCCCGTGACGGCGTGGGCAATTACGCTAAGTTCAACCCACCGACCATCGCCAATGGCAAAGTTTATCTGCCGACATTTTCGCAGCAGTTGGTTGTCTATGGATTGCTTACCCCGCCTGATTTCAGCCTCGATCCCACGTCGACAGGCGCCACGATAAACGCAGGCGAATCCGCACAGTACACAATTTCTGTAGGTTCGCAAAACGGTTTCAGCAACCCGGTGGATCTGGCATGTTCCGGATTGCCATCCGGTCTCAGCTGCTCCTTTAATCCATCTTCCCTGACTCCGACTTCAGGCGGTGGGGCTGTAAACTCAACTCTCACCGTTACGACGTTGGCGTCTACATCGGCGGGAACCTACAGCGTGACGATTACGGGCACTTCCGGGTCGGTGAGTCCATAGCGTATCCGTTAACCTGACAGTTCAGGCGGTGGCGGATTTCACTCTCTCGGCTTCGCCCTTGCCCGGACCCGTCACAGCGGGTGGGTCGGCCACTTCCACGGTCACCTTGGCTCCTTCAGGAGGCTTCAACGGCACAGTAACTATCAGCTGCAGCATTATTACGACGGCGAGCCCGGCGCCCACCTGCTCACTAAACCCTGCCTCAATCGCAGTTGGTGCGCCCGTTACTTCAACCTTGACTGTCCGCACCACCGCTGCGCACGCCTCTGCGGCGCCTTCGAGAAGCATCTATTTCGCGACCTGGGTGCCGCTCGGTGTGTTGGCCCTACTGGGAACAGGTCTCACGTCGCGCAGAAAGAAACTCTTGGGCTTGCTTCTATTTTGCTTAGTATTTTCCAGTCTGCTCTTCTTCGCATCCTGCGGCGGAGGAAGCTCGTCAACCGGCGGTGGCGGCGGCACTCCGGGTACGCCTCCCGGAACCTATAACATTACAGTCACGGCAACCGCGGGGGCGCTGAAACACTCCGTCCCCATCACCCTGACAGTGCAATAGTTCCAGCTTTAAGTGGAGAAACTATTCCGGCTCTCGAAGATCACATCCTCAGTTGGCGTTGCCCGAAAGAAAAAAGTTGAAATTGGAGATCTCGTCTCAAATGCTTGTAGAAGACAGGGGCACAAAACCGCAAGTTCGTTTGCCGCTAATGCTAGCTCACATATGACGTTCAGCCGCTGAGGCCGGAGAAGCAATGACCAAATCATATTTGCGGTTGACAGTGCTGGCATTTCTCGGATCCGGCCTGGTTCCTCTGGTAGGAGCGATCTGCAGCCAGTCGACTGCCGCCCATCTGAGCTCGAGATTTCTGTTCAAACTAGCTGGTTCGGGTTTGGCCGTGCTGCTGGCTACAACAGGGTTCTATGCGCTGGTCAGAAAGCTCGAGACCCGCATCGACGCCAACGCTTGTGAAGAGGAGGATTTCCTCAGTACTCTTGCGCCCGGATACCTGGATCTGGCCATCTTGGGCGCGGCGGCCTTGAGTCTGGTGCTCGAACTCGCCGTGATCCGCTGGCAAGGCACGGTGTTTGAGTTCTTTGCCTTCTATAAGAACTTCTCCTTGCTATGCTGTTTCGCTGGGCTGGGCCTGGGTTATGCGCTGGCCGATCGTCGCCGCATTCCCCTAGGCTTGACGATCCCGCTGCTCGGTTGGCAGTTCGTCTGATGATGGTTTTGCGGTTCGGCATGCCCATCTGGCTGTTGGACAGTCTCCGCGCCTTGCCCTTCAGCGAACAACTGAGTGTTTACTCCAGTCCCCCCAAACTATCCCAGTCGACCGTGATTTACTTTTTCTTGTCGGTTATCTTCCTTTTGACGGTACTGGCCTTCCTCCCCATTGGGCAGCTATGCGGTCGTCTGATGGAGCGACGCGAGAAACTAAAGGCTTATGGGTTGAACCTGCTCGGCAGCCTTGTCGGCGTTGTACTGATGCTTGTTCTAAGTTGGCTGTGGACCCCACCGGTGGCATGGTTCGCGCTCTGCTTCCTCGGAACTTTGTTATTCTACCCGAGAAAGCCATCCTCCTTGCTGCTGGGAATGGGCTGTACCACGGTGGCCCTTGTCATTCTGGCCTGGCCGGTAAATCCCTTGTCGAAGAGCATCTATTCCCCGTACCAGTTACTGGAATTGTCGCAGGGCAAGCGAGGCTGGATGGTCATTCGCGCGGCTGGGCAATACTACCAAAGAGTTCATGATCTTGCCCGCTCCAACCGAAACGTGGATTTGGATCCCGAACTTAAACACATCCGTGACCACTATGAACTATCCTACAGGGTTTACGGCACGCCCAACGATGTGGCCATCGTGGGCTCGGGTACAGGCAACGACGTGGCGGCGGCTTTGCGCTCCGGAGCGCAGCATGTGGATGCCATTGAGATTGACCCCGCCATCCTGATGGCAGGCGTCGCCTATCATCCGGAACGGCCATACGAAGACCAGCGGGTGCGCGCGATCGTGAACGATGCGCGGTCCTTCTTGCGCACCACCGAGAAGAGCTACGACATGGTGATCTACGGCCTGCTGGATTCGCACACACTGCTGAGTCACGCATCGAGTGTGCGGCTGGATTCGTTTGTCTACACCGTCGAAGGATTGCGCGAAGCGCGGGTCCACCTGAGAACGGGTGGCATTCTTTCCCTGTCGTTTGCCCTCATGAACGACGAACAGGGCCGCAAGATCTATCTGATGATGAAACAGGTCTTCGATGGGCGTGCTCCGGTATGCGTTAATTCGAACTACGATGGTTCTGTCATCTTCCTCGAAGCCGAGGACAGAGACCTCGTCCTTCCAGCCCAACTGCTGCAAGAAACCGGATTCCAGGAGGTGACATCCCGTTACGCGAATCCAACACTCCGGACCGACGTCTCCACCGATGACTGGCCCTTTTTTTACATGACACGACGTATTTATCCGCTCTCGTACCTGATCATGGTGGGCTTAATGTTAGTGCTCTCGTTCCTGGTGACCGCCAACTTTTTTGCTGAGAAGCCACAATTCAGCCAGCTGCCTTTTTTCCTCCTGGGCGCGGGCTTCATGCTGGTTGAAACAAAGGGAATCACGGAACTCGGACTAACATTTGGCAATTCGTGGCAAGTCATCGGTATCGTCATCGCTGGCATCCTGGTGATGGCGTACTTGGCCAATTGGGCGGTGCGATGGCTCCACATCCAGCGACCTCTGTTTCCCTATCTTTTGCTGCTGACTAGCTTGGGCGTGGGATGGTTTATAGCCCGTAGCGGTGGCTTGTCCTCGACACCGTTGGGTCGCCTAGAAACAACAATTGTGCTGACCAGCCCAATGTTTTTCTCAGGCATCGTCTTTTCTACCTTGCTGGGATCTCGCGGAGAGATATCCGGGATCATGGCGGTCAACTTGCTGGGTGCGATGTGCGGCGGCTTGCTAGAATACAATTCAATGTATTTCGGGTACCGGGCCCTCTACTTGATCGCAGCGGTTCTTTACTCATTGGCGTTTGTATCGGACCTACTCTCCTTGAAAACCAAGAGGATCTCCTACGGTTAACCGTTAACCGCAGTTCACAATTCCTAAGGGCGAGTATTCTTTTGCGGGGAACTCTGCTCTGTGGGTCTGACTTTGTATCGCTTGGCATGGCGATCCCATTCGGTATGCGCGTTCCAGGGCCGCTCTCTCATAATGCATTGGCCGGATTATGAGCATACGGGGTTGGTCCAACGTGCAGGAGAGCGGAACGGGGCGTAGAATCTTTACCGTTCTCGAATATCAAGAAGGAAATCTCGGGTTTAAGCTTTTGCAACCTATCCCTCTAGTATCAAATCTTGATCACGTCGTCGCGGCGATCTGCGGCGTGGAAATCCGTGGGGGATGCAAGGCGCGGCTGATCGCCATCAGTGGTATCGACGGATCGGGGAAAGGCTATGTGGCTGCACGGCTGGCGGATAGGCTGACGGACAAAGGACACCACGTCGCGCTGATCGCTGCCGACGGCTGGCTAAACCTGCCGCATGTTCGCTTTGGCGGCGATGAACCGGCCGAGCACTTTTACTCACACGCTTTTCGGTTCGGAAGAGATGTTCTCTTGGCTGATTGATCCTCTGGTGCTTCACGGCGGCGTGCGTCTGGTCGCCGACTTCACGGAGGAGACGGCATCAGCGTACCGCAAGCACTTGTATTCATTCGAAAATGTAGATGTGGTGTTGCTGGAAGGGATTTTTCTGTTCAAACGGGAGCTCCGGCAGCGCTACGACTTCCGTCTTTGGATCGATTGTAGCTTCGAGACGGCGCTGGAGCGGGCCATCGCTCGATCACAGGAGGGGCTGGCGGCCTCCGCTACAATTGCCGCCTATGAACACATTTACTTTCCGGCCGAACGCGTGCACTTCGAGCGCGATACTCCCCGCGACGGCGCAGACCTCGTATATGAGAACTAAGGCCTATCGCTGTTGAGATATATCACCATAGCACGCATTGGCCGGATCATGAGCATACAGGCTTGTTTGCAGCAGTCACCGAGTAGGGCCTCAGATGGACAGCCGAGGGCGGCTGTCCCCACATTCAGATTGGCAAAGACTAGCTACGCGGGGAAGACTATTTTGGGGTGGAAGAGCGTGCCGGCTACTCGGGTGGCGATGGCTATCAGTTCCCTTTGGCCGTGGAAGACTTTGACCTGGCGGGCGCGGGAGAGATCGGGGAGGTTGATGGGGCGTCCGGCGCGAATGCGGGCGGCGGTGGGGTCGTCGGCGGTGACCGAGGGAAATTGGGGCAGGAGTTGGCGAGGGTGGACGAAGAGGTGCTCGATTTCTTCGTGGCGGGAAACAGCAGGTTCCTCACCGGGCCTTCGGCCCGGTTCGGAATGACAAAGGCTTGAGTGATCCTTTCCGCCTGCTTCGGGATGACAATCCCGTGTTTGTTGCTCGACCTCTTCGAGGGTGTGGGCCTGGGTGATTTCGAATTCGGCTACGGCGGTGCGGCGCAGGAATTCCAGATGCGCGCCTGAGCCTGCCAGCTGGCCCATTTCGTGGGCTACGGAACGCATGTAGGTTCCTGAAGCGACGCGGGCGCGGAAGGTGGCGCGTTCGCCTTCGACCGCGAGGATTACGAACTCCTTGATCTCTACCTGGACCGGCTTGAGGACTACCTCTTTTTGCTTTCGGGCCAGCTTGTAGGCTGGGACGCCGTGGATTTTCTTGGCTGAGAATGGCGGCGGAACCTGTTCGATCAGGCCTCGGAATCTGGCGGCGAGATTCTGGAGAGTCTCCAAGCTCAGATCGGGCAAGCTAAGATCGGGCCTGCGGCCCTCTGGATGGCCCCCTTCGACAAGCTCAGGGCAGGCTTGGGCGGCTGTCCCCACATTAGTGTGCACAGTATCCAGGGGTTCGCCGTCGGCATCGTACGTGTCGGTGGCGAAGCCGAAGCGGATCACGCCTTCGTAGGTCTTCTCCGACGTGGTGTAGAACTGGGCCAGGCGGGTTAGGCTGCCGATGACGAGCGGAAGCACTCCTGTTGCCAGGGGATCTAACGTGCCCAGGTGACCTACGGAGCGCTGCTGCAGGATACGGCGCATGCGGTTGACCACGTCGTGCGAGGTCCAACCGGCGGGTTTATCGACTATGATGACACCGTTCATGTGAGGATTTGGTAACGTACTAATTGAGTGATTGGGCAATCGGGTGATTGGGCGATTGAAAATCGTCGCGCGCAGGATTTAGTTTTCAATTGTTCAATCGCCCGATCAGTCAATCACTAAGCTAACAGATTCCTTATGCTTCCTATTCGCGACGATCAGCCTCGGTACAGCACTCCGTGGGTGAACTACTTTTTGATTGGGCTGAATCTGATCATTTTCTTGTTGGAATGGGCACTGGATCGGCGGAGCCTGGAGCTGCTGGTTCGTCAGTTTGGAGTGGTGCCGTCGCATCTGGCTGTGTTTTTGTCGGGATCGCCCGATTATCCTCTGCTGGCGGTCGTAATTCCCTTCTTTACTTCGCTGTTTTTGCACGGGTCGTGGATGCACGTGATTGGGAACATGTGGTTTCTCTACATTTTTGGGGACAATGTGGAGGACTATCTGGGGCACTTCAAATATCTGGTGTTTTACCTGCTGACCGGAGTGCTCGCGATGGGCACGCATGTCGTCATGAGTCTGCATTCGACGGCGCCAGCGGTGGGAGCCAGCGGGGCCATCGCCGGAGTGCTGGGAGCTTATTTCGTTCTGTATCCGAGGGCGCGGGTGCTGACGTGGTTCTTCGTGTTTGTGGTGTGGGTGCCGGCCTGGACAATTTTGGGGTATTGGTTCGTGTTGAATTTCCTTAGCGGGACTGCTACTGCTCTCTCCGTGCAGAGACAGAATATGGGCGGAGTGGCATTTTGGGCGCACGTGGGAGGATTTGTTTCTGGGAGCGCTGCTGGTGAAAGTTTTTGGCGAGCGGCGGCTTAGGTATCCGTATGCGGTGGGGTAGGAGTCGTGTGTAAGAATCAAAGTGAAAGCGAAATCAAATCTCAGAGTCAAAAGCGTCGGACAGAAGTTGTTCCGACCCAACACGAGTCGACCTGAGGCGCTGGCAGCGGTGGCGCTGCCGGCGAATTGTCCTAGGTGCTTCGCTTCGCTCAGGATGACAGACACTTTCCTAGAATCCTACTTCTTGGGTCGGGACTCCGGCGGGACCAAGCCCGCTACGCGGTAGTAGACGGCTAGTTGGCCGTAGTGTTCGCCGCAGTGTTCGATCAGGCCGTAGGCCATGTCGAGGACGCGGACTTGCTGGTGGGCGAAGGGATCTACCAGCAGGTCGGACATTCCTTTATCGCCTTTGGCTTTGATGGCTTCGGCGCCGTCGGCGAAGGATTTCTTTACGAAGGCTACGATGTCGGCCTTGGTTTTGAAGTCGGAGCGTTTGGGATCTTCTTCCTTGGGCATTTTCTTGCCCATGGCTGGATCGGTGAAAAAATAATTCGCGTTGGCGGCGTGGAGGAGTTGCTCGGCGAAGCTGCGCTGGGCGGGCGTGGGCTTGAAGTCGTATTTGTCCTCGGGGAAGTCTTCGGCCATGGCGATTAGTTTGCGGCCGACGTCGTTCCAGGAATCGAGGATCACCTTCGCTTGACTGTCGGGCGGTTTCACGGCTACTTCCTTCTTGTCTTGCGCTTGCGCGGGAAAAGTTAGGACGGCTACGGCCAATATTGCTGCGGCTAGGAAAGGGGCCTTGCTCATTTGGTTCCTCCGGGGGATGTCTGATAGGCGTGGGCAATCTTAGCGGGAAAGTTCTTCGTTGTAAACACTGGCTTCAGGGGCTGCTGGCTTAGATCAAGAGCCATTAACCGCGGAGATCGCGAAGAAATGCCGCGAAGGACGCAAAGAAAAGCGCGGCGTCACAGAAGGCCGGCGGTGGGGAGGATTTCCAGGGTTTCTACGGTGGCGTTTGGCGGCAACAGGATTGCGTTTACAACTGCGGCGGCAACCGTCGCGGGGGACATCATCTTTTTTCGCGGGGCCTGGGGCCAGAATGTGTTCCAGATTTCGGTGTCGGTGGCTCCGGGGAGAAGGGCGATTACGCGAATTCCTTTCGGGCGCAATTCTTCACGCAGCGTGTTGGTCAGGCCCAGGGCGCCGTGTTTGGAGGCGTTGTAGGCGGCTGATCCAGCGAAGACGCGGTTGGCTACTATGGAGAGATTGTTCACGATGGTGCCGCCGCGCTTCATGATCGCTAGCGCAGCCTGGGTCACTAAGAACATTCCCGGTCAAGTTGGTTTCGATTACGTCATCCCAAACCGGCAGGGGCAGTTTATCTACCGTACGATTGGCGTGGGCGATGCCGGCGTTGTTGACGAGAATATCGAGGCGCTTGCATTGGCGGCGGATGGCGCGGAATAGATTGTCGACTGATTGCGGGTCGCGCACGTCACAGGGGTGGGCGAGGATTTTAATTTTTGCTGAGGCCAGTTCCCTGCTGATGCGGCTCAGGGATGAGGCGTCACGGCCGGTCAGAACCAGGTTGCACCCTTCGGCTGCGAGTGTGCGGGCGATGGCGAGTCCGATGCCGCGCGTGGCGCCGGTGACTAGCGCGACCTGGTTGAGAAGTTGTGGGCCACGGCGTGGAAGATTTCTGGGCGGCACATGGGGAATATACAGCACGGGCC
Source organism: uncultured Acidobacteriaceae bacterium (assembly GCA_963807655.1). GTDB lineage: Bacteria > Acidobacteriota > Terriglobia > Terriglobales > Acidobacteriaceae > Sulfotelmatobacter. The sequence goes on along the minus strand of CAWEDF010000032.1, from coordinate 92,944 downwards.
AATTGCGCCACTAGCCGCGAGTGTCGATGGTTGCTCCTTGCTCGGTAAAGCCGACGAGCCATCCCAAAACAAGCTTCCAGCCCTCAGAGTGCTCCATGGCGGAAGCAAGATTACCGGCGAACCCTTCGTGACGCACTTTCACCAGGGTTCCCGTGCCCGCTCTTTGCGGACCGCCCGGGTGCAGGGCGTGCACGCTCTGCGGCTCCAGTTCCCAGCGCACCACGGTCTTCTCGGACCCCCAACTGTAAATCCAGGTCTGCACCAGCAGGCGCGGGCGATCGATTGCCAGGTACTCGCCCTCGACCCGGAACGGCTTCCCGTCGGCGCCGCACCCACACTCGACCACTTGCCCCCGACCCGCAGATCGCTCTTGCATTCGCTAACCCGATAAAGCCCCTGCGCGCCCCACCAGAGCGGCATCTGGTTGGGGTCGGTGATCGCCTGGAAGACGCGGGCCGGGGGCGCGGCGATGAAAATTTCGCTAACGACGGTATCCTGATCGGGAGTGATTGTGGCGGTTGCCATGAGATTGCTCCTCACTTATTTTTCGACAAACTTTTTCAGTGATTGCACCAGGCCGGGCCAGCCCTGGCTGTATCCCTGGCACGCGCCGGGGATCGGCAGTAAGCCGCTGTGGACAACTTTTAAGCGCGTTCCCGACTTGGTTGGCGTCAACTCCCAGCGAACGATGGTCTGCTGCGATTGGTTCTCATGCCAGTTTGCAAACCAGGAGTAAGACAACACACGCGGCGGATCGATTTCTAGAATTTCGCCGTGGTGGTCGTAGCCCTTGCCGGCTCCGGGGCCTTGGCGCTCTCTGGAGACAAAGCGCCACTTGCCGCCGGGGCGCGCATCCATTTCCCAAAACGTCATCTCGAAGGCATCGTTGGTGCCCCACTGCATGGCCTGCTCGCGGGTGATCAGGGCTTGGAATACACGCTGGGGCGGGGCGGCGATCTCAATTTCGCTGACGACGGCGTCGTGGTCAGGGGTGATTATGGTCGTCATGGTTCTCCTTCAAGGGGTGACGCTGCACGTCAGAGTCGAAATCAGAGTCAGCTAAGGTCAAAGGCGAAATCAAAATCAAAGGCGACGGACAAGAGTGTCCGTCTCACGCGTTCCTTCTCCGCACTTACCTCTCGACGAAATTCTTCAGCATTTCGAGCACACCGGGCCAGCCGCCGCTGTAATCCTTGCGGGCGACATTCTCCTGGGCCAGACCGCTATGGATCACTTTGACGTGAGTGCCGGCAGCATCGGGCGAAAGCTCCCAACGCACTACGGTGCGGCGCGACTTGTCGTGGTGCCAGTTGGCAATCCAGCTGTAAGCGAGAAGGCGGGGAGGATCGAATTCGAGAATTTCACCGTGGCACTCGAACTCGCTGACGCCGTTGACCACGACCGTGCCCTTTTCGGTGGCGTAGCGGTAGCGGCCGCCTGGGCGGGCGTCCATTTCCCAGAGCTTGGCGGGACACTCGGGGCTGGTAAACCAGCGCGCTAGCTGCCCCGAATCAGTCAAGGCTTTGAACACGCGTTCCGGCGGAGCGGCGATGTGGATTTCCGTGATTAAGGCGTCGTTGTCAGCGGTGATTATGGAATTTCTTTTGATACTGGACATGGTCAGTTCGTCATTTCCTCAGATTCGGGAATCCCCGCTTCTCGCAGTCCCCACTTCTCGCAAAGAACGCGAGACCCTTCGGCAAACTCAGGGCAGGCTATGGGGCACCTACTCCGGAGCTACCTGCTTCTCAAATCACTTTCGTGTGAGATCGAAGAACTCCTTCATCTGTTTGCCGTGATCCTGGAAAGTCCAGTCCTCGGTGTGATGGTTGGCATCGACGACCGTGAATACTACGCGCTGCATGTGGCCGGCTTCGGGGCTGGCGATATTGGTGCCATCGAAGAAGTCGAAGGTGATGGCTTTGCCGTCGGGAGACGCACTGGAGGTCATGCGGGGCTGGTTGCCGGCGCCACAGTAGTGGGTCAACATGAGGCGGTTGGGGCCGTCGAGGTGGAACATGGAAATCATGTTCTCGGGGCCGTGGCCGTGGATTTCGCTCATTAAGGCGGAGCCTCCGGCGGTGTCGCGAAAGGAAACCTGGACGGCCATGCCCTGGGTGTTCTTCCCTTCCCATGTTCCGGTTAAGGATTTGAGCTGGTCGAAGGATTTCTGGGCGGCGGTTTGCGCGAGAGCGGCGGTCGCGGTCAGGAGGAACAAGATTGACATGGCGATGCGGATTGATTTCGTGGATGCTGATTTCATGGTCAGTGATTTCATACTAAAGATCTCCTTTTGAAGTTTTGATAGTTGGTTTTGCAGCACGGGAGTGCCTGGTTTCTTTGGCATGTTCGGCCTCGACGAATGCTTTTAAGCTGTCCAGGTTCGCGGTCCAGAAGCGGCGATATTGGTCCAGCCAGGAGTCGACGGCACGGAGAGGTTCGGGGTTGAGCTGGTAAACGCGGTTGCGGCCTTCGCGGTGTTCCCGCACCAGGTGGGCGCGGCGCAACAGGCGCAGGTGTTTGGAGATGGCGGGGCGGGAAACCGGGAAGGCTTGGGCGATTTCTCCGGCGGGCTGGCTGCCGCGGCGCAGGAGGTCGAGGACGGCGCGGCGGGTGGGATCGGCGAGGGCCTGGAAAGTCGCACCGGAGGAATATGTAACCGAACGGTGACGCATAATGCGTAACCTTACAGTTACATTACTGCCGTGTCAAGAATTATTTTTGACTATTTGGATGGGTTGGCGATACCTCCCTTGTTGCCCGCCGTCCAAAATAATGGAGGTGCTGCTTGCCAGCTTTGCACACATGCTTCTCTTTGCTGCTCAGCCTGTGCTGTATTGTGCCGTCACCAGGGTTGTGGGCTCAGATCCCCGACAATTCATTGCAGAAAAAAGGCGAAAAAGAGCTAATAGCGCTGCATGAGGAAGATCGCCGAGCCCACTTTCGGCACGACATTCCCGCACTGCTATCTCATATCGGTGCAGAACTTATTGATGTCCACGAAGGAAAAGTAAGTAAGATGGGCGCAACCGATGTGCGTAAACGCTTCACCGATTATTTTCTGCACGCGGAATTCTCCGCGTGGGACGACCTGGATCCACCGATTGTCCGGGTCTCCGCGGATGGACAGGTGGGTTGGATGATCGTTCGCATCCGCATCACATACACCGAGACTGACCAGCAAGGCAAGAAAACCTTGAACGATTCCGTTATGGTATGGATGGCGTCGTATCAGAAGCAGGCCGGACGCTGGATCATGACTGCGGTTACCTCGACCAGTCAGACACCCTGATGGTCAAAGCGAAATAGTGACGATTAGCGGTCGGCAGTGATTTTCGGGAAATCATTGGTTTCGAATCAAGTCCAGGAAGGCTTTGTGGATGCGGGTGTCTTCGGAGAGTTCGGGGTGGAAGGTTGCGGCCATTGCTCTTCCCTGCCGCACTGCGACCGCATCTTTGCCTTCGGTGGCGATTACTTCCACGGCTGGGCCTGTGCGCTCGATCCTGGGGGCGCGGATGAAAACCATTTCCAGCGCTGAGTCGGGTTGATGGTTGAGAGAGCTTTGCAGAAGCTTGCCTTCGCGGATGGAGCTGTCGAGCTGGCGTCCGTAGGCGTTGCGGCGGATGCGGATGTCGATTGCACCCAGGCCAGCCTGCTTAGGGTTTTCGACTTCGGTCGCTAATAGGATTGCGCCGGCGCAGGTGCCGAAGGTTGGCTTCAGGCGGACGAACTGTTTGAGCTTCTCGAAACCTTCTACTCCCAGCAATTTGAGGAAGGTGCCGGACTCGCCTCCAGGGATTACCAGGCCATCGATTTCGTCCAGTTGCTGGGGCTTTTTTACGAGCACAACTTCGGCGCCCAGCTGTTCGAGCCGGTGGCGGTGGGCGTCGAAATCGCCTTGCAGGGCCAGTACTCCGATGGTCATAGAGATCTTTCGTCGTTGGTCGTTGGTCGTTGGCAAACCCGGCGTGGTATTGGGCTCCGGTTTTATTTTAATGGATGCAGGCGCGCGGGGTTCGGGACAAAGAGCCTCACGTCTCAAGAACGCAAAAAAGGAATGGCGTCCCCGCCCGCATAGGTGACGCGAAAATCCTGCTTGACAGGAATCCCCATTTGTTTTACATTGCCACTTGGTTATGGAACTCAATAGTTATGCACGTTCTTCGGCCCGGCTGGACGCAACTTTTGCGGCGCTGGCCGATCCGACGCGCCGAGCTATTCTGGCGCGTCTTGCGAAGGGCGAAGCTTCGGTTACAGATCTGGCGGAGCCCTTTGCGATGAGCCAGCCGGCGATTTCGAAGCACCTTAAAGTGCTCGAACGGGCGGGACTGATTTCGCGCGGACGGGATGCGCAACGGCGTCCGCGGCGATTGGAAGCCCGGGCTCTGCGCGACGCCAGCCAATGGCTGGAGAACTATCGGCAGTTCTGGGAGGTGCAGTTCCGGCGATTGGACGCGCTTTTGCAGGAAATGCAGAGTGGCGGAGCAAGGAAGCGAGCGAAACGCGCGGTCACACAGCAAAAAACAGGTTCCCTTCGACAAGCTCAGGGCAGGCTCTCATCGGGCTTTGAGCCCGGTTCGGAATGACAATCGAACTGAATCAGTAACAATAAAGGGAGACAACAATGAAAAACAGTGGAACGTTCAACATTGCGGCCCATGGTGACCGCGAGATTGTGGTCACGCGTGTGTTTGATGCGCCGCGGCGGCTGGTATTCGACGCTTACACCAAACCGGAGCTGGTGAAGACGTGGTTGCTGGGACCGGACGGCTGGTCGATGACGGTGTGCGAGATCGACTTGCGGGCGGGCGGCAAGTACCGCTATGTCTGGAGAAACGACAGCGACGGACAGGAGATGGGGATGGGCGGCGTCTATCGCGAAGTTGTGGTGGCGGAGCGGATTGTTGCCACCGAGGTGTTCGATGAGGCGTGGTATCCGGGTGAGGCCCTGGACACGATCGTCCTGGCGGAGCGGGGCGGCCAGACTACGCTTACGCAGACGATTCTGTATAACTCCCGCGAGACGCGCGATGCTGTGCTCAAGTCGCCGATGCAGACCGGCATGGCCGCAAGCTATGACAGGCTGGAGAAAGTATTGCCTGCGCTGGGGCGCGAGGCTTTGAGCGCGTAAGCACTTGCCGCGCTGAAAAATCTATAAGGGAGAATTTCATATGCAAAAGATCACCCCGTTCTTGTGGTTTGACAGCAACGCTGAAGAGGCGATGAATTTCTACGCCTCGATCTTCAAGAATTCGAAGATTGGAAAGGTGCGACGTTATGGGGACGCCGGGCCTGGTCCGAAGGGATCGGTGATGGCCGGGACGTTTCAGATCGAAGGACAGGAATTCATGGCGCTGAACGGCGGCCCGCACTACAAGTTCACGCCGGCAATCTCATTCTTTGTGAACTGCGAAACGCAAGCAGAAGTGGATGAGTTGTGGGAGAAGCTTTCCGCGGGCGGGGAAACCATGCAGTGCGGCTGGCTGAAAGACAAATTTGGGGTGACGTGGCAGATCATTCCGAAGGCTCTGGGCGAGTTGCTCGGGGACAACGATCCTCAGAAGTCGCGACGCGTAATGAAGGCCATGATGGGGATGGTCAAGATTGATGTGGAGGGATTGAAGAGAGCTCACGAGAGACCTTAGAGTCGTCCGACAACCCCGGTGGCAAGATCGTTTAACTGCTTGTCGGTTGCGGACCCGGAGAGAAAGAAACGAACCTTGCCCTTGCGGACATGAAGCCCATGGCTGGCGTCAGAATAAGCCTCGTCTCCGAGGCCGGCTACCGACGTCGATCCGCGCCCGAAAAAGCTTTTCAATCTGGCGAATAGCTCCGTTGCCTCGGCGGGCGAGGGATCAACGTAGGCTCTGAACAACAGGTTGCCGCTCTTCGATTGATAGGTACAATCGGTTCCCTCGGCGGTATTTTTGTAGGGCCGGGGAGCGACGGTCTTTAGTGGGGAATCGTAGGGGTGCCCTATGGTCTTGCTCACCACAGCTACCGGCAGCAGCGAACACAGGTCAGCCGGAGGTTCGGCTGCGTTTGCCAACTTCACCAAACAGGTGACTAGGAGAAAAGTTGCAACGGTCCACGACACTCTAGTCAAGTTAGCCATGTGAGACGCCTTTCCTTACTCCTACGGGCAAAGATTATAGGAGCGGAACTTCTGCGGCACAAGTGACAGCCTGTTCGTCACCTCCTCGGACACAGCAGGGTGCCCATGTCTCGCTGCTTTTGCGAGACATGGGAATTCGGCTTTCGACCCCGCCTGAGACCTGATCACCCGGCCCCACATCTCCGCAACTGGCGACGTCAGATTCCCGCCCCTTCGACGGGCACAGGGCAGGCTCTGTCGCAAGAGACGCGACGACGGGCACCCCGCGTGGGTGGTGAACGGAAAGGGCGGGCCAGCCCCTGAGGTCGAGTCCAGATGCCTAATCGAGCAGAAGGTCGTTGCGCAGCTTCTTGGAGAGTTTCTCGATCCTCTTCAGCCGTTCGCGAAGATCTTTTCGGACCGTTCCGCCGGCCACAGCGCGCACATCGGAGGAAACCGATTGGGAGAGGTCGAGCAACTCCTGCGAATCACGCATGGCCTGGACCGTGTCAACTTTGGGCACGACCAGCGCCCGGTCAGGATTGGCGTCCCGATCCTCGGGCGACGGGTCACGGTGGCCATGCTGGGCGAACAAGCTGGCAGACAAAACCGAAACTATGAGCAGGCGGGTCATGAGGCTCATACGGAACCTCCATTCAGCTAGTGCGTTGTGTATCAGTATAAATCTGCACCGTCCCCAGGTTGCGCGCGAGAGAGCAGAAGAACGGGCGCCCTTTTTAGGGAGCGCCCGGGTAAGGTATCTGAAGCGAAACTAGAACTCAAACCGCAGACCTAACTGCGTGTGCAGCGAGGGCACGGCAAAGGCGGTAGACCCGGAAACGCCACCGTTCACCCCGTTGCTGGGACCAGCGCAGAAGGCTCTCGGGGAATGAATGCGTCAGTCGAGGCACCGATCAGACTGGCATCCTCTTCATAGCTGTTGCAGAAGTTAGCACGATTGAAGAGGTTAAAGAACTCGGCAAATACCGACACGTTGGCACGCTCGTGAATGTTAAAACGCTTGGAGGCCCGCAGATTCATCTGGATGAACGCCTTGCCGGTAAGAGTGTTGGGTTTGAGTTGAGTACAGCCGTGGAGTCAAAATCAGGCACGGTTAGGTGCTGCCCTCGCACGCGCGATCTAATATTCTCCGGCCGTCGCCATCCAAATCACTCGCCGGCCAAGAAGCTATAGGGCCGGCCTGAGGCGGCCTGAAATACCGGCGAAACCTGGATTCCGGCCGGCACCTCGAACACACCACTGAAGACGAGCCGATTGCGCTCGTCGAAGTTGGTGCGGGCGAACTCATTGGAATTAAATTGATTGTTGCGGAGTAACGGCCAGGCCGCTGCCGCCATAGGAGGCCACAGGGAAGCCGCCCCACGATCTCGACGAGGAAATCGTATCGTTCACCTGGAACATGATTTTGTGGGATACGCGCTTCCTCAACTGGAGGTTAACGCCGTCGTACATGGAGCGATTGTTGGTGCTGTATTCGTAAATCTGGGCAAAGCGTCCGGCGGTGAGCGTGGGGTCGCCCAAGGCGATGCCCGCAGCAGTAAACGCATTGTCCATCAACCGGCCCCCGGCGGGGATGGTGGGATTCACATTCAGGACCCGCTCCTCGTGCGTTCCCAGCGTGTGGTAATAGTCGACCAAGAAGACGAAGTCAGTGGCGAACTGCCTTGCATACCCGATAGAGAACTGCTGCGACCAAGGATCGGTGATCTTGGGATTGACAATTCGTCCGACCGATCCCGGAGCGAGATCCGCAATGCTGGTACCCGGAGCAGGCACTGGGAACGGGTCTATGCCAAACCGGAAGGTGCAAATGTCAAAGTCAGGACCCGACGGCTGAGGCAGGGGGCTACTGGTACAGCCAGCACCAGGAGGGTTATTGCCCACCAAATCAAAGAAGCTCTGATAGACGGTGGGTTGGGTCTGTTGAATGGAGAACAACGTGATGTTCTGGAAGATCTGATCGCGGGAAACACCGTAACCGCCGCGGATAACATCCTTGCCATTGCCATGGACATCCCAGGCGAATCCTAAGCGCGGCTGGAACTCCTTCCAGTCAGCAGTTGTCCGGTTCAGGTCACTCTTGCTGTGAACGATTTGTTCGATCTGCTGGATGCCCGGATCAGACGCGAGGGTTGATCCGACCGCCAGTTCGGTCTGGTTAAGCGCCCAGATGGTCCGATTGCTGGTGGTCAAACTGTTGCCCAGCATGGGACGGAGGAAGCCGATATTGGCGTCCCAGCGGAGTCCGACGTTGATGGTAAACCTGGGGGTCAATTTGTAGCTATCCTGCCCATACAGGCCGAGGGAGTGCCAGGGTGGCTGCGCGGTGGAACCGCTGCCGCCGCTGAACAGAATCTCCTGGACGGCTCCGGGGGTGGAAATGCCAGCGGAGTAATTTGCCCCGTCACCGCAGGAATTAGACTGAATGCAAACCGGGGTGTCGAAAAAGAACGCCTGGTATCCGTTCGCGCCAAAGAAGAAGAAGCCACCGAACTTGGCGAAATAGATATCATTTACCCCGAACTTGAAGTTGTGTTTGCCGTGCAGCCAGTTGACGTCATCGCGGAACTGATACTTGCGGCTCAGGGTTTCCTGGGGCACGTTGACGTTCTGCCCAACCTGGGAACCATCCGAGAAGTTGATATTCGGATTAGTAACCGTACCACCGCCGAGGACCGGATAGGTGAAGCTGTTGGTGGGCGCCGCGAGAATCGCGTTCACCATATCCTGAAAGTGGACGTTGAAAGAATTTACAATGTTGGATGAGACGGTGAAGTTGTGACCGATGCTGAGATCGTGAAAGTTATTCAGATCATTTTGCGACTGGCTGCTATCGGCTGTGAAGGGAGAGTTTGTGTTCCCCAGTTGGTCGTTGGGGTTGGTCCACTTCTGCCTTCCATAGCGCAGAAACAGGCTCTGCTTATCACTTAGCCGGTAATCCAGCCGCACCGCCGCCAGGGTATCGATATAAGGAAACGGAAGTGTGCTGGTCGGGAAGGCGTAAGGTCCGCCAGCAAATCCGCTGGTTTGGCTGGCAAAAGCGGTTAAATCGGGAACCACTCCGGTAGCGGCGATGATCGAACCTGGCTCGCGTTTCTGTTCGAACGCTCCAAACGCGAACAATTTGTCTTTGATGATCGGACCGCCAAACGAGAAGGCATAATCGTAGCGATGGAAGACCGACTTGCAACGGCTTACATCGCTGATACCCTGCGACTTGCAGTTCTGCTCCTCAAAAAAGTTAGTGCGGTTTAAGGTGCTCAACTGGGTAAGCCCCAGGGCGGACCCATGAAAGCTGTTGGTTCCGGACTTGATGATGATGTTAGCTACACCGCCGACGGAATGGCCCGCCTCGGCACTATATTGGTCAGTGACGACATTGAATTCCTGGATGGCTTCGACAGGAAAATTCTGCACGAGTCCGCCGACGACCAGATCCTTGTTATCCCCACCGTCGACATTCACATCCAGCTGACGGCCATCTCCACCGTTGATGCTGATGTTCCCCACTCGCGTCTTGGTGGGATCGAAGCCTTCCGCAGGACGAACTCCCGGGATCAACGTCATCAACTCAGTAATGTTGCGGTCGAGAATGGGAAGCGACGAAACCTCGGTTGGCGAAACCGAGCCTCCTATTTCATTGTTGGAGGTTTCGACCAGGGGTGGTTCTCCGGTAACCTCGACGACCTCACCCACCGCGCCCGGCCTTAAGCTCTGGTTCAAGGTAATGATCTGGCCCACACTAATTGAAATGCCCTTTTGCTCGACCCCGGCAAAGCCTTTAGCTTTGACGGTCAACGAATAGGTGCCAGGCGGCAGCAAGGGAAGGCTGTAAGTGCCAGCTGCACTGGAAGTAGCGGTGCGCTTAAAACCGGTATTGGGGTTGGTGGCGGTAATTTCCGCACCCACTACGGCGGCACCTTGGGCGTCGAAAATAGTGCCATCGATCTGGCCAGTGGTTTGTTGTGCGGAACTCGGAAGGCAAGTTAGCAGCAATCCGGAAATCAATACTGCGAAAAGGCTGATCGAAGCGAGGTTCTTCATAATCCAGGGCTCCTGTTTTTCAAAGAAACGGTAGAAGGATTGGCTCAGTTGGCGCACGCAACCATCCAAAGCTGCATACTTTAGAATCAGGGAGTTAAGCCGGTGGGAAGGTTTAAGGAATATGGATATTTGTAGTCCGGGGTGCCCTGAATACAGGAATCTGAAACGGCTCGGAGCCCGCCGGAGAGGAAGGAAAGTTGCTGCAATCCACGACATTCTATTCCGCTTAGCCATCTAAGACGCCTTTCATTACCCCTAAGCGCCAAGATTACCGGTAGCCTGCCGAGAAATTCCATCGCTTCATGGCCGCGAATCCGGAGGCACCATGTTGTTCGCGCGATAGTAGACCACGAGCTGGCCGTAGTGCTCGGCGCTGTGCTCGATGGCAAACATCCAGATATCGGAATTGTGGCGCAGCTTCTTCCCCAGCTTCGTCGTTTTGTCCAGCCCCGCGTCGCCCTGTTGTCTGATCAGGTCGGCGCCGTCCGCGACTGCCTCCTGAACGAACTTCACCACATCGGCTTTGGTCTTGAAAGCGTCGCGCGATGGATTGTCGCCTTCGCCAAAGTCGGGCCCGATGTTTGATCCGGCAACCGCGCGAATGAGCACGAAATCGAGCGCGGCGGCGTGCAGAAGATTTTGCGCAAAAGTGCGCTCGTCTTTCTGCAGCTTGTAATCGTACTTGTCTTCGGGAAAATCCTGGGCCATGGCGACGAGTTTGTTCCCGATGTAGTTCCACCGATCCAGCATCTCGTCCGCTCGAGAACGTGCGGTAAGCGGAGCTTGACCTTGCGGTTGGGATTGAGCGTAGAGGCCGGTTGCGAGGGCGGTGAGCAGAGCAACCGCAACCAGGGCGAGCGAGAAACGCTTCATCGTAATTCTCCTGTGGATTATCGGTTAGACGGAGTGCTCGGAGCGACGAGAGCCTACTTCACACCCTTTTCCGGATTCCACGACCCCTGCAACTTGCGCACATAGACGATCTGCCCGACATGGTAAGCATTATGGGTGCAGATATTCGCAATGGTCGGCGCCCACAACGCCAACTTTTGCTCGTCGGCGGATTCGACAAGCTTTTCCAGGTCCGTCATCACCTGGTCGAGCTGCTTGACGGTGTCACTCCATTGTTTGCTGTCGAATTTCACGAAGGTCTGCTCATTGTCGCCGCCGAATTTTTCGTTCGTCCCTCCCTGGAACTTGACCAGGTTGCGGCGATTCCAGAACAGCAGATGATAAGTCTCCTGTCCGGCAGAGTGGCCTCCCGCCGGCGGCTGCCAGCTGGCCTGCTCGGCGGTGAGTCCATCCACAGCCACATTGATTGGCACAAACCAGTCTGCCTCAGTATGGGTAGTGTGCAACTCGTGCAGCAGCAGGCTGCGCAGGGTCGCAGGCTGCTGCTGATTTTGTGCGTAGCACGGAACTGAAAGCATCAGAACCAGAACCGAACCTGCGACCGTGATTGCATGCTTCATCGGGGGTTGCTCCCTGGCTTTTATCTCTGCGGAAAGACCGCTGTCGAGGAGTAGACGGACACAACGCCTCTTTGTTAGCGGCGAATTTCCGACCATGCGACGGAAATTCGTCCCCATCCTCACGCTCCGCGGACACACCACGCACCGCACCGGCATCTCCTCGCACCGGCACCGCTTCGGGATATCGCCCTTGCCCCGCATCTTCGGCGGACAAGTCAGCAGGCACCAGGTCTCGCGATAGATCTCAAACATCCCCTGGCTCTTCGGCCCGTGGTTGAAATGAACCGTCGCCCGCGGAACAAAGGCATCCGCCGGAACGATGTACCACAGATTCTCCGAGATCACATACGCCGCCAGAAAATCAATGTCATCCAGAGTGTAGAGTTCCCCGCTCCCCGCGGCCCGCGCATCGCATCGAGTGCCGCGATGGCTGGTGGCGCACTTCACCTGAACCTTCCACAGCCGCCAACCCTCCACCGCAAAGTCATAAGGACGGCTATCTCCCCAAGGCTTCAACACAGGAATGCCCAGCATAGTGGCCTTAGCCAGAAACGCAGCCTCCACCGCTTCGCCCAAGGCCTTGCGCTCAGGCACGCCCACGGCATGTATCTCAATGATCTCCTCTTGCTTCTTACCCCGGCCTCGATCCGACTCTTCAGGCAAAAACGGCTTTTTAGGCATAAAAAAAGCGCAGCCTTGGCTGCGCCATATCTCCGTCGCTCAAATAGAAAGCGCAGACCCTTAAGTCTGCGCCTCTTTCGATCCTATAATACCATTATATCATACCGCATAGGGTAAATGGGACATTTTAGCTATGAAATTCTCCCCATAGAATCAACAACTTGATTCAAAAACCTCGTCCCAGGCCCTTGACAGGATTTTCCACAGACTGCAAAGGCCCATTGTCGACGTCAAAAAAGGCTCGGCCTTCGCGCAGCGCATACTTCCCTTTACCAAAACAAAAAGCGCAGACCGGAAGGCCTGCGCTTCTGTTTCGACTCTAAAATTATATTATATCATGCCGCAAAGGGTAAAACCGCCACATTAGCCAAATTTATTTCTCCCGCCGAATCAGCGAGTTGACCCCAAAACCGACCCTCCAGGGGGCTTGACAAGATTTTCCCAAAACGGGAAAACCCGCATTTCCATGTGGGTGCTCCGAGTTGAAAGGGGGTGCTGTGGCACCCGGCCCAAAAGGAAATGGCCCCGGATTGGCGGGGCCATAAAACGTGGTGCGGCTCTCTGTCAGTTCTTAGTATCGTGTGATCATTACGGCGGTGTCAAGTTACTTGGGGAGATTATCTCCGCGTTTTCTCCCCAAAACAGCTCCTCCACAGAAAAGGGAGTGTGGACCCGGCGGGAGTCGAACCCGCATCTGCACTTTGACAGAGAGCCGTGCTACCGTTGCACCACGGGCCCTGACCGGAGTTTGTGTGACGGCGGTGCGGATAGCAAGAGCGCAATCAGCAATTTCTTTGCGCGCGTGCCGAATTGGGACGAAAACCTGCGCTGGTGTAGGACTTTGCTGGCGATACAATTATCGGCACGTTCGAATTCCTGCCATGCCTCCGGGTGGAACTGATACGGCTTAGCGGGAGGCATCGGACAGCCGTGCTGCAAGGCGTCGCCGCACTTCCTCGTACGGAATCATTCCGAACTTCGCCCGAACCAATCTCTTCGATACGGCGCTTGGATCTCTTCGGACCAGGCGGCTTCGACGCCTTCCGCGGCTGGTGCGTCATTGAGGCTTTCGAGGAGAGATCCGACAATGGCGGCGCGCGCTTCGGGAGGAAGAGCTAGGGCCTTTTTTAGAATCTCGGGACTTCTCGGTTCAGCGAAGCTTGAAATTGGGGAGCGTCCGGTCCGTCCCCGGTTTTGAACATGGGCACCATGCGCCCTAGTCTAGAGAAACGACTCCCAGGTTTCGTCCTTATGCAAAAGTCTCAGCTCGAACTTAGGCTCAACCTTTGGCACCTGCGCCAGCATTTCGTTGAAGGCGTTGAGATACTTTGCCCTCGGAAACTCGCCGGTTTGAGCGTCAGCGAGCCTGATTACACTCTCGGCAAATCTGTCACCTGCTGCAAAATGCGCGGCTACCAAGATATGGCTCGTCAGGCATCGGTGCTTCGCCGACGATAGCGCTAGAGCGAACGCATTCGCCCAGGATTCGGAATCCTTGGGGTGGATCAGAGCCGCCCAAAGGAATGCAACACAAGCGTCGTCAGTCTTGCCATCGCGAATGCAGCAGCGCCCTAGGTTGAACCATGCCAGGCTGCAAAGGGCGTCTAGTGCGAGTGCTTTGTTCAGTCTTTCGGCGTAGTCCGCTCGAAGCTCCCGCCCCGGGGCGGACATCTGTCTCGCTACCGCTTGCTGTCTATTTTGGCGTGTGAAACCAAGCATCTGGCACAAAAATGGTAGTGCCCAAGACTTTAGAATGAACTCGGATTTCGGTTCCGCCTCCGCGGCCACATACAATTCAAACTGCCGAATTGCTTCGGCGTAATCTCCACTGAACATCAACGCGTCTGCGTAGAGCGCTCGAGCAAGACCCTGCTCCCCTAGTTGCACCGCCTTCCCGTATAGTTTTGCAGCTATCCGCGGTCTCTCCAATATGAATAGAACCCCTGCCAGCTCACGAAAGAAGTAGGCCCTCTTAAGGTATCCAGGATCGAGGGATGCAGCTTTTTTGTAATAACGAAAGGCTCGGCGGTTCTCCGATCGGGACCGCAAGTGGTTTCCGAGGCTGTAGTTCGCCGCAGCTGCGGCGGCGAGGCTTCCACTTTTCTCCTCCGCGCAGATGTAGTGCTCGAGGAAGTGGCCTATCGCCGTCGCCTCCGTTTTTGACATCAGGGTTGATTTTTTTAGGAGGGGCAGCATCGCCGCATACGCGGTCAGTCTCAGTCTTGGGTCGACAAGTAAAGCCTCCGCAAAATCAACGGCCTCGATGATGCGGCTTGACTGAACCATGCATCGGCTCATCTTGAAGGCAGCCTCGGGGCATCCCGATAGAGTTGAGTGTTTGCCAAACTGCGCCACAAGTTTAGATGCAGGCCCGGAATAGCCAGCCGAATCGAGCGTCAGCGCTGCTGCGACGAGAATGTCATTGTGAAGGGCCGTCTTAGCGTATTTGCGCATGTAGGTATCGTCGAAGTGAAGCACGAGCCCCTTGAGCCCAGCGAGGCCTACCGTGACCTCTCTGCTTGAGACCATTATTGATCCGTATGCGGAAGTTTGGCAGAAGCTCAGCACGCCAGGCGCCGCCTGGACCGCAGTTCTGACGCCTAGCGAGACCTCGGCGTGTGAGAGGCCGGGCGCGAGGTCCCCCGAAAATTTCAATGCAACCGGAACGGGAAAGGGCAGCGCGCCGGATCGAATGGTACGAATCAGGTCGAGAGCCTGGGATATCTGCGAAGCGCTTTTATCTGACCATTCGTCCAGCTCAGACAGCCGGAACGTCACGGTTTTTTTTCCGCCCTTGCCGTAAAACGGGTCAAATTCGTGGAACCATTTCGCGAAAAGCTTACCTGTGCTGGCGTGAAATCGGACCACTAGTACCGGGAGGTCTAGTTTTTGATAGTAGCCGCAGCGTTCGGTCTTAAACCTGACGTTTAGGCCCTTCCCAAGCCTAGCATGGTCGGTGGCCCGGAGTTGCACGTTGAACTGCTTGCCGGTGGCCAGACCCGACGCGTCAAAAATTTCAACGGTCCCGTCGATGCCGTAGTCGGGCTGGGTCCTCCGATACACCCACTGGCTCGGCAGCCTCGATTCGAATGCTATTCGCGATTCGTCTTCGATTTGATGACTCCGCGGTCTGTTGCTCATCGGCTCGCCTCGGATTCGAGTAATCCGTCCGCCATGCTGTGGTCCGCTGGAAGCGCTGTTCCTCCCTTACCACCCCCGGGTCTGCAGCATATGCGCTTCATCCAGCCCCGCGACAGCCAGGCCTTTCATCGCTCCCGCCAGGTCTTCGCTGACTTCAAGTAATACTTTAGGGTCGTTGAAGTGTGTGGCGGCTTTTACGATGGCGCGGGCGCGCTTTTCGGCTTCGGCAGGGTCGGCGAAGGTGGTGCTGTCTTTCATGAAGATGCCGCTGCCTACGAAGACGGCTTCGGCGCCTAGCTGCATCACCAGGCTGGCGTCGGCTGGGGTGGCGATTCCTCCGGCGCTGAAATTGGGGACTGGGAGCTTGCCTGCTTTCGCTACCATCTTTATCAGTTCGTAGGGCGCGGCGTGCTCTTTGGCTTTGGCGTAGAGTTCTTCTTCGCCCAGCACCGTCAGGATTTTCATCTCCTGCACGATCTGGCGGATGTGCTTCACGGCGTGGACTACGTCGCCGGTGCCGGCCTCGCCCTTGGTGCGGATCATGGCTGCGCCTTCGGCGATGCGGCGCAGGGCTTCGCCCAGATTGCGCGCTCCGCAGACGAAGGGGACATTGAAGGCGTGCTTGTCGACGTGGTGGGCTTCGTCGGCGGGGGTCAGGACTTCGGATCTCGTCGATGTAGTCGACGCCCAGCTCTTGCAGGATTTGGGCTTCGGCAAAATGTCCGATGCGGCACTTGGCCATTACCGGGATCGAGACCTCGGCCATGATCTCGCGAATCTTTTTAGGCGATGGCCATGCGGGCCACGCCACCTTCAGCGCGGATCTGCGCGGGCACTCGCTCCAGCGCCATTACGGCTACTGCTCCGGCCTTTTCGGCGATGGAGGCTTGCTCGGCGTTGGTCACGTCCATAATTACGCCGCCTTTTAGCATTTCGGCCAGGCCGGTTTTTAGGCGGAGACTGGTGTTGCTACCGTTGTTTTGCGACATGAGTGGACTCTTTTCTGCGGGCTTCGGGCTCCGGCTGTCGGGCTCCGGCGAAGCTGGTTTTATTTTACAGCTTGCTTGGGATTCGCGGTACCCCGGTGGTGCAGTTGCCGGTTGCGATTCCAGTTACCAGTAAAATCTTCAACCACAGAGGGCACAGGGTCACACAGGGTAGATCTGATTCGGTTAGCGTTCTGCATGTTTGGCGAACATTTTTTCGGGATCGATGGCTATGAAGATTCCCTTGCTGCGGGCCAGGACTTCGCCGTTCTCGTTCAGGATTTCGGCGGCGTTTATGTGGGTTCGGCCTTGTACTTTGATCTCGCGGCCTTCTACGCGCAGGGGCTTGTGCAACGGGACTGGCTTTAGATATTCGATTGTCATTTCGCGGGTTAGGGCGATTACGTGGCGGAGTTTGTTTACCTTGCCCATGGCATCGTCGAGGATGCTGGCGATGATGCCGCCGTGGCAGTGGCCTGGGGGGCCCGTGTAGCGCTTGCCCAGGCGAAATTGGCAAACGAAGGTTTGGCGGGCCTCGTCCAGCATGAATTTCAGGCGCATGCCTTCGGGATTGTCCGGGCCGCAGACGAAGCAGTTGTTCTTTGGCAGCTTTGACGTCGCGGGTGTCGTGGCCTTGGGGCTTGGGTGGCATGGGGTGATTTTAGCGGATTTGGAGAGGTGTCAGTTTCCAAGCCCCCGGCAGCGAAGTCAGAATCCCCACGCTTGCTGCAAGAAACGCATCGCTGAAGCACGCCAGCGCTGGTACGCGGGACCAAACTGCTCTGTGCTTCGCAGAGTTCGCGGAGAAAGCGCCGCGGAGGGCGACAGAATTGAAAAACAAGGACATCCGCTTCTATCTTCGATGGGAATCCTGTATACATATCGGTTTTGGAAATCTTTCGATTGGAGCCGCTTGTGAGATTGCGCATTGCTGTCGTTCTTGCTGCCGTGTTCTTAATGTTCTCCGGTTTGATCGCCGCTTCGCAGAGTAAGGACTCGGACACGGCGGGGAGTCCCGCTGCTAAGAAAAGTCAGAAGAAAGACAAAAACAAGGACGAGAAGAAGGACGAATCCAAGGACAAAGACAAAGTAAGGAGAAGAAGCCCGGCATGAATGCCGATACTTTTACCGGGCTGAAGTTCCGCTCGATTGGGCCGGCGGTGGCTTCGGGGCGGGTGATGGCGATTGCGGTGAATCCTAAGAACAAGTTTGAGTATTACGTGGGTGTGGCCTCGGGTGGAGTTTGGAAAACGGTTAACGATGGCACTACCTGGACTCCGGTGTTCGACAAGGAAGGATCTTATTCGATTGGATGGGTGGCGCTTGATCCGAATGATCCGGCGGTGGTGTGGGTTGGAGCTGGTGAGAGCAACTCGCAGCGCAGTGTGGCTTATGGCGATGGAATTTACCGCTCCGATGATGGCGGGAAGAATTGGCAGAATCTGGGGCTGAAGAAATCGGAACATATTGGGCGGGTGGTGATCGATCCGCGGGATTCGAAAGTGGTTTACGTTGCGGCGGAGGGGCCGCTTTGGGGGCCGGGCGGGGATCGCGGGCTTTATAAGTCGGCGGACGGAGGAAAGACGTGGAAGGCTGTGCTCACGATCAGCGAGAACACGGGCGTGGTCGATGTGGCGATTGATCCGTCGAATCCCGACATTGTTTATGCGGCGGCTTATCAGCGGCGGCGGCATGTTTTTACTATGATCGATGGCGGGCCGGAGAGTGCGATCTACAAATCTACTGACGCTGGGGTTACGTGGAACAAGCTGAAGTCTGGTCTGCCAACCGTCGATATGGGGCGGATCGGGTTGGCGGTTTCTGCGGTTGATCCCAGCGTGGTGTATGCCACGATCGAGGCGGCCGACGGCAAAGGTGGAATTTTCCGATCAAATGACCGGGGCGCGACCTGGGAGCGGCAGAATGAATTCGATGCGGTGGCTCAGTATTACGCGCGGATCGTGCCCGATCCGAAAAACGTGGACCGCATCTTCGTGATGAACACTTTGCTGCGCGAATCGCTGGACGGCGGGAAAACGTTGCGCAAAGTCAACGAGACCAACCAGCACGTGGACAATCACGCCCTCTGGATTGATCCGGACAATACCCGGCACTGGCTGGTGGGCTGCGATGGCGGCGTGTATGAAACGTACGACGATGCCAAGAGCTGGCAATTCAAGGCGAACCTGCCGACGGTGCAGTTCTACGACGTTGCCGTGGACAACGCGCTTCCCTTCTACAACGTGTGTGGCGGGACGCAGGACAATTTTTCATGGTGCGGTCCGTCGCGGACGCGCAACATCAACGGCATTATGAATTCTGACTGGTTTGTCACTACCGGGGGAGATGGTTTCCGTTCGCAGGTGGATCCGGTGGATCCGAACACGATTTATTCGGAGTCGCAATACGGGGTGCTGGTCCGGCACGACAAGCCTACGGGGCAAGAGCTGGTGTTACAGCCGCGGGAGGGCAAGGGCGAACCTCGCTGCGATGGAATTGGGATTCGCCGGTGATCATCAGTCCGCACTCGCATACCCGGCTTTATTTCGCGGCCAACAGATTGTTTCGCAGCGATGACCGGGGCGACACCTGGAAGGCGATCAGCGGTGACCTTACGCGGCAGATCGACCGCAACAAATTGCCCGTGATGGGGAAAGTGTGGGATCCGGATGCGGTGGCGAAGAACGCGTCCACATCGTTCTACGGGAATATTGTGGCGCTGTCGGAGTCGCCGAAGAAAGAAGGGCTGATCTACGTGGGCACCGACGATGGGCTGATTCAGGTCACGGGCGATGGTGGGCAGAGTTGGAGTAAGTACGAGAAGTTTAGCGGCGTTCCGGAGAATACCTACGTGAGCCGGCTGGCGGCCTCGCGAGCATGACGCTAATACGGTTTACGCCGCGTTCGACAATCATAAGAATGAGGACTTCAAACCTTACCTGCTGAAATCGACGGACGCGGGCAAGACCTGGACTTCGATTGCGGGGGGCCTACCAGAAAATGGATCGGTGCTGGCTTTTGCGGAAGACACGATGAATCCGAACCTGCTGTTTGCCGGCACGGAGTTTGGCGCGTTCTTTACAATCGATGGCGGGCAGAAGTGGGTGCAGCTCAAGGGCGGGCTGCCGACCGTAGCGGTGCGCGACATGGTGATACAGGCGCGCGAGGGCGATCTGGTGATTGCTACGTTCGGGCGCGGCTTCTATCGTGCTGGAGGATGTTTCGGCTTTGCGGCAGATCAAGGCAGAGTCTGTGGAGCAGGCCGCCTCGCTGTTTCCGGTGAAAGATTCCCTTTTGTATATCGAGCGGCATCCGCTGGGCGAGCCGAAGAAGGGCTTCCAGGGAGATGCGTTCTATACGGCCGACAATCCTCCGTACGGGGCTGTGTTTACGGCGTACTTGAAAGAGAAGCTGAAGACGAAGAAGGAAAAACGTCAGGAGGCCGAGAAGGAAGCCGCCAAAAAGAATCAGACGCGGCCTTATCCGACTAACGATGAGCTGCGGGCCGAGGCGGAAGAGGCGAAGCCGGAGGTCTATTTCGTGGTTTATGACGAGTCGGGCGCGGCGATTCGGCGGGTGGAGGGGAGCACCGAATCTGGTTTTCAGCGGGCGGCTTGGGATTTGCGGTATCCGGCGGCTTCTTTGCGCGAGCATGCTGAGGAAGGCGAGAATTATCCTCCGGCGGGAGCGCTGGGGCCTCTGGTGATCTCGGGATCGTATTCGGTGCGAATGTTCGAGAAGGTGAATGGCGCAGTTACGGAATTGGGGGGAGCGCAGAACTT
Organism: uncultured Acidobacteriaceae bacterium; assembly: GCA_963807655.1. Classification (GTDB taxonomy): domain Bacteria; phylum Acidobacteriota; class Terriglobia; order Terriglobales; family Acidobacteriaceae; genus Sulfotelmatobacter. The sequence continues at coordinate 72,723 of CAWEDF010000032.1, read as the reverse complement.
CAAAGTGGTCACCGAGGCCGCGTCGTCGATGAGCGAGGCGGACCGCGCGGCGCAGCAGGAGTTTCAGCGCAAGGCCGCGCGACTTTACCGCGCAGTCTCGGGGGCGCTGCATACCTCGGACGAAGTGGAGGCGCGTCTCAAGGCGATTCGCGGGGCGCTGCGGGAAACGCCGGCGATGGAAAAGCAACTGGGAGCGATGGCGGATTCGACCGAGCAGCGCAATCATGAAATCCTGCGGGCGCTGCGCGGGGATACGGAGATGCAGAAGCGCAATGAGCCGACTCCTACATCGATCAACGGGCGGGTGGAGGCGATCCTGGAGGGCGAGCGGTTTGCTCTTAGTAAGCCCACGCAAAACCATCTTGACGATTACAGCATCGCGGCGTCTGAGTTCGCTGTGCAGCTTGATCGGCTTCATGTTTTAGTTGAAGTTGATTTGGCTAAGCTAGAGAAAGATATGGAGTCTGCTGGGGCGCCTTGGACTCCGGGACGGGTGCCGGAGTGGAAGGATAAATAGAGAGTTGGCCACGGATTTACGTGATCCACAATACAAAATCTTTATCACTGGGGACACAGAGGGACACAGGGTAATTCAAGATTGAAATCCGTGGCCGATTTTTTGTTTGAGAAATCACTCGTTTGCAATATTCTCAAGGGGCTGTGGTAAACTCGCCGCCGACTGTTGACTTGCGCTGTGGGGCGCGGCAATTGTTGTAGGGAAATTCGCTTTGCATTGTTTTGCGTCCGGGGAGGACTGGGGAATGGGCCTCGTGTTACTGGTTGTGATCTGGCTGATCACTTTGGCCAGCACGTACTTTTTTGTCGCCAAGACATGGCTGCCGGTTGGAGCTTCCGCGGCCGCGGGATTCATGGACGGACAATTCACTCTCACTCTGATACTGATGGGAATTGTCTTTTTGGCCGCGCAGCTTTCGCTGGGCTACTTCGCGTGGAGATATCGGGAACAGCCTTCCTCGCCGCCGGTGGATTACTCGCACGGCAATGTGAAGCTGGAAGTAGTGTGGACGGCGCTGACTACCGTTTTGTTCATCGGATTGAACTTGATGGGCAGCCGAGTCTGGGCCAGCCAGCGTTTCGACCAGGCGAGGCCGGGGGCGGTGCAGGTGGAGGTTACGGGCATGCAGTTTGCCTGGTACTTCCGCTACCCGGGACCGGATGGGAAATTCGGCGGGACCAGCGTCAAGCTGATGGATCCCTCGGCTGGCGGAGAAGCTGCCGTTGGGCTGAATACTTCCGATCCCGCCGCTAAAGACGATGTGGTCACAGGCACGATGTATCTGCCGGTGGATCGCGAGGTCGACTTGAGCTTGCGGTCGGTGGATGTGATCCACAGCTTCTTTGTGCCCAACCTGCGGTTCAAGCAGGACGCGGTGCCTGGATTAAACATTCATATGCATTTCACGCCCACGGCGATTGGCGAGTATGAGATTGCCTGCGCCGAACTTTGTGGGTTGGGTCATTACAAGATGCACGGCATGGTGCACGTCGTCAGCCAGGAAGATTTCAATACGTGGCTGGCGGCACGGGAGGCGGAGAAACAATAAATGGCAACCTCGGCAACCGCTCACGCGCATGCGGCCCCTCAGGGGTTCATTCGAAAATATGTTTTCAGTCTCGATCACAAAGTCATCGGCATTCAGTACATTTGTCTGGCGCTCACGGCGGTGTGGGTCGGGATGTTCCTGTCGCTGCTGATGCGGATCCACCTGGTTTGGCCGTCCTACAGTTTGCCGCTGGTAGGCGAGATCAAGCCGGAGACATACACGATGCTGTTCACCATGCATGGCACGATCATGGTGTTCTTCGTGCTGACTACGGCGCCGCAGGGCGGGTTTGGAAATTACTTCCTGCCAATTCAGATTGGGGCGCCGGATATGGCGTTTCCGGTCCTGAACATGCTTTCGTTCTGGACGACGTTTGTGGCTTTCGTAGTGCTGCTGGCGGCCTTTTTTGTGCCCGGTGGAGCGCCGCTGCACGGGTGGACGGGGTATCCGCCGTTGAGCGCGGTGCAATCTGCCGGCCCGGGTGAAGGGCTCGGCGCTGATTTGTGGATCACGAGCATTGCGATTTTCTGTTTGGCGTCGCTGATGGGCGCGTTGAATTTTCTTACGACTACGCTCGACATGCGGGCCAAGGGCATGACGATGATGCGCATGCCGTTGACCGTATGGTCGTGGTTCATTACGGCGATCCTCGGGCTGCTGGCGTTCGGGGTGCTGCTCTCGGCGGGGATCCTGTTGCTGCTGGACCGCAACCTCGGCACGAGTTTTTACGTGCCGCTGATCGTTATGAACGGGCAGGTGATGGCGCACAAGGGCGGCTCGCCGCTGCTGTGGCAGCATCTGTTCTGGTTCTTCGGGCATCCTGAGGTCTACATCGCGATTCTGCCGGGCATGGGCGTGACGTCGCAGATTCTCTCGACGTTCTCGCGCAAGCCGATCTTCGGCTACAAGGCCATGGTTTACGCCATGCTTGGCATCGGTTTCTTCGGGTTCATGGTATGGGGCCACCACATGTTCATGAGTGGGATGAGCCCTTATTCGGCCTTTACCTTTTCCCTGCTGACCATGTGCATCGGCGTGCCCTCTGCGATCAAGACGTTTAACTGGCTGGGCACGATGTATAAGGCACGCATTCGCTTCCAGACGCCGATGCTTTATGCGATTGGCTTCGTTTCGTTGTTTGTTTCGGGCGGGTTGAGTGGACCGTTCCTGGCGCAGCCGGTGCTCGACATTCAGTTGCACGATACTTATTTCGTCGTTGGTCACTTTCACCTGATTATGGGCGTGGCTGCGATCTTTGGAATGTTTGCGGCTACGTATTACTGGTTCCCGAAAATGTTTGGGCGGATGATGAATGAGACGTGGGGAAGGGTGCACTTCTTCATCACCCTCATTGGGACCTACGCGATCTTCATGCCGATGCACCACTTGGGCATGGCCGGTGGAACGCGGCGGTATTCACAGTATACGGAAGTGGCATACCTGGTGAAGTTGATGCCGATTCACCAGTTCATCACCTATGCGGCGATCATAACGATTGCGGCACAGTTTATCTTTGTGATCAATCTGTTCTGGAGCATGTTTAAAGGGCCGAAGGCTAGCGACAATCCGTGGGAATCGACGACTTTGGAGTGGACTACCGCGACTCCGCCGCCGCATGACAATTTTGGCGGGGTGACTCCGGTGGTGCATAACGGTCCTTATGAATATGGGGTTCCTGGGGCGGCTCGGGATTATGTGATGCAGACCGATCCAGAGGTGGGGTCGCGGCATTGAGTGGGTACCTTGGGGGCTAAAGCCCGTCGAGTTGGTGGCTCTTTATCGCAGCGCTGAAGCGGTTCTGCCACCCAAAGGCTTTTGAGATTTTGCGTATGGCGATTTATACACCGAGCACTCCGGTGAATCAGTTGGGCCGCGGTGGGAGTGTGCCCGCGCCTCCGAATGGGGGCGGGGATGATGGCGGCTTTCCGGATTCGGGGTTGCCGAACTATGGAGCACGCCTGCGGCGGGCGCGGCTGGGACTGATCTGTGCGATCGTAACCGTCGGCATGGTGTTTGTTTCGCTGACCAGCGCGCTGATTGTGCGGCGGGGCTTACCGACCTTTGACGATTTGACTCGCACTCATTTTCGCGACTGGGGCGGAGTGCAGTTGCCGTGGACGCTGCTGTTCATCAACACGGCGATACTGTTGGTGAGCAGCCTGACCATGGAAGGGGCGCGGCGCGACATTGCGCGGCGGGCGGCGCTGGCTCCGGTGCGGTCGATTCCCGGAGTTTCGCTGGGAGACGAGAGGAGCTTTCCATGGCTGGGTGTGACCGTGGTCCTTGGGTTGGGATTTCTGGTTGGGCAGTGGATGGCGTGGGGCGAACTGAGGGCCCGCGGATTTCTGGTCAGTACGAATCCTGACAGTTCTTTCGTTTACTTACTGACGGCGGCGCATGCGGTGCACCTGATGGGTGGGATTATTGCGTTGCTGTGGGCGGGCATCACTTCCCTGCAACAAAAGCCCGATCGAAGGGCGGCGGATCGTGGTGGATGTTACGGCCTGGTATTGGCATTTTATGGCGGTGCTGTGGATTTATGTTTTTGCTCTATTAGCGTTTGCAAAGTAGCGAGCCAATCGCGCGGTTATTGCATCGCAAGGAACTTGATGCTTCGCGGCGGCTCGCTCAGGTCCTTCGGCAGGCAGAAAGCGACCCGCCTCAGGATGACAATGAAAGGGGAATTTGGGGCATGGCTGACGCCGCGCTGGAACACAACGCCGCTGCCGGACACGGAGTGGCAGGCGAGTACGAGGCTCCGCTGTTTGGAGCTTATTCGAAGAAAGTTGGCATGTGGCTGTTTCTGGCCTCGGACTCGCTGACGTTCGGGGCTCTGCTGTTTGCCTTCAGCTATAACCGCATCTATACCACGTGGCCGACGCCGTTTGGCAAGGACAGCATCATCAACGCGACCATCATGACGGCGTGCCTGCTTTCCAGCTCGCTGACCATGGTGCTCGGCGTGTTTGCGGCGCAGGCGCACGACCGGTCTAAGACGCGCCTTTGGCTGCTGGCGACGATGGCGTTCGGGACGGCGTTCATTGTGCTGCATGGTATGGAGTGGACCAAGTTGATCCATGAAGGTTTAAGTGTGCCGGGATTTCCGAAGCCTGCGGGGCAGGAGGCTGGCGAGTTCGCCAAGATTTCGACGGGCGTGCCGCAGTTCGCGGCGACGTTCTTTGGCTTGACGGCGATGCACATGCTCCACGTTACGATTGGCGTGATTTATTTGGGCGTAGTGGCGCTGCGGAAGTGGTTTCTGCCGATTCTGGGAGTGATCTGGCTGGCGGGATATTTTCTGATTCCGGCGGATAATGTTTTTCATTACGGTATTAATGCCCTGCTGATCGGGCTGATTGTTTCGGCCGTCATTCTGTTTCTGAAGCCGAAAGACTATGACGCGCACGATGTTGAGGTGTCCGGATTGTATTGGCACTTTGTCGATCTGGTGTGGATGTTTATCTTCCCTCTGGTTTATTTGATGTCGACCAGGGTTTAACTTTAGCGGCTGAGGGCTGAAAGTCCTGCTCCATTTTTGTGGCGGTTATGGCGCGGCTGGAAGCCGCGCCCTTTCAAAGCAACTGCGATTAGAGTGAACTTGAGCGAGGTCTTTATCCATGCACGACGTGGCTAAGCACGACGACAGCAAGGCACAGTATTTCTGGGTGTGGGGGGCGTTGCTGGTTTTGACCGGAGTGGAGGTCTGGCTGGGTTATAACCAGGTCTTCAAAGATCCAAGGCAGATGCTGGAAGTTCTGATGGTTCTGTCGATCATTAAGTCGGCATTGATCATCGGCTACTTCATGCACCTGAAGTTTGAGAAGGCGATCATGCGCTGGCTGCTCGTAATCTCAGTGACTGCGTGCTTTGTGATTATGTTCTTTTTCTTTTTCCCGGATGCGGCACGCATTCTGCCGCCGCCAAAGGGATTGGGAGTACAGTAGAGAGCAGATACTTCAGTATGAAGTTCCTGACAAAGAAATCGCGGCTCTTGATGCCGTTGCTGCTGATGTGCGGTTGGACTTCGCCCGCCTGGGGACAGGGCTGCGCGATGTGCAATGCGAATGCCAAGGCCACGCCGAAGGAGGGCCAGCAGGCGCTCAACCGGGCCGTGCTGGTGCTGCTGGTGCCTCCGATTGGTATTATGGTGGTTGGGGTTGGGCTGGCTTTCCGGTATGGAAAGCGGCGCGATCAGGAGCGGGAGTAGAGCTCCGCAGGAAACTCGAGCCGTCCCCTTCGGCTTCGCTTCAGGGCAGGCTGTTCGGAACTCGTTCTAATTTCTCGCTTCTCCCGGCACTGCCGTGCCGGGCTTTCACATCTGGCCCCTTCGGTGCTGGTCTGGTAATTCCAAAGGAAACTCTGCTTTATAATAAAAGATTCGGCAGCGCTCTCTGAAGCCTCTGGGGGACACGACCAGCGGGCAATGGGTTGCTGACCGTCATCTTACCCGATGTCTAGCTCAATACTCACGGAAAGCATTGTTGTTCGCGGTGCGCGCGTTCATAACCTGAAGAACATCGATTTTGAGGTTCCGCACAATACCTTGACGGTGGTCACCGGGGTCTCCGGTTCCGGAAAGTCTTCCCTTGCTTTCGACACTATTTATGCGGAGGGTCAGCGGCGGTATGTGGAGTCGCTGTCGGCTTATGCGCGGCAGTTTCTGGAGCGCATCGAGAAGCCTGATGTGGATTTGATCGACGGCATCGCTCCGGCGGTAGCGATCCGGCAGAAGAATACGACGCGCAATCCGCGGTCGACGGTGGCGACGGCTACCGAGATCTACGATTATCTGCGGCTGTTGTTTGCCCGCGTCGGCCGCACTTATTGCGTGAACTGCGGCCGCGAAGTGAAGAAAGATACGGTCGACGAAATTGCCGATGCGGTGTTGGCGCTGGATCCGGAGACGCGGGTGCAAGTTGTATTTCCCCTGCAGTCGGCCGCTGCCGCGCCGCGGGAGGCGGAGAAGAAGCCTGCCCGCGCCCGCAAGTCCAAGAAAACTTCTGCGCCAGACTCAGGATTGACGGACCAGCTTAAGGCCCGGTTGTTTGACTTGCGCAAGGCGGGATTCAATCGGCTGTATCAGGCGGGACAGGTGTTTGAGTTCTCGACTCCGGAGTCTCTGCTGGATATTCGCTTCGACCAGCCGGTGTTTATGTTGGTGGACCGGCTTACGGTTTCCGCGGAATCGCGCACGCGCATCGTGGATGCAGTTGAGACCGCGTACCGCGAATCCGGCGAAGTGATTTTCGACCTGCCGCCGCACAATGATCAGCCAGCGCGGCAGTTGCGGTTTGCCCAGCGCTTTGAATGCAAGAACTGCAATCTGCGCTACGAAGAGCCGGAGCCGCGCCTGTTCTCGTTCAATAATCCCTACGGAGCATGTGCACGGTGCCAGGGATTTGGCAACACGATTGATTTCGACCTCGAGCGCGTCATTCCGGATCCGATGAAATCTTTGGGCGAAGGCGCGATTGACCCGTGGAATAAACCCAAATATCGTCCGGTGTTCACGGAGATGAAGCGTTTTGCCAAACAGAATGACATTCCGCTCGATGTGCCGTGGGCGGAACTCGACCCCGAGCAACAGGAACTCATTCTCGATGGAGATGGAAAGTTTCTGGGAGTGCGAGGGTTTTTTCAGTATCTGGAGCGGAAGAAGTACAAACTGCACATCCGCGTCTTTTTGAGCCGCTATCGCGGATATTCGACTTGCCCGGAGTGCCGGGGCACACGGCTGCGGCTGGAAGCCCGGCAAGTGAAGATCGATGGGAAAAATATTTGCGAAGTTTGCGCCATGACGGTGGAGGACGCGGCGAAGTTTTTCGCCGGAGTCCAGTTGAGCCCGGAGGAAGCCGATATTGCGGACCGGCTGCTGCAGGAGATCCGCGAGCGTCTGCGTTTTCTCAACGACGTGGGCCTGGAGTATTTGACACTCGACCGGTTGTCGTCGACGCTTTCGGGAGGCGAGGCCCAGCGCATTCAACTGGCTACATCGCTGGGGTCGCGGCTGGTGGGCACGCTCTACGTGCTCGACGAGCCTTCGATCGGACTGCACAGCCGCGATACGCACCGGTTGATCAAGATCCTGCAAGACCTGCGCGATTTGGGAAACACGATCCTGGTGGTCGAGCACGACCCCGATATTATGCGCACGGCGGACCGGATACTCGATCTCGGTCCGGGGGCGGGAGAGAACGGCGGCAAGCTGGTGGCGGCGGGTACGTACGAAGAGATTTTGCGGAATCCGGCTTCGCTCACGGGCCGCTATCTTGCTGAAGATCTGCATATTCAAGTACCGGCGGTACGCCGCCAACCCGGGACGCAGCAGATCAGGGTCAAGGGCGTGCGGGCGAACAACCTGAAGGGCGTAGACTTCTGCATTCCACTGGGGATGCTGGTGGCGATCACGGGAGTTTCGGGCTCCGGGAAATCTACGTTATTGCATCAGGTTCTCTATCAAGCTCTCGGAGAAGCCAAGAAGCAGCAAAACACAGGGCCAGCACGGGGTGCGGCTACATGGGAAAGCCTGGAGGGCGACCAGTTCATTGACGAAGTTGTGCTAGTCGATCAATCGCCGATTGGGCGGACGCCGCGGTCGAATCCGGTGACTTACATCAAGGCTTTTGATGCGATCCGCGAGCTTTTTGCCTCGCTGCCTGAGGCTAAGAAGCGCGGATTCAGTTCCGGGCACTTTTCCTTCAACATTCCCGGCGGGCGCTGCGAGACTTGCCAGGGCGACGGCACGGTTACGGTGGAGATGCAGTTCCTCGCCGACGTTGAACTGATCTGCGAGGAGTGCAAGGGAACACGATACAAGGCACAGGTGCTCGACGTTCGCTATCACGGCAAGAATATTCACGAAGTATTGAACCTCACGGTGAAAGAGGCGCTCAGGTTTTTTTCGGAAGTTCCCAAGATCACCGAAAAGCTACGCGTGCTGGAGGAGGTTGGCCTGGGATACTTGCGGCTGGGGCAATCGGCGACAACTTTGTCGGGAGGAGAAGCGCAGCGCATGAAGCTGGCGGCGCATCTGCAGCCCGCGGCGCGCGAGATTGGCCGGCCGAGCGCGGTGCGGCCGGATGAAGGCCGCCGGCGGCGGCGTATGCTCTATATCTTTGACGAGCCGACGACTGGGCTGCATTTTGACGACGTCAGCAAACTTCTGGCGGCGTTCCGGCGTCTTATTGATGCGGGCGGCTCTATCCTGGTGATCGAACATAATCTGGAAGTGATTAAGACCGCGGACTGGGTGATCGACCTTGGGCCTGAAGGTGGAGCGCGCGGTGGCAAGATCGTGGGAGTGGGTCCGCCGGAGGCGATTGCCAAGCTCTCCGGCTCTTACACGGGCAAGTATCTGGCCCGGCTGCTGAATGGCAATCGCACGGGCGCGGTAAACGGAGCGACACGTTCCAATGGGAGTCGGTAAACTTTTCGCCGGCGCAATCCTGGCTCTGGTCGGGGGCTTGGGCTCATTCGCGCAAGATTCCAACTCGCCAGTGGGAACGTCTTCGTCACAACCTTCATCACAGACCCAGACTCACCGGTCTGTGCACCACATCCAGGTTCCAGATGAGGATTCCGTAACTCAGCCAGCCGAACTTACCGCCGCGGAAGCTGCCATCGAAAAAAAGAATTACTCCGCCGCAGAGCCGCTACTCCGCAAGTTGCTTGAGCATGATCCCGCGAGCTATGTGGCGTGGTTCGATCTCGGCTTCGTCGAAAATGCTTTGGGCAAGGTCGATGACTCGATCGCGGCCTATCGCAAGGCGGTTGCTGCAAAGCCCGATGTTTTCGAATCTAACCTGAATCTTGGACTGCAACTGGCCAAGACCGGCCAGCCCGAGGCGGAAGAGTTTTTACGGGCTGCGACTCATCTGAAACCCACCAGTCAGCCTGCCGAAGGCCAGTACCGCGCCTGGCTGTCACTGGCTGAGACCATTCAAGAATCGAAGCCAGAAGACGCGCTGGTGGCCTACCAACAGGCGGCGACTTTTCAACCCAAGGAAGCTGAGCCGCATCTTTCCGCGGGGCAACTTCTCGAACGGGAAAATAAATTTGCCGACGCCGAGCAGGAATACAAGCAGGCGCTGGCGCTCGATTCGCAGTCGACGGACGCCGTGATCGGGCTGGCCAACATCTATATGCGCGGGCGGCGTTTTCCCGAGGCGGAAGATTATCTGCGGAAGTTGCTGGCCGAACATGCAGACTCTGCCCCGGTTCACATCCAGTTGGGGCGAGTGCTCGCCGCCGAAGGCAAGACGGATGCCGCCGTCGCCGAACTGCAGGCGGGAATCAAACTCTCTCCACGGGACGATGCCGCGCAGCGTGATCTTGCTGACCTGTACAGCACGGCTGGGAAAAATGAACTGGCCGAGGTCGCTTACCGTGAACTGCTGGCCGGTCACCCCAACGAGGCCGAACTTCATCGCCGTCTGGGCCAGGCTCTGCTGCGGCAGAAAAAATTTCCAGAAGCCCAGCAGGAGTTCGTCAATGCGGTTAAAATCAAGCCCGACCTTGGCGAAGCGTATGGCGACCTGGCATTTGCCGCCGGAGAGAACCAGCAGTATCCGCTGGTGATTCGGGCGCTGGACGCTCGGGCCAAAGTGCTGCCGGAAAATCCCGTTACTTATTTCCTGCGGGCGTCGGCTTACGATCATCTGCGCGACTTCAAGCACGCCGCGGTGAATTATCACCTCTTCCTCAACACGGCCAATGGGAAGTATCCTGATGATGAGTGGAAGGCGAAACATCGGCTGATTGCCATTGAGCCGACGAAATAATCACGATCGAACGGTATGGCGCTCGCGAGAGAACATTTACGAAGCTGGCCGGTTACAGCGCTGGGCCTGGTGCTAGCACTGCTGGCCATGCCTTCGACCCTGACTGGCAGCGAACAGGCTACGATCGAAGAACTGAAGGGGCGAGTTGCCGATGCCAGCATCTCCGAGCGTCCGGTTTTGTGCATTCATATCTCCGAACGGCAATTGGATGCGGCCAACAAGTTTTACGACGCCGGCGACAGTGAGAAAGCGAAGGCGGCGCTGGCCGACGTGGTCGCTTTTTCTGGGCTGGCCCGCGACTCTGCCATCCAGTCGCGCAAGCACGAAAAACAGAGCGAGATTGCCATCCGTAAGATGGCCCGCAAATTGGCCGATATGAAGCATACCGTCTCCCATGAAGACCAGGAGCAGGTGCAGAGCGCCATTGAGCAACTGCAGCGCATCCGCGACGATCTGCTGGCTGCCATGTTTCCGAAAGGCGTTAAGAAATGACCTCTTCCTCGTTTCGAGTATGGGCTTGTCTCGGACCGATATTGCTGATGGCTGTGGCGGCCCCGGCCCAGCGGCATCGGGATCCCTTCACGCAGCCGGAGATTGATCAGATCCGCGACGCGAGTTGGGAGCCTCAGGAGCGGCTCTCGCTCTACGTGAAGTTTGCGCGCGCCCGCCTGGTAGGGCTCGAGCAGATGCGCAGCGATCCCAAGATCAAAGAGCGGGCCCAACAGACCCATGACCGGCTGGATGACTTTCTGCTGATCTACGATGAATTGAACGACAACATCGAAACCTACGTCGGCCGCAAGAACGATATTCGCAAGCCCTTGAAGGTGATCGTTGACGCCGACACCGAATTCCAAGCCAAGCTGCGCGCCTTGAAGGACGCTGCCAACGTGCCACCGGAAGAAGCCAAGCGCTACGAGTTCATTCTGACCAACGTCCTCGAAACGGTCGACACGTCGGCGGACGACCATCGCAAACTCCTGGCTGAGCAGGAAGAGGCCGCCAAGCATAAGAAGCTGAATCCGAATGCGAAGCCGTCCGGCGGCAGGTCGGAGTGAAACCGGCATCCGGCGGTGGCATTTCGCCGCTGCGCGACCGAGAAATTGTTCGAGCTTCGCTCGATGGACAGCCGAGGGCGGCTGTCCCCATATCAGCACTTTGCGCTAATCCCGAGCGTGCTAATCTAGGCTCACTGTGCGAGAGGGACTGCTCGAACTTTTCCATGAAGAACACCGGCAGTTGCGTCCCGGCGCTCTGCCCCCTGAACTGAAGATCGAATTCTTTGCCTTCGCTAACGTTAACAACACCATTCGACTGCGCGAGGGCAGGCTGCTGGTAAGGCTTTCCGATCTGCTTGAAGGCGCGCCGGAGGGCGTGGTGCGAGCCATCGCGCACATCCTGCTGGCCAAGATGTACCGCAAGCCGATCGACCGCAGCCACGCCGCGCGGTACCGAAAATATGTAGCGAGCCATGAACTTGTGAGCAAGGCACACCTGGTGCGGCAGATGCGCGGGCGCAAGCGGCTGCATTCTCCGCAAGGCCGCGTGTACGATCTCGAAGCTGTTTTTGAGGACTTGAACCGACGCTTCTTTCATGGACTGCTGGGCCGCCCGCGCATGAGCTGGAGCCCGACGAAGACCCGCCGCATCCTCGGGCACTACGATCCGGCGCATAATGCGATTGTGATCAGCCGCATCTTTGACCAGTTCTCCGTTCCGCGCTACGCCGTGGAATATATCGTGTACCACGAGATGCTGCACCTCAAGCATCCCGTGAGGCTGAGGGGCAGCAGGCGGTGCGTGCACTCGGCTGAGTTTCATGCGGAGGAGAAATTGTTTCCACAGTTGGAACGGGCGGAGGCGTTTTTGAAACGGTTGTGAGTGCGGAAGAGTTTGCGCAGTCGATTCCCCGCCGCCTCTCACTAAAATTACGACGAGACAGCGGCCAGATGAACCTGGGCCGCCGCACAGCCGAGAGCCTGCCCTGAGCCTGCCGAAGGGGCGGCCCCACATGTGTTTCGCTACTTACCGGCCTACCAGATTCTTACGCGGTCTGCGGGCGCCAGGTACAGCTTCTCTCCTTGCTTAACCTCGAATGCGGCGTACCAGGGGTCGAGGTTGCGGACCTCGAGCGCACGGTATTGGCCGGGGGAATGGCCGTCGGTCAGCACCTGCTGGCGGAGCGCTGCGTCGCGATCCTTTTCTGCCCAGGCTTGCGCGAAGGCGAGAAAGAATTGCTGATCGCCAGAGAGTCCGTCTTGCACGGGGGCAGGCTGGCCCGCCAGGGAGAACTTGTATGCGTCGTAGGAGGCGGCTAGTCCGCCAAGGTCGGCGATGTTTTCCCCCAGCGTCTGCTTGCCGTTCAGGGCAAGATCGGGGAAAGGTTTGTAGGTGTCGTATTGCGCGGCCAGTTTTGCGGTGGCGGCTTCGAAGTGCGCCAGGTCTTCCGGCGTCCACCAATTGCGTACGCGGCCTTTGGAGTCAAACGCGCTGCCTTCGTTGTCGAAGGTGTGGCTGATCTCGTGGCCGATGACGGCTCCGATGGAACCGTAGTTGGCCGCAGCCGGGGCCTTGGGATCGAAGAATGGCGGCTGCAGAATGCCGGCGGGAAAGTTCAGCGCGTTTTGCAGAGGCAGATTCACCGCGTTGATGGTCTGCGGCGTCATGGACCACTCCTTGCGGTCAATCGGAGCGCCCAGCCGCGCCACCTGGCGGTGATATTCGGCGAGGCGGCCGCGCCACAAATTTCCGAAGAGGTCGTCGGCTTTCACTTCAAAGTTCGAGTAATCATGCCAACTTTCTCCGTAGCCGACGCCCACATAAAGAGTGTCGAGCTTGGCCTTGGCCTCGGCCTTGGTGGCGGGGTTCATCCACGATAAGGCGTCAATTCTCTTGCGGAAGGCCGCCTTGATGTTGATCACCATGGCCTCTACCTCCGCTTTGGATTCAGGCGGGAAGTAGCGCTGGGCGTAGAGTTGGCCAATGTCGTCGCCCAGAAAGCCGCTTACCAGACCGACGGCCCGCTTCCAACGCGCCCGCTCTTCGGGAACGCCGGAGAGGACTTTTCCGTAGAAGGCAAAACGTTCGTCGCTGAAGGCCTTAGGCAAGGCAATGGCCTGGGATTCAATGAGGTGATAAGCCAGCCAGTCCTTCCAGGTATCGAGAGCAGTGGAGGCGACCAAGGCTGATTCTCCAGTAAACGCGGTCGGCTGCCAGACTATGAAACTCTGCTGCTGGGTGAGGCCAGCGCCGCGGAAATACTCGGCCCAGTCGAGGCCGGGGGCCTTCACCGCGAAGTCGGCCTGAGTCCAGGTGTTGTTGGCCTCATGGATGTCGTCGTTCTCGGCCAGGGTGATGTGTTTTTCGGCGATGGCATGTTCCAGCTCGACGATACGAGCCGCTCGAGCGTCGCTGTCATCGAATCCGGCGAGCTTCAGCATGGCCGCAACGTGCGCCTGGTACTTGCTGCGGATATCCTTCATGGCGGCGCTGGAGGAGAGATAGTATTCTCGGTCCGGCAGCCGGAGACCGCCCTGCATCAGGTAAGCGGTATAGTGCTCGACTTCGTTGAAGCCGGGGGCAACCCAGAGTCCAAAGAGATTCGGCGTATGGAAGTTCGTGTTATTGAGAGCGTCCACGTCGGCGCGGAGAGTCTCGCCGAGCGCGCGCGCCAGTTCGCGTTTATCGTGGATGGCCGCAATGGCCACCAGATGTGGTTGCAGCGGCTTCACGCCCTTGGCTTCGATGCCGGCCTCGTCCATGAAGGAGTTATAGAGATCGGCGATCTTACGTGATTTCTCACCGGCAGCCGTCCCGCTCTTGGCGACCTCGGTGATCAGGTCGGCAACCCGCTTGTCGGTTTCATCGGCAACCGGCAGGGCGGGCGAAGTCCCTCCGCGGTCGGCGGGAATCTCGGTGTGCTTGAGCCATGCGCCGTTGGCGTACTGGTAAAAGTCGTCCCCGGGACGCACCGTGCGTTCCATGTAGGACAAGTTGACGGCCGGGCCTTCCGGCAGAGCGACCTTTGCCTGATCGTCATTCGCCGAGAAGGCTTTTGCGGGAGCTGCGGCACGGACGGCTAACAGCGGAAACAGGATTAGGGCACAAGCAAAGGCGTGCGCCAAGAATGGATTACGGCGGGTTGTTTTCATGAATGTGCTCCCGGGAGTTCTTGGTCAAGAGCCTATAGACTTAGACGCGGTCCTTTATAGACGGATAGCTCTCTTGCCTGATTATCGCATCCGGTGAGCCAGCGCGACAGCAGGTGCTGCGTGCATTCGGCCGAGTTCTATGCCGGGGGTGGTTGTTTCCGCAGGTGGAGCAGGCGGAGGTGTTCTGGAAGCGGTGGTGAGTGCCATGGCCTGGATTCCAACAACTTATGACAATTCTTTTACTTCGTTGATCGCGGCGTACAGTTCTTAGTCTCACTCAGATCAGTTTTCCTCTTCATTGGTTTCGCTGGCCTGAGTAAGCGGACCAGTCGCTTGAGTTCTGGGAGCCGCGCAGCAAAACTGTCCCGCACAATTTAATTGGGCGACGAGCGACGGAATCCGCATTTATTCTTGAGTTCGCGAAAAGCGCTTCCACCTTCTTTCTTTCCCGCTGCGCCTTCGCGAACTCTGGTGTGTTGACCAACTCGCGAGCGCGTTGCCGGGCCGTCTCATCCATGTGAATGGCGAGATACTTATATCGCCCACTGGTGCATTGCGCTTTTTTCGAACTTGCCCCGACACCGTATGCCGAAGTCGATGTAAGCGTCAGCGCGTTGCGAAATTCGAGCCGATAGTTGAGCTGTCCCCCGCGACAACGTAGCTATTGCTTTCGGGGTGATCGGTGAACCGCTCGGGACCGTAGAACGGGCTGTTCTTTCTGTGGATACTGTCGCGGGTTCGCATATAGGGCGTGATACTCCGATCCGCCAACCATTGCAAGAACTCCCCGTTCCCGTAAGTCGTGTCGGCCGCTACCGATTCTGGCTCTCGTCCTTGCCATTGCATGAAACGAGTGAGCATGTCCTGCGCGGCCACCGTTTCCTGACTCATCCGTGCCGCCGTCGCTTGTACTCCCACGATTACGCAGCTGTGGTTGTCCACCAGATAGTTGTCGTAGTACCCCAGTCGGGCCGGCGTGCCGCCCTTGGTGGCGTAGGTCGCATCGGGATCAGTGGTCGATACCTGACCCTGCTGATGCGCGGGCTCTTCGGCGGGATTCTGCTGCTCCAGTTCCACCAAGTACTGGCGCACGGTTTGGTTCACTTGCGCCGCTTCCGCTAACTGCTCGCGCGGAATGCGGCTCTCCTTCGATGCATTCGCCTCCACGAAACTGCCATCGACTGACAGGTGCTTGCCTTGCACCAATCCCACTTCCACACACTGCCGCACGATCTGCTCAAACAGCTCCTCGAATAGCTTTGATTCTTGAAACCGTCCATGCCGGTTTTTCGAGAACGTGGAGTGATGCGGAATCTCCTGATCGAAGCCCAGACCGGTGAACCAGCGCCAGGCCAGGTGCATGCGCAGTTCCTCCACCAGCTTCCGTTCGCTGGTGATGCCGTACAGATAGCCGATTAGCAGAATGCGCAACAAAAGCTCGGGATAAGGAAAGCACAGACCCGTACACCGTATCTCGCTTTCAGTTCTCCCTCACAAAGCAAAGCGAAATGCTTCCGGTCCGCAGCAGAGGTGTTTGGAACCTGGTCTTCCAGTGGATGTAAGTGACAGCGATTCGAGCGGTCGTGTTGCCCATCATAATCAGCAGGCCTCCGCCGATGAGAATCAAACTGAGCATGTGACGGTTCACTTCCTTCTACTGCTTCTGCCGAATTCCACCTGCTTATCTCAGTGACTTTTTCAACACCCACGCCTGTTTTCGCCAGTTGAGGCTAAGCGTAGAGGGATTAATGTGGCAGTTACCGATTACGTACCGAGTCTGGGGGCTTGGTTGCTACGACAACATGGCGCAAAAGGAAGATTGCGGTGTCCTTGTCGCGGAAGTGGAGGATCCAGTAGGGGACGCTGTTCGCTTTGGCTTTGAACCGGGAACTCTCGCGATCAACTATGTATCAGCCCATGTCCCCTCAAGGAATCGACAAAGGCCTACGCTTTTATATCGAACTGGCAACCATCGCTGTCGACGAGGGCCACGACACGTCCGCAGTATCAGTGGTTGTCGAAGACATGGGACTTCCAAACAGCTTTCCAGTTGCTACGAAGTGGTATCACAAGGTTGTCTTGGTCGGTCCGAAAACGCCTGAGACAGTCGCGGAAGAACTTGTAGCAGACATCGACGCACACTGGTGCAACAGCATCAAGAGTTCCATTGGCAATTGCCCAAAAGAAAAACTCCCGCCCGTTTATCCATGATCGGGAGAGGCGTTGTTGGCGTAACATCGCCTTATCACTCAATGACCAGCGGTCAGGACGTGTAATAGCCTGTGGGTGTTGAAAAACTCCATTTTCCTCAAAACAACGAAAATTTGGGGGATAGAAAATGTCCAGGAAAACCGAGAAAGTCGTTTGTAGGGCTTCCTATTGCAAAGTTTTTTCGACCATTTTCTGGTGAGTGAGTTTTTCAACAGCCACGCCTGTTCTCAACAGCTACTGCACAAGCCCTGGTAGCATCTCGACCATGAGGCTAATTCTTGTCTTCGTTGGCCTAGCACTGTTGAGCGCAACAGTCACGCAGTAACAGGGCGAAGCACCTCCAAACGGGACGATACGGAAGTGTAATTGGACAGGATGGTAAGCCCGCGAGGGGATCACGCTGGTGGCTGACCCATTAGGAGTGGGCCTTGCGACAATGCTCCCCCGCACAAAGTCGAATGATGCCGCTGAATACCGTTTTTAAACCTTCGTTGGTGGGGCAGATACAGCGTCTACGCCGAAGTGAGATGCGGGGTACTCGCTGTTCAGCACAGGCCAAGGCCGCAATGACCCACCGGAAGTCGAACTGACGCCCGAGCGCCGGGACGCGGAATTGACGGTCTTTGTCCCTCCGAAAGCTGGGTTCGTGCACATCCATCTAACCAATCGAAGAACAGGTGCTGGCATTTCGGTGATGAAAGTTGCAGTGACGCCGATGGAGAACCCTGAGTCGCCGTGGTTCACAACGAGTTGCCGTTCAGACCACGTGATTTTGCTACCACCGGATAAGAATCTTCTGCTACACGTCACGTCAGATGGATATCGTGAGTGGGACGAGAGCATCGGTCAGGGAAAGTCCATTCACCTGCGCTCTGGAACTCGGCTGACACTGGCTGTACAGCTTGAGCCTTCTGACTGAGCCAACTGCTCCATACCCCCATGACTCCAACCGACTCCGCCAGCGGACTCCGTAATCCCAGTTGCATCTTCGTGAAATTAGCAAGCGAAGGTCCGTAGCTAGTTGTGATCGTTCGCCGTTACTTCCACTGTCGGCCAGGTTGGTCGAACATGTTTAGCGGCAAGTCAAAACCGACGGCTTTGAGTCTTTCGGCGAATTTGGGCCGGATGCCCGTGGCATTGAACGTTCCGACCACCCGCCCCTCGGATGAAACTCCCTGCTTCTCGAATACAAATAAATCCTGCATGCTGACGACGTCAGCTTCCATGCCGGCGATTTCGGTGACATGGGTGAGACGCCGCGTTCCGTCGGTGAAGCGCTCAATCTGAAGAACCAAAGAAACCGCCGACGCAATCTGTTTTCGAATAGCCCTTTCGGGGATGTTCAGGTTCGCCATCATGGCCATGGTCTCCATGCGGGCGAGAGCGTCACGGGGACTGTTGGCGTGAACCGTGGTCATTGATCCGTCATGGCCGGTGTTCATGGCTTGCAACATGTCGAGTGCTTCCTCGCCGCGCACTTCGCCAACCACGATGCGGTTGGGACGCATTCTGAGGCTGTTGATCACCAGTTGCCGCGCCTGAACTGCTCCCTTGCCATCCGCATCGGCGGGCCGGCATTCCAAGCGGATGACGTGGCGTTGCTTCAGTTGCAGTTCGGCCGAGTCTTCAATCGTGACGATACGTTCCTTGGAGGAAATGTAGCCGGAGAGCACATTCAGCAACGTGGTTTTCCCGGCGCCCGTCCCGCCGGAGATCACGATGTTAAGGCGTGCCGCCACCGCTGCCTTCAACAACCCAAGCATCGGCTGAGTCAGGGTCTGATTTGCCAGGAGGTTGTCTTCGGTAATGGGAATGTGGCCAAAACGCCGGACCGAAAGATGAGGACCGTCAATCGCCAGGGGCGGGATGATCACGTTGACGCGGGATCCGTCGGCGAGTCGAGCGTCCACCATGGGCGACGATTCATCCACATGCCGTCCGATCGCGGCAACAATCTTGTTGATGATGCGCATCAGGTGCGCGTCATCCTTGAAGATGATCTTGGTTTCTTCCAGAATGCCGGCGCGTTCCACGTAAACTTCTTTGGCGCCGTTCACTAGAATGTCGTTGATCGTCGGGTCTTGCAGCAAGGGCGCAAGCGGTCCCAGGCCAAACATTTCATCCAGGATCTCGAGCGACAGGCGCTCTCTTTCAGGAACACTGAGAGGCGCCTTGACTTGCGCCACCGCATCCTGGATCACAGCCAGGACTTGCTCCCGGGTCCGGGCATCCGGAACAGCGGCCAGTTTTTCCAGGTCCACCTTATTTAGCAGGTAGCGATGGATTGCGTTCTTTAGATCGAGATAGACGCGAAAGTCCAACCCACCATACTTTTTGGGGTCGCGTGAGGTTGGGTTGATCACGGTCGATGGAACTCGGTTAGAAACAGCCGTATTGAACCCTCCCCATCCTGAGGCAAGAATTATAGGACCCGGTGTAACGGAAAACAATCGCGTTTCACCCCGACGGCAAATAACCCCGCAACAGGAGAGAGCCCCGCCATTTGCGGCGCTGACCGCGCCGCGAATGCCGTTTAATCCCAGATTTCCCCGTGTGATGCCGATCACGCGCATTTGTGACACCCCGGATTGACGCCCCCGCGGCTCCCGGCATATCCTTGAAGTTGAAATTGAAATTCATTTTCAAGATCATTTTTCAGGAAACCAGGACACTCAGAAATGCTTCAAGCTTTCGTCATTACGCTGCGCGAGGGGGTCGAGGCCGCCCTGATCGTCGGGATCACGCTGGCCTACCTCGCCAAGATTGGCCGCACCGATCTGCGCAAGACCGTGTATGCGGCTCTAGCTGCGGCTTTCGTGGGCAGCATTGGGATCGCGGTGGTGATCTCCCGGCTGAACTGGAACGAAGACGTGTTCGAAGGCTGGATCATGCTGGTAGCCGCCTTCTTCGTCATCACCATGGTTATTTTCATGATGAAGACGGGGCGCAAGCTGAAGGGCGAAATTGAGGGCAAGGTCAGCCTGCTGGCGGGCAACGACGCGTGGATTGGCCTGTTCTTCTTTGTGTTCCTGATGGTCCTGCGCGAAGGCGCGGAGACCGTGCTGATTCTTTCCGCCGTGTCTTTGAATTCCACTGAGCTGATGAGCTTCCTGGGGACGCTGTTAGGCGTGCTGGCTTCCATCGCCTTCGGAGTAATGTTCGTCAAGGGCAGCGTGCGGATTAACCTGCAGAAATTCTTCCGGGTTACGACGGCGATCCTGTTTCTGGTGGCGTTGCAGTTGGTGGTCTCCGGCCTGCATGAACTCTCGGAAAGCGGTGTGATTCCTTCTTCGAAGCGCGAAATGGCCATCATCGGGCCGATCGTGCGCAACGATCTTTTCTTCTTCGTCACGATTTTCGCCCTGGCGGCGCTGATGGTGTTGTTCGATGCCAAGCGGCGCGAACCCGTGCTGGAGTCGGCTTCGGCGGCTGAGCGCCGAAAGGCGGCCTGGACGGCCCGCAAAGAACGCTTGTGGATGGCTTCGGTCTATGGTTTCTCTTTCGTTTTCATCGCGCTGGTGACGGCTGAGTTTATTTACACCAAGAGCGTGAGCGCGCTGTCGCCCGCCACCGACGTTGCTTTCACGAATGGTCAGGTGAGGATTCCGCTGGCCCAGGTCTCCGATGGGGACTTGCACCGCTTTCAGGCGCAGGAGAACGGGGTTGCGATTCGCTTCTGGCTTTATCAAAAGCCGGATGGCAAGATCGCTACGGTTTTGGATGCCTGCGAAATCTGCGGATCGGTCGGCTTCTACAAGTCACCCAACGGAGTGGTTTGCAAGAACTGCGCGGCTCCCATCAATCCGCAGTCGGTGGGCGCGGCGGGCGGCTGCAACCCAATTCCTCTCAAGGCCACGCAGACCGCCGACTCCGTGATTATTCAGGAGGCGGACATCGCGGCCGGCAGCCGCGTGTTCGACAAACAATAAGCGATGTTCGTCCGCCTCGTATACGAATCCTTCCGGCGCCAGAAGCGGCGCAAATTACTAGCCGGCGCGGCCATCACCCTGGGCGTCACCGTGGCGACGGCGATGATTGCGGTCGCCACCGACATTGGCGACAAGATCAATCGCGAGCTGCGCACCATCGGCGCGAACATACTTGTGACTCCGCAGGAAGATACGCTCGATGTGGAAATTGGCGGCGTCAACCTGAAGCCGCCCAGCGATGGCGCTTTCCTGAGCGAAACAGACCTGCCCAAAATCAAGGGAACTTTCTGGCACAACAACATCACCGGATTTGCGCCCATGCTGCCGGTGGGCGTCACTCTCGAACGCGACGGTAAGACGGAGAATCTCACCTTGCTCGGCACTTACTTCGCCAAAAGAGTTTCCTTCGGCAAAGAGGAGTTCTCAACAGGCGTGCGCTCCACTTATCCCTGGTGGAAGGTTTCGGGAGCGTGGCCTGACGATGGCTCTCGCGATGTTCTGCTTGGAGAGCGGCTGGCGGCGCGGCTTTTGGCAAAACCAGGCGACGAACTTACGCTCTCCGGCCGCGCGTTTCACGTGAGCGGAATTCTTTCCACCGGCGGGAGCGAGGACGATCAGGTCGTCGCGCCGATCGCCCTGGCGCAAGAAATTCTGGGCAAACCGGAAGCGGTTCGCCGCGTCTACGTCAGCGCCCTCACCAAGCCCGAAGATGCGTTTGCCCGCCGCGATCCGAAGAGCATGTCGGGACCGATCTATGACCGCTGGTACTGCTCGCCGTATCCGCAGTCGATTGCTTTTCAGTTGCAGGTGGCGATTCCGCATTCTCACGCCGAACAGATTCGCCAAGTCGCGCAGAACGAAGGCGCTGTGCTCACACGCATCGAGGGCCTGATCTTTCTGGTAACGCTGGCCGCGCTATTCGCTTCGGCACTGGCCGTGTCTGCCGCCATGGCTACGGCGATCTTTGAGCGCCGCGCGGAAGTGGGATTGATGAAGGCTCTGGGGGCGGGAAGATTCGCGGTCGCGTCGATCTTTTTTGCCGAGGCTACGCTGCTGGCTTTGATGGGCGGCTTTGTGGGCTTCGCCGCCGGTGGGATGCTGGCGCACCAGATCGGACGCTCCATCTTTAATTCTGATATTGCGATTCCGCCTGTGCTTTTTCCGGTTATCCTCGCGATTGCGGTAATCGTTACTTTTGCGGGAAGCGCCGCTGCCATTCGCAACGCGGTCCGTCTTGATCCTGTGTTCGCGCTGCGAGGTGAACTGTGAACGCGCAGACAGTAGCCGCCAGCCGCGCGCAGTCTCCGCACACGTCTATGTTTCTGCGCATGCTGGTGCGCGCTGCCGTGCTTCGTCGTGGACGTGCCGCCTCCGCGCTGTTTGCCATGGTCGTTGCGGCTACGGTCACCACTGCAGTACTGAATTTGTATGTCGATTTGCAGGCCAAGCTGCAGCGCGAGTTCCGCAACTATGGCGCGAACATGGTTCTCGTAGGAAAAAACGGCGCTTCCCTTCCCGCCGACGCGCTAGTGCAAGCAGAATCGACGCTCGCCGGACGTGGTGTGGCCGCTCCCTTCGCATTGGTAGTCGCGCGGACCACCGACGGTCAGCCGGTGGTTGTAGCAGGCGCAGATTTCGATCGCGTCAAGCAGCTTGACCGCTGGTGGTCGGTGAGCAACTGGCCTTCGGCGCCGCAACAGGCACTGATCGGCGTGCGCGCCGCGTCGGTCCTCTCGCCGAAGAACCAACCGTTCGAGCTTAATTTCCGTGGACACACCATTCACCTTACGCCCGGAGGAACGGTGCAGACCGGCGCTGCCGAAGACAGCCGCGTGTATCTTTCGCTGCCGGATTTCATTTCCTGGACGGGAGTTCAGCCTTCCACACTCGAGGTGGCCGCCACCGGTTCGCCCGAAGAGATCACCGCCATCATGAACCAGCTTGAGCAGGCGATCCCAGCCGCTGAGGTTCGCCCGGTGCGGCAGATCATGGAAGGCGAGGCTCGCGTGCTGGGCAAGACTCGCGCCACGCTGCTGGCCGCGGCCGCGCTTATCATTCTGACGGCGGCACTTTGCGTGCTCTCCACGCTGATGGGATGGGTGTTCGACCGCCGCCGTGACTTCGCGATCATGAAAGCGCTGGGCGCGTCCGACCGTCTGCTGAATGGATTTTTCGCCGCCGAGGCCGCAGCCCTGGGCGCGTCCGGCGCTGTGATCGGATTCCTTCTGGGCATCGGCATCGCTGCCTGGATTGGCCGGGTTAACTTCCACGCTCCCGTGGTTCCGCGTTTCAGTGTTCTACCCTTTGTTCTGGCTGGTAGCATGGTGGTGACGCTGCTTTCGGCAATCCTGCCGATTTCGCTGTTGCGGCGAGTGCAGCCCGCGGTCATTCTGAGGGGAGAGTGAAATGATTCAAATCAACAATGTCACCAAACTCTACCCCTCGCAAGGCGCAGCACAGGAAAGCGCGAATGGCGGGGAGACTCGGGGCGACGCCATTCATGCGCTCGATCACATCTCGCTGCACGTCGCGCAGGGCGAATGGCTTTCCATCATGGGCCCCTCCGGGTCAGGCAAATCGACGCTGGTGAATCTAATCGGCTGCCTCGACCGTCCGACGTCCGGCGAAATTTGGCTCGACGGACAGAACGTTGCCGGCATCGCCGACGCCGAACTGAATCGCGTGCGCGCCGAGAAAATTGGATTCATCTTCCAGCAATTTCACCTGATTCCTTTTCTTACCGCAGTCGAGAACGTCATGCTGGCGCAGTATTTCCATAGCATGACCGACGAAAAAGAAGCGATTGAAGCTCTAACCCGCGTGGGTCTTGGCGACCGCGCACACCACCTGCCATCGCAGCTTTCCGGAGGCGAGCAGCAGCGCGTCTGTATCGCGCGGGCCCTGATCAACGATCCGAAGATTATCCTGGCCGACGAACCCACCGGCAATCTCGATGCGCAAAACGAAGAGATCGTCCTGCGCCTGCTGCGCGAGTTTCACCAGCAGGGGCGGACCATCGTGATGGTCACGCACGATCCGGTGGTGGCGCGCCTCGCCGACCGGCGCATCGAATTCCACCACGGCAAGATCGAATCGCAGGAAGTTTTTGCCATGGCCGACGAAGAACAGTTCGACGAGGTGCTTGAAGAACTCTGGGTGCTGGCTGAGCACGGCGAGATCGCCGAAGTTGAGCGCATGGAGGTCCACGGCGCGCTACCGGTCAGCCTGGCGATTGAGAAGATGATTCAGATGGGCTTGGTGGTTTCCGCGCCGCATCCGCCGCATCCCCACGATCACAAGCCGTTCGTGAATCCCTGCCACGATGCGCTTAAGCCGGTGGCCGCGTCGATTGGCGATGGCACCTTGATCGTGGAACTCACGCCGCGCGGCCGCGAGCGCGCCAGTAGCATTATCCGGCGTCACCGGCTGGCTGAGCGCCTCTTTACCGACAGCCTCGCCATGGACAGCGAATCCGAGATCGAGCAGCAGGCGTGCAAGTTCGAGCACATCCTCTCGCCCGAAGCGACTGACAAGATATGCACTTTCCTCGGACACCCGCGTACCTGCCCGCACGGGGCGCCGATCCCGCCGGGGACGTGCTGCGGGAAAAATTCTGAGTTTGCCGGGACCACGGTTTCGAGTTCGACCGCCCGAAAGCAGTCGTAGCTTCCTCCGGGGAACAACTCTTGTCATCTCCGACTAATCAGTCTCGTCCTTCGCACACTGCTATTATCGGAAGACAGTTTCACCAACTATGACCACGCGGCGGCCCACCATCGGCGTATTCGATTCCGGGTTCGGAGGGCTTACCGTTCTTAAAGCTTTACTTGAACTCGTCCCCGACGCCGACTACCTCTACTTTGGCGATACCGCCCGCCTTCCCTACGGCTCCAAGTCGGTCGAAACCGTGGCGCGTTACGCCGTCGAAGCTGCCCACTACCTCGAAGCTCAGGGAGCCGAGTTGCTGGTGATCGCCTGCAATACCGCAACCGCACTTGCCCTCGACCGCATCACGGCCGCAGCCCGTGTACCGGTCGTGGGCGTAGTGGAGCCCGGCGCTGAGGCCGCCGCTTCCGTCAGCAAGAATAAGAAAGTCGTCGTTATCGGGACCGAGGCGACCGTGAGCAGCCACGCCTACCGGAAAGCTCTTGAGGCTCGGAGCCTCAATGCGCGAGAGAAGGCTTGCCCGCTGCTGGTTCCGCTGGTCGAAGAAGGATGGGTCGAGCACCCCGTCACGGAACAGATCGCCCGTATTTATCTGGGTGAGGCCTTTGCCGATGGCTTCGGCGACGCGGACGTTCTGGTGCTCGGCTGTACCCACTATCCGCTACTCAAGCCGCTGCTGCATCGCGTGGCGCCGTCGCATGTGAGCATTGTCGACTCCGCCGAATCCACCGCTCGCGCTGTCGCGTCTCACTTGCAGACGCTCTTGCCAACCGCACCGGCAGCTCGCGAGGAGCGACGGGCCCGGCCGCGCCTAAAGTTCTTTGCTACAGACTCAGTCGAGAAATTCCGGCGCTTGGGCGAACGTTTCCTCGGCTATCCCATCGAAAACGTACAGCACGTGGACTTAAGGGAGTGAGAGATCCGCCCTCAGGGATTTAAGCTGGCAGAATTTTGGGCGCCCACGACGCAGGTCTGAAAGGCCTGCTCCACGCGCTTGCGTCTTGCGTAATTCAGTTCTTAGGCTCAGCATTTTGCTCGCAAGGTTCGGATAGCACGCGACGGCGTCGCAGAATTACTGTGTCTCTGCGGTTGTCTACTCACTCAAATAGGAAAGTCGATCGCGTAATCTGACGCATGCATCCCCTCGACAACGTCATCTGGAAGGCACTGACCACGCGGCAGGCCGAGTTCGCCGAGTCCTTTAACCAGGCTCGCAGGTTTATGCCGGAGGTCTCGCCTCTCGCGGCTCTTCGTGAGCCCACGCCGGAGAGCTATGAGTCGCTGGCGGCATTGTTGGGTACCCAGGGGACTGTCGGCTTGTTCCTGGAGATGCCTTACCAGCCGCGGCCCGGCTGGAGCTTCGTCGCTGGCGCCCCGATGCCGGAAATGGTATACGAGGATCCCAGCGCCGCGGTGTCTCGATCCTCCTCTCACTCTGATCCGGAGATCGTCGAACTTGGCGCCGCCGACTCGCCGGATATGATGGCGCTTACCGCGCTCACCAAGCCCGGTCCCTTCAACAAACGCACTCACGAATTGGGCACATACCTGGGGATCCGCCGCGACGGAAAGCTTGTCGCCATGGCCGGCGAGCGGTTAAAGGTCCCCGGTTACACCGAAGTGAGCGCGATCTGCACCCACCCGGAACACACCGGCCACGGCTATGCCCGCATCCTGACGAACGAAGTGGTGAAGCGCATCCGCAGTCGCGGAGAAACGCCTTATCTGCACGTCCGGGAAGATAATGTGCGCGCAGTTGAGCTGTATGAAAGGTTGGGGTTTAGACAGCGGGCGCTGCTGCACTTTGCAGTGCTTCGGAAAAAGTAGAGTTCTTACTAGACATGAATGCTGAGAATTGAGATCTCAGTACAAGTGGAAGTCAACTTCCACGGCAATTTCGACAGCTACGTCGTGCCCGTCCTTCTTGCCCGGCTCGAATTTCCAGTTCTTGACTGACTCGATGGCCTTCTCGTCCAGACCCATGCCGAGTGCGTTAAGTACGCGGATCGCCGTTGGACGTCCGTTCGCATCAACCACCAAGCCCAGGACGCAAGTCCCCTGATACTTCGCCTTGCGCGCTTCTTCAGAAAACTCAGGGTCGGTTTGATAAATAACGCGCGGTGGAGTTACGCCCTTGCCAATGCGGAAGACACCGCCGCCAATGCCTCCGCCCGTGCCCGGTCCTACCCCAGGCCCGCTTCCCGAGCCGACGCCACCCCCGGAGCCGGAACCGATACCGGCGCCCGATCCCGTCCCGTTCGACGGAATGACCGCCGAGGATTTCGGGTCGCCAAGGCTTGGCATGTTGAGCTGCGCCACGTGAATATCTGGCGGCACGATCACCGTGGGCTCAACTGCCAACTTGGGGTTTGGATTCCGGATCACCGCTGCCGGAGGCGTGATCTGCTGCATCGAGAACTTCGGCAAACGCCCCTTCGAGGCCTGCAGCACATCGCGGTCGCCGCCCCCGCCGCCCCCGCCCGCCTGCGTCTTTGCAGGCTTCAGCGTGTAGTCGCCGGGATCGACCAGCGTGACGGTCGCAGTCGGTTTCGCCTCGACCTTGGTGACCATCCGCCGTCCCAGAATCGTGCCGCCGATGATCAATCCAATCACAATCACGTGGGCGACCGTCGAGCCAAACGCTCCATTCTTCTTATAGTTGTAGAAGCCCCAAATATCCTTGACCGGAATCGGCTTCGATTCCAGCTTGAGCGGCGGAAGCTTCTTGGGAAAAAAGAATTCGTCCAGGCCGCGGAAAAGCGACTTCCACAGCGGCTCAAACGTGTTTGGAGCCAGCAGAAGATGAAGTTCCGGCTCATTGGCCGGATTGAGATTGACGTTCGGATTGACTTCTGTCGATGCCATTATTCCCCGGTTCGTTCTCTCGCACGGAGGAGTGAAATGCTAACTTCTTGGCGACCCCACGTTTACACAGATGAGCAGTCTTTCCAAC
The DNA here is from genome assembly GCA_963807655.1 of uncultured Acidobacteriaceae bacterium. Taxonomy (GTDB): domain Bacteria; phylum Acidobacteriota; class Terriglobia; order Terriglobales; family Acidobacteriaceae; genus Sulfotelmatobacter. The sequence continues at coordinate 45,468 of CAWEDF010000032.1, read as the reverse complement.
AAGTTGCCTCTTGAAGATTCTTCAGTGATTCTTGTCCAGCCTCCAGAATCGGGTACCGCCCCCCACGGGCGGATGAACCTTCCGAACCTTGGGCTGGTTAGCGTTCGCTTCTACTAAAATTGTACCCCTTTTGCGACCCTTTACGCAGTGTATTTCAAGTTTCCGTAGGGCATGCCCTTCTTGGCTGCCATGCCCCCGGTTCTGCCTGCGTAGACGTTCGCAGCGCCTCTCCCTATAATGAAAAGATTCAATCATTTGGGAGAGTCCAACCGGGTGCCGCTCGAACTAAAAGCCACCATTAATCTGCCTAAGACCGCCTTCCCCATGAAGGCCAACCTGCCCCAGAACGAGCCCAAAATACTGGCCCGCTGGGAGCAGTCGCGGATCTACGAGCGCATCCGTGAAGCTCGCAAAGGCTCGCCCACCTACATCCTTCACGACGGCCCGCCTTACACCAGCGGTCCTATCCACATGGGAACGGCGTTTAACAAGTGCCTCAAGGATTTCATCGTCAAATCGAAGACCATGGCGGGTTACGACGCGCCCTACGTGCCCGGCTGGGATTGCCACGGCCTACCCATCGAGATCAAGGTGGACAAGGAACTCGGCGGCAAAAAGCTGCAGATGCGCCCCACCGACGTGCGCGCGGAATGCCGCAAATACGCCCAGAAGTTTCTTGACCTGCAGCGCTCGCAGTTCAAACGGATCGGCGTCTTCGGCCGCTTTGATCGGCCTTACGCCACGATGAACCCCCAGTATGAGTCAGTCGTGTTGTCGACTTTTTTCTCCTTTTATGAGAACGGCTTCGTCTACAAGGGCCTGCGCGCCGTCTACTGGTGCATGCACGACGAGACCGCCCTCGCCGAAGCCGAGGTCGAGTATGAAAACCACACCAGCCCCACGGTCTGGGTGAAATACGCGCTGCTAGATGATCCCGCGAAGGTCTTTCCTCCGGAGATCGGCGCCGCTCTGGCAGGAAAGAAAGTTTCGACCATCATCTGGACGACGACTCCGTGGACGCTGCCTGCGTCCATGGCCGTGGCCTTTCACCCGGATGAACAATACGTCGCGCTCGAGTCCGGCGGCGAAGTCTATGTCGTCGCGACAAAGCTGGCGAAAGACGTGGCGGAGAAGTGCAACCTCGCCGACCCGCGCGAACTCGCCCGCTTCCCCGGCCGCACCATGGAACACCTGAACTTCCAGCATCCTTTCCTCGAACGCAAGATCCTCGGCGTGCTCGCCGAATACGTTACCATGGACAGTGGGACAGGCGTAGTCCATACGGCGCCTTCGCACGGCGCGGAGGACTTTCTCACCGGCGTCAAATATGGTCTCGACGCCACCAGCAACGTCGACGAGAAAGGCATCCTGCGCAACGGCCTGCCGGAATACACCGGCAAGCGCGTCTGGGAAGCGAATCAGCCGATCATTGACTTGCTCAAAAGTCGCGGCGCGCTGCTGCGTGTGGAGAAGACCGAGCACTCTTATCCCCACTGCTGGCGCTGCCACAATCCAGTGATCTTTCGCGCCACCGAGCAGTGGTTTATCTCGATGGAAACGCCGATGCCGGGCGGGGTCGGACGGCGAGGTTCGGACAATGACACCCTGCGCACCCGCACCCTCGAAGAGATCAAGCACGTGAAATGGGATCCGTCGTGGGGCGAAGAGCGGCTCTCGAATATGATCGCCACGCGCCCCGACTGGTGCATCTCGCGGCAGCGCGTCTGGGGCGTCCCTATCGCCGTTTTTCTTTGCGAGAGCTGCGGCAAGCCGCTCAAAGACCGCGCCATTAATCGCAAGGTCGTCGAGCTGTTCGCCCGCTCCGGCGCCGACGCCTGGTTTACATCGGAGTCCGAAACAATTCTGCCGGCAAACGCGAAGTGTCCGCACTGCGATGGCACCAAGTTCGAAAAAGAAACCGATATCTTCGACGTCTGGCTGGAATCCGGCGCGAGCTATCTCGCGCTCGTCGCTGACGAACCTATGTATCCCTGGCCGTCCGATCTTTATCTCGAAGGCGGCGACCAATACCGCGGCTGGTTCCAGTCGTCGCTGCTGTGCGCCATGGGCACACATGGCACGCCGCCCTACAAGGGCGTAGTCACGCCAGGATGGACGCTCGACGAAAAAGGTCAGGCCATGTCGAAGTCCCGCGGCAACGACGTGGATCCGGTCGACATCGCTGGCCGTCTCGGCGGAGAGGTCGTGCGTCTCTGGGTAGCATCAGTCGACTTTCGCGAAGATGTTGTCGGCTCCGAGCGGCTCATGCTCACGGTCGCGGAAAATTACCGAAAAATCCGCAACACCTTCCGCTACATTTTAGGAAATCTCGGAGACTTCGATCCGCAGGCTGATGCGGTTCCTTTCGAGAGCATGGAAGCTCTCGACCAATACATGCTGTGCCAGACTCAGGCCTTTGCCGCCGATGTGCGCAACTCGTACGACGAGTTCGCCTTCCACAAGATCTATCATCGGCTGAATCACTTCTGCATCGTCGACCTTAGCGCTTTCTATTTTGATGTGCTCAAAGACCGGCTGTATATCTCCGCGCCCAAGTCGCAGGCCCGCCGCAGCGCGCAGACTGCCATCTGGCGCATCGGTGAAGCGCTGGTTCGCCTGCTCGCCCCGATCATGAGCTTCACCTCGGAAGAAGTCTGGGACTATCTGCCGAAGTCGGCAGGGCGCGGCGAAAGCGTGCATCTCGCGTTGTTTCCTTCCGCAGCAGAGATCGTGGGCGAAACCGCCGGATCCTACGAAGAAAAGCCCTGCGATGAGAAGACAGGCCAGGATTGGGCGACGCTCCGCTCCGTGCGCGACGAAGTTCTAAAGGCGCTCGAGGAAGCCCGCAACAGCAAGTTGATCGGCACCGGCCTCGAGGCCCAGGTGATACTCACTGCGTCGGATCCGGTGTACTCCGTGTTGAAGCGATACGCGGAGCAACTCCGCTATCTATTCATAGTCTCCGCCGTTACCTTGACGCAGGGTACTGGTAACGGAACGTCCAGCGTTCATGTCGAAGTGAACAAAGCGGACGGCGCCAAGTGCGAACGGTGCTGGAATTACTCGACTCATGTCGGCGAGGACAAGACCTATCCCACGGTCTGCGAACGCTGCGGCGCGGTGCTGAAGGAACTCGGAGAATCCCGCTAGCCCGCCCGCAATTATTTGAAAGAGCGGGGCTTTCAAACGAGTCGCAGTCGCAAATGAGGATGCGCTCTCAGCCCCTGTATAATCGAGCGCGGATCGAGCAACCTGTGAACTGGCGCAAGCTACGTACGTTCTTGCTCACGCTGTTGATTCTGTGCCTGATCCCCGCCACCCGTTACTACCAGATCGACGTTCCCCTGCTGCGTTTTCTAAGAGGCTCCCACCACGTCGACCCTCTCTCTCTTCACCTGTCCGGAGAGTTTGTCGAGAACAACCTTGGAACTGAGCAAAATCCCGATGGCTCGGTCACGGTGCGCGTGATCGCGCAGCAATACCTGTTCATCCCGCATTGCATTCTGGTTCCAGCCGGAGCTCCGGTTCATCTTCGCATCACCAGCGCCGATGCCGTCCACTCGCTTACTTTCGGCGGCAGCGACTATGCCGTGAAGGTCCTCCCGGGTACGATCAGCGAGGCGCAACTGCAGTTTCCCCGCGCCGGCGATTACAAAACAGTGTGCCGCGAATTCTGCGGTGCCGGACACTACGCCATGCGATCCGAGTTGAAAGTCGTGCCTCGCGACCAGTTTCCTGCCTTGCGGCCTGAAGAAAGGGGAAACTGTGCAGCGCGATAACCGACCCGCCGCTTCTGCTACAGCGCTGCCGGGCTTTGCTGCCGCGACACCTCTTGCGCTGGCTATACTCTTCGTTTCGGCAACGAGTGCGCTGCTGCTCCAGGCAGGTGACCATCCTCCCGATCACGTCCCTTCCTACGTGGCCTGGACGCCGGAGACGAAGGCGGCCGCTTCCTCCGGAGACGCTTTTCGAGGGATGCTTCTCGCCAAGCGCTGCGATCACTGCCATGGCTCCGAAGGCTTCAGCGACAGAGCTTCAACGCCCAACCTGGCGGGAATAGACAAGCTTGCAATCTGGAAACAACTCGAGGATTTCAAAACTCATAAACGGCTATCTCACACCATGGATCCGATCGCATCGTCGCTCTCGCCGCGCGACGAAGCCGATGTGGTCGCCTACTATGCGAGGCTTCCCATTTTTACCGACCCGCAGGACAACCGGGTCTTCCCGCAGTCCCGGCCCGATCCCGTCCATGCTGCCATTGCATTGCATCTGGTTTCGTTTGGCGATGGAGAGCGCGGCATTCCGCCCTGTCAGGCGTGCCATGGTCCGGTGGCTTATCGTCCAGGAGTTCCGTCGCTAGCGACCCAGAATGCCGCCTACGTTCTTACGCAACTCGAAGCCTTCGCGGACGGGACTCGCGCCAACGACATCAACATGCCCATGCGGACGATCGCGGGGCTTCTGACCGAGGATGAGAGGCAGGCTCTGGCGGACTATTACGGGTCGGGACTCGGGTTGCAGCCGGGCGGTTCAACCGACCAGAAATGAATTGGGCTTCGGGCTTTGGCTTTCGCGCTCCGGCAAAAAACCTGAAACAAACGCGCTTCGAGCTTCGGCAAGACCGTTGTCATTCCGAACAGGGCCGAAGGGCCGGTGAGAACCTGCTTTCCGGTCCGCCTCATCGGCCGAAACCCGAAGCCCGATAGCCGAAGCCGTCCCTACCGCAGCTCTTCCATCGCCGCCTCCAGCGCTTCCCTGCCCGGGCGCGTCATCGATTCCGGCAGCGTGGCCAGCGGCTGATCGACCATGTTCAGCATATCCAGAAAGGTTGGCGACTTCGGGTTCACGTAAAAAAGTCCCGTGAGCACTTCGCCCTTGTGATGCGCTTCGGACAGGCGCGTGATGGCCTGAATACGGTTAGTCGGATCGTAGTCTTCTTCCAGCTTGCGCAGTTGCAGGTGGGAACCGTCGTGCATAGTGACGTTAACCGTCGTCCCCGGATCATACTCCACGTCAATTTCTTCGAAGTGAGGCACGAAGCTCATCTCTTGCAAAGTCTCCTCATGATCCTTCACGTACTTGTAGGACTTGGTCGAGCCTTCGTGATCGTTGAAGGTCACGCACGGCGAGACCACATCGAGCATCACGGTGCCGTGATGCGCGATGGCGGCCTTCAGCATAGTGCTCAACTGCCGCTTGTCGCCGGAGAACGACCGTCCCACAAACGTCGCGCCCAGTTCAATGGCTAGCGCGCAGGTATCGATCGGCGGCAGATCGTTAATCACACCAGATTTCAACTTCGATCCCAAATCGGCGGTGGCCGAGAACTGGCCCTTGGTCAGGCCGTACACGCCGTTGTCCTCGATGATGTAAATGATGGGAAGATTGCGGCGCATGAGATGAACAAACTGTCCGATACCGATCGAAGCCGTGTCGCCGTCGCCGCTGACACCCAGCGCAATCAGATTGCGATTAGCCAGCATCGCGCCCGTAGCGACCGACGGCATGCGTCCATGCACGGAGTTGAAGCTGTGCGAACGGTTCATGAAGTATGCCGGACTCTTTGACGAGCAACCGATCCCGCTTAGCTTCGCGACCCGCTCCGGCTGCACGCCCATGTCATACATGGCTTCGATAATGCGCTCGGAGATGGCGTTATGTCCGCAGCCAGCACAGAGGGTAGTCTTGCCGCCCTTGTAGTCAATCACGGTCAGGCCGATGTGGTTCGTCTTTGGTTCCGGAGATCTGGGTTCAGCAGCAGGCGTGGTGGCCATTACTTACCCTCCATAGTGCTTAATTCGTCGGTCACGGAGCGCGCATCGAGCGGCAATCCGTCGAGATGGCTGATGCTGCGCAGCCGCGTAAGCAGCTCCGGTTTCAGGTCGAGCTTGAGCAAGCTCAGCATCTGCGCGTCGCGGTTCTGTTCCACCACGTACACGCGTTCGTGCTGCTCGATGAAATCATGCACCTCGCGCGTAAAGGGATAAGCCCGCAACCGCAGGTAGTCGGTTTCAATCGCATACTCGTTGCGCAACTGGTCGCGGCTTTCGATAATTCCCCAATGCGACGTGCCGTAGGCGATGATCCCAATCTTCGCTTTGTCGCCCTTGAGAACCTCCGGCCGCGGCACAAACGAGCGCGCCGTTTCGAACTTGCGGTTGAGCCGCTCCATGTTGTCTTCGTAGTCGTCAGGCCGCTCGCTGTAGTTGGATTTATCGTTGTGTCCGCTTCCCCGCGTGAAGTAAGCCGCGGCCGGATGGTCCGTTCCGGGCAGCGTGCGATAGCCCACGCCGTCGCCATCCAGATCTTTGTAGCGGGCAAATCCGCCCAGTTTCTCCAGGTCTTCTTTATCCAAAACCTTGCCGCGTTTGATCGGTGCAGTCGGATACTCGAACGGATCGGACATCCAGTTGTTCATCCCAAGATCAAGATCGGACATCACGAAGACCAGAGTCTGGAATTGCTCCGCCAGATTGAAGGCGTCCGACGCCATGCTGAAGCACTCCGCCGCCGAACATGGAATCAGCAGGATGTGCTTGGTATCGCCGTGGGAAAGAAATGCGGTGGAAAGAATGTCACCCTGCGAAGTCCGCGTGGGCAAGCCTGTCGAAGGCCCAACGCGCTGAATATCCCAGATCACGCCCGGCACTTCGGCGTAATAAGCCAGGCCCGTAAATTCAGCCATTAACGAAATGCCGGGGCCGGCGGTCGCCGTCATGCTGCGCGCCCCTGCCCAACCCGCCCCGATCACCATGCCGATGGCAGCCAGTTCGTCCTCCGCCTGCACAATGGCGAAGGTCGCTTTCCCGTCGGGACCAATGCGGTAGTCCTTCATATATTCGATCATCGTCTCCACCAGCGAAGACGACGGCGTGATCGGATACCACGTAACCACCGTACAGCCGGCAAACATGCAGCCCAGAGCCGCCGCGGAATTGCCGTCAATGATGATCTTGCCCGCTGTCTTATTCATGCGCTCGATGGAGAAGGCGCCGCGCTTCTGCAGGCTGGCTTTCGCGTAATCAAATCCCGCCTGCGCCGCTGCAAGATTCAGGTTGGCGGCTTTCACCTTGGTCGCAAACTGCTTGCGGATCGCTTTCTCCACCTCGCCCATTTCGATTTCCAGAAGCTGAGCGACCACGCCCACGTACACCATGTTCTTGACCAGCTTGCGCAGCTTCGCCTCAGGACAAACCGCCGCCACCAGCTTGTCGTAAGGGACCGCATAGAAAATCAGGTCGTTCCGCAGCCTGTCGAGCGCAAGGGGTTCGTCGTAAAGCACGGAAGCGCCAGCCGCGAGCGACATGACGTCGTCCTGCGCCGTCTCGGCGTTCATCGCGACCAGAAAGTCAATTTCCTTCTTGCGGCCAATGTAGCCGTCTTTGTTCGCACGAATCGTATACCAGGTCGGCAGACCGGCAATATTCGAAGGAAACAGGTTCTTACCCGAAATCGGCACGCCCATCTGAAAAATGGCGCGCAACAGAACCGTATTCGAACTCTGCGAGCCCGAGCCATTCACCGTCGCAACCTGAATGCTCATGTCATTGACAATGCGCTTGCGTCCCAATTGCCCGCCCGTACCCTGGGGCGCAATATCCGTAGTGGCCATCCCTACACCTTCCTTCAGTTAAAGGGCGGAGTGATCCGTCCGAAATCCAGTCTGGGAGAACAGATAATTATACGGCGGTTGCGTTGCCGTAGCACGCCAATTTGCCCGCCTGAAGCCGAGAGGAAACTATTTGGGAACGAGACGTGAGGAGAAAAGATCACTGCGGAGTCATCACTCGGTCTTGAAGAACTGGGCCATGTTGCGGAACTTATTATATCGGGACTCGAACAACCCAGGGAGCGGCATTTTCTTCAGTTCCGCGAAATGCTTCTGCAGACTGACGTCGAGCAAGTTCGCCGCGGCTTCATGATCGCGATGCGCTCCACCTTCAGGCTCGGGAACGATATCGTCGATGCATCCCAGTTCGCTGAGATCCGTCGCCGTAATGCGCATGGCTTCCGCCGCCAACTCCTTCTTCGTCGCGTCCCGCCACATGATGGCGGCGCAGCCCTCGGGTGAAATCACCGAGTAGATCGAGTTCTCCATCATCAGCACCCGATCCGCCACGGCGATCGCCAACGCCCCACCACTGCCTCCAACCCCGATCACCGTCGCGATGATCGGCACTTCCAGTCGCGCCATCTCGCGCAGGTTGTGGGCAATGGCCTCGGCTTGCCCGCGCTCCTCCGCGTGAATCCCAGGGTAGGCGCCATCGGTATCGACGAGAGTAAAAATCGGCCGGCGAAACTTTTCCGCAACCTGCATCACCCGCAGCGCCTTGCGATACCCCTCCGGATGCGGCGTCCCAAAATTGCGGTACACGCGCTGCTTCATGTCCCGCCCCTTCTGGGTGCCAACCACCAGAACTTCCTCGCCGTGAAAACGCGCCATCCCGCAAACCAGCGCTGGATCGTCACCGAAACCGCGGTCGCCGTGAATCTCACTCCAGTCCGTGAACAACCGCTCGATGTAATCGAGGGTCTGCGGACGCTGAGGGTGCCGGGCCAGTTCCGTCTTCTGCCAGGCGGTTTGCAGGCTTTTCATTTCCTCGCGGAGAATATGAACTCGCTCATGAAGTTTCGCGAGCTGCCGGTGAGTCTCTTCGTTCTGTCCCGCGGCGGCTTCGATCAGCGCCACTTGCCGCTCGATCCGCTCCAGTTCCTGCTGCGCCTTTTGGGTTGTTTCCATATCGTAACTGACCACGCGTTCAACTGATCACGCGCACACTGCCCCGCCCGCACAACTGTTCCACCCGGGCGATGAAGTTGCGATCTGGCAGCACATTATAACCTTCCGCTTCCATCACCACCATGAAATCTCCCGCGCGTTCCACGTCAAACAACACGCGCGCCTCGCCCTTGCGCTCTTTGAAAAGCGTGTGCAGATCGTCCACTGTGGTCTCAGCCGAGGTCTCGAGCGGCACGCGAATGCGGATCGCACGCGGCAGCGGAACCTTGGCATCTTCAAGCGGCATAATCTCAGCCGCTGTGATCTTAGGATTGGCTCCCTCTTCGATTCTCACTCCGGCCCTCACCAGCACCGGAACTTCCAGCTTCACTTTGTCGCCCAGCCGTTTGTAAGCCTCCGGGAAGACGATCATGTCGATCGAGCCTGACATGTCCTCCAGCGTGGCCTGCGCGTAGAACTCCCCGCGCTTGGATTTTTGCACGCGCACGTTGCCCATGATCCCAGCCGTCGCGATGGTCTCGTCCTTGCCGGTCGACCGGATCATTGCCGCGATCTCTTCGATCCGCAATGCCTGCAAATCTTCCAGCTTGTCTTTGTACTTCTCCAGCGGATGCCCACTAATAAAGAAGCCAAGAATCTCTTTCTCTGCTGCGAGGCGCGACCTGTTCGTCCCAGTCGGGAATGTTAGGCAGCCTGTCGTTGTGCGTCTCCGACTCTTCTTGCTGAAACACTCCAAACAGCCCGTGCTGCCCAGATTCCGCGTCGCGCTGCGTTTTCTGCGCACGCTCCATGGCGCGGTCCAGCACCGTCATCACCTGCGCGCGCCGGCCCAGCGAATCCATCGCTCCGCTCTTGATCAACGACTCCAGCACGCGCTTGTTGAGCAGCCGCAGATCGACGTTCTCGCAGAATTCATAAATCGACTTGAAGCGCCCCTGCTTCTTCCGCGCCGCCACAATCGACTCAATCGCGTTACCGCCAACATTCTTCACCGCCGCCAGCCCAAAGCGAATCGCCTCTCCATGCGGAGTGAAGTTTGCATCCGAAACGTTGATGTCTGGAGCCTCCACCGCAATGCCCATCTCGCGGCATTCGTTGATGTACTTCACCACATCATCGGTGCTGCCCGTGACCGAGGTGAGCAAGGCCGCCATGAACTCGACCGGATAGTGCGTCTTCAAATATGCCGTGTGATAAGCCAGCAAAGCGTAAGCCGCCGAATGCGACTTGTTGAATCCGTACCCCGCAAACTGCGCCATGAGGTCGAAAATCTTCTCGATCTTCTTCGGCGGAAACTTGCGCTGCGCCGCGCCTTCGACGAATCGCTCGCGCTGCTGCGCCATCTCCTCGGCTTTCTTCTTGCCCATGGCGCGCCGCAGCAGATCCGCTTCCCCCAGCGAGTAGCCCGCCAGCCGGTTCGCGATCTGCATCACCTGCTCCTGATACACGATCACGCCCAGCGTCTCTTCGAGAATTTCTTTGAGTTCCGGCAGTTCATATTCAACCCGCTTGCGCCCGTGCTTGCGGTCGACAAAGTCGTCGATCATTCCTCCCTGAATCGGCCCCGGCCGGTAGAGCGCGTTCAACGCCGTAAGATCCTCAATCGAATTCGGCTGGTACTTGCGCAACACATCCCGCATGCCGTGCGATTCAAACTGAAACACCCCAGACGTCAATCCCTTGTGAAAGACTTTCTGATAAGTCTCCGCATCCTCCAGCGGAACATTGTCGAGAGTAATCGGCGTGCCGCGTGTCTGCGCGATCAGCTTCAACGCGTCGGTGAGGATCGTAAGCGTGGTCAGCCCGAGAAAATCCATCTTCAGCAGGCCCATCTTCTCGATGGCGACCATGTCGAAGGCGGTCACAATTTCGTCGTTTTTAGTCTTGTGCAGCGGCACGAGTTCTGTGAGTGGCCTCGGCGAAATCACCACGCCAGCAGCATGCACGCCAGAGTTCCGCACCATCCCTTCCAGCTTCTTCGCCGTCTGAATCAACTCGCGAATCTGCCCGTCCTTCTCCATCGCTTCGCGCAGTTGCGGCGAATCTTCGATGGCCTGGTCCAGCGTGATGTTGAGCTGCGTGGGAATCATCTTCGCAATGCGATCGACGTCGGCATAAGGAATATCCATCGCCCGTCCCACGTCTTTGATTGCCGCCTTGGCCGCCATTGTCCCGAACGTGATGATCTGCGCCACATTGTCGCGCCCGTATTTCTGCGTGACGTAGTTGATCACCTCGCCCCGCCGGTTCATGCAAAAATCGATGTCGATATCCGGCATCGAAACGCGCTCCGGATTTAGAAAGCGCTCAAACAGCAACTCATGCTGCAGCGGATCGAGATCGGTAATGCCCAGCGCGTAGGAAACCAGCGACCCAGCCGCCGATCCACGGCCCGGTCCCACGGGAATGTCGTGCTCTTTGGCGTACCGGATGAAGTCCCACACAATCAAAAAGTACCCGGGGAACTTCATCTGCTGGATAATCGCCAGTTCCCGCTCCAGCCGCTGCTCGTAGTCCGAAATCGGATGCTTCAACTTGCCCTGCTCGTGCAGCGGCCGCAGCGTTTCCATTCGCCTCGCAAAACCTTCCCGCGAAACATGCTCAAAATAACTGTCGATGGTGTAGCCCGGCGGAACCTCGAATTGCGGAAACGGCGTCGCGATCTTTTCCAGCCGCAGGCTGCAACGCTCGGCGATGTCGAGCGTGCGCGTCAAAACCTCCGGCGAGTCCTTGAAAACCTCATACATCTGCCCGTGGCTCTTGACAAAGAACTGCTCGCCCTCAAACTTCATCCGCGCTGTGTCGTGAATCGACTTCCCTGTCTGGATGCACAACATCACATCCTGCGCGGGTGCGTCGTCCTCGCAAAGATAGTGACTGTCGTTAGTCGCAACCAGCGGCCGCCCGAGATCTTTCTCGAGCCGGAACAGGCTCGGATTAATCTTGCCCTCCATGGCGAGTCCTTGGTTCTGAATCTCGAGAAAGAAATTCTCCTTGCCGAAAATGTCGGAAAACGTTCCCGCGGCCGCTCGCGCTGCGTCGTAGTTCCCTTCCATCAACCGCTCCGCAACTTCGCCTTTCAGGCATCCCGAAAGCCCAATCAGCCCGCGCGAATGTTCCGCCAGAAACTTCTTGCTCACGCGCGGCTTGTAATAAAAGCCGTGCAGCGAGGCCTCCGACGTAATCTTCACCAGATTGCGGTAGCCCTCTTCATTCTCCGCCAGCACCAGCAAGTGGTTATAGGTATCGCCATCGGGAGGCGTGCGCTCGATGTTGTGATCGTCCTTCTTGCAGATGTAGAGTTCGCAGCCCACGATCGGCTTCACTCCGTACTTGTGCGCCGCATTCACGAAATGCACCGCGCCAAAGATATTTCCGTGGTCGGTCATGGCCACGGCGGGCATGCCCAGCTCTTTCACGCGTTGGCAAAGTTTGTCGACATCGCAGGCGCCATCCAGCAGGGAGTAATCGGTATGCAGGTGCAGGTGGACGAATTGGGACATAGGGCTCAGTTTAATTTTACGTTGGCGTCATTCTAACGGGAAAGCTGGAGAGAGAAGCGGTAAGTTATCCACAGAGAGGCGCTGCGGCACTACTACTGCCCCTCACGCGCGCTCGGCAGGCGGAAATCCACCCCGCGCTCGTCGTTCGCCTTGGTGGTCGCCGGAAGGTCAAGGTCCGCGAGCGGAATCTTCTGCGTGTGTTGCGGTGCAAAGTTCCACAGCGTCTGGCCCACGATGGCGTAATTCTGCACTTCCTGTTTGTGCTGATCACGGAAAACCAGCACCGTGGCCGGCAGGACTACCGTGCCTTCCTTTTCGCGCGGCGGCGGAGGCGCCGACCTCGCATACATATCCTGATCGCCTTGCTCGCGCTGCCTCTGCTCTTCGAGGCTCTGCTCATTCATCTCGTTGGCTAAGCCAGTCTCATATTGCTGCTCATCGTCGAACCTCGAACCAGAGTCCCACCACCAGTACGGATCATAGAACCCGCCATACCACCACGGGTAACCAAAACCGTATCCGAAGCGGTTGTTCCTGAAGCCTCGGGTCCGAAGTCGTACACCGCCGGAACGCACGCCACCAGATCGCACGCCTCTAGCACGATTGACGCCGCGTGAGGAGAATGATGGACGGGAGGCAAAACCGCGCGCCGCCGGATGCGCCGCGAAACCTGAGCCGGAGTGCCCTCCACTGAAAGCGTGACCGCCGCCGGCATGGCCTGCAAACCCGCCGCCGTGCGAAGCCATTCCGCCGTGTCCGCCAGCGGACGCATGGCCTCCGCCATGCTGCGCCGAAAGAGGTCCACAGACCAACAGGAGCACGAACGCCGCAATGAATAGCGGTCGATGCATGCACTTATTATATGCCGGATTTAGGCGAGGCGAAGCGTAAATTAGTGCCTGTCTCGAAGACGAATCAGTACACCGACTTGCCGCTGTCAGCGGCTAACGCTTCCTGGACTTCACTTTTTTCCCTGCAGCCTTCTTTGCAGGACGTCTCGCGGACGGTTTAGCGGCCTTCTTCGGCGCCGCCTTAACAGGCTTCGCCTTATCTTCCTGGTTTCGCCTTCGCGGCGGGTTTCGCCTTGGCCTCAGGCTTGGCCACGGGAACCGGAACCGCAGCAGCCACCGGTGCCACCGCAGCTTTGCCCTTACCCTTCGTCGCCAAACCTTTTTTCCCGGGAACTTCCGCTGCCACAGCACCTGCCGCCCCCTTCGGTCCACGTCCGCGCCTGGGCGGCGGGGGCGGCGGCGGTGGGGGCGGCGCAAACGGCTTCAAAAATTTCAAAGTCTCCGTCCGCGATCGCAACTTCCCATCCAGCAGCAGCATGAACACATCACGCGCAATCTTCGGATATTCCGGCAACGTCGGAGTAATCAGCAACTCCGTCATCTCCGGCAGCGGAATGCGCTGCTGCACCTGCCGCCACTTCGTCAGGAAATTCTTGATCTTCTGCGCCACCGTCTGATGCCGCGCCGTCACTGCCAGAAACAGAATCATCTCCGGTCGCGCCGCCGACAAAAGATTCCAGGTGCGCGACGGCGTAGCCGCTTCCTTCCCCGTCAGCCGCTTCGCCAGGTACTTGGCATGATCCTCGATGTCGCGCCACGACTCGACCAAGTCCTTCCGCGGAATCTGCCGCCGCAAATCCGACACGTCCTTATCGGAAAGCTTCGCCGTCAGGAAGTGCATCACCGCCGCCGACGGATCGACGGTATAGCCCAGGTCCACCATCTGCTGCCGCGTCTTCATCAACTGCCCGAGCCCATTCGCATCCACTTTGGCCGACGACCAGTGCGCATGCAGCACCTTCAACCACTCTTCCTTCTCCAGCGCCCGCACCACATTCAACGGATCGTCTTCATGCGCCAACTGCGCAATCTCGTGTCCAACCGCGCTGCGCGAAATGTGCTCGATATAATTGTTCTCTTTAGCCGCGTTGTAGCGCTGCTGCGTGCGCTCCTCGAGCGGCCAGTGAAAGCGCGCCGCAAAACGCGTAGCGCGAATCAATCGCGAGGGATCTTCCACAAACGAATAATTGTGCAGGATGCGCAGCAGCTTCGCTTCAATATCCGCCACGCCATTGAACGGATCGAGCAGTAGCCCGCGCGACCCTTCATTCAGCGACAGCGCCATCGCGTTTACCGTAAAGTCGCGCCGCCGCAAGTCTTCCTGAATACTGGCCGCAGCAATTACCGGCGGCCTGCCCACCTTCTCGTACTCTTCCGTCCGCGCCATTCCGATCTCGGCACGCACGTTCCCCGGCAGCACCAGAAACAACGTGCGCACGTCTTCGTCGTGGCCCGCGATTTGCGCGCCCGCCCGTTCAAAGTCTTTTTGCAGTTTGAGGGGATTGCCCTGAACCGTAAAATCCAGATCGCGGATCGTGAACCCGCTGATGATGTCGCGTATCGCGCCCCCGGTCAGGTAAAGAGTGATTCCCGCGGCGCGGGCTATCTCTTGCACCAGGTTGACGCCTTTCAACTGATCCGGCGTCAACCGGATTTCCATGGTGTAAATGTAATCAGCCATTCGTCGTCAAGCGTTCCAAGTCACAACCACCGGCCGTCTCATCCTGGCAAGCACTCTCTTCACGGGCTTCACGGGAAGCAATGGTGTCTTCGGGCAACTTCGTGTCCTTAAGTGGTTCACGTGTTTTTTTGCCACTCCAATGCGCCGGCACCAGGCATCGCGGAGCACAATCCCACTGCAACCTACGTTTTCCACAAGATTTCCACAGGATAACCCCGGCCCAACCCTAGCTACTTCACTCCCAATCCCACACAAGTCATTAAAGGCAAGGCACTTATACAGACTTGAGCCAAGCCAAGGCAACTTAAAGGAATAACACAACGTTTACATTTTGGCTACTGCCAACGTGGATTCGCGCGATTTCTCCCCGTTTAGTGCGAGAATGGGCTGCCCGGTGAACTTCGTTGTGAGGTTCGATGTGACGGTTGCTCTGAAAGAGCGCGGCTTCAGGCCGCGCCGCTGGATTCCCTAACGGAACAAGCGGCTTCAGCCGCCGAGGAGCCCGAAAGCCGAAGCCCGAAGCCTGACCCATGCCCTCGACCCACAAGAAAGTCATCGTCCGCAAGATGGACCGCGATTCCGTCTCCGGCTACGTCTCGCCCACCCAATTCGTCAACGAAGGCAAGCTAGAACTCCTCAACACCTCCGGCAACGTAGTCGCCATGGATCTGCGCGAGATCAAAGGCGTCTACTTCGTGCGCGAATTCGGCGACTCCGAATCGCTAACCCGCAAGACCTTCACTTCCCGCCCTCGCTCCGAAGGCCTGTGGGTCCGCCTGCGCTTCAAAGACAACGAAATCCTCGAAGGCCTGATGCCCTCCGACCTGACCCAAAACATGCCCGAAGGCTATCTCGTAAATCCTCCCGACCAGCGCTCGAACACGCAACGCATCTTCGTTCCCCGCACCGCCCTCGACTCGCTAACAGTCCTGGCGGTGATAGGCGCAACGCGCCGCCCCCGCCGCGGCCCCACCGACGACCAGCGCCAGGTACCCATGTTCGAGGAGTAAGTTTGAGAATTAAGTTTTCAGGATTGTCATCCTGATCAAAGTGGAGTCCTGCGCTCCAAGCGCAGGACTCCCGACGAAGAGCCCGCCCTCAGCCCGCCGAAGGGACCTCTGCACTTGCAACCATTCCAACTGTTGGGCTGTTTTCCCTGCAACCCCCTGCCGATTCCCGGGCTTCTAATTCGGGCAGGAGGGCGTTATGGAAAAGCTCCGTCTCACCTTCTCTTCCCGGCACTCGTTCTAGCTGTGTCCCTCGCGTTGTCCTGTGGCACGAATTCAATGCCGAATCCAACCGGCCAACTCCAGTCCATCACCATCACTCCTCCAACCGCCTCCGCTCCCGCTCCCGATGGAGAGGTGCAGTTCACTGCAACCGGCCACTACAGCGGGGCTCCCTTTATGATCACTCCGCAGCCCGCCACCTGGGGAGCGTGTTTCCAAAATGCGCCCACCAATGCGGTATCCGTGACCTCCTCAGGATTGGCTCAGTGTCAGGTCGCGGGCGGACCGACTGTCACCTACTCGGTCTTTGCCTTCGACTCGACCAACTGCAGCTTAATCACCGCCTGCGGCGGAGGCTGCACGATCGTCGGCACCGCGCAACTAACCTGCCCGACAACAGCAGAGTGATTGACAACTCACCGAGGCCCGCAGCCACGGGTAGCTCATTAAACACTGTCATTCCGGACAGCGCCAAGCCACAATTGGACTTGCAATGCGTCGGAACTTGACATAAAAAGACTGCTCGCGGGCGCAGGCCTTTCATCCTGCGCTGCGAGAGCGGTTGGGCTGCCTTCCCCTGGCCCGTCTGTGTCTCCGAGCAAGCCACTCCAGGGTAGAGGTGTCGATGTCATGAGAGGCCTGTGTCCTTCCGCTTCGAAGCGGCTCCCAGCGGTCACTCTTCTCGCAGTGATCTTCTTCATGTTTTCTTTTTCCCGCCCGTCCGGTGCGCAGCAGTGGGCCGCACAGCTAGACGCCGCGCCGCGCTCCCTCATCACGCAGCCAGTCGACGAGCAGCAGCTTACGGTTCTCCAAGGCAACACGCATCCCCTGGCGCGTCCCGAGTTCGACCTGGGCACAGCCCCGGCCACTCTCCCCATGCTGCGCATGCTCCTGGTGCTGAAGCGCAGCCCCGAACAGGAATCCGCGCTGCGCCAACTTCTCGACAACCAGCAGAACAAATCCTCGCCCAGCTACCACAAATGGCTAACTCCCGAGGACTATGGCAGGCAGTTCGGCCCCACTGACGCCGACCTGCAGACGATCACCGCATGGCTGCAGTCTCATGGTTTCGAGGTGGGCGCCGCCAAGGGCCGCACTACGCTGGAATTCTCCGGCTCGGCCAGCCAGGTGCAGGAAGCTTTTCACACTGCCATTCACAAGTATCTCGTCAATGGAGAGCAACACTGGGCGAACTCAAGTGATCCGCAGATTCCCGCCGCGCTAACCTCAGCCGTAGCCGGCGTGGCCTCGTTGAACAATTTTCCCCGCCACTCCATGGTTGTCTCCGCCGGAAAGTTCAAGCGCGATCGAACTACAGGAAAGATCACCGCAACCGATCCGCAATACACCTTCCCATCCGGCTGCGTTGAGAACAATTCCAGTAACAACCCCTGCTTCTATGGCATCGGGCCCTACGACTTCGCCACCATTTACAATGTGCAGCCGCTGTGGAACGCGGGCATCAACGGCACCGGACAAACCATCGCCATCGTGGGCGAGACCAATATCAATATTCAGGACGTTCGCGATTTTCGCAGCCTTTTCGGATTGCCGGTCAACGATCCCCAAATCATCTTGAATGGCCCTGATCCCGGCATCCAGGGCGACGAGACCGAGGCCGACCTCGACGTGCAGTGGTCCGGCGCTGTCGCACCCAACGCCACTATCGATCTGGTAGTTTCGCAATCTACCGAGACTACCGCCGGCATTGACCTCTCCGCTGTCTACATCATCGATAACAACCTCGCGGCTGTGATGAGTGAAAGTTACGGCCAGTGCGAACTGGGGCTGGGCACGGCGGGCAATCAGTTCTATAACGCCTTGTGGCAACAGGCGGCAGCCCAGGGAATTACGGTATTTATTTCCGCTGGCGACAATGGCGCAGCCGGCTGCGATAATTTCGACGCAGCGTCTCCAGCGCCGGCACAATTCGGACTGCAAGTCAGCGGCTACGCTTCCACTCCCTACAATGTGGCGGTCGGCGGAACCGACTTCAACGATTTCAGCAACCCCGCCACTTACTGGAACACCACCAACAACTCGACCACCCAAGCCTCGGCTAAAAGCTACATCCCGGAAACCACCTGGAATAGTTCCTGCACCAATGCGATTTTCGCCACCGTTGGCTTCAGTACGAACCCCGAGACCAACTGCAACGATTCCCGCCTGATCCCCCATTTCGACACCCCCTTGGGTGGCTCCGGAGGAGCCAGCAACTGTACAACTCCCAGCGGATCTACTGCCTCCAGTTGTGCCGGAGGCTACGCCAAGCCATCGTGGCAAACTGGAACGGGAGTTCCCAATGATGGGAAACGTGACATTCCCGACGTCTCCCTCTTTGCCAGCAATGGCTTCCTGCAGAACTTCTACATCCTGTGCGAATCAGACGTCACGGGTCCGTGCAGTCTGAACTTTCCCTACTCTAATTTTCTTGGTGTTGGCGGCACCTCGGCGTCCTCGCCCGCCTTTGCCGGAATCATGGCCCTCGTCAACCAGCAGATGGCCTCCCAGGGGTTGAGTCCCCGCCAGGGCAATGCCAACTACGTTCTGTATAAGCTCGCAACTCAGCAACCAACCGCTTTCCACGACGTCACTTCCGGCACCATCGCCATGCCTTGCCTCAAAGGCAGTCCCAACTGTACGACCACGAACCCGGCAGATCAGTACGGAGTCCTGACCGGTTACAGCGCGGGTATTGGCTACGATCTGGCGACAGGTCTGGGGTCGGTGGATGCCCAGAATCTCGTCAACAAATGGAGTTCCGTAGTGTCTCTGGCCTCAACCACTACCTTGAACAGTCTCACCCCGACCACGATCACACACGGCCAGCCGGTAAGTTTCAGCGTGACGGTGAAACCGCAGTCAGGCACCGGCACGCCCACCGGGGAGATTTCACTCCTCGGCGGCCCGAACAATGACAAGGGACTTGGCGCTTTCGCTTTGGCTGGTGGGGCCTTCTCCGGCACAACCGATCTCTTGCCGGGCGGATCCTATTCGCTAACTGCGCACTATCCTGGCGACGAAACCTATGGTCCAAGCGACTCCAGTCCAATCTCGGTGAACGTCACCGACGAGGCGAGCGCAACCCTGCCCAACTTGGTTACGTTTGATGTCAATGGGAAGCTAACCAGCTTCACTGCAAGCAGTATTACCTATGGATCCGGTTTTTATCTGTTTCGCGTGGATGTGGGAAATTCCGCGGCGAGTGTGTCTTCGGCCACGGGCATCTCCAGTACTTGTGCCAGTCGAATATCGAGCTGCCCCACCGGGCCCGTTGCCCTCACAGTGAGCGGCACACCCCTGAACGGTACCAGTCTTCTTCTCAACAGCGAAGGCTTCGCCGAGAATCAATCCATATCGCCCGGTTCATACGTTGGCTCCGCGAGTTATGCCGGAGACGCCAGCTACGCTGCCAGCACGGGCACGATGAATTTTACGATCGCCAAGGCCCCCACCACCGGCAGCGCCTTTGCTGCGGGTCTGCCCGTGGAGTACGGTAACTCCGAGCAGATCGATGCGGCCATCTTGACTACCAGCGACGGAGTTGCGCCCACCGGCACGTTTCAATTTCTTTTCGATGGAACTCCCATTGGCAATCCCGTCGGCATATCTCAAAGCAATCCCGGTAATCCAAATTCGCCAGGTTCCTATGCGTCGGCGGAGGCGATCTCGAGCGCCCAGTTTCTCAGCCTCGGGAACCACGCCTTAACTTCGCAATATTCCGGTGATGCTTACTATGCCGCATCGACCAGCCCGGCGAGCACCATAACCGTCACACAGGCCCAACCCTTCTTCAACTCCTACGGCTGGGAGACGTTTAACCAGAACGTGTATGTTGGTCAAACCCTCACTGCAACGGCCCACCTGTACGGTTCCGAAGCGGGAGTCGCGCCCACGGGCACCATCCTATTCTTTGACAACAACGTGCCTTTTCCGGGATCGGTCACCTATATGCCGCAACCAGGCATGCTAACCGCCTCCGCGTCGTACACATTCACCACAGCCGGAACCCACGATTTCACAGCCACATATTCCGGCGATGTAAACTATCTATCAGCCGTTACTTCGGACCCGCAAGTGATAACCGTCCTTGGTCCGGTTAGCGCGGCTGTTGCCTCGTCCATCTCCATTGCAAGCCCCGGCCAATCAGGTTCCACGACGCTGACCCTCACACCTAATCAGGGATTCTCAGGGATAGTTGCACTTTCTTGCACGCCCGACGCTAGGGCCAAGGAGTCAAGCTGTAGTTTTACGAGCGGATCCACCACGGGTTCAACATTGCAGGTGAACCTGACAGGAGCAAGCACAACTGTCACTTTCACCGCGACCACAACTGCCCCTCACGCCCTGGCGCAGAGCCAGCCAGCGCCTCCGCTCGGCACAATAGGAATTGGATTTGGCGCGTTAATGACCATCTTCATGCTGCTCGGTGCCCGGCCGCGAAAGTATTGTTCAGCAATGGCGTTAGGAAGTTTTCTCCTGGTCCTCTTGGCCTGTGGCGGAGGGAGTTCCGGCACCGGAGGCGGTGGAGGTGGGGGTGGGGGTGGGGGATCTAACACAGATCCCGGAACGCCAGCGGGGCAATATTCCTTCACCGTCACAGGCGTGACAGGAAGCGGCTCAACTGCCAATACCTTCAACACCCCAGTGACTGTAGTCGTGCAGTAGCGATTCCATACGACCAGGGCGGGCGCCCCACCCTTTGCGGCTTTTGGAAAGGGGGCATCCCCAGGCGGCGAAACCTTGGAAACAAGACGGGACGTTCCCCATCTCCCCCAAGCCTTTGTATTAAGCACTCGCCGCCGCCCACTGCCAGCACCGAGCCCGATGGTCGCCGCTTTCCTTCGCCCCGTGGTTTTTTTACCACTTTTTCGACGCCTGTCCTAAACCCATCCTTCACACCCACTTGCCACCGACCAACTATAGCTTTAAGGTGGTTTTCCGAATTTCCCGCGATTTCCACAGTGTTCCGGTAAAAACGCAGTTATGTTCCAACTGGAACATTCAGCCGGAACATTTGTACCTACAATGTTCCGTCAAGGACACAAGCGTGCCCTTCACCCCTCGGTCCGGTCGTCGGATTTGCTGGTGGTTGTGCCGGCTGCCTTCTCTTCCTCAGCCTTCATGGCCGACTTGAAGCCGCGGATACCTTCCCCGATTCCTTTGCCAAGCTCGGGAAGATTCTTGGGTCCGAACACGAGCAGTGCGATTCCGAAAATCATCAGCAGATGCGTCGGTTGAAACAGTCCTTCAAACATGCTCTCTCCTCCATCTCTGCGTCTTACTCCACCACGATCTTGCCCGTCATCTTCGGGTGGACCGAGCAGAAGTACGCATACGTTCCCGCCTTGGTAAACGTGTAGGAAAACTTCTCGTCCGTATCCATCACCTTGGACTTGAACGCGCCGTCTGTGCTCACCGTCGTATGAGGAATGTCATCGCTGTTTGTCCAGGTAACCGTCGTTCCAACCGGCACCGTGATCGTCTGCGGTCCAAAAACGAAATTATCGATTTTCACCGCTACCTGTGGCCTGGAGGGTTGGTCGCTTGCCGCCACCCTCGGCGATCCCGCGAACAGCAGCAGCAGCGCCATCACTACCGTCGCCGCCGCAGCACCTGCAACCCGAACATTTGTGCTCTTCATTGTCTTGTTTCCTTTTTCTAGTTTCATTTCTTTGCTTGATCTTTCTTGCTTCAACCAGATCCTTGGCGGTCCCTCACTGCGCCTAGCCCGCGAGTGGCGAATCGACGATTGCCAGGCTGCGGCCGCTCACCACATACTTCACATCCGTGATGCCCAACACCTGCTGCAACTGCTCCGCCGGCACCTTCATCGGTCCGGCTGAGGGAGCGGATCCCGGCCCCGGTTGAGGAAAGGCCGTCGACATGGCCGTGTGAAACGAAACCTTGCCTTCGATCTTCTGCATGATCTGGTGAATATGACCGTTTAACACCGTCACAGAACCAAACCGCTTGACGTAAGACAAGGCTTGCGCGCTGTCGTCGGTTCCCCAGCCCCAATCGGGATAGACCGTCCACAGTGGAATATGGGCAAAGAGCACGATCGGAGTGCTGGCAGAGCGGCCCTTGAGATCGTTCTCCAGCCACTCCAGTTGTTCAGCGCCGAGCGACCCCATGCCTCCAGCTTTCAAGTTCGCGACATTCACCAGGCCAACGAAATGCACGCCTTTGTGATCGAAGCTGAACCACCCAGACCCCTTTGTGCCCTTCCCATAGCGCTCAAGATATTGCCCGCCGTTGTCGGTCAGCATGTCGTGCTCGCCCGGAACGAAGAAGATCTGCTTCGCGGTCGCGCCTTTCAATACCTGGTCCAGCGTATCGAACTCGCTCGGCTTCGAGAGTTGGCTCAGGTCACCGGTGTGAATGATGAAATCCGGTTTGTGGGGCATGCCGTTGATCTTGTTGATCGCGGTCTGCAGAGTGGCGGTAACGTCCGGATTGGCCGGCTTGTTAAAGCCGATGTGGCTGTCGCTGATCTGCACAAAGCTGAAGTCCGCGCCCTTGCCGTCATCTTTGTCGTAGCCTTTGGCGAAAGCCTTAGACACCGGAATGCCCCCGCTCAAGGTCCAGACCAGGCCCGTACCCGCCCATGCCATGCACTTCAAGAACCCGCGGCGATCTACTCCGTCGTTGTTGAGGTCTTGCAACTTCTGATCGATAAAGTCGCGCCTGTCGTCCGCCATTTCGCCCTCCTTGATTTGTAACCTCAGGTTTTGAACGTTGCCTTCTTGCGCCCTGCGTTGATAACTGGCCCGACTCGCTTTTATTCCCGATCAAGTTGAAGGGGGATCCTTTTCCTTCGCCGCGCGGTTTGCTTTCGGTTCACAAACCCAAGCCAGACTCTTCGGCGCGTCTAGCCAGGTAGGTTTACGCCGCTCAGGAAGCCGCCCAGGTAACCTGTGAGCGCCACGATAGCGACTCCCAGAAATTCAACAGCAAGGCGATAGCTCGGTAAGACTTCCGCCCGCCTCCGCGATCGGAAATGGATCCACCAGACCAGCCAGATCATCCCACTCGAGACGGACGCCAGCGCCAGATGCAGCAGCAGGATGCCCTTCACCTTCTGTCCCTCAAGTTGGAATTGCCACGCAAGAACGCCCGTGGCAAGGGCCGGAAGCGTTGAAATCGCGGCCAACACCAGGTTGTAATACGCCGCATCCCCCGCCGCACGGCGTTTCGTCCCCTGCGCGATAAGGTCGAAAGCCACTGCCGAAATGAACAACGCGATCGGAAAATGGATTAACACCACATGTTGCGCGTGCTTTGCAAGAATTGCCGTCTTAAGATCGAAAGGATTTACCATTACCCTGCTCCCTAGATTTGCCTTTGAGTCTCACAGTAGATAACGGACTTTCCACTCTTTTATTCCGCGTCGTTCACGTAAGTGCTCGAGTCATATCGGGAAAACGGGTAGTGGGCGGTTTTGAATCCCCAGTGGGACGTGACCTTGATTATGTTCCCAAGGGCGGGTGGTGGAAGCGGGCCTCACAGATCACGTTTGGAGTTTGCAGGAATTAGTGGGATTATTGGAGCGGAAAGCTACTGAGGTGGCCGCGTGATTAGACGGCACAAATGGAGCATCCTGTCACTAGCGATCACTGTAGGAATGTCGGCTGCTATCGGTGGCTATACTCAGTACCAATATCGTATTCACCATGTCACCAGCTTTAGCGGCGGCGTCACTACCTTGGGAGGTTTTTCAGTGCTTGCCTCTGTCGTAACTGGTACAATCGCGGCTAAGAAAGAACACGCCTCCCCAATCTCGCTAATTGCCATTATCCTTGGAGCATTGAGCTTCGCCTTTTACACTGTTTGAAATTCAAAACAGCCCACTACCGGAAACCGTTAGGAGTTGACTTGGTCATCCCATCAGCTGCCCGGACGCTAGGATTTCCACAGCCCTCGTGTGACATCTGACCTTGTGCCCGCCACTGAAATTGCGTAATCATGGTCGAGGCAGTGACGGTCCCGTGAGATCGATTCAAGCCGGCTTAAGTCGTCTGTTTTCTAGATTTTGAGATCTAAGTTCTTTGACAATAAGATTTTGCAAAATCCGCTTTCCGAAAACCGCGCCCCACAAGGCTTTCGGCGGTATTGAAATAAAAAAAATATCTCGCGCAGATCCGCCTCGGACCCCAAAACGCTCTTTTCGCAAAATGCTCCGCGAACTTTATTTTGGTGCAGAAATCCACACAAAGAACTGACCCTGTTAAGCCGGTGCAAAGAAGCAACGAAGAAAAGATTGAGGGGAGGTGCCCGTTATAAAAAAGTAAACATGCTCCGGTAAACATGCTCCGATAAACATGCTCCGATAAACCCGGTCAGATGGACCGCTTACGAACTGGTGTACGATTTACTCGCGTCCATCCATCGACCATGAAACTTTCTGCGATCGCCTCCGCCCTCAACGCGCGCCTGGAAAACGGCTCTCCCCACACCGAGATCACCGGCCTCAATGGCATCGAACAAGCCGGCCCGGGAGAGATCACCTTCGTCGCCAACCCCAAATATGCCGCCGCGGCCCGGCTCACCAAGGCTGCGGCGGTGATCGTCGCCGAGAACTTTCCCCTCATCCCGGCGGCCACGCTGCGCGTCGAAGACCCGTATCTCAGTTTCGCGCGCGCCCTCGAACTCTTCCATCAGCCGCTGCGCTATGCCCCGGGCGTGCATCCCACGGCGGTCGTGCATCCCTCGGCAAAGATTGGACGCGACGTCCACATCGGCCCCTACGTCGTCGTCGACGAGAACGTCGAGATCGGCGACCGCGCCGTGCTGCTGGCGCACGTGGTCATCTATCGCGGCGTGAAGATTGGCGACAACTTCTTTGCCCACGCCCACGCCGTGGTCCGCGAGAATTGCCGCATCGGCAACAACGTGCTGCTGCACAACGGCGTCGTGATCGGCTCCGATGGCTTTGGTTTTGCCAAGACTCACGACGGACACTGGTACAAGATTCCTCAGCCCGCCCCGGTCATCATCGAAGACGACGTGGAAATCCAGGCGAACTCCTGCATCGACCGCGCCAGCATAGGCGAAACCCGCATCCGGCGCGGCGTCAAGATCGACAACCTGGTGCAGGTCGGCCACGGATCGCAGGTCGGCGAAGATGCCCTGCTCTGCTCGCAGGCAGGCCTCGCCGGTTCCACCGAGATTGGCAATCGAGTGATTTTGACCGGCCAGGTCGGAGTGGTCGGCCACTGCAAGATCGGCGACGATGCCATTGTCACTCCGCAAAGCGGCGTGGCAAACGATGTTCCCGCAAAAGCCCTGGTCAGCGGAGCCCCCGCCGTCGATCACAAATTGTGGTTGAAGTATTCCGCGCTGCTGCCGAAGTTGCCGGAAATCGCGCGGGCCCTGCGGGCGAAGACGCGGACGAAATAAGCAACGCAGGAAGCAAGGTTCACACCGGGGGATTTCCTTCGTGAACCCGAGTGACCTTGGCGGTCAAAGGATTTTCCTTCAACTCCTCCGGCAACCCGCTATCGATCACCGCTCGCACTTTTTCCATCAGGCACTCGCGGCTGCCGAAATCCTGCGGCTCAATCGGCGGATGAAAGATCACAGTCGCCATTCCCGGCTTGATCGCGAACCTTCCCTTCGGCATCACGTAGTGAGTTCCCGTGATCGTTATCGGAACCACCGGGACTCCGCACTCCATCGCCAGATAGAACGGCCCCTTCTTGAACGGCAGCAGCTTGCCATCGAACGAACGATGGCCTTCCACGTAGATCGTCATGTTGAGCCCCTGCTGCACGACCTGCTTCGCGATCCGCACCGACTCGATTCCCGCGTCGCGATTTCCTCGATCCACTGGCACCAGCGATCCGATCCGCATCGCCTGGCCCAGGATCGGATAGCTGAACAACTCCTTCTTCACCATCACCGAAGTGCGCCGCGGAATCAGCGGAATCGTAATCGGCGGATCCAGGTTCGACACGTGGTTCGACATGAAGATATAGGTGCGCGCCGGGTCCAGTTTGTCGAGCCCGACGGTGTGCACCCGCACTCCCGTGAGGCGCACGCCGTTCCACGCGCCAAACATGAACATGCCGTACAGCAGGCGAATGTCACCGGTGATGAATGTCCAGGGAAATCCGATCAGCGCCGCCACGGGTGCAGCCAGTCCCCAGAAAGTCAGCATCACGATGGTGCGGATCATAATGGGTGTTTCCTCGGCGCTACGGGCTTAGTGCCGCGCCACAGACGGAGTCTCCGCCTCGCCCTTCAGCCAAGCCACCCGGCGCGTTCGCTGTCCGGCGGTGACATTCTCGATGTCTTTAAGTTCGTATGTCACTTCTTCGCGGCTTCCTGCCTTCCACTTCAGCTCCCGCTCGCCGCCGCGCCGGCCGCGGACCTTCACCACAATCCTGTCGCCCGGTTTAAGCCGCGCCATTTCCTCGGAAAATTCCTGCGCGGCCATCTTGCCGTTGATTTCCAGAATCGCCTCGCCTGCCTGCAAACCGGCACGCTCAGCGTCGCTGCCGGCAGTCACCGTTGTCACGGTCATCGGACCATCAAAGTTTCGCGAGGCCACAAATCCAGCATCCGCGACTGGGTTTTGTTTCTCTTCGAGGCGCAATCCCACGCCGCGCAAGAAATCATTCCACGGAATCTCTTCCGTACCCGAAACGTACTTCGCGAAAAACCATCCCAGATCCGCGTGGCTCACCGCCTCAGCCGCTTCGCGCACGCCGTCCGAATCCCGGAAAAACCGCCCCTTCCTGGCGTAATTCTGATTCATCCATTGAAAAACCTCGCGCAAAGACGCCTGCCCATGGCTGGCCTCGCGCACCGCCAAATCCAGCGTGATGCCGAGCAGCTCGCCTTTGTTGTAATAAGAAATGCTGCGCTCCGGGCGCCGGTAGTAGGCGTCGCCCTCCAGCCACGCATCCAGACTCGACTCTTCCGCCGATTGCGTCAGGTGCGCTGGACGCCGTTCCAGCTCACCGATCCCAGCCGCAAGGTCCTGCTCGAAACGGCGTTCATCAAGCAGGCCGCCGCGCAACTGGATGAAGTCCGCTGCCGTGCTGGTGCACCCTTCGCTGAACCAAAGCGCGCGCGTGTAGTTCTCCTTCGTGTAATCCACCGGCTCGAGCGTCTGCGGACGGATGCGCTTCACGTTCCACAGGTGAAAAAACTCGTGCGCGGTCACCGAAGCCAGCGCCGCGGGTGACTTTACCAACGCCTCCGCATTCAGCGCGATCGCGGTCGAATAAGCGTGCTCCATGCCGCCGGCCCCCGGCCCGCGCGGAAAGTGATAAAGAAACATATAGCTGTCGAAGGGACGGTCTTCCATCCAACCGGTCGCCGCCGCCGCGACCTTGTGTAGCATGGCAGCGATTTTTTCCATGTCGTAATCGCCCGGCTCGGCGTCAACGATCACGCGATAGTGTCCGCCACCTTCCTCGAAATTGGATTCCCGGAACAATCCGATCTCGACCGGAGAATCCACCAGCCGGTCGTAGCTCTCCGCGCTAAACGCGCCATCGGGCGTTGACGCCAACGGCGTGGCGATATGCCATCCCTCGGGAACCTGGCTGAACCGCACGGCCAACGGCCCGTTCCGCCCGTCCACGGGATACATAAGAACCTGTGCCAAATTAAGAAATGCATGATGCGAATTGAACTGGGCGCCGAATGGTCCAGGCGAATCCACAAAAATCTGATACTCGACCACGGCGCCGCCTTGCGCGTCCGCGATCTGCCATCGGCTCTTGTCCAGTGCACGAATGGCGAGCGAAAGGCCAGCGCGGTCTTTCGCGCGTATCCAGTTCACGTACTGCGCGAAGTCCCGCACCTGATACAACGCATTCCACACCGGAAGCTGCAACTCCCGCTGCGCCGCGCCTTCCGGCAAAAGAATCTGCACCTGAAGCAGGTGCTGCTCGGGACTCACTAGAGAGATGGTGTAGTTGGTCCCCGCGGCGCAACGCGCTACTGCCATCCACAGAACAAGAACGAAGCGGACCATCTGCCGCGCCCGGCCCCCTGTCGCGATCGATGGACTCATCCCTTCCCCGCATTCGCCGAACTAGCACTCACGGCCTCGCCCGCGATTGCCCGCAATCGCGCCGGCAGCTTCTCGTAGATTCCGCCGAAGCCGCCGTTGGAGAGAATTGCCACCACATCGCCGCTGCGCATCTCGGGAGCGATCGACTGCACGATTTCTTCCGCATCCGCCATTAACCGCGTACGACTGCCATGATTCTGAATATCCGCAGCCAGCTCGCGCAAATCCAGACGTTCATTCTCCGGAACCAGATCGGAGCGGAACACGCCCGCCACGATCACTTCGTCCGCCAATGCCAGACTGCGCGCCAGGTCGCTCTGCAGCACCCGCCGCCGCAGCGTGTTCGACCGCGGCTCCAGAATCGCCCACAAGCGCGCGCCCGCATAACGCGCCCGCAACGCCTTCAGCGTGCCCGCAATCGCTGTGGGATGATGCGCGAAGTCGTCAATGATAGTGATGCCGTTTACCTGCGCCTTTACCTCCAGGCGCCGCTTCACGCTCTTGAACGTCTTCAGCGCTGCAGCAATTTCTTCTTTGGCGATGCCGTAGTCTGCAGCGAGCGCCGCCGCGGCGGTTGCATTCCACACGTTGTATTCACCCGCCAGCGGGAACTCGAAATCCGCCCAGGCTTTCCCGTCCATGCAGAACCGACCAGAACGTTCGCCGCGGTTCCAATTTCAGGTTCGTGATGCGCCAGTCCGAGCGTGCGGACGCCCCATAACATTCCACGGGGCAGAACGGCTTGCTCAAACAGCGCTCCAGACTGGGACTCTCGGCCACATCGCCAGCCATTCCATCGAAGGCCACAATCCGGCCCCGCCGCGGAATCAGATTCACGAGCCGCTTGAACGCCGTCTCTACCGCATCCAGATCTTTGTAGATATCGGCGTGATCGAACTCCACGGAAGTCAGAATCACCGCGTCCGGAAAGTAATGTAGAAACTTCGGGCCCTTATCAAAGAATGCTGTGTCGTACTCGTCGCCTTCGAGAATGAAATGCTTTCCTTGTCCTAAATGAAAGCTCGATCCAAAGTTTTCCGCGATGCCGCCGATCAAAAACGACGGCTGCATCCCCGCCGTATGAAAAATCCAGGCCAGCATTGAGGTCGTCGTAGTCTTTCCGTGCGTCCCCGCCACCACCAGCACTTCCTTGCCGAGCAGGAATTCTTGATGCAGCAGTTGCGGCAACGAGCAAAATGGAATGCGCTGGTCGAGCGCTTGCTCCAGTTCGACGTTCCCCCGCGAAATCGCATTGCCGACCACCACCAGATCAGGACGAGGCTCCAGGTTCCGCGCATCAAAAGGCTGCGCCAAAGGAATGCCCAAGTTCCGCCAGAAAATCCGACATCGGCGGATACGCCGCCGCGTCCGACCCAGTGACGCGAAACCCGCGCTGCTTCAGCATCCCAGCCAGCGAAGCCATTGCCGTCCCGCAAATGCCGATTAAGTGCATGTGCCTCTTTTTGTCGTCCATGCTTTTCTTCACGACCCTTCTTCTTCGCGTCCTTCGCGGATTTCTCTGCGCTCTCCGCGTTTAGCTCTTGACTTTGTTTTTGACGTCGCTAACCGCCGCTTCCAAAATCCTCAGACTCACCTGCCCGCCGCCCACCGTCAACCCAGCCCTGACCCCGATCGGCAGAGTGATGTTCCCTGCCGTCACATGTCCGGATCGCACTCCATAAGCCACCGGCACACCCAACGAGCCCACAATGCGCAGCACCACTTCTTCCAGCCTGTATCCCTGGTTCGCATTCTGCAGGCAATCCCGCATCTCGCCGAAGACGATGCCCTGCACTCCATCCAGCTTGCCCGCCAGCTTCAACTGCATCAGCATGCGATCGATCTGGAAAGGCTTCGCCGCCAAATCCTCCAAAAACAGAATCGTCCCCTCCGTGCGAATCTCATACGGAGTTCCCAGAGAAGCCACCAAAATCGAAAGGCATCCCCCGTAAAGGATCCCCTCGGCCGCTCCCTCCACTAACCCGCTCGCTCCAGAACCCGCGCCCAGATTGGGTTCCCAGGCTACAGTACCCGCCAGCGCAGCCTGCCACGACGTCAGATCCACGCCATCCTCATGCAACCAATCCTTCGCCACCATCGGTCCATGAAACGTGACCAGGCCCGCCGTATCTGAAAAATAAGTAAGCAGCGTGGTCACATCGCTGTAGCCAACGAAAATCTTAGGATGAGCCTTGATCTTCTCCAGGTCGAGCGCTTCGAGTAAATAGTTCGCGCCATACCCGCCGCGCGCGCAAACAATCGCCCGCACTTCCTCGCGCGCAAACATTTCTTCCAATTCGCGCGCGCGCCGCTGCACCGATCCGGCAAAGTAAAGATCCTGCTCAAAGATGGACTCGAAGTAAAACGGCCGGTAGCCCGCACGCCGCAGCCCTTCGCACCCCGCCTCCAGATCGCCGCGCTTCATGTTGCTGGCCGGCGCCACAATGCCGACCGTATCTCCCGGCCGAAGGGCAGGCGGCTTGACACGGGGAGTAATTGAAGAAGACATTCGGTAAAACGCCTGTTGCGAAGCCAATGATGCGCACACGGAACTGAAACCGACAAAGCCCGCCTTCTAGAAAACTCAGCAGCCTAGCTCAGAAAAAACTCTCCCCGGCAGACCAGTCGGGCCGACCCACGAAGAAACACCGAATTCGCATCCAGACGCACCGTCTGGGTTCCGCCCGGAGCCTGCACCCGAACCGCTGATTCCGCCCGGCCCGTCGCCATCGCCGCCACCGCCGCTGCGCACGAACCCGTCCCCGACGATTGCGTCTCTCCCACTCCACGCTCGAAAAAACGAGCCCTCACATCGTGTCTTCCATCGACCACCACCATCTCAACGTTCACGCCGTGTTTGAACTGGGAGCTGCGCTGAATCTCCGCAGCCATCGTCCGCCAGTTCTCGGCAAACTTCGGCACGAACACAACATAATGCGGATTCCCCATCGAAACCGGAATCCCACGCACCTCATTCGCGCCCACCTTCACCGCCAGTTCCGCTCCCACGGCAGCCGAACCCATTTCAACTTCGAACTCGTATTCAGATTCGCTTCGTCCAGTAAGCACGCAAGTCTTTAGACCAGCCCCAGTCTGGATCGTGATCTCTTTCGAGCCCTCGCTCGGCGCAAATGTAAGCCGCGACACAGCGCGTGCCGTTGCCGGAAATCTCCGCCTCGGAACCGTCGGCGTTGATCAGCCGAATCTCCACGTCCGCCGCGGCGTGCGGATACATCCATTCCACTCCATCCGCGCCCACACCCTCATGCCGGTCGCACAAGCGTCGCGTAATCTCTGCCAAGTCCGCGGGAGCCTGAGCGTCGATCGTCGAAGCCTCAATCAACAGAAAATCGTTTCCGCAGGCGCTGGCCTTCACAAACGGAATCACCACACTCGGCAGGCTCACTCCAATTCCACCGGCCCTAACGAAGCCACGCTGCCCAGCACCGCCGACGCTTTCAGCTCGCGCAGCAACTCCTTCTGATCGCGGTTGCATCCGGCCACGTCAAACTGCACGCGGATATGCTGGCTCGTGTTACCGCTGACGACGTTTTGCATGATGCGATGCTTGTGCTCCAGAATGCGGTTGACTTCCAGGCTGATCTCTTCCAGGCTCACGCCTGTAACTTCGTAAGTGTTCAGCAGCGTCTTCAAGTTGAAGGTCCGCTCCAGGTGGCCCAGAGCGAACAAGGTAATAAGCACCACGACAGTGGCGAAAACCGCAGTCATGTAGAGTCCGCCTCCCGCGGCCATTCCCACGGACGCCACCACGAACAGAGTAGCTGCCGTCGTGAGTCCGCTGGTCAGGCCGCGAGTATGCAGGATCGATCCCGCACCAATGAAACCGATGCCCGGGATAATCTGCGCCGCAATGCGGGTATAGTCAGAAGGCTCCGCCGCCAGCGCCCTCGACAAAACCGTGAACAGCGCCGCACCGAAACAGATGAATATGTTCGTGCGCAATCCGGCGGGACGGTGTTTGATTTCCCGCTCCAGTCCTATCAGTCCGCCGAGAATTGCCGCCAGCACCAGACGCGAAATAGAGGTCGCAACAAAGCCACCCGCCATCTCTCCGCGCAGCAAATCGAAAATGTGTTGCCAGTGCATTCTTAGAATTCAATCGTCGGCAAGGGCCTCAGATGGCCGGATTTTATCACTGGAACGCGCCGTCTTCGTCCTGCCGCATTAACCCGCGTGATTACCGCGTCTGCTCCGGGCTGCGCACAGGCATGCGTCCCTGAAAAATCACCGCCCGCGGCTGACCCGTGGTGTGGATCTCGACCAGCGCCTTCAAATGCCGGTCTTCCGCTGCCGTCCACACTTGGTCGCCGTCGAATCCGACAGCGTAGTCTGCGTAACCTGCCGGATCGGCCAGCGCCCGCTCCCACAACCCTTCCGGATCGAACGGCTGCTTCCACACTCGATGATTGCCTTCGTTGATCACCCGCTGCAGCGGGACACCAGCCTGCTCCAGCGCGCCCACGTGCTCGCCCAAATACATCAGCAGCGTGGAATCCGCCGGCAACGATTTGATCCAGCCCGCGAGTTGCCCATCCAGCGCAACTCGTCCGCGCATGTTGATCGCAGCCTCGCGATAGCAGATCGGGTCCGCGCGCCAGATCGCGGCGTAGCTTGCAACCATCAGTATGAAGACGCTTGCCATCGCCATCAGTTTTGCGCTGGAGAAACCGGCTAGGCGAGGGATTCTGATCGCAGATTCCACGAGGAACCGAATCCCCAGCGGCACAAACACCGCGAATGCCGGAAGCAGTTGCAAACCATAGCGCAGGTTGTACTGGGAGAACGGCCACCACGCCGGAACGAAAATCGGCACGCTCCCATACGCCACCGACAATGCGTAAAACGGCAGGGGCACCCACAACAACAACGCAACCCGCCCGCGCCCGCTGAATCCTGTCACCGCACTTCCTAGGATCGCCAAAGCCAGCCATAACCGCCCCAGCCAACTTGCGTCGGCTACATTCAGTTCCGCCGCCTTCAGAAAATACGATCCCGCAGCGAACAGATTCCCTTTCGCCGGATTCACCGTACCAGTCTTTTGTTCGATCGCCTTTGCCGAGTACGGGCCATTCGCGAACTCCAGCGGATTCCGGTAGACAACAGCGTTGTAAGCCAGCCAAAGCACCGGAGCAGCCGCCGCCAACAAAACGAATTTCGCGATTGCCATCCGCGACGACGCCACCAAAGACCCGGGTGCCCCATTTCTCGCGTACTTTGCGAGAAGTGGGGCTCTTGCCGCAACCACAACAACCCCAACCACCAAAACCCCCGCCAGAAACCACCCGTCATACCGAGTCAAACCAGCCGCCACCAGACACAACCCGCATTTCGTCAGCCCTCCCTCCGCCTTGGTCCCGCCCTGCGCAAACTCGGCGAAGTACACCACAGCCCAAATAAAAAATGCCAGATACAGCGACTCCCCCATCGCCGTAGCCTGCATGTAAATCAGGTTAGGATTCGCGCCGTAGACGAGAGCCGAAACCCATGCCCCAACTTGTATCGCCGCATCCACTTCCCCGTCGCGGACCAACGCCGCACGCACCAGCCGGAATATTCCCAGCACCCCGAGCACAAACCCGGCCATCGATGGAATCGAGCCTCCCGTGCCGCTCTGCCACATCTGCTTCGAGACGATGAAGGGCATGATCAGCAGGTGCGGCAACGGCAGCCACACCGTCCCCAACTGCAGCAGCCCAGGAGTTTTCGAATCAAAGACGCGGCGTGCGATGTTGATGTGCGCCACGGCATCGCCGTACAGCAGCACATCTCCATGACGAAAGAAGTAGAGAAAGGAGAATACCGAAACGAAGATCGCCAGCCACACCAGCCGCGTGACCTCAATTGCGGAATACGCCCTCGGCGGCGGAGATTGCGGCTTCATTCGAGGTGGGTCAGTTCGCGGAAAATCTGAAAGCGAGCGTCAATCTCTTCGCGGGTCAGCGACTGCAGCCGCTCCGTGCCAAAACTTTCCACGGCGAACGATCCCATCACTCCCCCGTAGAACAGCGCCCGTTTCAGCACCTCGCGGTTCAATTCTTCCTGCGACGCCACGTAGCCCATGAATCCTCCGGCAAACGAATCGCCCGCTCCGGTCGGATCCTTGACTTCATCCAGCGGCAAAGTCGGCGCACGAAATGGATGCCGCCCAATCCCGAACGCGCCTTCGCGAAAGAAAATTGTCGCCCCATACTCGCCATGCTTGATCACCAGCGCTTGCGGCCCCATGGCCAGCACCTTCTGCGCCGCGCGCGGCAGGTTGGTCTCGCGCGCCAGCATCTTCGTCTCTGTATCGTTGATCAACAGCACATCAACCAGTTTCAGAGTCTCCGCCAGCTCCTGACGCGCACCGTTGATCCAGTAATTCATAGTGTCGCATCCAGTGAGCCGCACGCCCTTCATCTTGCGCCGCACATTGGCCTGCAAAGTCGGCTGAATATTCGCCAGGAACAGAAACTCCGTGTCCTCGTATTCTTTCGGAATCTGCGGCTGGAACTTCTCAAACACATTCAAATCGGTGAAAGTAGTCTTGGCTTCGCTCAGGTTCTCTGCGTAGGTTCCGCCCCAGCGAAATGTCTTTCCCGGGGCGCGCTCGATGCCGCGCGTATCCACCCCGCGCTTTTTCAGGACGTTCTCATGCTCCGCGCCAAAGTCATCGCCCACCACGGCAACCACGCGCACCTGAGTGAAATAGCTGGCGGCCAGCGAAAAGTAAGTCGCCGCCCCGCCCAAAATCCCCTTCACGCTGCCCGAAGGCGACGCGATGTCATCAAACGCAACCGATCCAACGACGACAATGCTCATCTTGAACCTCAGTGGTCAGTGATCAGTGGTCAGTAAGACCACGTTTCGAGCGATTTTACTGACCACTGAGCACTGATCACTGACCACTGCCGTGGGTTTACTGACCACTGACCACTGATCACTGACCACTGCTTTATCGCTGACCACTGCCTTCCACGTACTTTCCGATAATCAGCCTGAGTTTCTTTTTCGTAGCTGCCGGTATCTTCCTATGATCCGTCAAAATAGCGTGCGCCAGCGCTGACCCGCACTTGCACGACCGGTCCCGCGGCATCGCCGCCACGGTTTCCCGCACCACTTTCGTGGCCTTCTCCGCATTCTTCACCAGCACCGCCACAATCTGATCGACCGTGACCGAATCGTGATGCGGATGCCAGCAATCGTAATCCGTCACCATTGCCACCGTGACGTAACAAAGCTCCGCCTCGCGCGCCAGCTTCGCCTCCTGCAGGTTGGTCATGCCGATCACATCCATGCCCAGCCCGCGATACACACGCGATTCGGCCTTCGTAGAAAACTGCGGACCCTCCATGCACAGATAAGTTCCGCCGCGCTTGCCCGTCACGCCGGCTTTCTTGCATGCACTCTCCACCACGCTCGCCAGTTCGCCGCACACCGGATCGGCAAACGCAACATGCGCCACCACTCCGCCGCCGAAAAACGTATCCACGCGATGCCGCGTACGATCGAAGAACTGGTCCGGGATCACAAAGTCCAGCGGCTTGTGCTCTTCCTTCAGCGATCCCACGGCGGAAACCGAAACAATCCTCTCGACACCAAGCTGCTTGAACCCGTGAATGTTCGCCCGGAAATTCAGTTCGCTAGGCAGGATGCGGTGACCGCGCCCATGCCTGGCCAGAAACGCCACCTTGCGCCCCTCCAGCGTCCCGCAAACATAAGCATCCGAAGGCGCGCCAAACGGAGTCTTCACCCGCACTTCCTTGGCCCGGCTCAGCCCCGGCATGGCATAAAGCCCGCTGCCGCCGATAATCCCAATCTCCGCTTCAGCCACCCATCCTCCAAAGTTCGCGCCGCAGGAATCTTCCGCGAGTCGAAGTCAAACGTGTGATTATACAAGACCCTCCGTGAACCCCCGTGTCCTCTGTGGTTCAAGGTTTTCGGGAGCCGTTACAATCGTCGTATGCAATGCAGGGCCCTAGCCGTCCTCGTTCTCACTACAGTCGCCCTGGCACAAGACTCATCGAGGTCCCAGCCCGAACTGAAATCCGTCACCGTCCCCATCACTCTCGACCACAACCGCGTCGTCATCGACGTGGACATCTCGCTTCCCGACGGCTCGACCACGCGCATCCGTGGCTGGGTCGACAATGGCAACCCGGATCTCTACGTGTCAGAGCGCGTGACCAAGCTCATGGGTCTCGGCATGGCATGCGACAGCCAAAGCTGCTCAACCCGGCCACCTCGCGAGATCGTTATCGGAGGCATGCGGATTCCCCTTGCCTCGCTGAAAACAGCGACTGTGCCTCGCAAACCACACAGCGGGGATGGTGTGATGGCGCCAGGCATGTCCGCCGAGATCAACCTCCCGTCCACCATCCTTCGCAACTACGATGTGCTCATCAATTATCCAGATCGCCAATTTACTATCGCCCCATCCGGCACTCTGAAATTCAACGGCGGGAAGGCAAAGGCAATCGTGAACTCCGAGAATGGCCTCATCCAGATTCCCAGCCAGATTGAAAAGAAGAAAATCAATCTTGCCCTTGATCTTGGCGCTTCGATCAGCCTGCTCGCGCCGGAACTCTTCGACAGTTTCGCCGCGGCTCATCCCGCCTGGCCGCACATGACCGGCGCAGTCGGACCAGCCAACATGTGGGGACTGGACAGCGAACCAACGTGGAAGCTGATGCGCGTGGACCGCATCCAATACGGCCCGCTCTTCCTCACCGATGTGCCGGTGGCCGAATTTCCCAAAGACTGGATGGCCTTTTTTGAAAAGCGCGCCGGCATTCCGACGGCGGGCCTTCTCGGCGCAAACGCCCTCGTGAACTATCGCATCGGCCTCGACTACGCACACTCCACCGTCTATTTCGATATCGGCCGTTTATTCAACTTCCCCGAATTCGACGTCATCGGCCTCATCCTTCGCCCCGAAGACGATGGACGCTTCACCATCCTCGGCATCGCCGATTTCGACGGCAAACCCTCGGTAGCCGGGGGCCAGACGGCGTACAGCCGGGTGACCATCTCGTCGCAGTAGACGGCATCCCGGCCTCTGGTTCGACCATGGGACAAGTCTGGTCAATGCTGGGAGGCGAACCCGGCAAAGAACGCAAACTGACCATTGAGCGCAGCGGCAAGCAGTTCACGGTCGCAGCCGAAGTGCACCACTTCTTGGGAGAAACAGACGAAACCAATAAACCAAAAGGAAAGGCGCGCAAGAATTAACGTTCGAAGGCTGAACGTCGGGCAACTGACAACTGAGAACTGCCTCACTTCCCGAACACTTCCTTCTCCAGCGTAGCCGTCGTAGCCGCGTCCAGGCTCTCGCTCACCAGCACCGTATCGCCTTGCTCCTCAACTACCACCGTGCCTTCCTCGGTCATCCAGGCGTGCCGGCCCTTCAACACCTCGACCTTGTACTCCGGATGTTCTTGCGGCAATTCAGGATGCATTCCCTACTTCTTCAGCCTTCTTGTAGCGATGCGTCAACGACCGCGCATAAATTTCCGCAAACTCAGACGCCTTCTCGGCGCTCGACCACCGCGACACATAGATCAGCCCCAAGGGCGCCGCCGCGTCGTTCTTCGGACGCGCCGCGTAGTAATACCCGCCCCGCCACTCCGGATACAGCCGCTCCGACAACTTTTTCCCCGCATACTGCTCGATCAGCACCGCAACATCGAACTCGCCCATGGCACCGATATCGAACTTCACGTAATCCTTGAAGTCGCGCTTAAATTCCGGCACGCGCATGGGCGCGATCTTCTCGCCTGACAAGTAGGTCTCGGGCTGCATGATCTGCCGCGTGGTGTGCGGAGGATTCGCCAAAACTCCAGCAAACGCTTTCTCCCTGCCGCCCTTCTCCATCAGCTTGATCACGAACCTCATGCCATAGCTGTAAGGGAACGTCAGCGACTCTTTCAGAAATATCGGAGCGTCTTTGAAAACCTTCGAGTCGTCCGTCCCGTTGGCCATCTGCGCTTCCATCGTTTCCACCAGTTCCGGAGAATCCGCAATCGACCGCCCCACGGGCGCGAGTTCGTATTGCATCATCACGGTTTCGGCCTGGCCCTCGACCACGGCCTCGCGCGCGTCATTCATCTCGTCGTTCTCGATATCCTCGGGGGTCGGATCTTTCTTGATCTCGCCCAGATCTTTGTCGCCCTTCTTCATCCACTTGTCGAGGCCGATCGCCTGGTCCTGCAACGCATGCGTCAATTCGTGAGCCATCACCGGTTCCTGCTCTTCCATCGGAACCCAGTCCAGCAGGTTCACGGTTTTTGTCTTTGGATCGTAGTAGCCCGCGATCTGCTCGCGCAGCAGCGCCACCAGCAGCTTTTCCAGATCAAAGTCGCGCGGCAGCAGCCCAAATTTCTTCAGCACCAGCTCCGACCGCTGCAGCTTTTTCACATCTTCGTCCTTCATGTGCTTGGTCAGATATGAGACCACTTCATCGCGGCTGGTCAGCCGGCGCTTGACCTGCTTCCTGATCGCCAGCCCAGTCTGCCGGCTGTCAAAGGCCAGAATCTCGTCAACGGAGTGAAACAATTCTTCGGCCTGCCGAGGCGTGATCTTGACTTCTCTCTCTGGCGTGGAAGGACCTTGTGTGGAAGGTGCTTGTGTGGAAGGTGCTTGTGTGGGTCGGACACTCTTGTCCGAGGGCTTTTGACTTTGATCTTGATTTTGATTTTGCTCTTGCTGAGCAGAAAGAGCAGCCTGATCCTGAGGATTGCCCCAAGCCGCAGGGCACAGCACCACAAACAGCGCAGCCGCCAACCGCATCAAAGGTCTTCCACCGACAAGACTAACGGTATTCATTAGGAACGAGTCTACATCAGCGGCTAACGCAGTCCGCTACCCACTCCCCCGCTTCCCGTGTCCCCAGCGTTCCACCGATGTCCTGCGTGGTTTTCTTCTGCCGCACGGCTTCGAGCACCGCCGCTTCAATCTTTTCCGCTTCGCGCGTCAATCCCAAATGCGCCAGCATCATGGCTGCGGTCAGAATCGCGCCGAATGGATTCGCCACGTTCTTTCCCGCGATCGGCGGCGCTGAGCCGTGCACCGGCTCAAACATCGACGTCTTCCCAGGATGAATATTCCCGCTGGCCGCCATGCCCAGCCCGCCCTGCAACCCGGCGGCCAGGTCGGTAATGATGTCGCCAAACATGTTATTGGTCACGATGACATCGAAGCTACGCGGATCGCGCACCATCTGCATGCACAGCGCGTCCACATACATGTGCTGCGTGGCAATTTGCGGAAACTCGCCGCCCACCTCTTTGAACACACGCTGCCACAGGCCGCCGGCATGGGTCATGGCATTCGACTTGTCACACATCAGCACGCGTCGCCGAGGCGAGCCATCGACCCTCATGTTGCCCGAGCAATACTCAAAGGCACAGCGGATAATGCGCTCCACTCCCTTGCGCGTGTTGATGTCTTCCTGAATCGCGATCTCATCCGCGGTGCCTTGCTTGAAGACTCCGCCGGCATCGGTGTAAACGCCTTCCGTGTTTTCGCGAATGACCACGAAGTCAACGTCCTTCGGCTCAACGCTTTTCAGCGGACACAGTGCCGCGTCGAGCAATCGCACCGGCCGCACGTTGGCGTAGAGATCCATCTTGAAGCGCATGCCGAGGAGAATCTCTTTGGCGTGGATGTTGGTCTTGACTCGCGGATCGCCAAAGGCACCGGCGAGGATGGCGTCGAAGTCACGCCCTAGCATGGCGAAGCCGTCGGGAGGGACCGTTACTCCATCTCGAAGATAGCGGTCGGCACCCCAGTCGAATTCGGTGAACTCGACATTGGCTCCCGACGCCCGGACAACTTTGACCGCCAGCGGGATAACCTCTTGACCAATCCCGTCCCCGGGGATGACGGCGATGCGTTTTTTGGAAGGCTTGTGCGGGTCCACGGCAGAAAAGCTAACACAAGCCGAGCAGAATGAGTAGGTTGTCCTTAGCATTTACTGTAAGCTATACACCAGAAAGCCCACAATGAGCGGCGGGGCCATCCAGTCACCAATCGAGCCCGCCTGTAAAATCGACGCTAGGGCACCTAGGAAGCGCGTACGTCGACTTTAACGGTCCGGGTGGGCCCTAGACTCCTCCCGAACGCCCGGGTCTCTAGAAACGGCTGGAAACCGCCCTAGCGTTAACTTCTGGCTAAGTCGTTGATTTCCGGTGGAACTTGTTGAGTCTTGGTGGAAGTTATTGATTCTACAGCGGGGCGCTTCTGGCGCCTTGGAGATTTCCAATTGCCGATTCCAATTGCCGGATGTAGTCAATCGGGTATGGGCAATCGGAAGTCGGCATTGAATCATTCGGTCGTTCGCTATAATCAATACTTCCTATGGTCAGTACCCCACTCCAGGACGCGCTTCGTGCCCAGGCGCAACCGATGCCCCAGACCGATTATCGCGGAGCCACGACGGCCGCGCGCTTCACCAATCCTCAAGCGGAGTTCGCCGCCATGCTCCACGGTTGTGGAGTCTATGACCTGGGCTTCCGCGCGCGGCTCTCGCTTACCGGCGGCGATCGCGTGCGCTGGCTGAACGGCATGGTTACGAATAACATTCGCGATCTCGCCGTTGGCCACGGTGTCTATGCGTTTTTGCTCAATCCGCAGGGGCGCATCCTGGGCGATATGTACGTCTTCAACCAGGGCGAGGCGCTCATCGTCGAAACCGACCGCAGCCAGGTGGAGAAGATCATCGCCACGTTCGACCATTACATCATCATGGACGACGTGGAAGTGACGAACATCAGCGAGAAGCAGATCGCCATCGGCTTGACCGGACCCAGGTCGCGCGCCGTCTTAAATCGGGCGGGGATCGAGGTTCCAAACCTGCATCCGTTGCAGATGATCACTCCGCAATGCGACTGCGATTGCGGCTGCTTGCAGTGTACGGTGACTTGCGGCGAGTGTGAGCCGCAGGAGTCCTACGAAGTCTGGCTCGCGGCCCAGGATCTTTACAAAACCTGGCAAGCTCTGCTCGCCGTGGGAGCAACGGCGGTGGCCAGCGAAGCGTTGGAGATGCAGCGCATCGTGGCCGGCATTCCCTTGTATGGCGTCGACCTTCGCGAGCGCGACCTGCCCCAGGAGACCGAACAGGTGCGCGCCCTCAACTTCAACAAGGGCTGCTATGTTGGACAAGAGATCGTCGAGCGCATTCGCTCGCGCGGCAGCGTACATCGCAAATTTACCGGCTTCCTGGTGGACGGCGCGGCGGCGATCGCTGCGGGGGACAAAATTATTTCTGGCGAAAAAGAAGTGGGAGAGATCACCAGCGTCGCGGCTCTCCGGACTCCATCGGGAGAACAGACCGTTGCCCTGGGATACATTCGGCGTGAGGTGGGAGTGCCGGGGCGCGAGGTTTCGATTGGGACCGTTAAGGCTACCGTCGTCCAGTTGCCTATGGAGTCGCTTGATCAGACCGAAAACTCATTGCTGCGACGAGCTTAGAAGCAAGACTTTTAACTGCAAAGATCGCCAAGGACGCAAGGAAGAGCTTCATTGGGATTTTCGCAAACGATTTAAAAGGACAGACGCTATGGCTGAGAAGAGACAAGAATCAGGCTTCACGGTTACCGACCGTCGCTTGTTCACCGAGGACGGAGAGTTGCGCAACGATGTTCGCGAGGAAGCAGAGCCCCCAAAGGCTTCGACACCCCCTGCATCGATTCCAACCTCAAGTCAAACCGCAGCCCGGGAAAGTGCGCCTGCCGCGAACCCGGCCGCCCCGTTTCCTGCGGCGTCGGCAGGCATTGCAGGGCAAGAGATGCCCGCGGCTCCTACCGCGGCCGAGCAGCAGGCGCAGGCCGATGCTTACCGGGCATCGTCGAAGGAACTGGACTCGCGTGTCGAACTCAGCGGCCGCTCCGCCAAAGAGTTTGAGATGACCTTCGATCGCTTCCTGGCGTCGCTGTACATGACCGCAATGCTGCAGTTGGGATTAATGCACGAGCAGGGCGGCCAGCCTCGCATTGACATCATCGGCGCACGCCAGACCATCGACACGCTCGCCCTGCTGGCGGAGAAAACCAAGGGCAACCTGACTCCCACGGAAGAAACTTTCCTGCAAAACAGCCTCTACGAAGTGCGCATGGCGTACGTAGAAGTAACCAACGCGCTATCGCGTCCGCCGCAGCCTGGGGCTGCCACGGGAACCAGCGGGCGTTAAGCAGTGGTCAGTAAAAACAGTGGTCAGTGGTCGTGTCGGTGATCAGTAAAACCTGCCAGTGCACGAGGGTGGTCAGTGGTGGGCGATCAGTGCGCGAGGGTTTCACTGGCCACTGACCACCGATCACTGACCACTGTTCTTGGTTTCACTGGCCACCGACCACTGATCACTGACCACTGTTCTTGAAACCATGAAGGGTAACGCATGAAGGCCACGCTTACGGTGCTGGGCAGCGGGACGTCGATGGGCGTGCCTACGCTGGGTTGCGACTGCGCGGTCTGCACTTCCAAAGATCCGCGCGACCGGCGCACTCGTCCTTCCGTGATGATTGAGTATGCGGGGAAGGTCGTGCTCATCGATACTTCGCCTGATTTTTACGCGCAGGCCATTCGCGCAGGGATCACGCGCATCGACGCGGTTTTCTACACGCACACGCACGCCGATCACATTCTGGGCATCGACGATCTGCGTCCGCTCAGTTACCGTCACAAGCCGGGCAAGTTGCCGCTCTACGCGCGTCCGGACGCGGCCGCCTTTCTGCGCAAGATGTTCACCTACATCTTCGACGCCGATTACAAGTATGGCGGCTTGCCGCAACTCGAGTTGCGGCCGATTGATGGTCCTGTGGACCTTTTCGGGGCGCGTTTCGAGCCGGTGCGGCTGATTCATGGCGAGGCTGAGATTTATGGCTTCCGCTTTGGAAACGCGGCGTATCTCACCGATCACAGCGAAATTCCCGAGGCGTCGTTCCATCAACTGGAAGGGCTGGATATTCTTTTTCTGGATGCTTTGCGGCACAAGCCGCACCCCACGCACTCGACGGTGGAGAATTCACTGCGCATCACGGAGCGGGTGAAGGCGAAGCGGGCATTCTTCACGCACATCTGCCACGATCTGGCGCACGAGGCGACGAACGCAATGCTGCCGCCGCACGTGCGGCTGGCGTATGACGGGATGAAGCTGGAGTTTGAAATCTGAAATTCAGTGGTCAGTGATCAGTGGTCGGTAGTCAGTGAAACCCCGCGCGGGACACAGACCTTACAGACCTTACTGGCCACTGACCACTTACCCCTGACCACTGCTATGCAGGTCTTTCACAAACTCGAAGACGTTCCGGCGGGATTTGGGCCTTCGCTGGTGAGCGTGGGCAATTTTGATGGAGTGCACCGGGCGCACGCGCATGTGCTGGGTGAGATCGTGCGCGGGGCGCGGCAGAGCGGAGCCACGGCGGTGGCGGTGACGTTTGAGCCGCATCCGGCGCGCATTCTGCGGCCGGACTCGGGGTTGAAGCTGCTCACTCCGGTGCCGGAAAAGCTCCGTTTGCTTGAAGCTACCGGGGTTGATGCGGTGCTGATGCTGCCCTTTGGGCGCGATCTTTCTTTGATGACGCCGCGGCAGTTTGCCGAACGCATTTTGAAGAAGAAGCTGCATGCGCGCGAAGTGCATGAAGGCTACAACTTCCGCTTCGGGCACAAGGCGGCGGGCGACGTAAATCTGCTGGCGCAACTGGGGCAAGAGATGGGCTTTGAGGTGAAAGTTTACTCGGAAGAGAAGCTGCGCGGCGAGCCGGTCTCGAGCAGTCATATCCGGAAACTGATCGGCGAGGGACGGGTGAGCCGGGCGCGGCATCTGCTGGCGCGTCCGTTCTGCATTCTGGGTGCGCCGGGGCGCGGGCGCGGGCTGGGCTCGAAGTACACCGTGCCCACCATCAATCTGGCGCGCTATGAAGAGCTTGTGCCCAAGGATGGCGTCTACATCACGTGGACGCGCGTGGGGACGGAGCGTTTCGATTCGGTCACGAACGTGGGCAATCGTCCGACGTTTGGCGCGGACTCGTTTGCGATTGAAACTCACCTTCTGAACTTTCATCCCATTGAGCTGACGCCGGAGAGCGAAGTCGAGATCTGTTTTCTCGACCGGGTGCGCGACGAGATCAAGTTTCCATCGGTCGAGGCGTTGCGCGAGCAGATCGCGCGCGACGTGAAGAAGGCACGAAGGTATTTTCATCTGCTGCGGCAGTGAGTCAGTTTTCGGCTCTTGCCCGGCAACTGGCAGGAATCCGCGCTGTGGTTTTGAGCGCTAAGGCCTGGTTACGTCAACTATCCCTTCTCCCACGACAACCTTCGCATCAACGTGGAACAACTGCTTTCCATATGCGTGACTGCTTGTAAAGAAGCACATCAGCGATGCGATCAAAAACCAGCGCGTGATCGTTCAGCCATCGCAAATCGTAGGTTTCATCGAGGCTCTTGAGAGTCACTGGACGCGGTTCCGGCTTGCCGATGAGAGAAGCCACCCAAACTCGTGTGCCTCCCCAGAACTGTAGGTCCGGTCGTTTCTGTTGCGGACGCGGCTCAAATGTTACGTAGGCGATGA
The DNA here is from genome assembly GCA_963807655.1 of uncultured Acidobacteriaceae bacterium. Lineage (GTDB taxonomy): Bacteria > Acidobacteriota > Terriglobia > Terriglobales > Acidobacteriaceae > Sulfotelmatobacter. The sequence goes on along the minus strand of CAWEDF010000032.1, from coordinate 866 downwards.
ATAGGCCGTCAGGCGACGGTGTGGCAAGCCCTGCTGGGCCATCAATCTGAATGTCCGTTCGTTGCTTCCCGTCAGGCGTGCTGATTGAGAGGACTGAATTATCGTGGGTGAAATACGCGAGTCGGGAACTGTTCGCAAACCACGGGTTCCAGCTTGGCTTGATGTAGTCCCAGTTACGATCCGGATGGATGGCAGCATCACCCAAATATGCCCACTTCCTCAAGTCGATGTCGTAAACCCAAAGATGTGACTGCGACCAACCTCCCGCGACGGCGACATATCTTCCGTCCGGTGAAGCGGCAATCAGTGCTCCTTGCCAGCCCCCAAGTTGCGCGAGTGCGCCGTTCGGACTCTCCAGCACAGTTTGGAATCCATTTTCGCGACTCCAGATCACCATTTCTGACTGAGGTAGATATGCAACTCGTTCTGTGCCGATCACGTTCGCGGGTCCGGGGAGCCGTCCCTTGATTGAGTGCTTGCCGTTCAGCGAAACCAAGTAGTATTCGCCATCGCGATAGCAAACCAGATCAGCACCATCCGGCGTCCACCCAGACAGGAACGCATCAGCGACGGGGGGCTTGGCAACCTGGGTCCCATTCGTATCGATGACGGCGATTTCGGACACTAGATCTGAACGACCGAAACCACTGCTGCCGGCAATTCTGCCCCATCCGGTACGGACGTAGGCTATGAATTTGCCATCCGGGCTTGGGATGGGGTTGTAAGCATTTTCCCTTGATAGTAGCGTGGCATCATGTGCTTGTGACTTTGCTCGTGAGACCAGCGAGACGCTCGCTAAGAGCAACAAGAGCATGATGACCGACGACTTTCGCACAATGTTCACCGCACTTCGCGGCACTATTGTA
>CAWEDF010000031.1:0-143638 GCA_963807655.1 uncultured Acidobacteriaceae bacterium | reverse complement strand
CACAGTTTCCCACATGCCGGAGCCGATTGCCAGCCCGGAGGAAATCCAAACTGCACCGCTACCCGGTTTTCAGGCAGCCGCTGTAAATCACCGATTCGGGTGTATGGTTCCGCCCTGATGTCAGCCGGAAGCGTAGCTTACGTTCCCTCCCTCTCCGCTATCGAGTGTCGATATCCGCCTTCGAAATTGCAAGCAGCGCCCACGGAGTCGCAATGTCCGGTCGCCATGCTTCCCCTGAGGGGGTTTCTGCTTGGCCCTAAAGGGTTCTTGCGCTTCTAGATCACCCGAACCGACCCAAACCTCACCGGGAAGCCGAATGACCGCAGAATCGGCTTCAAGACGGCAGCGTCCTGTTAGCGTCGGCGGCGTTTAGCGTTGTTCCCACGCCTCCAGAATGAAAACTGCAAGCGTGAACGCAGAATGTGAAGTCAGTCTGGCGTGGCGTGGCAGCAGTTTGTAGGTGCGCTCCTCATGTCCGTGAGCCGAACCCTTGTGAGTGCGCAACGCACCTATGCCGTCAACGATTGCCCCAAGCCCCACTAGCACCTTCCGCACGTCGTCTTCCTGCGTCTTGTCGGGTTCGAGCTTCAAATGCCCACGCACAACTTTCCAGAGTGGGCTGAGCGATTTGTCCGAAGGCATTTCGAGCTTTTCCTCGGTGATGTAAACCTTGAACAGAGATTCAAGCAGAGCACAGGAGGCTGTGACGGCTGCTGCCGGGTCAGACTCCACATTGGCATAGATTCTATCGAACTCTGCCTGCAACCCTGATAGGTCGTGCGTTTTGATGAGTTCCTCGATGGTCTTGCTGACCGCTGTCACTCCACCCGGAACGACTCTTCCACCTTTGACATAGGTCAGGCCATGTGCACCCAGAACTCTCTGCACTTTGGCTCTTTCTTCGGTCAGGTCAACTTCTGATGCGTAGCCGATGGTGTCCACTTCCATCAGTTCGGTGATGACCTTGCCCAGTATTGCCAGAGGGTCTGGATATTCGTCAGAATTGGCTCTTTTCAGCCAAGATCGGGTCTTGTCCACCTTGTTGCCCATCGGCGCATCACCTTCAAGACCTGCCGCTTCCATAAAGTAGTCGATGCGCGAATGCGTGTACCTAGTAGCAAGCAAATCCGACACTACGGCGATGACTGGAACTGGGATTTTCACTTGGAAGGATTGTACTGCTGTGAACACGCGGAGATGCGCCCCAAGCCGATCAGCCCACAGAAGCGCGAAGAAGTTATCGTGCACATGGCGGCGAGGTCGTGGCAGCGTATCGCTATTCCCGGTCACATCGGCAGGTCAGACCCGGTGCCAGACGAGTGAGCTATGGCGAATCGCCCCAAAGTCGGGCGGAACGACCCGTGCCTCTGGGCTCCGTCAAGAAGTACAAGCGGTGCTGCGGCGGGGCGACGGTGAACTGAGTGCCCTGTGGCTCTGCTCGGAGTCTCGTGAACCTCGAAGTGCGATAATTGATAGGCGAGGGGCTTTGGTCATGAAGAGCAGGCAGGGGTACAAGGGCTACGTTATCGCGGCACGATCTTGCGAACTACAGGATGGGGGATTCGCAGGGGAGTTCTCCGTCGAGGAACATGATGTGGATGGGGTCATGGAAACTGAATTCTACCTGCCCGACACATTCCCCACGCAGGAGTCCGCAATCGAGGCAGCAATTCAGGCAGGGCAGCAGAAGATTGATGTGGGATTTGAGCGGGGACGTGCCGTCGTGAACGGGTGAGCACGAGGTTCCACGTTGCGGCTCCGGCAAGCAAGGCAAGCATTGCTGCGGCGGGGCGACCGGGAACTGACCTGAGCCGATGTGCTGGAAAAAGCCGCGAGTCTACCGACAGTTTCATGCAGCATCTTTCAGTTGCAACAATTCTTCTGCGGCATGAAACGCGACGGAACTGAGGGGTCCGTTATTGGCCACCGGCTGCCTCCTTGCTGAGTTTTGCCCACATCCGTTCGCTCTCTCTTTTCGCAGCCTGACGCTCTGCCATCAATTTCAGCAGTGTGTGTTTTGCAGCCCGCATCCAGCGTCGGGTTCGTGGGTCTTGTTCCCCCACCTTCAAAATTGGGTAGCGTTCCTTGGTGTCTTTTTGCCAAATTTGAAAATGGAAAAGGGCGGTACTTTGAGCCATTTGCTTTGGCTGAAAATTCAAACTCGTCCAATGTAGCCGCCATATTTTTCCCCCTCAGCCTCCCCCCACATATTGTTGGTACTATCATGCGGTCCATGGATAGTGATGCTACCCCGGACCAAGATGCCCCGCCGCGCAAATTGGATCGCAATGCGAACCCAACTTTCACGGTCATCATTTTTATCGTTGTATAGGGTTGCCATTAGACCGCCTCTCTTTCCTTCTGGCCAAGCGAACGTCCTTCACGACTTGCGAATACTCCACATCGTATAAATACGCGATGAGTTCAAACATGCTTCCAAGCCTTGCGCTTCCTGTCTGAGAGAATCCAATCCACTCGCTGTCTTGGGCCTTGATACTGTCATCAGCAAGTATGAGAACTTCAATCGCCTCTTCGTAGGTGCGTGTGGCTTGGTATCTTGGCGCTCTCAGTGTCATTTTAAATTTTCCTTTTTTCAACCCATCACCGTTCACTTCGGTCACTTCCTCCACGGTTGTTTGCGCCTTCGGCGTGCGTGATCGGTCCAAGATGGAAACATTAGGTCTCCTTCCCAACAACGATTTCTACTGCCTGTCAAAAGGTTAGACTTTCGTGGCAGGCCATCCATTTATTGACCTCATTGCGCTCATCCTCGTTCATCTGTTCATAGATCGCTTGCGCTTCCTCTGCTTCCATAAAATCCTCCCGCACCATAGGATTCCCCCACGGCGCACAGTTCTGATTTTAATTTTCCATGATTCCTCATCATTTGCTATGAGGCGCAGTTTCATCGAGCCTCACACCCATTCGTAGGAGTACCAATCTCAAACTTAAATCCTTGGCACTTGCAGTCTCGTTAGCGTCTGGAGAAGTAAGCGTTAAATCATAATGCGACCCCAGCACTTGCGTGAGGAGATCAATCTCCAGATCGGAGACCTTGAAAATCTTGCGCTTCAGGTGCGTAAACTTGTGCTGCTTCATCGCTGTTTTGATTTCTGCTTCGTTCATTTGCCCTCCTTTTGCGGGGATGAATTCACTTTTGTAAATTTGGCGGTCACGCCTTTCTCTTCGTTCACTATTAACAGCTCAATCGCTGACCCTGATTCCGTCCTCGTCCTGCACGACCCGAAGCGTGCCGAATACTGAAACCGGTGCGGTGATCTCGTCCAACTCGGCAACCCATTCCGGTGCATCGTGAACTTTGCCTCCGAAGTAATCTAGGTACCATGAGCCCGCACGTACTACCAGTGTGTTTCCGACCTGCTGGTCGATTACGACCTCTGCTGCCAGGAGTTCCACATCACGGAACCCCATTCGCTCCTTCACGACCGCGTACAGTGAAAGTGCCACCAAATCGTGCAGGTCGTCCCTTTCGTCCTCCTGGTAAGCCACTCCGCACTCAAACATCGTGTACAAGAAGTAATCGTGACATTTGTCGACGAAGGATTGGAGCCTTTGCCGCTGTCGTTCCAGCTTTACCGTTCGCTGAATGTCGTGCTTCTCTAGCCGTTTCAGAAGTTTTTTCTCCGCTCGGGTCATCGGAGGCGGGGCAGATTCCAGCTGCGTTTTCTGTACGATTTCTACTGGCTTGCCTTCCAGCGGTGCGGGGAGGTTCGCAACTTGGCGCGGAGGTCGGACGTTTCTGCGCACGGGTGGAGAGAGCAAATCACGTTTGCGGATTCCCGTGAGCCTTGAGAGTTGCGCGAGTGTGTTCGCTCCGGCACGGTGATCGCCGGGCGTGGAAGCTACAACCAGCGTCTTGCCTAGCTCCGCGTGCTTGTAAACTTTGTGCTTCCGCTGCCGGGCTAGCCGAAAGCCTGCACTCCGAAGTATGGCGTCGAGGTTCATTTACGAGTTGATCGCGGTCTTTGCTTCGCTTTCCTGCATCGGAGGCGCTGCCGTCTCAGTTCTCCCACTGCGGCTCAGCCGATTCAGACTTCATTTGCACCAAGGCTGCTCTGTTTTCTGCGTCAGACAGGTAGATGTTGACAGGCAAGACCATGCCCCCTTCCCGGAACTTTTCACACAGAAATTCGACATCAAAACCGACACCTTCTTTTGTTGGTCGGTACTCGGCGGCAAGAACCGAGCCGTTGATTCCCATTGCTACTAAGCGAAGAGGAAGGTGGAATCCCCTTCCCAGCGCATCTTGCAGAATTGCGCCAACTTGCTCTGCTAACCAGTCCATAATGTTCTCCAAAAACCACCCTACACCCAAACATTTGGCCTTTTGCAAGTCGAACTTTGTAGGCCCAACGATGCGCAAAGGCGCATAAACACTGGCTCTTATTTTGAGCGAGGTCTCGGGAGGGGCATTTTTACTGTATTTTGAGATTTATTTTGGGGGCAGCCAGAACCCGCGATGGGAGCGGAATCTCACATAAAGCTGCGCAAGGTCGGCGAGGAGAGTGTCATACCGGGAGTGGACTGCCAAACAGTCGTGAGGGACGACGGGCACCTCATCGCAGAGCTTTCAAACCAAGGTTTGTGCACGGCGCATTGCCTCACCCCGAGAACACATTATCAATCTTCCGCATGATTTCCTCTGCCCATTGGACTGAAGCGGCGATCAGCTTGTCACTCCGGGGACTTCCCATCGGAGCTCCGAACAGATCGTCAGCCGTCTGCATGTGCAAACTCGCCAGAATGGCTGCCATGATCCCGAGCACGCGCTTTCGACCCTCATCCATGGGCACACTAAAGGGCGACCTCACGCAAATTTGCGCGAGGTTACGGCTTGAGTCTAGCAGATTCGCCTTTTGTTCGCCTACCGACAAAAGAGCCTGTTCTGGCGAGAGGTTGCTGGGTCGGGTGGCGCTGGCAGAGGCACGCTGGGTTGGCCACAAAGGGCGTTGGGAGGTTTAGACCGCAGAGGTGAGGCTGGGGTGGCTCGCTGCGGGCGACTGTGGCTGAACTGCACTGTCAATGGCGCACAGTTGGCGCACACCTCTAGTAAATCAACTCCGAATGACACCGATTTAACCCGCTCAAACTGCTTGAATCTATTGCTACTTACGCCCCAAACAGACTTGTTGAAGTAATTTTCCACGGCAGGCTCAGCGGGGGGAACGTGGAGTGGCCCGCTCTGCGCCGCTGTTCTTCGCTTGGGGCGGGGCCTTGGAGGAAGCCGCAGCGGTTTTGGGCGCGAGCCCTGGCCGCGCCGCCACATTTCGCTCCCAGATGATGCGCAGGCCTTCGAGGGTTAGAAGATCATCCACAGTTTTGATGTACTTCGATCCCGTTCCAATCATGGGGCCGAGGCCGCCGGTGGCGATCACATGGGTCTCTTTACCCAATTCCTCCAACAGGAGTTCGAGAATGCCATCGACTAGGCCGAGATAGCCGTAGTAAAGCCCCGACTGGAGACTGCCGACGGTGTTGGTGCCGATCACGCGGGCGGGTTTGCGGATCTCGACTCGAGGCAGGCGCGCGGTACGCTGAAAAAGCGCGTCGGCCGAAATGCCGATGCCGGGGCAGATCACTCCGCCCAGATACTCGCCTTTCGCGGAAACGCAGTCAAACGTGGTCGCGGTGCCGAAGTCGACGACTATGCATGGACCGCCGAACTTTTCAAACGCGGCGACGGCATTCACAATGCGGTCCGCGCCCACTTCGGCGGGATTGTCATAATGCACGGGCATGCCCGTTTTCACACCGGGCTCGATCAAGAGTGGTTTGGAATTGAAGTATCGCTCACACACCTGCCGCAGCACGGGATCGAGCGGCGGTACCACCGATGAAATCACGATGCCGCGAATACCCGACGCCTCCAGACTGGCCATCGAAAATAGATTGCGGAACAGAACGCCATATTCGTCGACGGTGCTGCCTTGCCTGGTCGCAACGCGCCAGTGGGCCACGAGACGCTCATAACGTGGAGCGTCATCGGAGTCGCCGCCGGGATGCGGCTTCTCAGCGCGGGAGAAAACTCCCAGCACCGTGTTCGTGTTGCCGACATCGAGGACTAGGAGCATGATTGATCCGCCGGAATCAGCATGCATTCATGACTCGCGCTGGCTAAATGCCGAGTGCTGAGGGACTGAATGCTGCTTCACTTCGCTCTCACCGTTCCGCTCAAAACTCTCTGCAGCCCCTGCCCAGTCCGCACTTGCAGGAATCCGCGCTCATCCAGGCCTTCGGTGGTTCCTTCGATTATGGAGCCACTATCTTCGACACGGACTTGTTTCCCTCGCACCCACGAGGACTGTTCTGCAAAGCGGCGCAGAATCGACTCTCGCGCGTCCGGCTTTTCGACCAGCGCGCGATATTCCCGGTCAAGCGATTTTAGCAAAGCGGCGGCAACCTCAACGCGCGAGCATTCACTGCCCGTTTCCATGCACAGCGACGTGGCCTCGCTCTCGATCTCTTTTGGAAAGCTTTTCTGGTTTACGTTGATTCCCATTCCCACCACGATGTGGCGGACGCGGGTGACTTCAGCGTGCATCTCGGTGAGAATGCCGGAGATCTTTCTTCCCTGGATGAGCACATCGTTGGGCCACTTCAGGTCGACGCTGACGCGCGCCTCCACCTGCGCCAGGGCCGCACGCACCGCCAATCCGGCCGCGAGCGAGAGTGCCAGCGCGTCCGATGGCGCCAGCGCCGGCCGCAACACGACCGAGCAATAGATGCCTGCCGAGCGCTCTGACTCCCAGGAATTCTCTCCGCGGCCGCGTCCGGCAGTTTGCTCTTCCGCAAAAAACACGCTGCCTTCGACAATGCCCCCCGCGGCGGCGGCCATGGCCGCCGTGTTTGTTGAGTCAATCTTGTAGAAGTGATGAAGCTGATGGTAGAACATGGTCCCACGAAGCAGCGGCCCAAGAATTTCCGGCAGCAGAAGATCCGGTACCGCCTTTAGCTGATATCCCGTCGCCGGATGCCCCGCCACATCCACGCCCAGGCCGCGCAACTGCTGGATCATACGCCAGACTTCCGTGCGGTTCGAGGAAATTTCCTCTGCGATTTTGGTTCCACTCACTACGACCGTCGCGTGATCCATCAACAGGCGCACGATGCGGCCGAGGCGAATGTCCGTCGGCTGTTCGTGCGGGGACGCCCCCCTCGGCGAACTCAGCGCAGGCCTCGTCCGCGAAAGACGGAGGCTTCGAGTTGTGCTCGTTTTCTTGATGCGGTGATTATGCGGGAGAGAAAGGAAAATCACAAACCATCTGCCACGCAGGTTACATCGGCATAACCCGCAGGCTCATGTCCACCGCTTGCGGCGAGTGAGTCAGCAGACCGACTGAAATATAATCCACGCCCGTGTCGGCATAGGCGCGAACATTCTCCAGCCGGATGCCACCGGAGCATTCCAGCAGGACGGGGCGATCCAGTTGAGCACAGCGCTCCACCGCGCCGTGTACTTCCTCGGGAGACATGTTATCCATCAGGATTACTTCCGCGCCGAAGGCCAGCGCGTCTTCCAGTTCGGCCAGAGTGCGCACTTCCACCTCGATCGGCTGCGAGCCGCGCCGGTTGCGTACGGCGCGCTCCAGCACGGGCCCGATTCCCCCGGCCAGAGCGATGTGGTTGTTCTTGATCAGGACTCCGTCGGAAAGGTCGAGGCGGTGATTCTGTCCGCCGCCGCAGCGCACTGCGTACTTGTCGATCAATCGCAGTCCGGGCGCGGTCTTGCGGGTATCGAGAATGCGCGTCTTGGTGCCGGAGACGGCGTCCACAAACTTGCGGGTCAGCGTGGCGATTCCGCTCATGCGCTGCAGGAAGTTCAGGATCACGCGCTCGCACGAAAGAATCACCCGCGCGTTGTGCCGGATCACCGCGACCGATTGACCTTTGTGCAGGCGCACGCCGTCAAAGATTTCGGGGTGCGTGGTGACCTCGTAATGCGAAGTCACGGCGCCGTCGAGCGCGGCATACACATCGAGAATGCGGCTCACGCAGCCGATACCGGCGAGAATGCAATCTTGCTTGGCAAGAATCGTGGCCGAAGCCCGCTGATTAGGATCGATGCAGGCATAGCTGGTCGCATCGCGCGTCGCCCGGTCTTCGAGCAGCGCGTTCTCCAGTATCGCGGTGATGCGTCGGCTGTTAAAGTCCATAAAACAGTGGTCAGTGGCCAGTGATCAGTGGCTAGTTTTCAACCACTAATTACTTCCGTTCAACTCCTCCAACTGGCTCTTTATCTTCTCACGCAGACTGATGAGTTCCTGCTCGCGCCGGCGTAAGCCCTCCACAATCTTTTCCGGAGCCTTCGCCAGGAACTGCTCGTTGCCTAACTGCCGCTGATTATTTGCGAACTCCTTTTCGACCTTCTCCAGTTCTTTCGTCAACCTGTCGCGCTCGGCGGCAACGTCGATCTTCCTCTCGTAGATCACATGAAGATCGAAACGAGCAGTGCTCCGCGCGCCAGCCTGTTTGGACAGGGAACCGTTCACAAAGGTGATCTTCTCCACGTTTGCCAAGCGCTCGACCGCGCCGCGATTTTGCTCAATCATCGCGCGAATCGCTGGTTCATTCGCAAACACCTCGATCGGAACTTTCACCTTAGGCTCGACTTTCAATTCCGCCCGCACATTCCTCACGTTCACGATCAAGTCTTGAAGGATCGCCATCTCTGTCTCGGCTGACAAATCAACCTGCGTCTGATCCGCCCGCGGATACGGCGCCAGCGCAATCGATTTCACCGGCGCCTTGCCTTCATACATCGCCTGCCAGATTTCTTCGGTAATAAACGGCATCACCGGATGCAGCAGGCGCAACGCGGCGTCGAACAAGTTGACCAAATTCGCGCAGGCGATGCGGGCCTGGGTCGTGTCCGCGCCCTCTTCGAAGTTCAGACGTGGCTTGATCAGCTCCAGGTACCAGTCGCAGAACTCGCCCCAGAAGAAATCGTAGATGAGGTTCGCGGCTTCATGGAAGCGGTAGGTCTCAAGCGCAGCGTTCACCTCCGTAGTGACGCGGTTGAAACGGGAACGAATCCAGCGGTCTTCTAATGCTGAAGTCTTGAACCCGGCAACACACATGTGGAGACAGCCGCCCTCGGCTGTCCCGGGCCGCAGGCCGGGCTCGACTCTGTCCACATTCATGAACATAAACCGCGCGGCATTCCAGATTTTATTCGCGAAGGCGCGATAACCCTCAGTGCGGCTTTCGTTGAAGGCGATGTCAGTTCCGGGTGCAGCCATAGCCGCCAGAGTGAAGCGGGTCGCATCCGTGCCAAAGCGCTGAATAATATCCAGCGGATCGAGCACATTGCCTTTGGTCTTCGACATCTTCTGCCGCTCGGCGTCGCGCACCAGCGTGTGAATGTAAACCTGCCGGAAGGGCACGCTGTCATTTTTCTTGTCACCCCAGCCGCTGGCTTGCTTGATCGCCGGATCCTGTTCGTGCCCCTGCATGAAGTGGCAGCCGAACATAATCATGCGCGCCACCCAGAAGAAAAGAATCTCGTACGCTGTGATCAGCAGCGTGGTCGGATAGAAAACCGCCTGGTCGCGCGTCTTCTCCGGCCAACCCAGGGTCGTGAACGGAAGCAGCCCGGACGAAAACCAGGTGTCGAGCACGTCGGAAACCTGCTCCAGCTTCTTGCCGCCGCACTTCGGACACTGCACCGGAGCTTCACGCGCTACGATAAAATCTTTGCAGCCGTCGCAAGTCCACGCCGGAATGCGATGTCCCCACCACAACTGGCGCGAGATGCACCAGTCGTAGATATTGTTCATCCAGTTCAGATAAATCTGTTTGTAATTCTCCGGGACGATCGTGATCTCGCCGCTCTCGACGGCCTCGATCGCCTTCTGCGCCAGCGGCTGAATCTTGATGAACCACTGCTCGGAAAGCCGCGGCTCGACCACGGTCCCGCAACGGTCGCACTTGCCGAGGGCAAGCGTGTGATCTTTTTCGCCTACCAGAAATCCCTGCTCCTGCAAATCCGCCAGCACACGCTTGCGCGCTTCGTAGCGGTCGAGTCCCGCATACGCGCCCGCATTCGCGTTCATGTGCGCGTGCTCATCCATTACATCGATCTGCGGAAGATTATTCCGCTTGCCCGCCTGAAAATCGTTGGGATCATGCGCCGGCGTTACCTTCACCGCGCCCGTGCCGAATTCCGGCTGCGCCAGTTCGTCGGTAATGATCGCGATCTCGCGATTCATCAGTGGCAGCAAAACATGCTTGCCATGCAGATGCGTGTAGCGCTCGTCTCTTTCGTTTACTGCAACGGCCGTGTCGCCCAGCATCGTCTCCGGACGCGTGGTTGCGACAGTAATAAATTCGTCCGTGCCGATGATTGGATAGCGAATCTCCCACAACTTTCCGGCTACCTCTTCGTGCTTCACTTCGAGGTCGGAGATCGCCGTCTCGCAGCGCGGACACCAGTTGACGATGTACTTCCCGCGATATATCAGCCCTTCTTCATACAGGCGGACGAACACCTCGCGCACCGCGCGCGAAAGATTTTCGTCCATGGTGAAGTACTCGCGATCCCAGTCGACCGACGCTCCCAGCCGCTTCATCTGAGTGAGAATCGCGCCACCATAATGTTTCTTCCAGTCCCACACCCGCTCGATGAATTTCTCGCGGCCCAGGTCTAGGCGTTTTTTGCCTTCTTTCGCCACGTCTCGCTCCACCATCATCTGCGTGGCGATGCCGGCGTGGTCCGTGCCCGGCAGCCACAGGGTGATGAAGCCGCGCATGCGATGCCAGCGCACAATGATGTCCATCTGCGTCTGGCCGAACATGTGCCCCATATGCAGCTGCCCGGTGACATTCGGCGGCGGCAACAGCAGCGTGAATACCGGACGCGTCTCGCCCTCGGGCGGCGTGGGCACGGAGAACAGCTTCTCTTTGATCCAGTACTCGGCCCAGCGCGTCTCAATCGCGCCCGGTTCGTAGGATTTGGACAATTCGTGCGGCATGGGGAAATCAGCAGTCAGCAATCAGCAGTCAGCAATCCGCCACTCAGAAGCACTGTGTTCTTCCGGGCTGATCTGGGTTAGCCTGAGTGCCTGAATGTCTGAGTGCTGCTTTTGATCTTACAGGCGCGAGAAAAGAAGGGTCAAACGGATCAAGTCAAACGGATCAAGGGCACAGTAATGTCTAACGGCCTTTCGCGTAGTCGTGATAATATTCCGCCCCATGGCAGCGCCAACGATTGTCCTCCGCCGCCTCGTACCGGTCGCGCTCGCGATAATCACTCTCTGCGCTTTCGCCGGCGATGAAACCGGCCAGCCCGCGCCTCGCTTTCGGGCGAAGACGACGGCTGGCGACCAGTTCAACAATGCCTCGGTCAAGGGCAAGATCGTCTTGTTTGAGTTCTGGACCACCTGGTGCAAGTTCTGCGAAGGCGAAGCCTCGCTGGTGGATGACATCGCAAAAGAATTCTCTGACCAAGGCCTGATTGTGTTGGCCGTCGACGTCCTCGAGCCCGATCAGAAGGTGAAGAAATACCTTGCCGAGCACCCGCGGTCCGTTCCCATTGTCCTCACGAAAGATACCAACCTCGCCGCCATGTACAACGCCCAGAGCTATCCCATCTACGTGTTGATCGACCGCGAGGGCAACATTGCCGCCGAACAACGGGGAGCCGCCGGAGAGACCGGATTGCGAAGGCTGCTAAAGCGAGCAGGACTGGAATCGAAACCAGAGTCGGAGGAATGAGATAAAAACGGGCGCGCACGAAACGGTAACTGGCTAATGCTAACTGCTAAGCTGCTCTCACTCGTACGCCAGCGCCTCAATCGGATCCTTCCGCGCCGCCTTGAATGCCGGATACAGCGCACCTGCAACAGCCCCGAGCACGGCCACCAACATGGAACGCAGAACCCAATCACCCGTTACTACCACTTGCACCAGCGGAAAGCGGTGCCGGATGGCCCAGCTCGCCGCGAAGCTGAACCCGATCCCGAGCAGGATGCCGAACACGGCCAGCAATCCCGTCTCGCGCAAAATCGCATTTACGATATAGCCCTTCGACGCGCCCATCGCTTTCAGGATTCCGATCTCGCGCGTGCGCTCCATCACCGCCGCATACATCGATTGGAAGATCACGAGAAAGCCGATGATCACGCTCACGCCAATCACTACGCCAATAAATGGACGGAAGCCGGGCAGGTGGCTCGGCGTCATCATGCTCAGATACTCTTCGGTCGATTGAACAGAATACTTCTCCATACCCGGCTGACTCTTTACTTCGTTCACCACTTCGCCGGCGTGAGCTGGGTCGTCGAGCTTCACGTAAAAGACTGATGCCTTGTCCTTCGCCCCAATCAGATCCTGCATCGAGGCCAGCGGTAGAAACTTCCGCGCTCCTCGGCCATTCTCCACAATCCCACTCACGCGAAACTCGTGATTCAGGACCTCCATTATGTCACCGACCTTCACGTGCTTCTGGCGCGCGATGAAGTCATCCACCAGAATGTCGTTCGGCCCCTGGAACGGTCCACCGTGAACATACTGGAAAGGTCCGCCCAAGGCCTCGAAGCTGGGCAGATCGATTCCGTCAATCACTTCCAGTGCACCCGCGGTAGAGAGCTGCCAAACTACCGGACTCACCACCCTAACGTGAGGCAATTTACGCAGAATATCGCCGACCTTGATAGGAACAGGAGCGCTGCTGATGCCGGCCAGATTCGACGACCCCGGCGGCTGCACAATCACATCTGCGCCGATACCGGCAGTCCGGTTCCTGGAGTCGTTCATGATGCCATAGGACAAGCCGGCGATCAGTAGAATCAAAGCAACTTCCAGCGCCACCGCGACAATGCTGATCAGCGAACGAATCGGCCGGTGTACCAGATTCGCGACAACCATTTTGTTCATCATAGGGTTGGGAAAGCGGAACTCAACCGCATGACGCAGTCGCCGCTAACGTTTGCTGTTGGCGCCCGCCGGCCGCGGCCCGACCGCGCTCGACTGCGGATGATCCAGATGCACCACTTCCGCGCCCGGTGGCTGCTCCAGGGCAAACTGATCGTCGCGCAGCGCCTTGTTCATTTCCACCTTCAGCATATTCAGGGTGATGTCGTATTCCTCCTGCGGCCGGAAAATCTCGATACGCGAGGGAAAGCTGACGCCGTCATAGTCCTTGTACTTCGCGTAGCGGGCATCGGTCATCAGTTTGCCCTGATCGTCATAGATGTACTGGCGATGCGGCAGCAGATCGGTGCGGCTGAGTACAATCTTGCGTGACAGCATGCCCTCATTCGGGCCCTTTTTGCGGATGACGATCAGTTCGTAGTCCTCCTGCAGTACGCGATGCCCCTTGGCGTCATGCAGAATTTCTTCTCCATTTTCCAGAACGGCAATCTCGTGCTCGGGATCGATGGGCTGGATCAGAAGCGCGTCATAAATATCCTGCGGCCGGATGCTTTCCATGGGTTGGTCGGCGTTCCGCGTCTCCACGTCGTTCCGCCCCATAACAAACCGGTTCTTCGGAGGAATCCACAGTTTAAACTCCTGGCCGTCGCTCACCATGTCGAAAGCCGTGGTCCGCACGATCGGGAGCAGCCCAATCATGTGCAGCATGGCGGGCTTCCGCGCCAGCACGTAGCCGCGAATCTCCTTGTAGTCGGTGACATGGCCTTTCTTCGCGCCGCCCACGGAAGTATCAATATCCACAGTAGCTTGCAGCGATCGGATCTTCGCCGCCTGCTGGTCGATGCCGTCGATCAATCCCGATTGCGTCGATTCCCGAAGAGGTGCCTTCGAGTACGTTTCCTCCACGGGCCGCGTACGAAACAGGCAGCCAGTCGTAGGCAGCACCGCAAGAAGCAAAGTCAGGACCCAAAAAGGCGAGCTACGTCTCATGAAGTATTAGAGTGACTCCCAGAAGATTTGAGTATACAGCGCGGCAAAGGGTGCAAAACAAACAGGTACCACATCCGCCAGCGCCTCAATTCTCAGAAAACTCGAAGCCCGCCGGAAGGCCCCCCAGCCCTCCACGCCCTCCGCGGCGGTTCTTAGCGCTCTCCGGGTTCTAAGATTTTGATGTATCCCCAGCGTTGAACCCAGAATCTTACTAAAGTCAGCTACGCACGCTCTCCCTCATCCTCTAAACTGTCGACATAGTGCGCAAGATCTTCTGGCTCATCGTGATTGCGGCGTTTGCCTGCGCGGGCTGGTTCGCCTGGGCACTGCTGATACCCACCGAACCTCCGGCGAAGACTTTCGTGATGCTGCGCCCGGGATATTCCACGCGCCGCATCGCCTCCGAACTCAAGTCCGCCGGAGTCATTCGCAGCGAGCAAGGTTTCATCCTCTGGCACTACATCCACCGCCGCCCGCTCCAGGCCGGAGAATATCTGTTCGAAAGCCCGCCAACCTCATCGACGTGCAGAAGCGCCTGGCCCGCGGCGACGTTTACTTTCATACCGTAGTCGTTCCCGAAGGCTTCACGATGTTCGACGTCGCCCGCGCCGTCGAAGCTGCCGGCCTCGGCCCTGCGGAAAATTTCCTGAAAGTCGCGCAGTCTGATACCGCGCTCATCGCCGACCTCGCTCCCAGCGCGCCTTCTCTCGAAGGCTACCTCTTCCCCGATACCTACCAATTCAGCCGCATGCAGACCATGCAAGACATGGCCGCAGCCATGGTCAAACAGTTTCGCCAGGTCGCGCACCAGATTGGATTGATTGCGGCGCCTGGTGCAACCGACATCGAGCGAACCGTGACTATGGCGTCCATTGTCGAGAAGGAAACGGCGGTTGCCGAAGAACGTCCCATAGTCGCCAGCGTATACTACAACCGCCTGGCGAAAAACATCGCACTCGACGCCGATCCCAGCATCATTTACGCGGAACTCCTGGCAGGAACATACACCGGCGCGCTGCATCACGACGACATGCGCTTCGATTCCCCCTACAACACCTACAGGCACCCGGGACTTCCACCCAGCCCCATCGGCAATCCCGGCAAGAGCGCTCTGGAAGCCGCCATGCACCCCGCACAGAGCGACTACTACTACTTCGTCGCCGACGCCCAGGGCCACCACCGCTTCGCCCGCACCCTCGAAGAACACAACAGCAATGTCACCGCCTTCCGCCGCGCGGTGCGCGGACAATAGCGAGACCGCCTAGGTGTACAATCCTTGCTGTTTTCCATCATGGCCACATCCGCCTACGAAACCTCGGTGGCACCCGTAAAGTCCCCGGTGACCGCCCCCTCCGATCGCCTTACCTCTCTCGATTTATTCCGCGGCGTCACCATCGCCGCTATGATCCTGGTCAACAATCCCGGCAACGAGCACGCCTATTGGCCGCTGGAACACGCCGAGTGGAACGGCTGGACTCCCACCGACCTCATATTCCCGTTCTTCCTCTTCATCGTCGGAGTCTCGCTGGTCTTCTCCTTCCAATCGAGGCTTGGCCGGAGGCGATTCCCGCGCCTTACTCTTGCGCCATACCTTCCGCCGCGCTATCACGATCTTCGCCTATTGGGTTAGCCTTAAATTCCTCCTCGATTTTGGCCTCATCATCGCGCGGGCTGCGCATTCCCGGCGTGCTGCAACGCATCGGCATCTGCTATTTGGTCGCGTCAATCCTTTTCCTTTATGTCCGGCCTAAAGCCCGTGCCCTGGTGGTTGCCGCATTGCTCGTCGGCTATTGGATCCTGATGCGCTTCGTTCCAGTGCCCGGCTTCGGAGTTCCCGGCCGCGACATACCACTCCTTCACCCCGACGCCAATCTCGCGGCTTATCTGGATCGCAAGTTTCTGCTCTGGGGCAGCACCCGTCTCTATGAGATCACCCGCGATCCTGAAGGGCTCCTCAGCACATTGCCTTCAATCGGAACCGCTCTGCTGGGAGTCTTCACCGGAGAATGGCTGCGCTCCAAACGCAGCCCGCAATCCAAAGCCCTCGGCATGCTAATCTTCGGCGTCGCAGGTCTGGTTCTTGGTGAAATCTGGGGGATATGGTTCCCCATCAACAAGAAACTCTGGACCAGTTCCTACGTGCTCTTCGCCGCCGGCTTTGCCCTGGTTTGCCTTGCCCTCTGCTATTGGGCCACCGACATCAAACGCTGGCGCGGGGCCTGGACACGGCCCTTCCTCATCTTTGGCAGAAACTCAATCGTGGTCTATACCATCGCGGGCTGTTCTCGGAACTGCTCGACTTCTTCAGCGCACCGCTGCACGGCGAGACCCTGAACACACACGAGTACATCTTCCAGCGTTTCTTCGCCCCGCTGGGAAGCGCTAGCTTCGCCTCGCTCCTGTTCTCCCTGTGCTTCGTCCTGCTCTGCCTCGTCCCCATCTGGCTCATGGACCGCAAGAAAATCTTCCTGAAGATCTGAAGTGGCTGGGTTCTGGGTTGACGAACGACGAACGACGCAGGACTAACGACTAACGACCAACGAAACGACCGCCTTCCCGCCCCTCCATCCACCCCTGCAAGATCAAAACTGCCGCCATGCGGTCCACGGCCTTCGCCCGCTTTTCGATCGACAACTCCGTCTCCCGCAACAGCCGGTTCGCTTCCGCCGAGGTCAGCCGTTCATCCCAGAGGTGTACTGGCAGCCGGAAGCGCTTCCGCAACTCCTCCGCTAACTCCTGCCGGCGTGCGGTGCGCGGGCAATAAGAACTTGACGAAAGCGCTTCGTACGCAGGCTGTTGGCGTGTGCGGGAATAATCGCCCGACATTGACTTACCGGATCAGCATTACTAAGATTGCGACCTTGGGGCGGGCAAAGGCCTTTGATCGGCACAACCATCTCGCATTACCGCATTATCGAGAAGCTTGGCGGCGGCGGCATGGGTGTTGTCTACAAAGCGCAGGACACCCGGCTCGACCGCTTTGTGGCCCTCAAGTTCCTCCCCCCGGAGGTTGCCCATGATCGCCAGGTCCTGGAACGATTCCATCGGGAAGCCAGGGCTGCCTCCGCCCTCAACCATCCCAACATCTGCACTATTCACGATATTGGCGAGGCGAATGGTCAGGCCTTCATCGCCATGGAATTTCTGGACGGGATGACGCTGAAACATCGTATTGGCGCGCGTCCGATGGAGACTGAAACGATTCTCTCGCTGGCCATTCAGATTGCGGATGCACTCGATGCAGCCCACGCCAAAGGTATTGTGCATCGCGACATCAAACCGGCTAATCTTTTTGTCACCGACCGCGGCTATGCCAAGATTCTCGATTTCGGCCTGGCCAAGATCACCTTGGCAGCAAGTTCCTCCAGCAAAATCGCAGCGGCTGGCACCCAGTCCGGATCCGTCGACGAGCAACATCTCACTTCTCCCGGAACGGCCATCGGCACCGTCGCCTACATGTCCCCGGAGCAGGTATTAGGCAAAGAACTCGATCCCCGCACGGATTTGTTCTCTTTTGGTGTCGTGCTGTACGAGATGGCAACCGGGAACCTCCCCTTCACCGGTGAAACTGCCGGCGCGATCTTCGATGCCATTTTGCACAAAGCTGCCGTAGCGCCCGTTCGCTTGAACCCCGAAGTGCCGGCTGATCTTGAACGAGCCATCGACAAAGCAGTTGAGAAAGATCGCACTCTGCGCTACCAGAGCGCCGCGGAAATTCGCACCGACCTGCAGCGGCTGAAAAGAGATACAGAATCACGTCGGACCGAAATAGCGGCTAAGATCGCGGCGCCGCCAGAGCCATCCAAAATGCCGGCTGCTCCAGCAACGCCGGAAAAAAAGACGATGCCGCGCTCCGATCAAATTCTGGCGGCGCCCCGTCCGCGGAGCAAGATTCTGATTCCGGCGCTCGTCTTGTTGGCGGCGGTTATCCTGGGCACCTTGTTCTGGCGGTCTCGCCGGGCGCCTCCACTCACGGAAAAGGACACCATTGTGTTAGCCGACTTCGCCAACACCACCGGCGATCCGGTTTTTGATGGAACGCTCCGGCAAGGGCTGGCAGTCCAGCTTGAGCAGTCGCCATTCTTGAATCTGGTATCGGACCAGCGCATCGCCGATACGCTGAAGCAGATGGAGCAGTCCGCCGGCACGCGCCTCACAAAAGACCTCGCCCGGCAACTCTGCCAGCGCGTCAACGCCAAAGCCGTGATTGATGGCACGATTGCCAGCCTCGCTCCACAATACGTTCTTGGCTTGACGGCTTCCAACTGCCGCACCGGAGAAACACTGGCGCAAGAGCAGGTGACGGCCAGTGACAAACAACACGTTCTGGAGACGCTGGCCAAAGCGGCCTCTGAGCTCCGCGGCAAACTCGGCGAATCTCTGGCGTCCGTCCAGAAATTCGACACACCACTGGAGCAGGCAACCACTTCCTCGCTGGAAGCGCTGCAAGCTTACACGCTGGGGCAAAGGGCGCACGTCGAGAAGTATGATCCGGCGGCCGCGATTGCCTTGTTCCAGCGCGCCATCAGCCTCGACCCCAAGTTCGCCATGGCCTATTCAGCACTGGGCCTCGATTATGGCAATTTGGGCCAAGCCGCCTTGGGCGCCGAAAGCGAAGTCAAGGCCTACGAGTTGCGCGACCGGGTGGGTGAGCGAGAGAGGTTTTACATTACTTCTCACTATTATCACTTTGTTACAGGGGAATTGGACAAAGCCGCCAAGACTTACCGGCTTTGGGCCGAAACCTATCCTCTGGACACTGTTCCCCCTACAGACTTGGGCTACATGTACGGTCAGATAGGTCAGTACGATAAGACTCTGCCGGAGGCGCAAAGAGCATTCAGCCTGGACCCGAGCGCCATTGGCTATGCCGCCGTGGTTGGAACCTACTTGAGTTTGAACCAACTCAGTCAAGCGAAAGCGACCGTCGCCGAGGCCCAGGCACGTCATCAGGATTCTTATTTGAACCACCTTAACCTCTACCAAGTAGCCTTCCTGGAGCACGATGAATCGAGCATGAACCGTGAAGCGGCGTGGGCAACCGGAAAGCCGGGAGTCGAAGATGTCCTACTTTATCTTGAGGGCCTG
Organism: uncultured Acidobacteriaceae bacterium; assembly: GCA_963807655.1. Taxonomy (GTDB): domain Bacteria; phylum Acidobacteriota; class Terriglobia; order Terriglobales; family Acidobacteriaceae; genus Sulfotelmatobacter. The sequence continues at coordinate 124,669 of CAWEDF010000031.1, read as the reverse complement.
ACGGCAGGCTATTCAGGACAGTTGAAGAAAGCGCGTGAACTTTCCCGACGGGCTGCCTCCTCCGCGTTACGTGCGGACGAGAAAGAGACAGCCGCCGGATACCTAATCGATGCGGCGCTCCGAGAATCACTCTTCGGCAACTCTACAGAAGCAAAGCAAGGGACGGCGGCGGCACTCGCGGTCTCAACCAATCGGGACATACAGGCTGCCGCGGCGCTCGCCTATGCATTTGCGGGCGATGTCCGGCATGCAGAGACAATTGCTGCCGATCTGGCAAAGCACTTCCCGCTCGACACGATCGTGCAGTTCAATTACCTGCCTGAGATTCACGGCCAAATCGCGCTCAGTAAGGGCGACGCATCCAAGGCGATTGCACTGCTTGAGGCTGCATCTGCGTATGAACTCGGCACCCCAGCCCAGACGATTTATTTGCAAGTGTACCCAGCATACATCCGGGGCCAGGCATATCTGATGGGTCACAAGGGGCCGGAAGCGGCGGCGGAGTTCCAGAAAATTATCGACAATCCCGGCGTCGTGACAAACGAGCCCATCGGCGCTTTGGCCCATCTTCAACTCGCGCGCGCCTACACGCTCACCGGCGACACTGCCAGAGCCAAAGCTGCTTACCAGGATTTCTTCGCCCTCTGGAAAGACGCCGACCCTGACATCCCCATCCTGAAGCAAGCCAAGGCGGAGTACGAAAAGCTAAAATAGTGAGCGGCTCCCGTTTTCCGGAAGCCCCTCTACCGGGGCCGACGCCCTTCCATCCACCCCTGCAAAATCAGCACCGCCGCCATTCGATCCACCGCCTTCGCCCGCTTCTCAATCGACAACTCCGTCTCCCGCAACAGCCGATTCGCTTCCGCCGAGGTCAGCCGCTCATCCCACAAATGCACTGGCAGCCGGAAGCGCTTCCGCAACTCCTCCGCGAACTCCTGCATCTTTTCCGATTGCGTCCCTCCCGCGCCACTCATCCGCAGCGGCAGACCGACCACGATCTCCCGCACCGCGTAATCCAGAATCACCCGCTCCAGCGCCGCCATGTCCTGCCGTTTGTTCCGCCTCTGTAGGGTCTCCAACCCTTGGGCGGTAATCCCCAGAGGATCCGACACCGCGACCCCAATCCTTCTCGACCCCACGTCCAGCCCGAGAACGCGCCCGGCCCGCCGGTCTCGCTTGCTCTGCGCAAAGCTCACACCGCGATTATAAGCGAAGTGGCTCGCCGGGTTCCCGGCCTAATCAGCCTTTCGGCAGGCCTAAACGATCTGACAACAATAATTTACAAGCTAGCGAGCTCCCGTTATCGCTTCCCCGGGGCGGCTGGAACCAGGGACCTTCCTTGCTTTTAGTCCCATTTCGGAATAGTATCTTACAGTAAAGATAACGCTTCTTCCCCCACTGTCCCTCGCCTGCCCAGGTGCTTTTTATGAATGGTGTAGATCTGAATTTCCACATAGGCGACAAGGTCGTCTATCCCAACCACGGTGTGGGCGTAATCGAACAAATCAGCAGCCGCTCCATCGGCGCCACGGTGGAAAAGTTCTATCTCCTCAACATCAAGGCCAGCAGTCTCAAGGTCATGGTGCCCTGCAACAACGTAGGCAGCGTGGGCATTCGCCGGGTAGTCCGCAACGGCGAGGTGCAGAAGATTCTCGACTTCCTCTCCATCGCCGAAAACCTCACCACCGCCGACTGGAAAGACCGCTTCAAAGAAAACTCCGACCGCATGCGCACCGGCTCCTTGTTCGAGGTCGCCAGTGTCCTCAAGAGCCTGATCGCCCTCCACCAGGCCAAGCCCCTGTCCTTCCGCGAAAAAAAGATGCTGGAACGCGCCCGCTACCTCCTGGTCAGCGAACTAGCCATGTCCCGCAACTGCGAAGAAACCAAGATCGAAGAACTCCTGGCCCTCAACCTCGCCAAGTGCAAACTCCGCTTCCCCGAAGCCAGCGAATTCCAGGCCTGAGCTGGCGACCAGCTTGCGGGGAGCCTCCAAGAATAGTGGATGGCTGTGTGCGAAGAAGGTCAAGACCCTGAAGTAGTCATTAATTGCGCCGGCCCGTTCTTTTTTGGATTAGGCTCGTTTGCGAACATGCCAGACCAGCACTGAAACCGTCAGCCATGCCAGCGTAGCGCCGGCTAGGACTACCCCAGTACCGTGTCTGGCTATGAACTGCCAAACGAGCACCGCAAAAACCAGTAATCCCAAGCTGCCAATCGACGACCCGGCCGCATCAACACTGGCTGCACTTCTTCCGCGTTTCGTTCCTTCGAGCCCATATGATTGTTTCTTCTCCGTTTCATGTTTTTCTATTAGGGTTGCGCTTGCGGGGAGGATTGCCGGAAAGGCCAAGAACAAGCCGCCAATGCCAGCGCCGAACTTCTTGGCGATAATTCCCGCGACAGCAGTGATTAGTCCTCCGAAGACGAATCGGACGGCATATTCGTACCACTTTGTTTTCCTGAAAGCGGAGACATCAATTTGGATTCTCATTGCCATTCACTGCTTCAGCCCTACTTCCCATATCCCGAACGCTACCCCGATCCAGACAGGAATCGAACAAATCGTGACCCAGAGGGCCTTTGGTTTGTAACGCATTAATACCCAGCTCACGAACGAAGCATAAGCGAAGAAAGCGATTGCCCCTGCCATCATCGAGCGAGCCTCAGTTGCAGCGTAAGCCGCACCCTCGGTTGCGACAGTCAGCCCCAAAGTGGCAAGCGCGACAGAAGGCGCTGCCCCAAACAGCCCGGCGAAACTCTTCGGTTTTAAGAGATCGCCTACGACCGCGAAGGCAGAAACAACCAGTCCGCCGATAAGAAATCGAATTAGAATCTGCGTCATACCACCCACTTGTTCATCGCATTCCTGATTTCACGAGCTTTCTGGCTGGATCCCGCCCCTTCACCCCCAGCACACGATACTGTTCGCCCGATAGCTTGTGGTAGTCCACAAAGAATTCTTCCAGTTCCCGAACGAATTGCTTTCCGAGATCGTTGACAGTTTTGATGTCGGCCCAACTGTGCGCATCCTTTTCAACTGCAACAATTCGGTCATTTCGTACTCTTCGTTTGTTGTCGCCTTGGTCCCCTTGGATAACACCGATGGGTCTGCATGTGAGCAGACATCCGGGGAATGCAGGTTCGTCCATCAGCACCAGCACATCTACGGGATCGCCATCATCGGCTTTCGTTGACGGGACGAATCCAAAGTCATAAGGGAATGCCATGCCGGCGGGCAGCACCTTCTTCAGTTCGAAAATCTGGTCATCGGGATTGAAAGCAAACTTGTTTCGGCTACCCTTCGGAGTTTCAATAACCACCCGAAGGAGTCGCTTGTCTGAGGAATCGAAAGGCTTGAGGCGGAACGGATTGGCCATTCCATTGTTCTTACTCATTTAGGCTCCAAACGCGTAAACGGATGCTCACTGCTGGCAAATGGGTTGTTTTGCAAATACGTACGAGTGGCGGCAAATCCTGGAATCCGTGGACAGACGGGAGTCGGAGTTTTCTTTGAAGCGGTCTTTCCAGTCGGCGGTGGTGAGGTTTTCGGCGATGGAGAGGAAGTCGAGAATTTTTTGCACTGGTGGAGGGCGATCAGGCTCTTAAGGACACTGGCGACCTCAAACAGGGAGCCGGTGCGCATGGCCCCTGTCCTTCCGCGAAAAGAAGATGCTCGAACGCGCCCGCTACTTGCTGGTAAGCGAACTAGCCATGTCCCGCAACTGCGAAGAAACCAAGATCGAAGAACTCCTGGCCCTCAACCTGGCCAAGTGCAAACTCCGCTTCCCCGAAGCCGGCGAATTCCAGGCCTGATTCAAGCTCCCGCGTGTCTTGAGCCAATCCCACACAAAACTCTGTCATCCCGACCGACGCGGAGCGAAAGCGAGCGGAGTGGAGGGACCTGCTTTTTTGTATTTGCCGCGTAAAGCCGAATCCCAGGGAAAGATGCGGCCCGAAACCACCCAACTCCAGCCCCGGAGGGGCGGCAGACAATAGACCAGAGCCTGCCCTGAGCTTGCCGAAAGGACGTAAGCTCTAGGCCAGCCGCAAGAAATGGGACCGAGTCCCGCAGGGACGGCACCAGACCTCGCACCCTTCCATCGGCTACCGAATTCGTTGCAACCAGCTGCAGAATTGAGTACGCTTACGCAAAATGCCTACGCTCGACAACAAGACCGCCCTGCAGCCTCCCCTCCGACAGGAGTCTACGAACGAGCCAAGATCGAGGATCTGCGTTTTGACAGCTCGAACCCGCGGCTCGCCGAGTTCGGGCTCAGCCCGGAAACCAGTCAGTCCGATTTGCTAAAGCAGCTCTGGAAGGAGATGGCTGTCGAAGAGGTCGCTGCCTCAATTGCGCACAATGGGTATTTTGAACATGAGCCACTGTTCGTAGAGAGGGGTAAAGACGGCAAGTTCACAGTTATCGAGGGCAACCGCCGTTTGGCAGCAGTCAAGCTGCTACTTGACGGAACGCTCAGGGAGAGACTACGGGCAACCGACCTGCCGAGGATCTCGGCTGAGGCGGCAAAAGAGCTGCGAACCTTGCCAGTTATAGTGACGACAAGAAAGGAAGCTTGGCGCTACCTTGGGTTCAAGCACGTGAATGGCCCGGCGCCTTGGGGCTCTTATGCAAAGGCGCAGTATGTCGCTCATGTCCACAATGAATACGGCGTACCACTGGACCAGATAGCGGCACAACTTGGCGATTACACTTCGCTCGTCCAAAGGATGTACCGCGGCCTGATGATCGTGGAGGAGGCCGAAAGATCCAAGGTGTTCTCTCGGGCGAATATTGCGAAGTCAAAGTTCCACTTTAACTACATCTACACGGGCATGGATTATCCGGGGATTCGATCGTTCCTAGGTCTTGAGCAAAAGGGTGCAACGCTAAAAAACCCCGTGCCCACAAGAAGGGTTTCAAACCTCGGCCAGCTAATGACGTGGCTTTACGGCGAGCGAGCGGGCAAGCCGTCCTTAATCAAGTCCCAGAACCCAGACCTGAAGAATCTCGACAGAGTGCTCCAGTCCGAAGATGGGATCAGGGCCCTAAGGGACGGGTTACCCCTGTATGTTGCGCTCGATATCAGCCTCGGCGACGAGAAGATATTCGTTCAATCGCTTCAACAAGCGAAAGCCGCTCTCCAAAGGGCATATGGCACTCTTCCGACTGGTTATTCTAGCGATGATTCCGATGCCCTCAAGGTCGCGCTAACGATAGAGCAATTAGCTGGTGAACTCGTGGATGCGATGAGACTGAAGCGCAAGCGCAACGACCGAGCGACAGCGGCGGCCGGAAACAATGAGTAGCCCCCTTTTATCCCCACACCCAAGCACCGACGATTTCCGCGTGAACGCCGCCGATTGGGTTGAGATAAACTGCCTCTTCAAGGCCGACGGTAAAATCTCGCGAGAGGATCTGAAGCGGGAACTCACGAGAGCAAGCAAGATTGCCGACGAAAGGGCCGAGACAATGGCGTCAGATGCATTCCTAGAATTGGAAGATAGGATTGCCGTCTGCGGCCAACGTCAAAACGCAACCAACTCGTACCCCTTCGTTCTTAATCAGACCAAGACCGCGTTAGAAATCAGATATCCGTTTCGCTCAACCTCCAACGTTGCCTGTCTTTACTGGTTCCTTTTACTCATATCACGAATGAGTATGGAATCGAAGGCAAGAGTGCTGGAATCGATTGATCCGACCAAGGTTTTCGAGATGCTCTGTGGTGATGTTCTCGCTAGCTTCTGGGCCGCAAGTGGCCCGCACTCGGGTAGTTTTGTTTTCGGCACCGCTGCAAAAAGAAAAGTACCGCGCACGCATTTAGGGAGAACATAGAAAAACTGTGCGAGCATGTGGGCGAAGGAGCGGGATGGAAAAAGGACGCCAAACCACCAGGCGGTGGCGACGGCAAGTTAGACCTGGTGAGTTGGAGAAAGTTCAATGATGGTAGACCTGGCAACCTAATCGGTTTCGCTCAATGCAAGACCGGAGTGAATTGGAAGGAACATCTTGACAGGCTCCAGCCCGCGAAATTTTCGAGAGAATATATGCGGCAGCCGTTCATGGTCGAACCCGTCAAGCTTTACATGATCCCGTCGAGGGTAGAGAGAAGCCAGTGGTCTTCCCATACCGACCGAGCGGGAATTTTGTTCGATAGGTGCAGAATCACCCAATACGGGAATGCGATTCGACCCGAAGTACTTTCGCAGTGCAGGGCTTGGGTCCGCGCAGCAATTCAACGACAGCGAAAACGTACCCCCAAAAAATGAGAAACAGGTTCCACTCGCTCTGTCCTTATTTCGCTATGTTTCCCGAACAGTTCGCTGAAAAGTGGATCGAACGACTCACGCTTCCAGGTGAGTATGTCCTGGATCCGTTCAGCGGCCGGGGCACGACAGCGCTGTCCGCGGTGCTCTTGAACAGGCAGGCAATTTCCTCCGATACAAACGACGTAGCCTACTGCCTCACGCTCGCAAAAACGAACCCTCCACAATACAAGACGTTACAGCGTCGACTTCGGCAACTCGAGGACGAATGCCGGGAGACTGATGTCAACGCTACCTGGAAGAGTCTTCCTCTATTTTTCAAGTGGGCGTTCTCAACGAAAACCTTATCCCAACTGGTTTTTCTCCGCGAACGTCTACGCTGGCGCACGTCGAAGATCGACGCAATGATCGCCGCCTTGGTCCTGGGTTCTCTGCATGGCGAGTCGCGAACAAGTCCAGCTTACTTGTCCAATCAGATGCCCAGAACAATCAGCACCAAACCCGATTACTCGGTCCGCTTCTGGAGGAACCGTAACTGGCACCCGCCAAACCGCGACGTCTTTGACGTCGTCCGTAACAGGACTGACTATCGATACATTAGCCCGCTACCAAACGCTCACTCTCTCGTATTCCACTCTGATATGAGGAAGCTGCCCTACCTCATGGATATGCGCGAGCTGGCGGTACGGTGTGTCGTAACATCCCCGCCTTACTTGGACGTGACAAACTTCGAGGAGGATCAGTGGCTGCGCTTGTGGTTCTTGGGAGGTCCCCCTTTTCCGACCAGAAGCCGGCTCGGCGGCGACGACAGGCATACCCGAGAGGAGAAATACTGGTCTTTCATAGGGGATATGTGGCGCTCCCTTGGCGCAGTTCTTGAAAAGAACGCGCACCTCGTCCTGCGAATCGGAAGCCGACGACAATCCCCAGAGGAGATTCGCAAATGCCTGCGCGATATGTCCGCTAAATCTGGCAGGAAGGTGCAACTAGTTTCTTCGAGAACCAGCGAAATAAGGAACCGCCAGACCCGATCCTTCAGCCCGGGGTCCCTCGGGTGCCTGTTAGAGGTCGACTGCCACTTCGTAATGAGCTAAAGCAGCTCCGGCAACCGGTCCCAAACTGGCACTCGTCGCGTCAAGTGTCTGGCCGTCGGAGTTTTCGAAAATCCGAGTCCGGGGACGGACAGACGGGACGTCCCTACACCCCGCAAGTCCATGTAATTGGCACTCACCCCCGCCGATTGCCAGCACCAAGGGCGATGTTGCCCGCTTTTCCTTCGCCCTGTGTCCTTTTAGCCGCGTTTTGCGACCCTTTCCCTAAACCCCACCCTCCCAGCCACTTGCCGCCCCCCAACTATAGCTTTAAGGTGGTTTTCCGAGATTTCCACAGTGTTCCGGTAAAATGTGAGTTATGTTCCAGTTGGAACATTCGCGCACTATGTTCCAGTCGGAACATAACGCCAGAACCCGGCCGCCCAGCCCGACTCCGCCCGCCCCGCAACAGATTTATAATCTCAAGTGCCGGGAGCCCCATTTCTCGCGTTCTTTGCGAGAAGTGGGGATTCGACTTCGAAGTCGTCCCCTGTCGCTAGTGCTCCGTCTTCCCCTCCAGCAAATTCAACGCATGAGGAATCAACCCCAGCACAGCCTCCAAAGATTCCACCGCCCCGCCGGGACTACCCGGCAGATTCAGAATCAGAGTTTTCTCCCGCACCCCGCAAACTCCCCGGCTCAAGGCTGCAAACGAAGTTTTCTTAGCGCCTTCAAGCCGCATGCGCTCACCCACGCCGTCAATCAGACGATCGCAAATCGCCGCAGTCGCCTCCGGAGTAACATCGCGCGGCGCAATCCCCGTCCCACCCGTGGTGACGATGAAGCGCACTTCGAGAGCCAGATGAACGAGCGCATTCTGAATCTGCATGGAGTCGTCCTGCACGATCTGCGTATGGACGACGTGAAACCCGGACCTCTTCAGTACCTCGACAACTGCCGGCCCCGAGAGATCCTCTCGTTCCCCCCGAGAGCAGGAATCGCTGACCGTAACCACAGCGGCAGTAAAAACAACGGAGCCCTCAGTTGTCGAGGAGGACATCTTCTTCCTCTTCCGTCCGGCCGCCGCCGGAGGCACTGCCAGTGTTCACACCAGACTCGGCTCCGGCACTCGCACTGGCGCTCTCAGCGCTCTCTTCAGGCGCCTCCGCGCCGGCATCGCGCTGCGATTCGTCGAGCAGTCTCAACCCCTCCATCAGCAGACCCTGGGTGTTGAGCTTGGTGGTTTCCTGATCCGTCTTGCCCTCGAAGTTAAGTTCGAAGTTGCCGCCGGTCCAGCGCAGCACCTTAAAGACTGCCTCATCCCCCGACAAAGATCCGTAAGTAGCGTGCTTGACCTGTCCCTCAACAAAAAAGACTTCGCACTTTTCGCCTTCGTTGTTGAGCTTGAGCTGGCAGCTCTTGCGCCCCATTTCAAGCGACTGCATCAGGTCAATCACATTCATCTGCGAAAGATTCCCGCGCACCACGCCGTCAGAGGGAGCGGTCTTGGCCATCTTCTCAAGCGCAATGCGATCCACCGTGCGCTTGATACGCCGCGTAGCTTCTTTCAGAAAGAAGGGCTTGGCAATATAGTCGTCGGCCGCATCCTGCGGAGATAGACGCTCATCAATGTCCGCCCGGCTAGCCAGCAGGATCGCGGAAAAATTAGCCGTAGCCGGCCGGCTTTTCAGCTTCTCCACCAATTGCCGCCCATCCATTCCCGGCATCCGGTAATCGCAAACCACCAGCTCCGGAGGATCGTCAACAGCCTTAAGCAAAGCGTCAGCCGCATCGCCGGCAGCCACAACCCGCGCAAACGGAGCCAGCGCATGCTGCAACATCCCCAGTACCATTGGGTTGTCATCGACAAGGAGCAGCTTGACGTCGTTCGCCATGGAATCAATCGGAATGCACGTTACTTCTTCACCCGCCGGTACTCTCCACTCTTGCCGCCACTCTTACGTTCCAAGACAATTTTCCGAATCTCAATCCCCTTATCCATCCCCTTCAGCATGTCATAAATCGTGAGGGCGGAAATTCCTGCTGCTACCAGGGCCTCCATTTCGACTCCTGTTTCTGCGGTGGTGGCTACTCTGGTAGTGATCGCGACGCCATTCTCGCATAGGCTCATCTCGACATCAACGTGGGAGAGGGGCAGGGCGTGGCACATGGGGATCAATTCCGAGGTGCGCTTGGCGGCCATGATTCCGGCGAGGCGGGCTACTTCGAGAGGATCGCCTTTGGGATTTTTCGGGAGCGCCTTCAGGACTGCCGGCGGCATGAGTACGAAGGCGCTGGCTCGGGCCTCGCGCCGGGTGGCGGCTTTGCCGGAGACATCGACCATGCGGGCGCGGCCTACTGCGTCGTAGTGGGAGAGCTTCTTCGCCATGCAGAAGTTCTATCTTACATGGGAGGCGGCAGCATCACGGCTATCCATTCGCCTGCCAGGACGTGTTCGGCATCGGGAGGGATGACGATGTAGCAATTCGCTCGTGAGCGGGCCGCGACGTCGCCCGATCCCTGCCACGGGACAAGTTCTGCGTGGGAGTCTTCATGCTTGCCGGAAAGTATTGCTGGCAGGAATCTTGTCAGTCCCGTCTTGGTGTGAATGTCCGATTTCAGGCGGGCATATACGAAGGTGAGGGGGCGCGGGGGCGATCCCGACAACGCTTCGAGGATGGGCCTGGCAAACAGCTCGAAGGTGACCATGGTCGAGAGGGGGTTGCCGGGGAGACCGAAGAAGTATTTGTGTGAGTTTTTGTTTTGGACTCGGCCGAATACTACGGGCCTTCCGGGCTGGATCTTTGCTCCTGTGAAAAAGAACTCGGCTTGCAAGTCGGCTAGCACCTGCTCTACCAGGTCGTAGCGTCCCATGGAGACGCCGCCGGTCATGATCAGCAGGTCGGATCGCAGGCCTTCTTCGATCAGTTGCCGCAGACGGCGCGGCTCGTCGGGAGCAATGGGCAAGAGCACGGGTTCGCCGCCGGCCCTCTCAATCTGGACCGCCAGCGAATAGGTGTTGGAGTTGCGAATCTGCGTCGGACTAATCTCTACATCGACGTCGACGATCTCATCGCCTGTGGTAAGCACGGCTATGCGCGGACGAACGAACACTTGCAGTTTCGACTTTCCGACCGAGGCCGCGAGTGCGATGGCGGCTTCGTTGAGCCGCGTGCCCCGGTCGAGCAGGAGCGTGCCGCCTTTGGCCTCGGCTCCCTGAGCGACGATGTTTTCACCCGGCGCGACGGCGTTTGTTATTTCGACAGAGTCTCCTTGAGGCGTGGTGTATTCGACCATTACGAGGGCGTCCGCGCCTGGCGGCACTGGGGCGCCGGTCATGATGGAATATGCTTGGCCGCGATTCAATGTGGATGAGACTTGACTCGGTCCCGCTTTGATTTCTCCGATTACCTTCAGCTTGATGGGAAGTTTCGTCAGATCGGCGGCGCGCACGGCGTAGCCGTCGCGCGTGGATCGCGGGAAGGGAGGGATGTCGCGGTCGGCGGTGATGGGCTCTGCCAGCACTCGCCCGGCAGCTTGGAGCAGGTTTACGGTTTCTTCTGCTCCTGGAGCGACGGTCGACGCGTGTTCCTCCACGGCACGGCGGGCGTCTTCGAAGGTTAGGACTAGGGATTGCGGTGAGGGCATGTGGAGATGATAGCGGAAGGAAGCGCAGCCGCAGAAACTCACCTGCCGCTTTTGGCCGCGATGGCCGTGACAGTCTGCTAAGATGTGCGGCGTGCCTGATTCCCCTTCCATTCTTGGCCAGACGGTTTCCCACTATCGTGTTCTGAGCAAAATCGGCGGTGGCGGGATGGGTGTGGTCTACAAGGCCGAGGACATCCAGCTCAACCGTTTTGTCGCGCTCAAGTTTCTCCCGGATGCCCTGGCGAACGATGAGGAGGCGCTGGAGCGATTTCGGCGTGAGGCTCGCGCTTCTTCGGCTCTGAATCATCCGAACATCTGCACGATTTACGAAATTGGCGAGCACGAGAGCCGCCTCTTTCTGGTGATGGAGTATCTGGAAGGCAAGACTCTCCGGGATCTGATTGTGGGCCCGCGCCTTGAGTTGGACCGCTTGCTGGATATTGCGATCGAAATTGCCGATGCTCTCGATGCGGCCCATGCCAAGGGAATCGTTCACCGTGACATCAAGCCCGCGAACCTGTTCGTGACCGAGCGCGGACACGCCAAGATTCTCGATTTTGGATTGGCGAAAACACGAGCGAGTGCCACTCCGGACGGGGCTACCATCGCTAGTGCCGACAATCCGCACCTAACCAGTGCCGGCAGCACTCTGGGGACTGTGGCTTACATGTCACCGGAGCAGACGCTCGGCAAGGAGCTTGACGCCCGCACTGATGTGTTTTCTTTCGGCACCGTGTTGTACGAGATGGCGACCGGAACCCTGCCCTTTCGCGGAGATACCACGGCCGCGGTTTTCGATTCCATCCTCCACAAGGAACCCGCGCCACCGCTGCGCCTCAACCCCGATCTTCCGCCGGGGCTTGAACATATCATCGACAAGGCTCTGGAGAAGGACCGCGAGATCCGTTATCAGAGTGCTGCAGAAATCCGCGCCGACTTGAAGCGGCTGAAGCGGGATAGCACGTCGGACAGAGTGAGCGTCGCGGTTGCGCCCGCCACCCCGTCTCCAGGAAATAAACGTCGCTGGATCTGGGGGGCGGTTGCGACGGCAGTGCTGTTAGTAGTAGCGGCCCTGATCTGGTTTTTCCTTCCACCAAGCCCGCCCAAGGTCACGGGAATCACCCAGATCACGCATGACGGTTTCCCCATGTTTGGAAACATGCTGACGGATGGCACGCGTATCTATGTCACCCAAGTCCGTCCCGAGGGTCTGGTTTTGGCTCAGGTTTCCACGACTGGCGGCGAGAGTTCCGCAATTCCGGCGCCGATCAAGAGCATGACGATCCATGACATCTCGCCTGACCATTCCCAACTGCTAGTCAGTACAAACGTGGGCACGGGCAGCAGAGTAGTACCCCTCTGGCTTTTGCCCTTGCCCACGGGTTCGCCTCGCCGGCTAGGTGACATCGCGGCCCGCGAAGGCACATGGTCGCCCGATGGGCGGCAGCTCCTGTTTATCGAGGGATCCGATCTGTACCTGGCGAACGCCGATGGGAGTGCCGCGCACCTTCTGGTGTCGGCGCCAGGTTACGCCTATGCTGCCAGTTTTTCTCCCGACGGAAGCCGCATTCGGTTTTCGGTTCTGGACCAGGCGAACATCAACTCATTGTGGGAAGTTCGCGCCGACGGATCCAATCTGCATCAACTGCTAAAAGGATGGCACACCCCACCGACGGAATGCTGTGGCCGCTGGACCGCGGACGGGCGGCACTACCTCTTCGAAAGCGGCACCGTCAAGCCGGCCCGTCAACCGGTGACATCTTTGCTCTCGCGGACTCCGCCAGCATTTTCCGCAAAGCTTCCGCGACGCCCACCCGACTGACGACTGGCCCGCTCCTGTACTTTACGGCTCTGCCGGATATCAATGGCCGCAAGCTATTTGTGCAGGGTACGCAGCAGCGCGGGGAACTCGTACGCTACGACCCTGCAGCGAAACAATTTGTTCCGTTCCTGGGGGGAATTTCGGCGACCGATGTCGCCTTCTTGCGCGACGGCAAGTGGGCCGCGTACGCCACGATTCCCGACGGAACGCTGTGGCGCAGCCGTGTGGACGGCAGCGAACGGCTGCAGCTTAGCTATCCGCCTTCGATAGCTTCGCTTCCAGTCTGGTCGCCCGACGGAAGCCAAATCGCTTATATCTCCGGCCAACCCGGAAAGCCATATAAGATCTTTCTGGTTTCCGCGCAAGGCGGCTCCCCTCAGGAGCTATTGCCGGAAAACGTCGGGGAAATAGACGCTACATGGTCTCCGGATGGCACCCAGCTTGCTTTCGGACGGCTTTCCGCCATGAACACCGTAACCAAGGACATTCAGCTGGTGGATATGAAGACCCGCCAGACTTCCACCTTTCCCGGTTCCAAAGGCCTGTTTTCCCCGCGCTGGTCTCCCGACGGCCGTTACCTGGCCGCCGTCAGTGTCGAGGGCTCGCATAAGCTCATGCTATATGATTTCCGCACGCAGAAGTGGTCGGAGTGGCACACGGAAGCCAGCGTGAACTATCCGTATTGGTCATCGGACAGCCGCTACGTCTACTTCGACAACTTCGGTGTGGAGAATCCCAAGTGCCACCGCATTAAGGTTGGGGATAACCGTCCCGAGGACCTCTTCGGTTTGGCGGGTCTGCGCCGCTATCTCGGATTCTGGGGATCGTGGAGCGGCCAGGCCCCCGACGACTCCCGGCTTTACGTTCGTGACATGAGTACGCAAGACATCTACGCGCTGGATGTTGATTTTCCCTGAGAATTCGGCAAGCGCGTCCCTTCCGAAAGCTAGGAATGCAATCATATGGTTGCATATATAGCACTTGACTGCTACAATTCACCCAGTTCTAGCTTTCGAGCGAAGGCGGGTTCCGATGGGGCAAAGCGGCGAAAGGCCGACGCTGGATATTTTTCTGAAGGAACAAAGGGAGTTGGTCGAGACCTACTCGAAGCTGCGCGAGGTGGAAGCGAAGCTCGTTGGGCCAGATGGTAGAGCGGAAATTCTGCCCAACAACCTTTACTCGTTCTTGCTTCGGATACTGGCGGATCTGCGGGCGGGTCGACCGGTCACCCTGCTGCAAAACCGCCACGAGTTCACTACCATCGAGGCCAGCAAGATTCTTGGGATGTCGAGGCAGTTCCTGGTTCGACTCCTGGAAAAAGGCGAAATCCCTTTCCACATGGTGGGCACGCACCGGCGTATGTACGCGCGTGATGTCCTGGCGTACAAGATGAAGCGCGATCTTTCTCGCCGCAAGACTTTAGACGATCTGGCCCGAGCGGAATACGAGGAAGGCATCTATGACCAGGTGCCAGATGATTTCAGCGCAGGACAATGAATTACACCGTGGTCCTGGATGCATGTGTGTTGGTTCCCATGCCTCTGTGCGATACGCTACTTCGTTTCGCTGAAGAGCCTGCCAGTTATCGTCCTCTTTGGAGCGAACAAATTCTGTTTGAGGTCGGCGATGCCCTGGAAAAAAAATTAAAGCGAACACCGTTCCAGCGACAGCGGCGGCTTCACTCGATGCGAAGCGCCTTTCCCGATGCTGAAGTAAACGTCCCCATCGATCTAGCCGAGGCCATCACTTGCATTCCCGATCCCAACGATCGGCACGTCGTGGCTGCGGCTATTTCTGGCTCGGCCGACGCCATCGTTACCTTCAACATGAGGCATTTCCCGCTTGAATGCATTCGACATTATGGCGTTTCTTGCCACACTCCGGACCGATTCCTGGTGCGGCAGTTCCATCTCGCTCCCGAGTCGGCCTTGGAGAAGCTCGACTCCCAAGCGGCAGCTCTGGGCAAGGAACGGTCGTTCATAACGCAGAGACTGCAGAAGATGGTTCCATCCTTTGCTAGTTTGGTGGACTTGGGAATTTCTGCCGCAGACGAGCGATGGTGAAAAATGAAAAGCAGACGGCGCTTTTTTATCGAGCCAGTTCCTGCCCCAGCACCGTGGGATTGCTGGCGTAAGACAGGCCGGTTTCGAGATCCACTACGCGGTCGCGGACCAGTTGGGCGATTTCGCCGTCGAAGTGTTGCATGCCTTCAGACGCGCCGGCCTTCATGGCGTCGAGCAGGGTCCTGCCGTCGCGCTCGCCTTTTTCGACGCACTCCCTGGTGCGCGCATTGGCTTTTAGGATTTCGGCGACTGGAATACGGCCGCTGCGATCGGCCTTGGGCAAGAGGCGCTGGCACAGGATGTAGCGGAATGATTTGGCGAAACGCTCGCGGACACTTTGTTGCTCCCCAGGCGAGAACGAACTGACGATGCGATCGACGGTCTTGGGTGCATCCATGGTGTTCAGGCTGGAAAGCACCAGGTGGCCGGTTTCGGCCGCTTCCAGGACGCTCTCGATAGTTTCGCGGTCGCGCATCTCGCCGACCAGAATGACTTTTGGCGCCTGCCGCAGCGCGGCGCGCAGAGCGTGAGCGAAGCTGGGAGTGTCGCTATGCAGTTCGCGCTGATGAACGGTTGAGCTTTTATGGTTGTGCAGAAACTCGATGGGATCTTCAATGGTGATGATGTGGTAGTTGCGCTCGCGATTGATGCAATCGAGCAGCACGGCCAGGGTGGAGGACTTGCCGGATCCGGCGGGCCCGGTGACCAGCACGATTCCATCGCGCAGGCTGGCTATATCGGCGAGGTGCGAGGGCAAACGGAGCGAAGCAAAGTCGGGGATGCCGGTGGGAATCACGCGCATCACGACCGCGCAACTGCCACGCTGGATGAAGACGTTGACACGAAAGCGCGCGATGCCCGCCAGGCCGAACGAAATGTCGCAGGAGCCGTGCTCGCGCAGGGTGGCGATGGCCTGCTTGTTCTCGCCAATCAGATCGACGGCAATCTGGCGCGTGTTATCGGGGGTGAGCGCGGCCAATCCCGCCACCTCAACAGGAATAAGCTGGCCGTGAACCTGCACCTGGGGAGGGCGGCCGGGAGAAAAGACGAGATCGCTGATTTGGTCGGCGGCGCGCAACATCGCGCCCAGCAAAGCGGGCGTCGCCACTTTGCCGCTACCGGAATAACCTTCCAAAGAAACTGAAATTGCGGCGCTGCCAGGAGATGCCATTCCATCCTCAATCGTCGTTACCCTTAGGGAATTGCACGCACCACAGTAGGGACAGTCCAAGGAGTTTAGCCGATACCTACACTTTACCGCGCTGGCGGAAGAGACGTAGGGACAGATAGGACATGGTCGTTAGTAACGTGGGATCGGGCGGTCCCGTAGCGTCAGAATCTTGCTGGCTCCCCTTCCCGAAACTTTATTTCGTTTGGGTAGCTTGTCATCCTTGATTTGGGAGATTCGTATCAGGGCATGGCTTCAGCCATGCGAATTGATTTCGAAGAGAGAATGGGCTTCAGCCCCCGACAGCGCCTGAAGGCGCAACCAATGGCGACCGCTTCCGGCACACCTGAAGGCGTGCCCTGATACGAACCCTCGTACTCGAAACGTCTGGAACTTATTTTTTGGGGGCGGCTTTCTTTTTCGTACCAAGGCTGGTTTCCACGGGAGCACCGATGCTGGCCAGCATCTGCTTGGCTACGTCGGCATTGGGGCCGGTAGGCGCGAGTTCAAGATACTTCTGGAAGGCCTCGGCTGTGCCCGGGGGCGCGACCATCTTATCGCCTTGCAGGGTGGCCTTGCCAATCAGGTTGACGCCCTTCTGGTAATAGGCGTCCGCTTTATTGGGATCGGCTGCGATGGATTTGTCGAAGGCCGCGATCGCGTCGTCGCCTTTGCCGGCATTGGTCAACACCGCGCCGGCGTTGTAGTAATAGCCTGCGGCGCCTTCAGGATTCACCTGCGCCGCCTGGTTGTAGGCCTTCACGGCATCGTCGATCTTGCCGGCCTTGCCGTTGGCCTCGCCCATGTTGTTGTAATACGAGGCAAGGCGTTTGTTATCCTCGGGATCCTTCTTGGCGGCGGCCTCCATGTTTTTCTGCTTGATTTCAATGGCCTTCTGATAATCGGCTACAGCTTCCTGCAGGCGCTTCGACTTCTCCGCGGAATCCGTCTTCTTCAACGCCGAACCGCGGTAGGCGTCGGCGAGTTGCGCCCAGATTACGTCGCGCGTCGCATCCATCTGCGAGGCTTCGGTCAGGGTAGCGACCGCGGTATCGGGGTCTCCAGCCTTCATCGCGGTGTTCGCCGCAACGATCTTTTCGTTCAAAGTTTTAATGGTGTTGACTTCCTTCTTTTGCTTTTCCTGCGCCTCCTGCATCTGCTTGATTTGTTCCTGGCTCAAGCCCTGGCCCTGGGCAGTTTTTTCCGCTTCCTTTTTTAGATCGAAATCCAGGACATTCTCGTCCAGTTGCACGTGAAATCCGTTGGCGTGGAACAAGTCCTTATCAGCTTTGACATCGTCGGCATTTTTGTAGAGCGAGACCTTGTAATTGCCGGTTGCGATGCCCAGCGAAAAATACTCGCCCTTCTTGTTGGTCTTGAGAGTGTATTTCTGGCCAGTATCCTGATTCGCGAATACGACGATTCCATCCACGATGGGGTTGCCTTGTGAGTCCTTGCATACGCCCTTGACCGTTCCCGAAGCCTGCGAGAAAACCGGGGGCACACACAGTCCCAGCATTAAGAGAACGAACACGAACACTGCGAAATGCTTTTTCATGGCGGCCTCCCGGCGGAAAACAGTGCTGATTGATTGATTTCTGATGGTTGATTGAAAAACGTGCGCGAGTCCCTTTTCCATTTCAGTCAACCATCACAATTCAACAATTTCTTTCTCGGCATACGGAATCGGGTCCCTGGCTCCCGCAGCGGCAAAGGCCCGCAGCCGCAACCCGCAGCTATCACAGACGCCGCACGCCCGATCCTGGCGGCTGTAGCATGACCAAGTTAAATCGAATGGCGCGCCTAATTCAAGGCCCAGCCGCACAATTTCGGCTTTGCGAAGGCGAATGAGCGGGGTGATGATTTCGATGGTTCCCTCTTTCGTCCCCGCCTTGATCACCCGGTTGAACGCTTCATAATACGCCGGCCGGCAATCGGGATAGCCGGAACTGTCCTGCTCTACGGCGCCGATATAGACTTTCTCGGCCCCCACCACTTCGGCCCAGCTTACCGCGGCGGCCAGGAAATGGGCGTTGCGAAAGGGCACATAGGTTACCGGAATGTCGCGGCCAATGGCGTTGCCAAGTGCCTCGCCGCTGGGCACGGGAATATTTTCGTCGGTCAGGGCAGAGCCGCCGATGGCGCGCAGCGCCTCGTTGCGCACTAAGAGCTTATCCTGAATGTTCAGGCGGTGGCAGATTGCGATGAAAGCTTGCCGCTCGCGGTCTTCGGTGCGCTGTCCATAACTGACGTGCAGCGCCGCGGCAGTATGGTCGCGGGCCGCGAGTGCTGCGCATACGCAGGAATCCATTCCTCCGCTGAGCAGGACGACGGCGCGGGACTTGGTTGGATGGGGCATCTCTGTCAAAGGCAATTGATGATTGTTGATTGCTGATTGTTGATTGAAAGAGCCGGACTGCGGAAGGGTTTCCAATCATCAATCATCAATCAACAATCAACAATTGGTTTAAACGCCCCTCAGCGCCGGGTCCCAGACAAATTTGTGCAATTGCAATCCCAGGCGCGCCGGAACGTCATCGGCGAGCATCCACTCGGCTAATTCCTGGGGATCGAGCAGGCAGTGCGAACTATCCCGCGCTCCGGAGGCATCTTTGCGAAACGCCGGCGAGAATAGTACCGCATTCACGCGCTCGGCCAGACGATGCCGGTGGGTGAAATCCCGGGCAAATTCATAGTCCGCGCGTCCGCTCAGCACGAACTTGACTTCATCGTGCGTGGTCAGGGCTTCCAGATTCTCGAGGTGAAAGGTGTAGGCCTCCCCCGAATCTGGACACTTCACGTCCACGATCTTGATGACTCCGGCGGGAACCCGCTCCAGGGGCCGCTCTCCGCTGGTCTCCAGCAGCACTCGATAGCCGGCCTCGAGCAACTGCCGCATCAGCGGAACCAGTTCGCGCTCCTGCAGCATGGGCTCGCCGCCGGTGATCTCGACCAGGCCGCCGTTAGGGCTAAGCCGCATCACCTCGTCCCAGACTTCTTCGGAAGTCATTTTGCGCCCGCCCTGAAACGTATACTCGCTGTCGCACCAGGAGCAGCGCAGATTACATCCGGTCAGCCGGACAAAGACGCACGGCAAACCTAGCATGCGTCGACTCTCCCTGCAGCGATTTATAGATTTCGGTGATCTGCATTTAACCAGTTGCCAGCCGCCAGCTTCCAGTTTCCAGTCTTACGATTCAACCTGGCTCGAAACCGATGCCAGTAGACCGTTCAGAATTCGCCCTACTTCAGCGCACGATTGCAACAGTGAACTCGTTTGTTCTTTTTGCAAATAGCCAAGATTTTCGGCAATCTGCAGCTGAGGTTCAACTTCCATCAGGGAGCCTCTGGCTTGTCCCAGAAAAAATCGGAATTCCTTCTCGGAGAGGCGGCCCTGACCCTCGGCGATATTACTCGGAATCGAGACGGCGGCGCGACGAAGCTGTGATGTGAGTCCGAATAATTCATCTCTCGGAAATCCCGCAGTGGCGCGGTAAGTGGTTGTGACCAGACCCATCGATTTCTGCCAAGCCACCAAGTCTTTGTAGGATCGTCCCATCTTGATCCCTTCCCGTCATCGTACTACCGGCAACTGGCAACTGGCGGCTGGCACCTGACTATTCACTGTATGTCGCGGTAGTTGTATCCGTCTCGTAAACCGTTACGTTCTTAACCCGTACGCGGCCGTTGGTCACGCTCTTCAGCCGTGCGTTCGATTCGTCATAAAAATACTTTGCCAGATTTTCTGCAGACGGGTTGATCACCGTAAACGGCTCAATGTCATTGATCATCTGATGATCGAGGCGCTCGATGACGTGCTTCATCACCTCACGCAGATCCTTGAAATCGAGCAGCAGACCGGCCTTGTCCAGCTCCGCTCCGGCCAGCGTCACGCGGATCTTGTAGTTATGGCCGTGCGGATTTTCGCACTTGCCTTTGTAGTTGCGCAGGTAATGTCCCGCCGCGAACGTATCGTCAACCGTTACTTCAAACATGCATCCCTCAGCGGCCCCACGTGAATACAGGCTGGACCGCGTTTCATCGCGAAACCTTTATTGTAACGCGGCTGGGGCGGAATGCGGCTTGACTGCCTCCTCGTTCCAAAGTTGGCTTACCTGTTCACTTCTTTCGTTGACCAGCCTCCGGCGGCTCAGATTTCGACCGCAGGCTAGTTTACAATCTGACCATCCGCCTCGCTACTGGGTCCAGAACTGGTTTGGTTGTTGGAATCCCTGTACCGCTTCACGAAGAAAGAAATTGAACAGGTCCTGGAGACGCTGTTGCGCAGCGAGGAACTGGTCCTTGAGCGGGCTGAAATCGTCTCGCAGGCATTACGGATGATCCGCGGCAGCCGCGCCGACTTCGCTGATTGTTTGATCGAGCGCTGCGGCCACCCGGTTAACTGCGAACACACAGTCACCTTCGATCGGAAGGCAGCAGCCGGGACTGGGATGCGACTGCTGCATTGAAAGGCTGTCGAGCACGGCACCTCTTTCAATTGGCTACGCCGAAAAACTCTTCCACCACCCGCATGTCGGTAGTCTTCTTGTAGTTTGGCAGGCTCTCGATGAACACTCGCCCGTACTGCTTCTTGAGGATGCGGTTGTCGAGCAGCACCAGCAGTCCGCGGTCGTGCAGGGAGCGGATGAGCCGTCCGAAGCCTTGTTTCAGCGTGATTACCGCCGCCGGCACCTGATATTTAAAGAACGCGTTGCCGCCGTCAGCATCAATCGCCTTTACTCTAGCTGCTACGACCGGATCGCTTGGCACGGCAAATGGCAGGCGGTCGATGATCACGCAACTCAACTGTTCGCCCTGTACGTCCACGCCCTGCCAGAACGACGAAGTGGCAAACAGCACGGCGTTTGGCGTCAGCCGAAACTCCTCGAGCAGGGCACTCTTCGGCGCGTCGCCCTGCCGCAGCATGGGGAACGCTAACTCGCCCAGCAGTCGCTGGTAGACATCGTTCATTTGCGCATAGCTGGTGAAGAGCACGAAGGCGCGGCCGTGCGTAATCTCCAGCAGCCTGCGAATGCGCTCCGCCGCCAGCGCCGTAAACTGAGGCGTGCGGGCATCGGGTAGATCGGGGGGCACATAAAACAACGCCTGATTTTCGTAGTCGAAGTGCGAAGGCAGCACCGACTCGCGCGTGTGCTCCAAGCCGAGGCGCTGCCGGATGTACTCGAAGCCTCCGCCAACGGCGAGGGTAGCCGAAGTGAGGACCGCACACTCAAGCTTCGACCACAGGCATTCGCGCAGGATGGGGCCCACATCGATCGGCGTAGCCTGGAGGAAGACGTTCTCCCTGCCACCACGAAAGCCTTGAGACGCTTCCCCGGTTTTCTCTGCGCCTCGGTGTCTCTGTGGCGAATTGATTCGCCCGCTTCGCCGCTCGATCCAGAACACGGTATTGCGATCGTCCGACTCCATGGCGAACGCGAGTTGCACCTGAAGTTCCTGCGCCCGCCGCACGAAGTTGAACACTTCCTCCGGTTTCTGCGGGAGGCCTTCCAGTTCGCCCGCCAGCCGGGTCAGCGCCTGATTGAGCGCGAGGAACTCATCGCCGTTTTCTTCGAGAAACTCTCGCCGTGTGTCGAACGCGAAGCGACCCTCTCCCGGCGGCAACAGCGAGAAAAAGAATTGCGACCGCTCCCGCAAACTTCCCAGCGCTCCCGAAAGCGACGCGGAAAGCATGTGGTTATGCTGCAGCGACGCTTCGACGTCGCGCGCCAGATTTTCCGCTCGCAGATTGCTCACCGAGATTCCGAAGTAGTTTCCCGCCACATCTTCCAGTTCGTGCGCTTCGTCGAAAATTACCGCTGCAGCCTCGGGAAGAATCCCCGCATCGGGTGCGCCCTCGGCCTGCAGTTTGATGGCGAGATCGGCGAAAAACAGATGATGGTTGACGATAATGATGTCACTCTCCATCCCGCGCCGGCGCATTTCGGTGATGAAGCAGCGCTCCCACTCCTTGCACTTCTGCCCGATACACGCCTCGGAGCGCGCGTCCAGCTTGGGCCAGAGCGCGCTGGTCTCGGGAAGTTCGGCCAGTTCCGCGCGGTCGCCGGTCGCGGTCGTCTTCTCCCACGCGGCAATCGCGCGATATTGCTCAATCTCTTCCAACCCGCTCAGCACCGGCTGATCGGTAAGGTCGTAAAGCTTCTTGCGGCACAAATAATTGTTGCGGCCTTTCATGTAACAGACGGAGAGCCGTCGCGAACTTTCGCCGCCGGAAGCCGCCTCGCCAAACAGAGCCTGCTCGAGAAATGGGATGTCTTTGTAGAAAAGTTGTTCCTGAAGATTCTTTGTGCCAGTCGAGATGATTACCCGTTTGCCCGAGCGGATCACCGGCATCAGGTATGCCAGCGTTTTTCCGGTGCCTGTCCCGGCTTCCACAATCAGGTGACGCTTTTCTTCGAGCGCCTGCTCGACCGCCTGCGCCATCTGCAACTGCCCGCGGCGAAATTCATATGCGGGATGCGTGTGCGCCAGCACTCCGCCCGGCGCGAAGAATTGATGAAGGGTTGAATAAGGGACGCCCGAAGCGTCTTTTCCCTTGGGAGCAGGGCGGCTCGGGGTTGCAGGAGAGACGGGTTGGGAACCTAAAGCCACGGGAGTCTCTATAATAAGGGTTCGCAGCGATCAGCACTGGTTGCCACTCATTTTGACCCAGCCCACCTACAACTCGACCAGCACTCTCGCCACCACCGCTGCCGGCGTTCCGACGCTTGCCATCGTCGGCCGGCCCAACGTAGGCAAGTCCACGCTGTTCAATCGCATCGTCGGCTCGCGCCGCGCCATTGTCGGCGACGAGCCCGGCATCACGCGCGACCGACTGTACGGCGATGCGGAGTGGTGCGGCCGCCCCCTCCGCATCATCGACACCGGCGGCATCATTCCGGAAGACAAGGATTTCATTCCATCGGAAATCTTCCGTCAGGCCCGGGTCGCATTTGATGAAGCCGCCGCCATTGTCATGGTCGTGGATGGCCGGTCGGAAGTCGCCGGGCCGGATCTTGAACTCGTCCGCCTGCTGCGCAAGACCGGACGTCCGCTCTTTCTCGCGGTCAACAAAGCCGACACGGAAAAGCAGGCGCGGATCGTGGACGAGTTCCATCGACTTGGGATCAATAAGATGTTTCCCATCTCCGCCGAACACGGCCGTGGCATCGATGATCTGCTGGACGCTGTGTTTAAGGTCTTGCCGCCCGAGACTGCCGATGAAGACCGTGCTGAATTGCCAACGACCCACGACCAACGACCGTCCTTAGCTCGCCCTGAGCCGGGCGAAGGGACCGACGACGATTCTCCCGTCTACGAAACCAAGGTCGCCATCATCGGACATCCGAACGTTGGCAAGTCAACGCTGTTGAATTGCCTGACGGCCTCCGACCGCGCCATCGTCTCGCCGATTCCCGGTACCACGCGCGACGCCGTCGACGAAATCATTGAGCGCGATGGCCGCCGCTTCCGCTTCATCGACACTGCCGGCATTCGCCGCAAAGGCAAGACTCACCTGATGGCGGAAAAACTTTCCGTCGTGATGGCGCGCAAACATCTCGAAGGCGCCGACATCGCGCTGCTGGTGATTGACGCTGCCGAAGGCGTCAGCCAGCTCGACGCCGCAATCGCCGGCTACGCCCACGAGAGCGGACGTTCGATAATCATCGTCGTGAACAAATGGGATCTGGTCACCGGCGGCACGCTGAAACCCGGCAGGCCGTCGAAAGCCATGCGCATGCGGGAAAGCAAGCGGCCCGGCGACCGCGACGCCTACGAAGAGCGCCTGCGCCACGATCTGAAATTCCTGAACTACGCGCCCATCGTCTTCATCTCGGCCCACACCGGCAAAGGCACGGAGAGAATCTTCCCGCTGCTCGAACAAGTGGCCACCGAGCGCCGCAAGCGCATCCCCACGTCGGCCATAAACCGCTTCATCGAAACCGTGGACTTTGAGCGCGCCTCCGTCCCCATGCGCTCGCGTGTGAAGATTCTCTACATGACGCAAGCCTCGGTCGCCCCGCCTACGTTCGTGCTCTTCACCAACCGCGCCGTGAAGCTGCACTTCTCCTACCAGCGCTTTTTGGAGAATCAGATCCGGAAGGCCTTCGGTTTTTTGGGGACGCCGATTTGGATTAAGAATAGGGCGAGGAATTAGGAATCTCTCTCAGCCAACGGCTCTTGGGACGAGGATACGCTAACTGGAGCTTTTAGTAGAGTTCGTCTCTTGGAATCTTCATCTGCGCTAGCTTCAGAAAGACAAGGCCGAGGTCACGAACCGGTCCTTTACGGGGTGTCCACCGATCAATCACGTGATATTTCCCGCCCGTCACCCCTTCGATAATCCACTGGGAACCGTCGCAGCCCACGGTAGCTGGAGTCTCACGGCTCGGCAACTCCCAGAATTGCTCCTGTTTCACTCTGGCCAAGAACTTTTCCGCCTCCTCGCGCGTCACGGGTCGGGACTTGTTTTCGACAATATGGCCAGGATCGTACCCACCTGCACCACTCGACACTTTCGTCGTGAGTTGTCCTGTGCCATCAGACGCGAGGTCAAGACGCACGACTACAGGATGATGGAACGTACGTAGCCAAACAAACCTATACGACTCCAACGATTGATTCTTCGCGAACTGCAATAAGGAAGGTTCCTGCAGTGCCTTAAGGTCTTTGGAATACCAGTCCGACCGAAATAGATCGCTGCGAGGATTGTCACTAAGCGCGTCCTTCGGAAAATAGGGCTCCTGAGCCGACAACGTTACGCTCGCAACAAGAACCAAGAGAACAATTGCGTTTCGGTGCATCGTAACCCCGCCCTCACCTATCCTAGACGCTCTGAAGAGTTAGTTCTAGTGTTCCGCTCATTCCCGGCCACCTCCCGATCCATAGTCAGCAGCCCCACGCGCTCCACGCCGGCGTGATGCGCCACGTCAATCACCTCGGCGACGTACTGGAAGTCGACGTCGGCATCGCCGCGCACGAAGACCACTTTCTCCGCACGCTTCAAGTAAATTTCCGCCAGCCGCGTCTCCAGGTCTTCCCACCGCACTTCATCCTGATTGATCTTCACCGTCGGCGGCTGATTCTCCTTCGTCCACACCACCTGGATCACGACCGTGCGTGGCTGGGAGATATTCTGCGTCTGTTTCTGGTCCGGCTGCGGAATCTGCGCCGTTTCCCCCTGGTCCTTGTCCATTGACACTACGACCATAAACACAATGATCAGAGTCAGCAGCACGTCGATCAGCGGGGTGACGTTGATCTCGGGGCCGCGCGCACCTCGGCCTGCCCCATTTCCTGACATGGAGAACGACATAGAAAGCTCCTCCGGTTGTCTTTCTCTTTGGCACGCGCGTGTCTGCAACATCAGACACCTCGGGCGGCGCGAGAGTTCCCCCGGTCATTCCGAGGCTCCCCCGTCTTGTCCTTCCGAGGAGCGAAGCGACGAGGAATCCGCTGTTTGCCGGGCGCCAGCGACATCAGGTTCCTCGCTTCGCTCGGAATGACTCATTCGGTTGCTTATCTTCGCCCCCACCGTGCATCATGGAAACACGGTCGCGCAGCGGATCAGGGCGGCCTGAACCTTATAATGACCTGTCTCGCTCGCTCGGCAATCCTCGCGCTTCTTTTCTCGCTCTTCTCGGCCCTGACTCCGCTTGCCCAAGCGCAGGATAACTACGAGATTCAGGTCTACGGCGCGGACACGGTCGTTCCCCGCTCGACCATGTTTGAAATCCACTCTAACTTCACGGTCGAGGGCAGCAAGACTGTCGAAGACGGAGTTCTCCCCTCGAACCACGCCGAGCATGAAACTCTCGAGATCACACAGGGAATCAACGACTGGGCCGAAGTTGGTTTTTACGTTTTCACCAGCATTCAGTCTGACGGCGGATGGCAATGGGTGGGCGACCACATCCGTCCGCGCGTACGGGTCCCGGAAAAATGGCATTGGCCCGTGGGGGTGAGCCTTTCGAATGAGATCGGCTACCAGCGCGCCGCTTTTTCTCCCGACACCTGGACGTGGGAAATTCGCCCCATCATCGACAAGAAGATTGGCCCGTGGTATCTGGCCTTCAATCCCGCGCTCGACCGCTCCTGGCACGGGCCCGGCGTGAATCAGGGGTTAACGTTTTCGCCCAACGCCAAGGTCAGCTACGATTTCACGAAGAAGATCGCGGGCGGGCTGGAATACTACGCCTCCTACGGTTCACTCACCGGCTTCGACGCTCTCAAAGATCAGCAGCAACAATTCTTCCCCTCGATCGACGTCGACTTCGGCCCGCAGTGGGAGTTCAATTTCGGAGTCGGCGTCGGCACCACCCGCTCCACCGATCACCTGATCGTGAAATGCATCATCGGCCGGCGATTCTCATGGCCGCACCGGCGGAATAACAAGGCCAAAGATTCTCCCTAGTAATTACCGGAGTTTATCCGATCGGCGCCGGAGTTGGTGGCAAGGGCGGCGGCTCATACGGAGGCGGGCCTGTGGCCGGTGAAATCTGCGGAGCGGGCGGTACAGGATAGAGCGCGGTGCCAAGCGCTGGATAGCGTGCGGCGAAGAAATAGATCGAATACGCTGGAAAGAACACAATCGCGGGAACTGCGATTAATGCAGACATAAAGAAGAAAACAGCCAGCAACATACACCCTGCCACCACGGCCAGAGTGATTGTGCCAACGGTCCAGCCCACGCCCGCCGCCTTGGCGGCCATCACGGCAGCAATAACCACTCCCGCCACTGGAATCAAAATAATCAGACCGAGAAGGATTCCCACAATGCCGAGAACGATGCCCGCTCCAATGGCCAGCACGATTTTCATTCCCACGTAGGCCGCGTAGCCACCCTTCTCGGCCTGCATCATTGGCCAAAGCCGCCGCCAGCCTTCCATCGCGCCAATATTGTCGAGTGCCATTTGCGGCACGACGAAGTCTTTGGTCAGCACGTAAATCACGGCCATGGCAATCACAAAGATGGCGATGACGAAGAACAGGGCGATGCCGATGAGTATCAGAGGGAGGAGATGTTGCTTGGGATCATTGAACCATCCGACGGCGAAGGCGAAGGCCGCCGGGATGCCCACCAGGACGACGAGCACGCCTAGGGTCACCAGCGTGTACGCCAACTTCCAGAGGAAATAACGCCAACCGGGCGCTTGCCGCTGGCTCCAATTCTGGCGAATGTGGCACTGCTTCGCCACCACACTATCGAACAATATAAAACGCATGACGCTGCTGATGTAGGTCAGCACGATCCACAACACAAACCCGGCGATGACCAGGGTCGCTATCAATCCTGCGTAAAGCATGGGATCGATACCCGCCGAAGCCGGGCGCCAGGAAATGCTGCGTGCCGGGATGTTTCGGAATGTTGAAGCTGGACGGGCTGGGCACATTGCATCCGCCGCCGGAACTGAGTTCGCCGGCCAGCAATCCGACGAAAGCGAGGCGAATCCACTGGCCAAAGCGGAAGGGCTGCAGCAGTTGCCGCCTGGTGTGCTCAAAGGCGGGAGCGATTGCGTCAACGGCGGAAAATGGCAAAGTGCACCTCGAACTGCAAATTACCCAGCAGAAAAGGTACTGCGAATGCCGCCGGGGATCAAACTAATTCGGCGGGCGCAAGTCAGAACGAGAACGAGGCATGGGTCAGGTTTTACTCGTACCTCAGCGCTTCCACCGGATCCAGCTTCGATGCCCGCAGCGCCGGCACCATACCGCTGATCACGCCCACCACCAGCAACACGGCGCTCGAGCCCATCACCGCCAGCGCGGAAATACGCAAATGAATGTCGCCCTTGCCGGAATTGTCTTCGAACAGCGGCCCCAGCATCGGCAGCGTGCGAACCGCCATGCGAGAGATAAGAAAAGCATGCCGATGACGCCGCCCAGCAGCATGATCAGCATAGTCTCAGCCAGGAACTGAACCGATATGCCACTTGCGCGCGCCCAGCGCGCGCCGCAGGCCGATCTCGCGGATGCGCTCGTCCACCGAGACCAGCATGATGTTCATCACGCCGACGCCGCCGATGCCGAGCGTCAGCGCGCCGATGAAATCAGCAGCACTTGCAGTCCGATGGTCAGCCCGTCGATCACCGGACGGAATTCCTCGCGCCCGAACATCTGGATGGCTTTCGCATCAGTCGGCGAAAAGCCCTGGCGTGTCGCGACCGCCGCCAGCACCTGCGCCTTCGCTTTCTTTTCAAACTGCGGCGCTATTGGCGTAAACACCATCACTGCGGGTAGCGCGTGTTCCACAGATCGCCCGCGGTCGAGTAGGGAATACACGACGACTCATCGTCGCTGGTGAAATAATTGGTGAGCTGCATCTTGCGCTCCATCACGCCGACCACGGTAAAGCGCACGCCGCTCACAGTACGGTTTCGCCGACGGCGGGGCGCCCGCTGAAGAAGTTGGTCCTTCACCCGGCCGCCGAGAAAGATCACGCGCCGGCGCTCCAGCTCGTCGCTGGAATCGAGCCAGCGGCCTTCGCCGGCACTTCGTTGCGCATCTCGCCGTACTCGGGACAAACGCCGCGCACGGCGCCGTTTTCACCATGCGGTCGCCATAGGCAATCCCCGGACGCCGCACGGTTTCCCGGCACGCATGTTTCACCAGCGGCGCGGTGGCCTTCACCAGGTCACGTCGCCTGCTCGATGACGACTTTCTTCCCGGCGCGCTGTCCGCCCGGCTGCTCGCTGGTTTGCTGCGGCCAGCAATCACCACGCTCTTGCCGAACGCGTCGAAGCCGTGCACCAGCACGCTGCGGAAGCCGCTGCCATAGGCGATCAGCAGCGTCACGTCGCAATCCCCCACACGATGCCGAGCATGGTGAGCAGGCTGCGCGTGCGGTTGCGCTTCAGCGCGATCCAGGCTTCGAGGATGATCTCAATCATCATAGAAACCAAATTGAGTGATTGAGCGATTGTGTGATTGTCGATTGAAAAACCCGCAGCGGTTTCAATCGCCCAATGGCACATTCACCCAATCGCTCAATTTCCTACCCGCCCGCCTCATACCGCAGAGCTTCAATGGGATCGATCGACGCCGCCTGCCGCGCCGGATACAGCGCCGCGCCACCGCAATTGTTCCCAGCAATCCGGCGGCGACCAGTCCCGACGTCCAGTCGGCATCAGTCCGGCAAAAAAATCCGGCATGGGAAGCAGATTCACCAGCGCGCAAAAGCCGAAGGCAACGCCCAGCCCAATCGCTCCGCTCAACAACGCGATGATCAGGCCTCGACGAAGAACTGCCGCAGGATCGTTGCCGCGGGCGCGCCCAGCGCCTTGCGCACGCCGATTTCCCGTGTCCGCTCGCGCACCGCCACCAGCATCACGTTCATCACCCCGATGCCGCCCAGCAACAGCGTCACCATTCCCACCGCGCCCAGGAAATATTTCATGCCGTCCGTCATGGTCTTGAAAGCCTGCGCTTCCTGCACCGTGTCCCAGATGGGACAAGCTTCCTTGTCGCGCGGGATCGAAGTGGTGCATGCGCGCCAGCGCCACGCGCACTTCGTGTTTGCAGGCTTCGTGCTGCTCCACCGACTTCGGCGTCACCAGCAATTGATCGAACGTGTTGAGGTCCCTGGCGGCTTGTCGGGAAAGTCGCGCCGCATCGCGGCAAACGGAACGAAAATCTTGTTGACGTCCCAGCCGTCATAGCTGGAATCCTGTTTCTTCTTCGCCATCACGCCGATCACGATGTAGGGGAAATCATTCAGGTAGATGTTTTCGCCCACCGGATTGCGGCCGGGGAACAATTGCTTCGCCGCATCCGACCCCAGAAACGCCACCCGCCGGCCTCGCGCATGTCGTCCCAGTCATAGAAGCGTCCCTGACCCACGTCGAGACTGCGAATGTCGGCAAACTGCGGATACGATCCGGTCACCGTGAGCGCGGCATTGTTGAAGTTGCTGTGCGCACGCACCGTTTCCTGCTCCAGTTCAGGAATAGCGTATTGGCAATCGGGAGTCTCCGCCTGCACTACCGGAAATCTTCGTCTTCCCAGTGCACCTGGCGCCCGGCGTGGGTTCCGCCGGCCTGCAGGCTGGTGCGGCCGTGGAAGACAATCATCACGTCTTTGCCCAGATTTCTGGCCTGCTCTTCCTGGCCTTTGCGCAGGCCCTCGCCCGCCGCCACCATCAGCACAATCGAGACGATCCCCCAGGCGATGCCGAACATGGTGAGAAACGCCCGCAGCTTATGCGCCCACAGCGTCCGCAGCCATCATGGAAAAGATCCCGCAGGGTCATAGCGCTTCAAGGTGGTTGGACGCGACCGGGCAGGGAACGTAAGCCTGCGGCGGCGGCTAGTTAGTGATACGCACCGAGGAAGCCCAATGTTGCAGGAAAATTGCGGATCAGAGGGTCTTCTCCATGATAAACAACGGCGTACCAAAGAGATCGTGCAGACCGTCGTCCATCCGCCGGAAGCCGGATCTTTCGTATAAACGGATGGCGGAATCGAGGAACGGCGTCGTACTAAGAAATAGCCGGGTCATACCCTGGCCGCGCGTCCAGTCCTCGACTTGCCGCAGCAGTCTTGCGCCCGCACCCGAACCCCGCGCCTCCGGCAGGACCGCCATGCCGCGAACATAGACGGACTCGTCTCTTACTACGGCAGCCACCGTGCCCATCACCGCGCCCTCGCGCAGCGCCACCCAAACCGGCCCCTCGCGCATGCGGATGAGCACCTGCTCCGGGCCAAGAGCGGTCGCCGCGAAGCCACCTTCCGTGTAAAGAAACTTGAACTCCACGAACGATGCGTGCAGCACCGCGACAATAACCGGCGCGTCTTCCGGCCCGGCCATACGAACCTCAAGATGTGCTGCAGATGCCATGACTGCGCGCTCACCGCGGCCGTTCTCAGTGTCCTCAGCGATTCAAGGTCTACCCGCCGTAAGCGCTGCCCCGAGTTCCATCCACGCGTCGAATTGCGCCAGCGCCAGCTCGCACTGCAACCGGTGCCGCTCCTTCCGGTCGCGAATCTTCTTTTCCAGTGCCGGCAAGAGATCAAACGTGATGTTTGCCGGCTGAAAGTTTTTCGCGTCCGCGTGGGTCACATAATGCGTCAGCGATCCAAACGCGGAAGCTCGTGGCGGCGGCACAGGCTCGCCGCCTAGCGCCAGCGACGCGGCGTGCACGCCGGCCATCAGCCCGGTTGCAATCGATTCCACATAGCCTTCTACGCCGCAAATCTGCCCGGCAAACAGAACCCGGGGATGCGCTTTCATCTGCAGCGTCTCCCGCAGCAACGCCGGCCCATTGATGTAGGTATTGCGATGAATCTGTCCGTAGCGCAGGAAGCGCGCATTCTCGAGCCCCGGAATCAGCCGCAACACGCGCGCCTGCTCGCCAAACTTCAGATGATTCTGGAATCCCACCAGGTTGTAGGAATCCGCCCGCAGATTTTCCTGCCGCAACTGCACCACCGCATACGGCATTCGTCCGGTGCTCGGATCCTTCAACCCCACCGGCTTCATCGGCCCGAAGCGCAGCGTATCGCGTCCCCGCCGCGCGATCTCCTCAATGGGCAGGCAGCTCTCAAAGTAGTTCAACTTCTCCCAATCGCGCTCCTCCACCGATTGCGCCGCCAGCAGCGCGTCGTAGAACCGGTCATAATCTTCCCGCGTCATTGGACAGTTGATGTAATCCGCCGACCCCTTGTCATAGCGCGCCGCCAGATACACGCGCGACATGTCAATCGAATCCGCCTCCACAATCGGACTGATCGAATCGTAAAAATACAAATGCGGACCGCTGCTCTCGGCCTCTTGCGGGTTATTTGATTTTGGGTGGCGCAGCGCTTCCAGCGCTGCGGTATCAGCCTCATTCAAGGAATCAGCTTCAGCCGCTGAGGTAGCGGAACTCAGCCGCGCAATCTCCCCCGCCAGCGCCTCAGAAGTCAAAGGCCCAGTAGCAATGATGGTAATCTGGCCGCCCGATTCCTCAATGGAAGTCACCTCTTCCCGACGCACCGTAATCAGCGGTTCCTGCGAAATCGCCTCCGTTACCTTCGCCGCAAACGTCACTCGGTCTACGGCCAGCGCATGCCCCGCTGGAACCGCACACTCCCGGGCAATCTGCAACAACAGCGATCCCGCCCGCCTCATTTCTTCCTTCAGCAACCACGGCGCCGTATTCTCGCTGTCCGACTTCAGCGAATTCGAGCACACCAGCTCGGCAAAGTCCGCCGTCTGGTGCGCCGGCGTCGACCGCACCGGCCGCATCTCAAACAGGTCCACCTGCACGCCCCGCCGCGCACACTGCCACGCCGCTTCCGACCCCGCCAGCCCCGCTCCAATAATGCGAACGTGAGCGCTCACGGTGCCTTCTCCGCCAATCTCCGCAGGGCGTCGTCCGTCACCATCATTGGCCGCCATTGGTCGCGGAACTTAGCTCCCAAAGACTTGTAGAGTTCAATCGCCTTCTCATTCCAGTCCAGTACTTCCCACTGTACTCCCTGGCAATTCTCCTTCACCGCAACGCGCGCCACCGAAGCCAGCAACGCCTTCCCGATTCCTCTGCCGCGAAACTGCTCCCGCACGAAAAGGTCCTCCAGGAAGAGTCCCCGGCCTGTCCACGTCGAGTAGTAGCCAAAGAAGAGAGCGTATCCCGCCGGCTGCGCGTCCCACTCCGCAATCAGCGCGCGAAACCTGGGATACGCCCCAAACCCATCCCGCGCCAGGTCTGCCTCTTCGATCACGCAAAATTCCAGTTCGTGCTCAAACGTCGCCAGTTCGCGGATCAAAGTCCGCAGAAGCGTCACATCATCAACCGTCGCAGGGCGAATCAGGAGCATCAAGAAGGAGAATACATCAGGAACCGATCTGCGTGACCGGATCGGCGTGACTTGGAGAGTAGAACCTCCCACTACTTCAACAGAGGTGCGGCTCCCGCCGCTACCAGCATCCAATGCCCCTGCACGAACACCCAAGTATCGACAAAGCGCCAACGCTTCAGCAAGGGCTTCCCGTCTTTCACAGTCGTTTCACGATAGCTGCCAATCACGATGGCGGTGCTTCCAAACGTGCGCACCGTCATGGGCTCCATTACGATTTGCTGCAGCTGTGGCTTTGCCGACCTTATTCTTAACAGGTAATCTCCCTTGCTTACCAGCCGGCCATATTCGATGTACACCAGTGCATTATCGAAAATCAGGTCCAGAGCACGGTTGTCATTATGCGATTGCGCCTAAACCCACTCGTGCTCCAGAGTTCGAACTGCGGTGGCCGCGTCGCTGCTGGCAGCCTCCTGGGTCCAACCCAGCAGCGACGTCGCGCACACCAGAACCAGCAACCATCCCATCGTTCTCATAAGGCTTGTCCGCTGTCGTCGACCTCGGCTGCAAGAAGAGAGAGACTCACCCGGCGTCACTGCCCTATCCGCGTTACCAGGCCTGCAATCGAGACCCACTGGCCGTCCTTGCAAAGCCAAGTGTCCACGAAACGCTCGCGTTGCGCATACGGCTTCCCGTGCTCCATTCCCTTGATCAGAAAAATGCCGGTAACGATCGCCGTGTTGCCATGCAAATGCACCACCATCGACTCCGTCAAGAACTGCAGTACCGTGGATGCCCTCACCTCCGCCAACACTTCCGCCTCGGTCTGCAATATGCCGTCCGAGTCCACGTTGACAAATGCGTCGTCAAGAATCCTCTCCAGCGCCTTTGGGTCCTTGCTCACGTAGGCATGGCCCCACACATGCTCCATCGCAAGAATCTTCGCTCCCACGTCGGAATCAGACTCCCCGGGCACGTAGCTTGACGATGTCCCCGCGCAGGCCAATAGAGCAACCAACGCCAACGTTCTCACGGCAGAGCCCGGCGCTCGGCAACCCAACTTTGATTCTATACGTATTGATTCATCCTCTAACTGCTGTGAATATCTTTCATAAGCAGCGTAACCCAGTGAGTAATCTATTCATAAACCTTGAGATATTCACAGCCAAGTAATAGATATCGGTAGGAGCTAGTGGGGAGAGGTATTTATTATAAGTATAAGTTACATGGCTACCATGCCGAGTAACCTACAGTAACTCAACTCTACGGAAGGAAGGTAACTAACATGAGTCAGACTAAAGCACAGAAAGCAGCAGCCGAACGCGCCAAGAAGACTACCGCACAGGCAGGCCAGCCAGCAGTAGCCGAACAGCCAAAGCCGGAAGCAAAGAGCACTAAGCCAGCGGCCACACCCGCACCAGCGGCAGTAGCAGCGGCACCGGCACAGCCTAGCAAGCAGACGCAGACTATCGAGAAGCTGACGGTTGCTCTACGGGAACAGCGGCAGATCGAAGTGAAGCCGGAGATGTTGGTCCAGGATGGCAAGTACATCAACCTGCTGATCAGCACGGAGTGGCCTATCATCCAGATTGGCGCTTCTGGTGGGATCGTGCTGCCAGCGATCAAAAGCTACCCGAAAGCGTTCGCGGCGGCTCTTGAAGGCGATAAGCTGCTGGCCAAGCAGAACGAACGGGAAGCAAAGAAGGCTACAGCACCTGCACCGAAAGCTGCTGCCCCTGAAGCAGTGACGGCGTAAGGCGGTGACCCATGGAACACACCCTGCGCGTTGCTGAAGCGTTGCTGGCAATCTTCGGGTCAATGAAGTTCTGCCATGAGGTTTATGAGGTTATCCACCACCTCGTACACCTAATCCGCAAGTAACCAGCACGACCACGCTCAATCGGCGTGGTTTTGCTGTCCGGGTTCTTTCATTCCTCCATGTTTTTCTTCTTTCCGGCAATTGTGTGATGTAAAAGACGCGCGCTTGCTGGTCACTAGACCCCTACTCGGTACTATCGGCCAGCGGCATTCTCTTCTTGAGCGCTTGCTCTCGCCTGCACAAGGCCAGCTAATCTGCGATCATGAAGGCTAAGAAACCGCCAATCACGATCTCGGAGAATTCGATGGCACGCATCAGCTTGATCGCCCCGGAATCCGCGCCTCCCGCGGTGCGCGAGATTTACGACACCACGCTTCGCGGCAAACCCGGCAACGTACAGAAGGCGCTCGCCCATCGTCCGGAGATGCTTAAGAATTTTCTAAGCTTCTACGCCACCGTGGGACGTTCCCTCGACCGCAAGTTGTCGGAACTCATTTACCTCCGAGTCTCCTTAATCAACGAATGCCGCTACTGCGCCCAACACCATGCCGCGTCGTCAAAGCGTGTCGGGCTAACCGCCGAAGACTGGACCGCGCTCAAGGCAGGGAACTACTCGCGTTATGGCGAGAAAGAGCGGGCAGCGCTGAGTTACATCGAGAAGCTGACGCGAGCCCCACAGAAAATTACGGAAACCGACTTCGACGAACTGAAGAAGCACTTCTCCGAACCCGAGATCGTCGACATCCATATGCTGACCGGTCTAGCCAATCTAACCAACCGCGTGACCGACCCGCTGGGCCTGGAACTGGAATTCCCGGAAGAGAAAATCTGAAGAATTTGGGTTGGACAGTCTTCGTCTTCACGCATCTCAGACCCCGCGCACCAATTCCAACACCGTAATTTCCGGGCGGGCGCCGAGGCGGATGGGGGGGCCGGTGGTTCCGATGCCGCGGTTGACGTACAGCTGGCTGTCGGTTTTTTCGTACCATCCGCTGACGTAGGGAGTCTCCGGACGCACAAGGGCGAGCCCCCGGTTGATGAACGAGAGTGCCAACTGGCCGCCGTGGCTGTGCCCGGCCAGCGTCAAGTCGATGCCCAACTCAGCGGCGCGATCAAAGCTATTGGGATTGTGACTCAGAAGGATGTTGACCATGTCCGGGATCACCAGTTTTTCGCTCCCTTCGAGGTACCGGTCAACCAGATGCCCGTCATGATCGCTGGAGAATCTCCGTTGCTGATAGTCAACACCGATCAGGTTCAGCACTTCGTCGTGCGATTGAATGGGTACCCGCTCTTGACGCAGGATGCGGATCCCAACTGCAGCAAAGAGTCGTGTGATGGAATCCTCGGTTTCAGTATAGATCTCATGGTTGCCGAGGCAGCCGAACACGCCGGATGGCGCACGAAGACCGGCGAGCGCTTGCACCACCTCTTCTTCTGCTTCGGGATCGTCAGTGAGGTAGTCGCCGGTCAGCACTACCAAGTCGGCTTTCAACCCCGCGGCGATTGTGACGCAACGGCGAATCTCGTCCGCCGTCGTGAAGGGGCTGATGTGAAAGTCGGAAAGCTGCACGATACGAAAGCCCTGAAAGCCTTTGGGCAGGCGTGCGAGCGCAATGCGCGGGCGAGTGACTTCCACGTCGAGCCGCTCGTATAGAAGCCCGTAAGCCGCGGCTAAAAACGGTACGGCGGCCACCATCACGGCGGCCTGCTCGAGAAACTGGCGACGGTCTGGCGAGGTCGGGTCAAGAACTGTCGCAGCAGGCACGGGAGAGGCTTGGCCTTCCGCAGCCTTGCGCGTCTTGCGGTAAACCCACGCTGCGGCGCGCCCTGCTCGGTCTACCATCCAGAAAACCATCACCAGGCCGAAGCCCGCCCACGACCCGACAAACCACCACCAGAAAGGCGCTTCAAATAGAACGTGGCGCAGCGTCAAGTGGGTCGAATCGCCCCGCGGGATTTTCCAGGGGCTGATGTAGAGGCCGATGTTGTACGCGAAGAAGAACAGGCAGACAACGCTCGCAATAGCCGTAAGCCAGCCACGGCGCGGCTTCCCGGGGATGAATCGTTCCCCAAGGTCGACGAGCCGAACCACCCAGAACACTTGGCTGGCAACTAGCATCAAGAAGAGGGTGGAGAAAAACAGGAGATAGAAGGGCCCCTCGCGCCAATTGGGGAGGAGTATGAGAGAGCATAAGATAGCCCACAAGACAAATATCATGCTCAGTTGCTTGTGAGCTCTGAAGAAACTGATCGTTCTCGTAACCGCCTTCATTTTTTTAAGGAACACAGCGAGCGATTATAGTCGTGGAGCCCAGCCGTTTTTGTTGTGCAGGGTCTGGTTAGCGACTCTAAAGAATTTGACGCACATCTCCTACTCGTTTTGTCACCCTTTCGCGATCCAGATACTCCAGCAGCGGAATCGCATACTTGCGGGTCACTCCGGTCAATTCCTTGAAGCTCGCGACATCAATCTTCCCGGATTTCGTTTTGTAAGCCGCCATCTGCCGCCGCAACTGTTCGAGCGCGCTCCGATGAAAAACCAACTCGTCGGAAACCTTGATCAGCGCCTTGTCACGCAGCAGCAAAGTCACAATCTTCTGTGCCCGTACTTTGTCCACCTTGAGCCCCGCAATCACTTCCTGGAGCGCGGGGACTTTCAACCCCGCCGTGGCGAACGCGTCCTCGATCTTCTTTTTTGATTCGGCCTCCTCATCCTTCATCTCGACACCGTGCCCCGGCAGCCGCACCAGGTCCCCAACCACTTCAAGCTTCTTCTCCCGGAGCAGCATGGCCGCGGCCGTCTCGAACACTTCCGGCATCGCGTCCACCTGCGCCCGCAACTCTTCCTTGCTGATTCCACCCACCAGCGGATTGTTTTTGTGAAAAGTTGCGGCCGCGCTCACGATGTGCGACCTCAATATTTCCAGCGCGGGCGCATCCAGAAATAACTCGCCAGCCCGGACCACGCTGCCGGTCCGCAGCCCCTCAGCCAGTTGTGTTTCGATCAGATTCTTCGTCCACCCGGTCTCGGCAACCAGTCGGGACATCAAGATTCCCTCACGCTGCCTCCGGGCTATGCGCGCTCTGACAACGACCTCCGCATCGCCGCCGGCGAGAGTCTTCAGGAAGCCTGCATGCCCCGGCATACGCGGAATCGGCGCCGCGTCCAACACAACTCCGCCTCCAATCGTAACCACCGGCGAAAATTGCCGGATGATGAACCGGTCTCCCGGCAGAAGCAGCGCAGCCTCCGGCAGCTTCAACCGTGCCAACGCCTCTGCGCCCGGAGTTAGCTGTTTCATCCCAATCGGAGGATGCCCCACCTTTGCGTTCTTTGCCGGGTGCCCCACCTTTGCGTTTTTTGCAAAGGTGGGATCCAATTCCTTCCGTTCGTACAACGCCGGATGCTTCACCCGTGCGTTCTTTGCAAACGCCTGCCCTGAGCTTGCCGAAGGGGTGGGATCCAATTCCTTCTCTTGCAGCAACACAACTTCCGCCACAGTCTCCATCGTGTAGGAATGAAAATGCACCCGCGCGCGGTCTTTCAGCGGACGCGGCGCGGAAGACAACAGGCGCAACCGCACATCCGCCTGCCGGGTTACCGTGAACGTAGCCGGAGGCGCGAGAGTCATGCCTCGCGACAAATCTTCCGTGCTCGCGCCCGCCAGGTTCAACGCTGTCCGTTGTCCAGCGACCGCCGCCTCGGCCGTTTGCCCATGCACCTGCACGCCACGCACGCGCACTCGCCGGCCCGTCGGAAATACTTCCATCTCATCTTCGCGGCGAATGGTTCCGGCCACCAGCGTTCCCGTCACCACCGTGCCGAAACCCTTCATGGTGAAAACGCGGTCGATGGGCAGCCGTGCGATCGCATGGGAATCCCGCGGCAGTACTCCGGCCGCCGCCGCAACCATCGCCCGCTTCAGTTCCTCCAATCCCGCGCCCGTCAAGGAACTCACGGCGACTATGGAAGCTGGTTTATCCAGAAATGTCCCGCGCAGAAACTCTTCCACCTCCATTCGCACCACCTCGAGCGTCTCCGCATCCACCGTATCGGATTTGGTCAGAACTGTAATTCCGCGCTGTACCCCAAGAAGTTGCAGGATGTCAAAATGCTCCCGCGTCTGCGGCTTGATCGCTTCATCCGCCGCAATCACCAGCAGCACCAGGTCGATCCCGCCCACCCCAGCCAGCATGTTGCGGATGAAACGCTCATGCCCGGGAACATCCACGAAGCCCAGGCGCAAGGTTTCGCCCGTGGGCGTGGGCAAGTCCATGTGCGCGAAGCCGAGGTCAATGGTGATGCCGCGCCGCTTCTCCTCCTCCAATCGGTCCGCGTCGATCCCGGTCAGCGCCTTCACCAGCGCCGTCTTGCCGTGGTCGATGTGTCCCGACGTCCCTACGATGATGGATTTCATCTGGCCTGCATCTTACCGGAGTCAGGCTAACCCTCGGACAGACTAGCCATAGTCGCGCATTCAACGTTGCGTTATCCCGAGCGCAGCCGTTTTTCATGCGTTCTCCTGTCGTCACTTGTGCGGCAGTCCTTCACCCGGCGAACTGCGCCGGGTTTCGGGACGACGCCTTCCAGAAAAGGGTCGGAAGACAAGCTTGCGCGACTACATCCAAAGCGGATCCGAATCGTTTCAATAGCTTCTGGATAATATCAACGACTTGCAGATAATTTCAACGACTTACAAGGAATTTCGCATTAGAAGCTATCCAAGCGCCGTTCACTCGCCAGATGACCTTTGAGCCCACCGGAACAGCCGAACGCTCTCAGAACCAACGCCTGTGCACTCCAAAGGCATCCTGCGGGTGGTTTCGACCCGAGTTTGCGCGGGCCGAATCGCGCAGGCTCCAATCCGTTTTTCAACAACTTACGAATCGCGCGAAGAAAACAAAGGACATCGAGCAATCTGAAACGGCCCCTCAATTTTCTGCCGCTTTGTTTTCAATAGCTTCCAGATAAGTCATTGGAAACGCTAAGTCGTTGGCCGGTAACGGTTCGCCCAAACCCGGCGCTAAGGGTTCGGCGAAGGACTAACGACCAACGACCAGCCACCTTGCTATAAAAGCCCTACCCAGCCGTCCTGCTAAATGCGACAATAGAACTTCCCCATGACCATCTCCACGACCCCTGCCATTTCTCCGGAGGTCCTCCGGCAGCACGGCCTTACCCTCGATGAATACGAAAAGATCAAGCAACTTCTCGGCGAGCGCGAGCCCTCGCTCACCGAACTTGGCATCTTCAGCGTGATGTGGAGCGAGCACTGTTCGTATAAGTCATCGCGCGTGCACCTGAAGCGCCTGCCTACGCGGAGCAGGCGCGTGCTGCAGGGGCCGGGAGAAAATGCGGGCATCATCGACATC
This sequence comes from uncultured Acidobacteriaceae bacterium, assembly GCA_963807655.1. Classification (GTDB taxonomy): domain Bacteria; phylum Acidobacteriota; class Terriglobia; order Terriglobales; family Acidobacteriaceae; genus Sulfotelmatobacter. The sequence goes on along the minus strand of CAWEDF010000031.1, from coordinate 84,703 downwards.
GGCGACGGCTGGGCCTGCGCCTTCAAGATCGAGTCGCACAATCATCCATCGTTCATCGAACCGTTTCAAGGTGCAACCACCGGCGTCGGAGGAATCTTGCGCGACATCTTCACCATGGGCGCAAGGCCAGTAGCAGTCATGGACTCGCTAAGGTTCGGCCCAATCACGGCTCATGTAGGGACAGCCACCTCGACTGTTTCCACAGGACCTGTTCCCACCCAAGCAGAGATCCACCGCAACCACTCCATCCTCGAAGGCGTGGTCAGCGGCGTAGCTTCCTACGGCAACTGCTTCGGCGTGCCCAACCTGGGCGGTGAAACCAAGTTCGAGCCGTGTTACTCCGGCAACCCGCTGGTGAACGCTTTCGCCATGGGCTTGGTCCGCAAGGACGAAATTTTCTACGCGCGCGCCGCCGGTGAAGGCAACCCGGTGATCTATGTTGGCGCCAAGACGGGACGCGACGGCATCCACGGCGCCACTATGGCCAGCGAAGAATTCAGCGAGGCGTCGGAGGCGAAGCGGCCGAACGTGCAGGTCGGCGATCCGTTTCTGGAGAAGTTGTTACTCGAAGCCTGCCTCGAAGCGATGCAGACGGGCGCGATTGTTGGCATTCAAGACATGGGTGCGGCGGGACTCACCTGTTCCACCTGCGAGATGGGCGGGCGCGGCGGCGTCGGCGTCGAGATCGAACTGGACCGTGTGCCGCAGCGCGAAACCGGCATGAGCGCGTACGAAATCATGCTGAGCGAGTCCCAGGAACGCATGCTGCTGGTCGCGCAGAAAGGCCGCGAGCAGGAAGTCTTCCGGGTTTTTGAAAAGTGGGGACTCGACGCGGTCGAAGTCGGCAAGGTTACGACCGACAACAAGTTACGCGTGCTCCAGCACGGCGAATTCGTCGCCGAGATTCCGAACCAGGCGCTGACTGACGATGCGCCCGTATACAAACGTTCGCTGGCACGCTGGGAGCCGCCAGTGCCGCGCGAGATGCCTGAGCACATTCAGCTTTCGTCGCGCGGCGGACCTCAGGGGCTAAAGCCCGCATCATTGGCGGGGTCTAACGGCTCGGCTGAAGCCGTGCCCTTTCAATGCCGTACCAGAGCGACCTCACTCAGAGTCTCCAGCAGCTTCTTGCCAGCCCGAACATCTGCGGCAAGCGCTGGGTGTGGCAGCAATACGATCACATGGTGCAGACCAACACGGTCGAAGCTCCGGGCGCGGGCGATGCGGGCGTGATCCGCATCAAGAATCCGAATCCAGGCCAACCACAGCGCGGGCTGGCGATGGCGCTCGACGGCAACAGCCGCTGGTGTTATCTCGATCCGCGGTTGGGCGCGATGCATGCTGTGGCCGAGGCCGCGCGCAAAGTCGCGTGTTCCGGTGCAACTCCCGTGGGCGCAACCAATTGCCTCAACTTCGGTAATCCCGAAAAGCCGCACATCATGTGGCAGTTCTCGCAAACCATCGATGGCATTACCAAGGCCTGCGAGGAACTTGAAATCCCGATCACCGGCGGCAATGTGAGCTTTTACAACGAGACGTTGGGCGAGGGCATTTATCCCACGCCGGTCCTGGGAGTTGTGGGGATTCTCGATGACGTGCGCAAGACTGCGAAAATGCATTTCGCCTCGACCGGACGCATGATCGTGCTATTGCGCGCGGGCGAAGCAGCCGATATCACCGATGTGGAAAGTGAGTTCGGGTCGTCGGAATACGCCAAAGAAATTCTGGAAGCGCTGTGGGGATATCCTCCGGAACTTGATCTGGAGAAGGAAGCCGCACTGCAGAAGGCCGTTGTCGAATTGATTCAGCAGAGTTTGGTGGATTCGGTGCATGATTGCTCGGATGGCGGTTTGGCGGTAGCGCTGGCGGAAAAAACATTTGCGAAGGGCGTGGGTGCGCGGGTGAATTTTGTGTCGAACGAGCTTCCCGCGGAGTTTACGCTGTTTGGCGAAGATGCGAGCCGCATCGTGCTGTCGTGCGACCCGGCTAACGTTTCGCGAATCCAAGAGATAGCAGAGAAATTTGGAATCGCGGCGGTCGTGCTGGGAGAGACGATTCCGGAGCGGCTGAAAATTTCGCTGGATGGGCAAGTGGTTGTGTCCGCGGCGGTTGCGGATTTGGATCAGACTTACGAATCGGCGCTGGAATCTATTTTGCGGACTGATCCTGAGTTGGTAGCGGCAGATTGAGAGGCTTGAATCGGGGAGGATCGCGGAGAACTGGCGCGGAGTTCGCGGAGAAACCTGTAAAAGGCTGATTGCTAAATGCTGACTTCCGACAAATTTCACGATGAGTGCGGTGTGGTTGCGATCTTCGCGAATCCCGAAGCGGAGAAGCTTGCTTACTTAGGATTGCATGCTCTCCAGCATCGCGGGCAGGAGTCGGCCGGAATCGTTACCTCCGATGGCCTGACTTCCCGCGTTCACAAGGCGATGGGGACGGTCGCCGACATCTTCACCGAAGATGTGCTGTCGAAAATACGCGGTATGCTGGCCATCGGGCACACGCGCTACTCGACCGCGGGCGATTCGGCGCTCTTGAACGCGCAGCCCATTCTGGTGCAGTCGAACAAGGGCTCAATTGCGGTGGCGCATAACGGAAATCTGGTGAACGCGATGGAGGTTCGCAGCCGGTTGGAGCGCCAGGGGTCGATCTTTCAGACCAACAGCGATACGGAAGTGATCGTCCACCTGATCGCGCTTTCGGCGGAACACACTCTGCCCGAGGCAATTGCGGACGCGCTGCGGCAAGTAGAAGGGGCGTTTTCGCTGGTACTGATGAGTCCAGACCGGATCATTGCGGCGCGCGATCCGCGCGGGTTTCAGGCCGCTGGCCATGGGACGCATTCCGGCAGTCGATGGGCAGACGCGCGACACCATCGTTTTCGCTTCGGAGACCTGCGCCTTCGATCTGATTGGCGCTACTTACGAGCGCGACGTGAAGCCGGGCGAGTTGATCGTGGTGGGGCCGGAAGGCATCAGCTCGCGGTTTTATGCGACGGGCGCGCCCCAGTCGAGTTGCATTTTTGAGCATGTTTACTTTTCGCGCCCGGACAGCGTGGTGTTTGGACGTGCCGTTCAGACCAGCCGGGAAGAGTTGGGACGGCAGTTGGCGCGCGAAGCTCCCGTTGAGGCCGACCTTGTGGTCCCTGTGCCGGATTCGGGTGTAACCGCAGCGGTGGGTTACGCGGCCGAGAGCGGCATTCCGTTTCGCTTTGGTTTGATTCGCAATCACTATGTGGGGCGCACGTTTATCGAACCCAGCCAGAGTGTGCGCGACTTTGGCGTGAAGCTGAAGCTGAATCCGGTACGTTCACTGCTGGAAGGCAAGCGCGTGGTGCTGATTGACGATTCGATTGTGCGCGGCACCACCAGCCGCAAGATCGTGCGCATGATTCGCAGTGCCGGGGCTAAGGAAGTACACATGCGCGTCTCGTGTCCGCCCACGATTTCGCCTTGCTACTACGGTGTAGACACGCCTTCGAAAAATCAACTGATCGCCGCCAACAAATCGGTCGAGGAGATACGCGAGTACATTCGCGCCGATTCGCTGGCCTACCTTTCGCTGGAAGGACTCAAGAAAGCTTGCGGTGAGGGGGAGAAGACCTCTTATTGCTCGGCCTGCTACACCGGCAAGTATCCTACGAGCATTGTGGACGTGGAAGAGATACTGCCTGCGGGCGCACCGCGCTAGTTCGGCGGAAAAGCAAAAGCTAACCGCAAAGTACGCCAAGGTTGCGCAAAGGTCGCTAAGAAACTCCGCCAAGACCTTAGTGGCGCTCCTTTCTTGCCTGCACCACGCGGGGGATCGATTGCAGATCCGGCGTGATCTTAACGTCGCTCCAATCCCGCAACAGCCGTTTTACCTCTTCTGCAATCGTTCCGCTGATTTCCATGACCAGCCAGCCGCCGGGCTTGAGTGCGGCATGCGCTTGCGGGATGAGGCGCGCAATCACTTCGACTCCTGTTCGCCCGGCAAAGACCGCGTTGCGTGGTTCGAACTTGCGGACTTCGAGCTGGACCTGATCTATTTCTGATTCGCCGACGTAGGGCGGGTTGGAGACGATGAAGTCGAAAGAGTCGTTCTCGAAGCCCGCAAACAGGTCGGCTTCGCGGAATTGGATACGGGATTCCAGTTGAAGGCGGGCGGCGTTGGCGCGAGCTACTTCGAGCGCGGCGGCGGACATGTCGGTGGCGTGAATTTGAGCCTGCGGTAGCTCCTTGGCAAGCGCTAGAGCGATGCAGCCAGAGCCGGTGCCGACGTCGCCAATGTGCAGAACTGCCTTCTTTCGTTCCTCCGGAGCTTTTTCATTTTCTGCGTTAGTCCCACGGCTTACGCCGCGGGCTGCACTCTTACGCCGCTCCGCGGCTGGGATGACGGTGAGTTCGAGAACGGTTTCGATCACATGCTCGGTTTCGGGGCGCGGGATCAGCACGGCGGGCGTGACGATTAGATCCATGCCCCAGAATTCCTGGTGGCCGGTGATGTACTGCGCTGGAACGCCCCGCGCGCGCTCGGCGAGAGCGGCATCGTAACGGGCTTTTTCTTCGGACGTAAGTTCGTACTCTGGATGCGCGTAGAGGTAGGCGCGGTCGCAGCCGAGAGTGAACATCAAAAGCAATTCGGCGTTCATGCGCGGGGAAGGAACTTGGTCCGCGGTCAAGCGGGCGATGGCGGAAGTCAGAGCGGGCTTCAGTTGCACAAAACCATTTCACCACAGACAGACACGGGATAGTCATCCCGCGCCAATAGAGATGGAAACAGCAGGATCCTAAAGCCTTTAACCGCTAAGCTCGCGAAGAAAGGCCGCGAAGGGCGCGAAGAAGAGCTGGCGCTCACTCACTTCTTTCCGTTCTGGGCATGTTCTGCCACTCATAGTTCAGATAGATCATCTGGCCTATGTGGTGCTGCATGTGAGCAGCGCAAATCACCGCGATCTCGAGACGGGTTTTGGCAGGGGTGCCGACGCCGGAGTATTCCGCCGACCAATCCTCGAGCGATTGCGCGCGGATGGTCTTGAGAACTATGTCCACGGCTTCGTTGAAGCGTTGGAGGGCCTCGTCTTTCGACGGAGGGTTTGGGTCATTGAATTCGCGCGGGCGGTCGCGGACGTAGCCGGTCTTCGCGATCTGCGCCCCGATGTAGTAGTTTAAGTTGCCGGTGAGATGAAGCACGAGGTGTCCGAAACTATTTCCGTAGGCGAACGGCTTTTGCCAGAACTGGGTGCTGGTGAGAGGCTCGGCTAGTTCTCGAACCCTGGCGGCGTTCGCTGTGTAGCGATCGGCGAGAACTGACGAAACAGTTGAGTGCAGGTCAGACATATTCTTCTCCTGGCTGGGAGCCGGGCTTCGCCCTTCGACTTCGCTCTGTCGAAACTCCACGTGCACATCCATTATTTTCAAGCGAGTTTCATTTCTTTTGGTGGGCCGAAGGCCCATGGCCACTCAGGGCAGGCTCCGGCGGACAGCCGAGGGCGGCTGTCTCCACATTGAAATCTTTCAGTCTTGATCTTTCCGTCGTCTTGAATCTTTCAGTCTTGATCCCTCAAACTGCGGTGGTGGCTTCCTGCTTCAGTTTTTCTGCCTGGTAGTGCGTGGTGAGAGCTTCGATCAGCGGCTGGAGCTTGCCATCCATCACCTGTTCGAGCTGGTGGATGGTGAAACCGATGCGGTGGTCGGTGAGGCGGTTTTGCGGGAAGTTGTAGGTGCGAATCTTCTCGCTGCGGTCGCCGGAGCCCACCATGGCCTTGCGCTCCTTGGCCAGCGCCTGCTGCTGCTTTTCCATTTCGATTTCGTAAAGGCGGGAACGCAGGACGCGCATACCTTTCTCGCGGTTCTTGATCTGCGATTTCTCGTCCTGGCAACTGACGACCGTGTTCGTCGGGATGTGCGTGATGCGCACGGCCGAGTACGTTGTATTCACCGACTGGCCGCCGGGACCGGAGGAGCAGAAAGTGTCGATGCGCAGGTCTTTGGCTTCGATCTTGATGTCCACGTCTTCGGCTTCGGGCAGCACGGCTACCGTGACGGCCGAGGTGTGGACGCGTCCCTGCTGTTCGGTGGCGGGCACGCGCTGCACGCGGTGCACGCCGCTTTCGTACTTGAGTTGAGAGAAGACGCGGTTGCCTTCGATGATGGCGATGACTTCTTTCAAACCGCCGGCCGACGACTCCGAAGAGGAGAGCACTTCGACCTTCCAGCGCTGAGTTTCGGCGTAGCGCGTGTACATGCGAAAGATTTCGGCGGCGAAGAGTGTGGCTTCGTCTCCGCCGGTTCCGGCGCGGATTTCGAGGATAACGTTCTTCTCGTCGTTGGGATCTTTGGGCAGGAGCAGGACTTTGAGTTCTTCTTCGATAGCGGCGACGCGGGGCTCCAGTTGGTTGAGTTCTTCCTGGGCGTAGGCTCGCATCTCGGGATCTCTTTCCTCGGCGAGCATGGCTTTACTCTCGGCTATGCCGCGGGTCAGGTCCTTGTATTCGCGATACTTCTCGACTATAGGCGCAATTTCCGAGTGCGCCTTGGCGGTCTTCTGGTATCGTGCCGAGTCGTTGACGATATCCGGCGAGGCGAGAGCGCCGGTCAGCTCTTCGTAGCGGGCTTCGATTTGGTCTAGACGTTCAAACATCGTCGTTGGTCGTTAGTCGTCGGTCGTTGGCCTTTTGCTTCAGGCCGCTTTCTCGCGCATCGAGTTGATTAGGCTGTTCAGGCTTCGGCCTATGGTGTCCGCTTTCGCCAGCACGCGCTGCGCTTCTTCGCTGTTCAGGTATTGTAATTCGTTTGCGATCATAATCTGCGTTTGCACTTCCAAGAGCGATCCTCGCGCGTGGAGGAGGAAGCGCCCAAATTCTCCGTCGGAGCGGTGCCCTTTACCTTCCGCAATATTGCTTGGAACCGAGACTGCTGCTCGCCGCACGTGCTGGCTCAGGCCGTATAGTTCGTGCCTGGGAAACTGCGCCGTTACTCGATAGACTTCAACTGCAAATTTCATCGCTTCCTGCCAGACGCGCAAATCCTTGAAAGATGCTGACATATTGGTACCTCTCTAGAAGACTCTACCCTGGAGGTCTCGAGAGGCCAACGACTAACGACAAACGACCAACGACCGGTTTCCCAGGGTGGGAACCCTAGGCAATCACCAGTTCGCCGCCCTGTTGTTTTTCGAGAACCATGGCATGGTCGAGCGCGGTGATGGCGCATTGAGCCATCTCGTCGGACGGGGGCTGCGTGGTGATGCGTTGCAGCCAGAGGCCGGGTGCGGTCATTAGGGCGAAGAGCGAGCCGCGATGTTTCGCGGCGAAGCGGATGATTTCGTAGGACACGCCGGCGATCAGCGGCAGCAGCGCGATCCGCGACGCAAAGCGCGCCCAGAATGTGGTGAACGGAACCAGCATGTAGAAGCCGATCGAGATCAGCATCACGGTCATCAGAAAGCTGGTGCCGCAGCGGGGATGGAAGGTCGAATACTTCTGCACCGCGGCAGTTTCGAGGGGGTCTCCGTTCTCGAAGGCGAAGACGGTTTTGTGTTCGGCGCCGTGATACTGGTAGACGCGGCGAATGTCAGGGAAGAGGGAAACTCCCCAGATGAACAGCAGGAACAGGATCAGTCGAATTGCGCCGTCGACCAGGTTGAAGACGATCTGGCCGCCGAGCGCGGGATTGGCCTTCTTGAGTTCCGTGGCCGCCAGCAGCGGCAGGTACTTGTACATGAAGATGAAGAAGGCCAGCGAGATGATTACGTTAACGGCGGCCAGCCATCCGCTGATGGTGGCGGCTTTCTCGCGGGACTGGGACCTGGAGGATGGCGGTTCGGGAGGTTCCGCCTCGCTTCGCCCGTTCGGCAAGCTCAGGGCACTTTGCGGGACGGTCGAGGCGGCCGTCTCCACATGTGTCTTGCTGGCGCTGTCGCTCTGCATCACTTCTTCGATGGCGACGTTGGCTGAGAAGCGCAGCGCCCGGTAGCCTAGAGTCATGGCGTAGCCGAGGGTCATTACTCCGCGGACGATGGGCCAAGCCATCCATTTATGTCTTTCCGAGGGACGCTCGAGCGGTTCGCTCATGGTGACCACTTCGCCTGAAGGCTTGCGGCAGGCGATTGCCCAGGCGTGCGGGGAGCGCATCATTACGCCCTCGAGCACGGCTTGTCCGCCGACCAGGGTTTCTTCGCCACTTTCAAGCGCGGGCAAGAGCTGCACGGCCACGAGGAAACGCACGAAATTTCGCAGAGAACGCACGGTAGTTAGATGCTCCAGGCGGCGGAAAGCGCCAAACATTAGGTTACCACAGGGCAGGTCGTCCTCCTATGCTGTCTGTATGCCTCAAGTAATAGGTGCAGAGGGTCTAGCCGGGCCGGTATCCGGCAAAGATCGGTGATCGGCGATCTATCAGCTATCCTCCATCTATCTTCTATCCTTGGAACGTAGCTTGAACCATATGCGAAGGCTTGCGGAGACTTGCGAGGCGGTGGCCGCCACCACCAAGAAGTTGCAGAAGACGGCGATTGTGGCCAGGTACTTTAAATCACGGGGCACGGACGAGGCTGCATTGTCGGCGGTGTTTCTCTCCGGCAGGGCGTTTCCCGCGTGGGAGGAAACCACTTTGCAAGTGGGCGGTTCGCTTTTGTGGCGTGTCGTGGCGGAGATTTCCGGGCAGGATGCAGGCCGCGCTGACGGCTGCTTATCGCAAGCACGGGGACTTGGGCGCGGTGGCCGGGGAGGTTCTGCCGGAAAGATCCGGAGAAGGGTTAGGCGTTCTTGAGGCTGGCAAAGTATTTCGTGAGATTGCGGTGGCGCGCGGGCCAGCGGCGAAGACTGCGCTGGTCGGCGACTTGCTAGGGCGGGCGACGCCGCTCGAAGCCAAGTACGTGGTGAAGATCATGACCGGCGATTTGCGGATTGGGCTGAAGGAGAGCCTGGTGGAAGAGGCGATTGCACGGGCGTATGGCGGCGCGCTGGCCGGGGCATTGGGAGAAGTGCAGCGGGCGAACATGCTGCTGGGGGATATTGGGGAGACGCTGCGGCTGGCGGTCGAGGGCAAGCTGGCCGAGGCGCGGATGAGAATGTTTCATCCGCTGGGATTCATGCTGGCGAGTCCCATCGAGTCGGCTGAAGAGGGGTTGAGTTATTTCGCCAAGGCCGCGGTGGAAGAAAAGTATGACGGCATTCGCGCGCAGGCGCACGTTGCGGGCGGCGAAGTGAAGTTTTTTTCGCGGACGCGGGACGAGATCACCGAGTCGTTTCCAGAGTTGCCCGAGGCGCTGGCGGGCTTGCCGCAGGATGCGATTCTCGATGGCGAGATTGTGGCGTGGGAGCAGCCGGGGCGGGCGCGTCCGTTCAGCGTGTTGCAGCAGCGCCTGGGGCGAAAGAAAGTCAGCGACCGCATGCTGCGGGAGGTTCCTGTGGCTTACCTTGTTTTCGACGTTCTTTATGCGGGCGGGGAGTTGCTGATTGATCGTCCGCTGCGGGAACGGGGGCTGGTTTTGGATCAGCTTCTGGCAGAGGAAAACCTTCAACACAGAGGACACGGGGTAACACTGGGTAGAGCGAGCTCGCAGGCGAAGTTGGCGTTTGAAGAAGAAGAATCATCAGCCGTGCGCGTTATCCGCGCGCCCGTGTTTCGGGCCGCTTCGCCGGAGGAACTGGAAGAACTGTTCGTGGCCGCGCAGGCTCGGGGTAACGAAGGCTTGATGATCAAGGATCTCGAGTCAACTTACACGCCGGGAAAGCGCGGGAAGTCTTGGCTGAAGATGAAGCGAGAGCTGGCCACGCTTGACGTTGTCGTGACCGCAGTCGAGTACGGGCACGGCAAGCGTGTCGGCGTGCTGAGCGACTATACGTTCGGCGTGTGGGACACGGAGAAAGCCCGGCTGGTGAATATCGGCAAAGCGTATTCAGGATTGACCGACGTTGAGATTGCCGAGATGACGCAGTGGTTTCTCGCGCACACGATTGAAGATCAAGGCTTCCGGCGCACCGTCGAGCCCAAGATTGTGCTGGAGGTGGCGTTCAATAACATGATGCGGTCGGACCGGCATGACAGCGGCTACGCACTGCGCTTCCCGCGGATCGTGCGGCTGCGCCCGGACAAGACGGCGGAAGAGGCGGATACGATTGAGCGGGTGCAGGAGATTTTTCGAACGCAGTCGAAGAGCTAGATCTGGCACCTTCTCCCATGCAGATTCGCATATGTCTTCAAACTCTTGATGGTGCGGACATCTACTGAAATCTTTGGTTCTTGCTTGTTCCCCGCTGTTACCTCAAATGAAATTGCGGTCGCACTGCTGCCCAGTATTCTTTTGTTCCGCATTGATACTGGAGAACCGATGCGACGTACTCACCTGGCGGTAGTAACAATGTGTCGGCTGATCCGTCCTCGCCCGTTGCAATATCCATTGACCCAAATGTTTTGCCTTCAACGGCCTTGTGATCGATGCTCAGCATCGCAGGTATAAAGCGCGCGGTTGCCGCATCCCAGACCCGAAAATCGATCGCCCCACCTCGCTGGCCGAGCACGATTGTGACGGGTTTCGGCGCCGAAGCTGCGGAAAGATTGACCGTTGGAGACTTGCCGTTCGGGCCGCCGCAGAAGACACAGTCGCCTGTCTCGATCCAGAAATCCGCCCGCCTTCCTGCTGTTAATCGATATTGATTGCATCCCCCTCCGAAGGCTGGGATGGAAAAGGTGCCTTCGGGCGTTGTCGTGGCTTGCTTAACCAAACGGTACCCACCCTCACGGCTCTCACAGATTGTCGTAGCTGTAACCGTTGCTCCTTGTACGGGCGTACCGTCTGGGAACGCAACCATACCCCGAAGCACTGGGATCTCTTGAGCCCAGACAGACCCTTGTAGGGCCTTGCAAGAGCGCAAAGATGACCATCAGAACAACGCGATGTAGATGACCTTGAATGACTGCCGATGGCATCTGACGCTCCAGAGTTAGTGGCTGTGATGATGCTCTTCTTCGCTCTCGCCCACCGGAATCACGCAGCCATGCGCCACCTCGCATTCCACGTGCTCGAACTGGATTGTGGTGTGATCGATGCGGAAGTTGTGGTGCAGGCAGTCTTTTACGTCGCGCAGGATGCGCTCGCTGACCGACGGTGGAATGTCGGCAATCGCGATGTGGCAGGAGAGCGCGCGGGTTTCCGAGCCGATGCTCCAGCAGTGCAGGTCGTGCACGTCGTTGACGCCTTCGATGGAGCGGATCGCGCTCGCGACCAGTTCGAGTTTCAGGCCGCGGGGCGTTCCTTCGAGCAGGATGTTCAGGGTTTCGCGCACGATGCCGAATCCCGACCACAGGATGAGCGCTCCGATTCCAAAGGAAAGGGCGGAGTCGATCCAGTAATCACCCGTGACCAGGATGGCCCAGCCTCCAGCAATGACGGCGGCGGTCGAAAGCGTGTCGCCCACTTCGTGCAGCAGCGCGCTGCGGATATTTACGTCGTTTCCAGAACGCCGGCCGGAGCGGTACAGCAGGAAGGCAATCACGCCGTTCATCACCACGCCCGCTGCGGCGACCCACATCATCACTGAGGCCTGCACGTGCTCGGGATGCTGCAGGCGGCGGAATGCCTCGTAGAAAATGAAGAACGCAACCGCGAGCAGCGAGACGGCATTCACCAGTGCGGCCAGCACTCCCGCGCGATGGTAGCCATAGGTCTTGGTGGAACTGGCGGGGCGCGCCTGCAAGTAAACCGCTACCAGAGAGAGCAGCAGAGCCAGAAAGTCGGAAAGATTGTGTCCCGCTTCGGAGAGCAGGGCCAGCGAATGGGCGCGAATGCCGGCCACCACCAGCAGCACGATATAGGCCAGGGTCACGCCGAGCGAGATCTTGAGAACTCGCTTGGGACTGCCTGCGCCATGAACGTGAGCGTGCATTCTATTAGTGTACGGACGGCGGGAGAGGGCTTCAAGCGTAAGAAAGTGGTCAGTGGCCAGTGGCCAGTGGTCAGTCGTCAGTCGTCAGTCGTCAGCAAGTACCTCGCCGGTTGCTGGACACTGATCACTGATCACTGACCACTGACCACTGATCTTTAGCGCTGGAAGTGATTCTGCAGATAGCGGTCGTTGTATACAGTGGTCGAGTTCTGGACGAATTCCAGAATGCGGTACATCTTTTCGCGCGTCTCGCGGCTCATCTCATTGAACTGGACCGCCACTCCAGACCCGGGATGGATTCTTGCGACCTTGCCTTCCGCAGTCAGAGCGCCGTCGGCGTTGGTATTGTCAATGGAGAAGACCAGCTTCAGGTTGGAACCGGGAGTCAGGATGACGCTGGTCTCGACATAGCAGCCGCCCAGGCTGATGTCGACCAGATTGCCAAAGACCGGTCCGCCGCCCGACTGAGGGTACAACTCGATGGTAAGCCGGCAGTCCATCCTGGCGTGCAGCCGTTGGTCTTTGCGCGAAGGCTGCTTTTGCTTCTCCATATACATGCGGCGGTCGGCCTGGGCAAGAAGTTGCTCGGCGTCATTGCCATCGTCCGGAGACACGGCCATTCCCACGCTCAATGAGAGAATATCCTCTCCGCAAACATCGAAGCCGGCTTGCCGCGCGAGAGGGCGAATCTGCTCGACTCTCTTAGCGGCGTCGCCGGCAGCCAGTCCCGTAGCAATCACCACAAATTCGTCTCCGCCCATGCGGGCCACGTAGTCGTACTCGCGGCAACTGTCTTTCAGAGACTGGGCAAACAGACGCAGCACGCGATTTCCCTCCAGGTGTCCGAAACGGTCGTTGATCTTCTTGAAGCCGTTCATGTCGCAGACCATCAGGGTGAGCGAGGCGTTGTCCCGCTTGCAGCGCGCCAATTCGCGGTCGAGTTGCAGAAACAGCGACCGGGCATTGGGCAGGCCGGTAAGGTAATCGGTGGTAGCGGAGCTTTCCGCTTGCTGGTATTTGAGAGCGTTCTCGATGGCCAGAGCCATCTTGCCGCTCACCGCGAGAAGAATGCGCAAATGGTCGGAAGTAAAAGCGTCCTTCTCGGCGCGGTACAGGGCGAGAACGCCGATCACGCCAGCCACTCCCTCCAGAGGCAGGGCCAGGGCGGAGCGCAGCGTGCTGAATTTGTCGGGATCGTTGAGGTAGCCCGGCTCCACCGAAGGGTTCCCGTTCACAATCGGTTTCTTGTTCTGGGCCACCCAGCCCGAGAGCCCGTCTCCCACCGGAATCCGCAACGAGGAAAACAGGCGGTAGTTGTCGCCATTTACGTATTCCGGGATCAAGATGTCGTCGCGCAGAATGTAGATGGCAATCGCGTCGTACGGAACCATGGGTTTGAGTTTCACCGAGAAAACAGAGAGCGTTTCGCCCAGGCTGAGCGATGCACCCAGATCCTGGCTCAGTTCAAACAAGGACTGAGCCTCCTGGCGCGCCGCTGCGATCGAGGAAAGAAAAGTTGCTTCCCGTCCGGGTGCATCCGACACCGCTGCGTTTTCAAATCCGGCGTCCGGCGCCGGCCCGCGCATAATCTGGATCGCTGCCGACGGCGCTGCACTGCCGTCTCTCCCCGATTGCGCCAGGGCCAGGTTCTCCAGAGTGCGGTAGCGCCGCTCGAGCACATGAACTACCTTTGGATCGAATGCCTTACCCGACTCCGCAATCAGGTGTTGCATCACGTCATCCAGCGGCATGGCACGCCGGTACTGCCGGTCTGAAGCCAGCGCGTCCAGATAGTCGACCGCAGACAGGATGCGCGCCCCGATGGGAATCTCTTCGCCTTTTAGGCCGAAGGGATATCCCGACCCGTCCCATTTCTCATGGTGGGCGCGTACGATCGGCACCACCGGATAGGGGAAGCGCACCCGCTCCAGAATCTCGGCTCCCACTACGGTGTGAATCTTCATCTTCTCGAACTCTTCCGGAGTCAGCCGGCCGGGTTTGGCGATGATATGTTCGGGCACCGCCAGCTTTCCGATGTCATGCAGCAGTGCGGCGGCATGCAGCGCTTCCAAATCAGCTCCCTTCATGCCCAGTTCCTTGGCTACTTCGATGGCGTAGACGCGAACCCGCTGCAGGTGATCGTGGGTGGTCTGGTCTTTGGCTTCAATGGCCAGCGCCAGGGCTTCAATGGTCCGCAGATGCAGGTTGGCAATCTCTTCCACATGCCGCTTCTCGTCTTCCAGTTTGCCCAGATACAAGCCGTAGGAACGGTAGATCAGATAAATGGCGGGGACGAACAGCAGCGAAGTCTCCCAGTTGAAGGCGTCGTTGAACCAGGCAATGGCCGCCGCGATGCCGGCCCCAACCAGGTAGTAAGGGAAAGACCAGAAATAACATTCCACCAGAATCTGACGAAGAAGCTTCCCTTCGCTGAACGAAATTACAACCGCAATGCAACCGGAGTTGACGATAAAGTAGATCGAGGCCGCCAGACACAGAACCAGAGGGCGGTTGACGATAAGCGAGTTGGCCAGAGAGTTGTGATACACCAGGTAGGCCAAAGCGGTCGACAGCGAGCCCGCACAAACATTGAAAGTTAACTGGATGGCGCCGGGCCGGCTGGGGTAGAGGCACTGGGCCAGCATGGAAATCGCGCCCAGAGTAATCGCCTCGGAGTAGCTCAACTCCGCAATCCCCACCAGGATGAACAGGAAGTTCACCGAAAGCGTTCCGGTAATGCCGGGCAGATTGACCCGCAGCCGCGACGCCAAGACCGCGATGCCCAGGTAGCAGATAAACTCCGCGATGTTCTTGCTGCTTTGGTGGATCGCAGCCTCGAGAAGGGAGGCTGTGCCCGCGGCAATCACCAGGCCGATGAAAGCCTTGGCGTCGAGAGACAGGCCCTTCCAGGAGTGTGCGCTAGCAGACATACGTCGATAATCGCCCGGGATATTCCGCGTTGCCTCTGGCGCCGGCGCGCAATATCTCCCGGAGTCAATGATAGGCAGCTAACAGGTTTAGTAACAATGATTTGTGAGCCGTTCTGGAAACTTCGGTAACGCCTCGCAGGCTCATTTCAGGACGCGAAAGTAATCATTCACAACGTCAAGGTCATGGTAGCGGTGCAATTAGGGAGCGGTGTCAAGTCTGGAAGGAAGGTGCGCGGCGTCTCAGGGTCGCAGGCGGCCGAACGAGACGTGCTTACGGGCGCTTATTCATAGTGAAGGCTCTCGATTGGATCCAGGCCCGCGGCACGGATTGCCGGTACCATGCCGCTGACGATGCCCACCAGACTTAGAATGACCGTGGCCACCAGCAGGCTGCTCACGTTGATGTGCAGGCGAATATCGCCGGCCTGAAGGTTCTCGCCGAAGGCGCTCATCAGAGGCAGCGCGCCTACGACCCAGGAAATGATGTATGCGATTCCGACTCCGCCCAGGCCGCCGGCAAAGGTGATGGCCAGGGCTTCGGCGAGAAACTGGAAGAGGATGTGGCGCTTGTGCGCGCCCAGGGCCTTTTCGATGCCTATTTCCCGAGTGCGCTGCTGCACCGAGACCAACATGATGTTCATCAGGCCGATGCCTCCGATGCCCAGAGTTAGAGCACCGATGAAAGCGAGCAGGATCTTCAGCGCCGTGGTCACAACCGTAAACTGGTCGAAATCCTGCTTGAAGTCGGCGATGAATACGGCACGGCGGTCGTCGGGGCGGAAGTTGTGATGTCCGGCGAGCACGGAGCGCACGACACGAGCTAATTGCTGGTGGTTCTCGCCCTCGTAGTCCATGAAGATGCCAGAGATGTATTTGGTGTCATAGAGGTCGCCCATGGTGTTGAAGGGAATGGCGATCAGGGAGTTGTCGTTGTCGTCGCCGCCCTGGACCTTACGTTGATAGACACCGACTACCTCAAAGCTGAGGCCATTGATTCGGATGGTCTGCCCGAGCGGCGGCTCGCCGGAGAAAAGCCGGCGTCTGGCTTCGTCGCCGATCACTGCTACCCGCGCTTTTTGGAGTTGATCCTCTGCGCTGAGACCGCGCCCCGTGGCCACCGCAAAACCGCGGATCCGCTCGTACACGGGATAGACTCCCGTAAGGAACAGATTAGTGAAGGTCCGAGTGTCATGCTGGATGGTCGTGTTTCGCTTGTCGAAAATGGGAGTGACGCCCTTGACCATGGGCACTTCGTTCTGGATGTATTCGACGTCGGCGATCTGAAGACGGACCTCGCTGCCCGCTTTGGCGCCTCCCGCCTGCAGGGAGGTGCGGCCCGGAAAGGCTCCGATCACGTCGGTGCCCCAGGAACTGAAGATGACGCCGATCGCGCGCTCGAAGCCCGAGCCAAAGGCCAGCAGGATAACGACCGTAGCAATACCCCAGGCCATGCCGAGCATGGTGAGCGCAGTGCGGCGGCGGTTGTACTGCATGGCGCCGAATGCTTCCTTCAGCAGATCGCGGGTCATCATTGCTCCTGCTAGGTTACTCCTGCTCAGTTACTCTTGGCGTAAAGCCTCGACGGGTTCGAGCATCGCGGCTTTGCGGGCGGGGTAGAGTCCGGCGGCGATGCCAGCCAATGCCAAGGACAGCACCGCGCCAATGGCAGAGACGGGAACGATACGAGGCGTATCAAAACCCGGCGGCAGATTCACTCCCGAAAGCAGGTGGATGATAAGCATGGCCCCGCCTACTCCCAACACTCCGCTCAGCAGCGTAAGGAACGCGCCCTCCAGAAAGAACTGGAACAAGATGCTGCGGTTGGTCGCGCCCAGGGCTTTACGCAATCCGATCTCGCGGGTGCGCTCGGTGACGGCTACCAGCATAATGTTGATGATGCCGATCGCCCCCAGAGCCAGCGTAACCAGACCCACTCCACCGAGGAACCAATCCATCGCAGTGAAGATCTTGCCCATGGTTTTCTGGTTCTTCACCGTATCCCACTCCTCCCAGTTGTCCTTGTCTTTGGGGTCGAAGCCGCCATGGTTGCGAGCCACGATTCTGTGAAGCTCGTCCTTGGCCGCTTCATTCTCATCGAAGGTGCGCGGCTGATAATTGAGGAATGAAATCGCATTGCCTTCCTTCGAGTTGTCCCCCTTAAGCGGGAAGAGTTCACGCATGGTGTTGATGGGGACGAAGATGCGAATGTTGGTCGAGTTCTGTTCCTCGTTGCCAATCATGGAGAGCATGCCGATCACTTCAAAGCGAACGCCGTTGAGCAGGATGGAGTTGCCGACCGCGGGACGTCCGGGGAACAGGTTGCGCGTCATTTCCCGCCCGAGGAGGCAGACCCGCCGGCGCTGTTCGTTATCCTCGTCGTTGAGCCAGCGGCCGACCTCTAAAGGGATGGTCCGCACGAGGCTGTAGACGGGGGGAACGCCGGAGACCTGGCCGTTGGTGCTGGTGTAGTCGCTGACGGCGCGGATGTCGTCGCGCGCGATTACCGGCGAAACGTGCAGGGCGAGCTTCGACTCGCTCTGGATGTCGCGATAGTCGTCATAGGTTAGGTTGAACCACTTCTTGGAAGTGAAGCTGCCCTCGACGGCCGGCGCGCGGCCGCCGAAGAAAAAGATGATGTTCTTGCCGAAAGTTTCCAGTTGCCGGCGGTTGCCGTTGCGGAAGCCTTCGCCGACTCCCGCCAGGAGCAGCAGCGATCCCACACCCCAGGCGATTCCAAACATGGTGAGGAACGAACGCAGCTTGTGCGCCCAGAGGGTGCGCAAGGTCTGGCCGAAGATGTCGAGGAGCATGCGCATCTGCTAGCTCAAGCTTAACCCAGGGGAGAGATTTGGTGCGCCGATCAACCCCTGCCCGCTATGCAATTCGACTGCCGACAACCGCGATGGTTAGCGGGGATGATTCGAAATAAAGCAGGTCCGGAGAATGGTTTGAGTTTGCGGAAAGGACGGCGTTTGACGAACTCGATTATGACAATTGTCATGCAAGCCGGATGACGATCTCCACTGGCGTTGGGGCGCGAGGGGATCGAGTATGGACGCGGGTGGTTTTGCTGCGTGGAGGTTACGCTTTGCGGGATTGGACGCAGGTTGTGAGAAGCGGGCTGGGTCGTTTATCCTTCAAGCGTGCCCGGACTAAGCTTGTCCGCCGTCCGGCATGCCGCGTTTTTCCTGGGGTTCAATCATGACTCTGACTCGGTTTGTCACCAAGAACGCCCTCCGCAACAAGCGCCGCAGCATCCTGACAGTACTCAGCGTGGGAGTTTCCCTGCTGCTGCTGACCTTCATGATAACGATGTGGGACGGCTTCTATATCGAAAAGGGCAGCGCCGAATCGACCCGCCGGCTGGTGACGCGGCACCGCGTGTCGCTTACGTTCAGCTTGCCTAGCTTCTATCGCGAAAAGATCCGCGCCTTACCCGGAGTGGTTGCGATCGTGCCCAATTCGTGGTTTGGTGGCTTATACAAAGACAACAAGCCGGAAAACTTCTTCGCGCAGTTCGGCACTGATCCCGACGAGTTCCCCAAAGTTTACCCCGAGATGGAGATACCGCCGGATCAGCTCTCCGCATGGCAACGCGACCGCGCCGGCGTGATTGTAAGTGACGAACTGGTTCAACAATTTGGTTGGAAGCTGGGGGATCGCATCGTGCTGCAGGGCACGATTTATCCCGTCAACCTGGAACTGACGATTCGGGGCATCTACCACTGGCCGACACCCAATAAGACGGTGTACTTCAACGCGAAGTATGTTGAAGAGGCCGTGGCGTTCTTCAAAGGGCAGGCCGGCACCTTCAGCATTATGTCCGCGTCGTCTGACGATGTCGCCAAAATCGCCGGTGCCGTGGACGATATGTTTCGCAATTCGCCGCAGCCCACCAAGACGGAAAGCGAGAAAGCCTTTGGCCTCACCTTCGTCAACATGCTGGGCAACGTGAAGGCATTCATCCTCAGCATTTGCATGGCGGTGGTCTTCACCACGCTTCTGGTCTCAGCCAACACCATGGCGATGTCGATTCGCGAAAGGACGCGCGAAGTTGCTGTGCTCAAGACGCTGGGCTTCGAGCGGCAAACCATCCTGGGCCTGTTTGTAAGCGAGGCCATGTCGCTTTCGATTGCGGGGGGACTGTTTGGCTGCGGGTTTGCCTGGGTGCTGCTGAACCTCATGAAGCATTCGCCCATGGGCTTTTTCCTGGCCCAGATGCAGGTTACGCCGGGAACGCTGGGAGTAGCCCTGATGACGGCGGCGCTGGTTGGATTGTTCAGTTCGCTGGTGCCTTCCTACCATGCATCACGGGTGGAGATTGTGGAAGGGCTTCGGCACATTGGTTGAATACGGCGGGTTGAATACAGCGGTTTAATTTATGACACTGAGCAGCTTTGTGATGCGCAATACGTTTCGCAACAAGCGGCGCAGCCTGCTGACGATGCTGAGCATCAGCTTCTCGCTGCTGTTGCTGACACTGATGGTTTCCATCTGGCGCACGTTTTACGTGGACATGGGAGCGCCGCTTACTGCGAAGCGGCTCATTACCCGCGACCGCGTTTCTTTATCGTTTTTGTTGCCTGCGTATTATCGGGAAAAGATACGAAGCGTCCCGGGAGTAGTAGCCGTGGCGCCGATGACTTATTTTGGAAATCATTACAAGGATGAGCGTTCGAGCAACGCCTTCGCCCAGCTGGCCACCGATCCGGAGGAGTATCTGAAAGTTGCTTCCGACAAGATTGTCCCGCCGGATCAGGCGGTGGCCTGGCAGCGGGATCGCGCCGGAGCGCTTGTGGATGTAACGCTGGCGGACAAGTACGGTTGGAAAATCGGCGATAAGATCACGCTGTTGGGAACGATATTTCCGGTGAATCCCGAATTGACGATTCGCGGCATCTACCATCGCGATCCGCCGCAGAACGCGCTGTATTTCAACGCCAAATATCTGGAGGAGTCCCTAAGCTGGTTCAAAGGAAAAGCAGGCTGGTATGCCACGCAGGTGGCTGAGCCCGGAGACGTGGCGCGAGTCTCGAGTGAAATCGACGACATGTTCCGCAACTCGCCGCAGCGGACGAAAACGGAGAGTGAAAAGGCTTTCCAGCTTTCGATTGTGGCTATGCTGGGAAATGTGAAGGCCTTTATTCTTGGCATCTGCGGCGCGGTGGTGTTTGCCATCCTGCTGGTATCGGCGAACACCATGGCCATGTCGGTGCGCAGCCGGACCCGCGAAGTTGCCGTGCTGAAAACTCTGGGCTTCACTCGGCAGCGGGTGCTGTCCCTGTTTGTGTTCGAGGCCGTGGCTCTGGCTGTGTCGGGCGGTGTGGTGGGGATAGCGGCAGCGGCGGCGTTGATCCGCTGGCTGACGCACTCATCGATTGCAATCGGCGTTCCGACTGACATGCGGGTCACGTTGCCTGGTGTGGGGTTGTCATTGCTGGTGGCGACAATCGTAGGATTTCTGAGCGGATACATTCCCGCATACGGCGCTTCGCGAATAAATATTGTGGAGGGGTTGCGTCACATTGGGTGAGTCGCGCCGACGCTATACAGATAGAGTGAATTTATGGCGATACCAATCAGTTATAACATTCGCAATTTGAAGCTCCGCAAAGGGCTCACCATCATGACGGCGCTGGGCATTGCGCTGACGGTCACTACAGCGATTTTCCTGATGGCACTGCTGGCGGGCCTGCAGCGCGCTTTTGTTTCCAGCGGCAATGCGCAGAATGTTCTGGTACTGCGCAAAGGGTCGGAAGCGGAGCTGTCAGGCGGCTTCGATGCCGCGCTGTTTCCCACGCTCAAGGTTCTGCCCGGCATCGCAAAAGACAGTCACGGTGAGCCGATGGCGTCTGGGGAGTGGGTGGTGGTGATCGTGCTTCCTCGCAAAGACGGGACGGGAGAAGTGAACGTCACAGTGCGCGGCATGATGCCCGACGGCCTCGAGCTTCGGCCCAGCGCCAAGTTGATCGACGGTCGCTGGTTCCAGACGGGGCAGCGCGAGGTGGTGGTCAGCAAATCGATTCGTTCGCGCTTTTCCCATGCCAACATTGGCGACACGATGGAGTTTGGCAAGGGCACGTGGAAGGTGGTTGGCGTATTTGACGCTGGGGGCTCGGCCTATGAATCGGAGGTCTGGGGCGATGTGAATCAGATGGCCGCGGATTTCGACCGCCAAGGCGGTTATTCCTCGGCTTACCTACGCGCCACCGATCCCATCGCCGCCGATGCGCTCACCAAGCGGGTAAGCGACGACCAGCGTCTTAAACTCGAAGGGGTGCTGGAGACAGATTATTACGCGAAGCAAACGAGGTCGGGCGCTCCGATCAAGTACATCGGCATCGTGGTTGCGATCATCATGGCCATCGGATCGAGTTTCGCGGCGATGAATACCATGTACGCCGCGGTAGCGTACCGGGGGCGCGAAATCGCAACCTTGCGCGTGCTGGGATTCTCGCGTCCGGCGATTCTGACATCGTTTGTTTTCGAATCTCTGATGCTGGCTTTACTGGGCGCGGTGGTGGGAATTCTGCTGATGCTGCCCTTCAATGGAATGCAGACGGGAACATCGAATGCCGTGACGTTTAGTGAGGTGGTATTCAGCCTGCAGATCACGGCGCAGGTTGCGGCCTATGCGATTGCGTTCGCGCTGATCATGGGATTAGTCGGCGGATTCGCTCCGGCGTGGCACGCGGCGCGGCAGAATATTCTTACGGCATTGCGGGGTTGATCATGCTTTGATTTGTAATTCTGGAACTGCAGCACATGGTTCGTATCCATACTTATGCCGATTGACGCAAAACACGAAGACTTGCAGAGCCTGCGCATCGACCGCACGGGCCGCGGAGCGGCGATGGAGCACCGCCTGCCTGGGCGCGCCGCTACATTGTGATAGGAATCGTAATCGTAGCCGTGCTGAGTCTGTCCGCTCTCGCCTATCGCTTCTTTCGCGCGATGTGCCGGAGGTGGAGGTGACGCGCGCTTCGGCGGAGAGCAGCGACGTAGGCGGCACGGTGCTTTCGGCCACGGGCTATATCGTGGCTCATCACACCATCAACGTGAATTCCAAAGTCACGGGACGCCTGGCCTGGATCGGCGTGGAAAAGGGCGACAAGGTGAAAGAGGGCCAGGTTCTGGTGCGGTTGGAGGATCAGGAGTTTCGCGCTTCCTATGGTCAGGCGAAGGGTGCGTTGGACAACGCTCGCGCTTATCTTGAGGAACTAGAGCACGGGTCCCGGCCGGAAGAGATTCAACAAGCCCAGCACAATCTTGATGAAGCCCGCGCCACGCTAGCGAATGACAAGCTGATTCTCGACCGTACCAAAGAACTTTCAGCCGGCGGCGTGGTTTCCCGCCAGGCGCTGGACGACGCAACGGCCAAGTTCGAGTCGGATCAGCAGCGGGTCAATTCTTTGGACAAGGTTTCTCAGATGATGAAGATCGGCCCGCGGCAGGAAGAAATCGCACGCGCCCGCGGGTCGGTGGCGCAAGCGCAGGGACAGTTCGATTACGCGAAATCGCAACTCGACGCCACTGTGATCCGCGCCCCCGTCACGGGCACAATTCTCGACCGCACCGCGGAAAAGGGTGAACTAATTACCGCGCAGTTTGCCAGCGCGGCGGCTGGCGGGCCGCAGGGATCGGTGGTGTCGCTCGCGGATTTGAATGATCTTCAGGTTGAACTCGACATTGCGCAGGCGGACTTTGCCCGGCTTGGTCCCAAACAGAAGGGCATTGTCACCACTGACGCCTACCCTGACCGGAAGTATAAAGGAGAGATCGCGCAGATTTCGCCTGAGGCCAACCGGCAGAAGGCCACCGTACAGGTGAAAGTGCAAGTGCTGAATCCAGATGACTACCTGCGCCCGGAAATGAATGCCACAGTGAAGTTCCTGGCGGATGAGCAGAAATCTTCCAGCACGAAACCGTCGGGAGCGTTTGTACCCGCCAGCGCGTTGCGGGATCACGACGGCAAGAAGGTCGTGCTTCTCGCCTTCAACGGGAAGGCGCGCATGCGCGAGGTTCATGTTTTGAGCCAGCGCAGCGACGGCTTCCTCGTCGACGGATTGGTGGGGGGTGAGAGCGTGATCAGCAAAGGACCGCAAGGGCTGAAAGACGGAGACACAATTAAAATCAAGGGGCAGTCATAATCATGAGCACAGTTACGCAAAACAAAATCGCTACCGGAACCAAAGTTGTGCAGGCACGCAATCTCACCAAGATTTTCAAGCGTGAAGCTTTTGAAGTGACGGCTCTCGACGACGTTTCGATTGACATCGCAGCCGGCGAATTCATGGCGCTGATGGGGCCGTCGGGCTCGGGCAAGACCACGCTGCTGAACATGATCGCGGCCATCGACCGGCCGACTTCGGGCGAGTTGCTGGTGCAGAATCAGAATATTTTCCAGTTCAGCGACTCGCAAGCGGCCCACTGGCGGAACGAACACATCGGATATGTCTTTCAGACATTTAATTTGATCCCGGTACTGACTGCGTTTGAAAACGTGGAACTGCCGCTGCTGCTGACCCATCTCAACCAGCAGCAGAGGCGCGAGCATGTGATGACCGCGCTGAAGCTTGTCGGCCTGGAAGATCGGGTCAACCATCT
Source organism: uncultured Acidobacteriaceae bacterium (assembly GCA_963807655.1). Classification (GTDB taxonomy): domain Bacteria; phylum Acidobacteriota; class Terriglobia; order Terriglobales; family Acidobacteriaceae; genus Sulfotelmatobacter. Next base: position 61,294 of record CAWEDF010000031.1, on the reverse strand, counting down.
TCCCAAGCAGCTTTCCGGCGGACAGGAGCAACGGGTTGCCATCGCTCGCGCGATTGTGAGCGACCCCACGCTGTTGCTGGCGGATGAGCCTACCGGCGATCTCGACAGTCACTCGGCAACTGAAGTCCTGGAAATTCTGAAGCGCCTGAACGAGGACTTCCACAAGACGATTGTGATGGTGACGCACGATCCACACGCGGCTTCGTATGCGCACGTCACCCGGCATCTGGAGAAGGGGATGCTGCTGCCGCCGGGATAGCCGCGCCGCTTGCTGAGCGTGCGCGGATAAACAATTTATCCGGCCGATGGCCATCTCCATTTGCGGATTTCGGGCTTGTCGATGCCTTCGGTGTAAGCGTAATCAATATTCTCGATGATCTGTCCCTTGAGCCACTCTTTAAGGTGGGCGCCGCGGCCCTGCAGTGCTGGAACGCGATCGATAACGTCAATTGCAAGATCGAAGCGATCGACCTGATTTAGGATCGCGAGTTCCAACGGCGTATTGATGTTGCCTTTCTCTTTGTACCCGCGCACGTGAATGTTGGCGTGATTCGTCCTGCGATAGGTGAACTTGTGGATGAGCCAGGGGTATCCGTGGAAATTAAAAATGACGGGCTTGTCCGTGGTGAACAGCGAGTCAAAGTCACGATCGGAGAGGCCGTGCGGATGCGCGGTGTCGGGTTGCAGCCGGTACAGGTCAACCACGTTGACGAACCGAATCTTGAGATCAGGAAAGTGTTGTCGAAGAATGGCCACGGCGGCCAACGCCTCCTCCGTCAGGATGTCGCCGGCGCTCGCTACCACGACATCCGGCTCGGCTCCGTTGTCGGTGCTGGCCCATTCCCAGATTCCGATGCCCTTGGTGCAATGGACGACCGCAGCCTCCATATCTAGATAGGCAAGGTGCGGCTGCTTGTCGGCGACGATCACGTTCACGTAGTCCTGGCTGCGCAGGCAGTGGTCCGCCACACTGAGCAGGCAGTTCGCATCGGGAGGAAGATAGATGCGCGTAATCTCCGCGCTCTTGTTGCTGGCCACATCCAGAAAGCCGGGATCCTCATGGGTAAAGCCGTTGTGATCCTGGCGCCAGACGAGCGAAGTAATCAGCAGATTGAGCGAGGATATCGGAGCCCGCCAGTCGACGTCGTCTTTCGACTTCTCCAGCCACTTGGCATACTGGTTGTACATTGAGTCGATGACGTGGGCGAACGCCTCATATGTATTGAGGAGCCCGTGGCGGCCGGTGAGAAGATAGCCTTCGAGCCAGCCTTCGAGAGTGTGTTCGCTGAGCATCTCCATTACGCGGCCATCGGCGGCGATGTCGGTTCCGTCGGCGTCTTCGGGCTTGAGTGCAGCGAGCCATGTTTTCTGGGTTGCCTGATAGAGATCCTGCAGCCGATTGGAGGCATTCTCGTCCGGGCTGAACACACGGAAGTTGCTCATGTTCCGCCGCATCACGTCGCGCAGAAATTTACCCAGAGTCTCGGTCGGTGAGACCTCTTTCGCTCCCGGGCTGTCCACCGGGAATGCATAGTCGCGGAAGTCCGGAAGACGGAGAGCCTGGCGCAGCTTTCCCCCGTTGGCATGAGGGTTAGCGCTCATCCGGCGGTCTCCGGTTGGCGGCAGGCCGCGCAACTCGGGCAACAGCGTTCCATGCTCGTCAAAGAGTTCTTCCGGCTTATAGCTCCGCATCCATTGCTCGACGATCCGCAAGTGTGCGGGATTCGAATGCACATCGAGCACTGGCACCTGATGAGCCCGCCAGAAATTCTCAACCTTGTGTCCGTCGACCTCCTTCGGTCCGGTCCACCCTTTCGGGGAACGAAGGATGATCATTGGCCAGCGGGGCCGGTCCGGTTTGCCGGTGCGGCGTGCCTTTTCTTGTATCGCCCCGATCTGCTGCACGCAAGTTTCGATCGTGGCGGCCATCTTCTGGTGCATCCGCTGGGGTCGTCGCCTTCGACCACGTATGGAGTCCATCCATATCCCTGGAAGAGGCGCTCGAGTTCATCCGCGCCGATGCGGGCGAGCAGCGTGGGATTCGCGATCTTGTAGCCGTTCAAATGAAGAATCGGCAAAACCGCGCCGTCACGGATCGGGTTCAGAAACTTGTTGGAGTGCCACGAAGTCGCGAGTGGTCCGGTCTCCGCTTCGCCGTCTCCGACGACCACGCTCACGATCACTTCAGGATTGTCGAAAGCCGCTCCAAACGCGTGCGACACGCTGTAGCCCAGCTCGCCGCCTTCATGGATCGACCCCGGCACCTCCGGCGTGCAGTGACTCCCGAGTTGGCCAGGGAAGGAAAACGCGCGAAACAGGTTGAGTATCCCCGCTGCGTCCAAGCTCTTCTCGGGGTATACCTCAGAATAGGTCCCTTCCAGATAGCAGTTGGAGATCACTGCCGGCGCGCCGTGGCCCGGACCCGAAATATAAATCATGTCCAAGCCGTATTTGCGAATGACACGGTTTAGGTGAACCCAGATAAATGTCTGGCCGGGATCGGAACCCCAATGCCCGAGCAGCCGATTCTTGAAGTGCTCCGGGCGGAGCGGTTCCCTGAGCAGAGGATTGTCGCGGAGGTAGATCATTCCGGCGCAAAGATAATTGCAGGCCCGCCAGTACGCGTCGATCTTGCGGAGTTCGTCGGCGCTAAGTATCTGTTCGGCGGCGGCTGACTGGACTTCAGGAGTGTGTGTTAATGGCATAAATCCTCCACCGGTTAGATGGGCAACACCTGCTGTGGTGATTGGTACTATTCTAGGCCAGGAAAATGAACAGGGAGTAAATTGCGCCTTGCATTTTAGAAGGGCGAAGCCGTCGACCATTTTCTGGGATGTGGTAGGTTCGTTGAGTCTCGCGAGGCAGGCGACCACAAAATCAAACCCCTGGCTCACGATGAAAGTTCTTGTCCTGAATTCGGGCTCCAGCAGTCAGAAGAGCTGCCTGTACGAAATAGGTGACGCTCTGCCTGATGATCCACCCGCTTGCCTGTGGGAGGCGAAGATCGAATGGGAAGGGGAATTCGCGGATGCGGAAATCAAGAGTGGAGCTGGCTTCGCGAAGCCCTCGATAATAAAAGACCGGATCAAGGTTTCGTCTCGGCCCCAGGCACTCGAGCACCTGCTCAATACCCTGTGGAGTGGAGAAAAAAAGGTTCTAACATCGCCATCGGAGGTCGAGGTCGTGGGTCACCGGGTCGTGCATGGCGGGCCGCAGTTCGAAGATCCAGTCTTCATTACTGCGGAAGTGAAATCGGCGATAGCCGCTGTGTCCGCCTTCGCACCCCTGCACAATCGGGCCGAGCTTGAAGGTATGGACATCGTTGAGAAATTGCTCCCCGGGGTGCCGCAAGTCGCTGTGTTCGATACAGGCTTCCACAAGAAGATGCCGCTCACCGCCGCGATCTACCCCGGGCCGTTTGAATGGTTCAATGAGGGAATCCGGCGGTATGGATTTCACGGCATCAATCACAAGTATTGTGCCCGGCGCGCGGCGCAACTGCTGCGCCGCAATCCGAAATCTCTCAGACTAGTGAGTTGTCATTTGGGGAACGGTTGTTCGCTCGCCGCCATTCAGGACGGAAAGAGTGTGGACACCACGATGGGCTTCACGCCACTGGAAGGCCTGATGATGGGGACACGCTCGGGCTCCGTCGATCCGGGGATCCTCACCTACTTAATGCGTCAAAGCCATCTCAGCGGAGAACAACTTGACAACCTGCTGAACCAGCGCTCAGGACTGCTTGGTATTTCGGGCATATCCGGAGACATGCGTGAAATCCTGGCCGCAATCAGGAAGGGACACCAGCGCGCGCAGTTGGCCTTTGACATTTATGTTCATCGGCTGCAGTCCGGCATCGGGGCCATGATCGCGGTGTTAGGTGGAATCGACGCGCTGATTTTTACCGCCGGAGTGGGAGAAAATTCTCCCGAAGTGCGTTCCGGAGCTTGTAAGAACCTTAACTATGCAGGTATAGAACTTGACCAGAAAAAGAATGCCCAATCCCCGCCGGACGAGGACATCTCCGCTCCCAATTCCCCGGTTTCGGTTGTGATCGTCAGAGCGCAAGAGGATTGGGAGATTGCCCGCGATTGCTGGATGCTCACACGCAAAAACCTGGGCGCGAAACCAGAACCGGCATAGAAACCGCCGTGCCATGCGTCACTCTGATTCAATATGGGCTACGGCGCAATGGCGGAGGGAGAGGGATTCGAACCCCCGGTACGGTTTCCCGTACAGCGGTTTTCAAGACCGCCTGTTTCAACCACTCACACATCCCTCCGCGGCCAGTCAGCGGAATATAGTTAATAGTTTACACTCGACCCTGCGGGAAACCAGGCCGCAAATGGACGCGCTGTAGCTAACAGCTTCCCTCCCCCAAACACTTCCAAGAACGTCATGCCCTACGCACGAACCAAACAATCACAAGAATCACGATAATTGTTCCTACCAGACCCATACCTAACATAGTCCCTCCTGTGGGAGATTCTGGCATCAAAGTATGCGGGAAGATGTTGAGGCTTCACTGTTCAGTTTTGCTCACAAGTTTTGTTCGAGAAGTGAGCAAAATTGCACATCGCATTGGTTCAAGCAATTGTAGTTTGGACCCATCAATCCCAAGGAGGCTTTCTCATGCCCCACACTTTAGAACGCCTCGCCCCCGCCAGTACCCGATGGGTGCCGCTTTGTGTCCTTTGTAGCAGGCCCGTAAGACTAGAAACTTGTAACACCGATGAGCGCGGGAAGTTCGTTCATGAACAATGCTATTTCCGCAAGATCAAGCTAAAACAGTCTTTCGAGCACGTCTGGCACTCGCACTTGAGGGACACCCGTGTTGATCCACCGCGCGGGCCTAATGGGGTGAAATTCTAGAGGCGCGGTAGCACTGTTTGTGCAAGGTGCCCCTGTACATCCGTGACGCATTCCTCTGGTGGACAAGGTTTGCCGCAGAGGGGGCAGGGTGAATACTCACCGGCAGCAAGCTTCTGCTTTTGTTCCACGATCCAATCGTCAATCTGTTTCCGAATGCCTCCATCGCTGCATTCCCTTTGGGCTTTCTGTAACCTGTCGATCTCAGCCTTGATTATTGCTCGTTCTCCAGGTGAAAGCATGGCTCAAGAGTGTACGCTGCCGCACACACAAGTCAAGTGTAGCGTACGGTGCTTCCCTGATAGACAGCGCGGCCATAGGCTCCTAGGGTTTATCTATGCTGCCTCCCTCACCGAACATTTGTTGGGTGTGCCGCAAGCCCGTTCCTCCTGAGGACTCTAAGCCGGATGAATACGGGTTCTTCGCCCATGAGAAATGCCTGTCAGAAAACCAAAAGAGTTCCGATCAGAAGTTAAAGAGTGCATAGCCTCAGTTGACTTCGATGTGTTACCGCACTGCTATTGGGCCGAGAACGGCTCTAGCCTAAGGTCAATGCGACTTCTTGCCCTCTCCCATCAGCGATTTGAAGAGGTAAGTAAGACCACCGGCCCCAATTCCTAACTCCCCCATCGTTTTTGCGAATTGAGCGACCTTTGGGCGGGCGTGGTGCAGGTTGTGTGATGGGGGAAACATTTTCAGAACGCTTCGCTGTGAAGCTGACACGCTTCCGGGCGGGCCGACCGGCACGCAAAAAGCGCGAGAAACAGATGAGAGCGGCTACCAGGAGACGTGCGCAGATTGCAGCGAGGCGCGAAGAACGAGCACACAAAGCAGCAGAGCGCGAAGAGACACGTTACGTGTTAAGAATGGCGCGTAGAGTGCTTGGTTATAAAACGGTCAAACCCACAGCGGCACACTTGAAGGCTCTCGCGGAAGGGCGGCAACGCTACTTCCAAGGTCGCGCTGCGTCGAAGGACGAGTAGGACTCTTCTTGTTTGAGGAATAATTTGATTCGTTTTTTCAACGCTAACACATGTGCTTCTGCCTTCTGTTTCTCTTCGGGTGATTGAATGTCTTTCGTTACAGTGGCTCTCCATTCATCCTGGAGCTTGAGGGCCTCGCCTGCGCCGTGATGGTTAGGAGCATCAACAATTTTGGAGAGACGCATCAACAAAAAAGGCATTGAGTCTTCTTCGATAGCGTCATCGTCTTTGAGTGGGATTCCCATAACCCGCCGTTCATCCCGTGCGCTTCAAAACCGCCTTATCCTTGAGCAAAACACCCCTTGCCTCGCTACATGCTTCAATCAAATCGTCCATCTCTTGCGGGGTAAGGTCACATCCAACTTGGAACTAACTTTAACCTCATAGCTGTCGCCGCTTGCTACCTGTTGAACCGTGGCAACACCGCGCTGATGTAATTGTTGTCTTACGTCGTTCATCTGAAAACCTCACTTTCCTTGTGTACTCGTAACGAAGTTAACAGGTGATTTCATAATAGAGGCAAGAGCCATTCCTGACCAAACTCATCGCGGTAGATGTCGCCCTCTAGCTGTCTCGCCACGAATCTCCACGTAGCAGGGACGCGAGGATCACGACTGACAGCACGAAGCGCACCCATCAAACCAAGAGCGAGTAACACCCATCCAAAGTTTTCCATGTTTCTTCACCTCACATGGGTATCGTCCGCCGAAAATCAAAATTGAGTCAAGGATAAAATCCAGGCCGCTTGAGCCTTGTGTTATGACCGTCGCTCAAACAATCCCTACCAATTCACTAGACTCGTTGCATACGGCGTTGCATTGAAGCACCAGACTGTACGCGAATTATGCGAATTACGTTTTTAATGCGGCTGTAACGCATTGAAAACACTATGCGCTAGGATTTACTCCTGTTTTCAAGACCGCCTGTTTTCAACCACTCACACATCCCTCCGCGGCCAGCCAGCGGAATACAGGTAATAGTTTACACTCGGCCCTGCGGAAACCAGCTTGTTTGACGGAGGGACCATGAAGCCTCGACCACGCGTTCCATCCCAATTTCACAGTACTTTGGTAACTCGAACCCGAAACTCCTCAGCGCTATCCTAAGCCTTAACCTGCCCCGGGTTTGAACCCATGCAGTTCTCCACTTGAGGCTGCGCGGTTTTTTCTGGGATGAGGCAAGGAACCATGTCTACAACGATCGGCCACTTCGAAATCCTGAGTGAACTGTCAAAGTCTGCTACGGGCGCGGTTTACAAGGCGAACGACCCGCAAGCCAACCAGACTGTCGCTTTGAAAGCGATCCAACTATCTGCCTTCGGTGAACGCGCCGCCGAACTGGAAAAGTGTCTGCTAGCCGAGGTGGAGACCACCAAGGTTCTCAGCCACTCCAACCTGTCGCCCGTTTTCGGCGCGGGAGAAATCGACGGCCAATTCTGCGCGGCCATGGACTACATCCAGGGCAACAGCATCGCCACCATGCTCGCCCGCAAAGAAGGATTTTCCATCTGGGATCTGCTCGATATCGGGCGGCAGGTTTGCAGCGGCCTCGATCACGCTCACTCCCACAAGGTATTTCACTATAGTTTGGAGCCCGCCAAGATCATGTGCGGCTGGGATGGCACCGTCAGAATTCTGAGCTACGGCGTCTCCAGTGTGGGCAGGTTCACGTCGCATATGCCCGGCGTTCCTTCCATCCTCCACTACATGTCTCCGGAGCAAGTTCGCGGCGAGGATATCGATGCGCGGTCGAACCTCTTCAGTCTGGGCGCCATGTTCTACGAAATGGTCACTGACCGCAAGGCCTTCGATGGGGAAGATGCTGAATCCCTGCGTCAGAGCATCCTCGAGAGTGCACCTGTGCCTCCCGCGCAAGTGAATCCCAAAATCCACGAGGGGCTAAGCGATCTCATCATGAAAGCGCTCGCCAAGGACCCGGCGGAGCGCTACCAGAGCGGAAGGGAGCTGCTCGACGATCTGGAGGCATGCAAGGAATCCAAGCCGCAGGCGGCGAAGCAGGCAGCGGCGCCCGCCAAGAGCCCGGCCATTCCAGAGGCCGTCAAAGCCGCAACCCAGGAGAAATTCGTCGGTGCGTCCGCTTCACCGGCAGCGCCGAAGCCGGCAAACGCGGTCCCGGTTTCGAGCCGCCCCGCCGAGCCGAAGCCTCAGCCCCAGAGTCAGCCAGTCGAGAAGAAAATCGCACCACCGCAAGCCGCTTCGGGTAAGGTAGCGGCCGCCGCGGCAGGAGCGGGCCGTACAACCAGCCAGGCCGTGTCATCCACATCTTCTAGGCCGAATATCGACGCCGCATCGTCCGCTCCCATGTCTTCGGGCGTTGTCGATGAGCCAGTTGTGGCTGCTCCCGGAGTCCAGGCGCCGAAAATTGCCGTCGATCCCATGATGGCCGAGGACAACGCTGCGTCTCGCGGCGGCAGCTTGAGCTTCTCGGAGATGACCGAGCTGCCTCCGCTCAAGGAAGTCTACATCGCTCCTCCGCCGCCCCAGCCGCCGCCTTTCGAGCCGAAAGTTTCCCAGTCCCGCAACTCCACGCTCTACGAATACGAACCGGAGAAGCCGAAGGTTCAGCCCCGGGAAGTCGCCGAGAAAGCGATGAAGGAAATCAAGGGCGTCCCGCCGCGGTTGATGGTTTATTCCATCGCCGGCGCGGCGGTCGTGATTCTTATCATCGCGGTCGCTTTGGTTCTGCATGTCAACAGTTTGAATAGTGACGGCGATTCACCGCGCCCCGCCGCCGCCGAACCGACAACCCGGCCTGTGGCCAGCCAACCTGCCGCTCCTGCCCAACCTCAGCCCTCGCAACCTGCGCAGCCTCCGGCAAGAGCTCAAGCCGAACCCTCGCGCCCTGTAGCAGCAGCGGAGCCGCCGCCAGCCCACGCTGCCAAAGGCAGAAATGCTCGAAAAAAAGCTGCAGCGGCCGGAACTCCGTTAGTAGTCCCCGGCCAGATGGCTGTCGACTCCGTTCCCCAGGGTGCGCAAGTGCAAATCGATGGAAAAACCGATCCCTCCTGGGTTACCCCTTTCACCCTGCCGGGATTAGGTCCTGGGCAACATTCGGTGACGGCCAGCAAGCCCGGTTACTCCTCCGATACGCGAACTGTCGAAGTCACATCCGGAAGCAAATCGTTCGTCGTAACCCACCTCACCCAACTCACGGCGACGCTGGCAGTGTCCAGCACACCCGCAGGAGCCAACGTCTACATTGACGGTAAAGACACCGGCAAGCTAACTCCCGCCCAAGTTTCCCTCGACAAGGGACCGCACGTCGTTCTGGTGCGCAAGTCGGGTTTCCTCGACGAGACCACCAACGCCCAGTTCAGCCTAGGCCAGACCGTGAGCTTCTCGCCCGCACTGCGGCCGCTCGGCAATGTCGACGACATCAAGACCGTCGGCAAAATGAAGAAGCTGTTCGGCGGCAAGGAAGCGCAAGGCATGGGCGGCCTCAGCATCAAGACCCAGCCCAAGGGCGCCCAGGTCGCGGTCAACCAGCACATGCTCGATAAGGGCTCGCCCGTTGAAGTCGTGCTCGATCCCGGCAACTATATCGTCGATATTACCCTCAGCGGCTATCTCCCCATCCACAAAGTCATCACCGTGGATAAAGGCGGCAAAGCCGTAATCGATGAGGTCCTGCAGCACGACTAACGCGGAATTTGTGCCTGCCCATGTGGGGACAGCCGCACCTCCGGCTGTCCCGAGCGAAGTCGAGTGAACCCATTTTCTTCGTCCGGCGCTAATTGTTGAGACCTCTCGACCTGATCGATAACGAGAACCTCTGCAGTCCTTTCGTCGCCCATTGACACGCTTGTGAGTGCGATGCCGATTTGACGTCAATTGCGAGCTACGGTCTCAGTCCGATTCCCGACCATTGGCCAGAGTCGTCGCACCGGCTGCGAAGTACAACCGGGACTATGTTGGACTATTTCCTGCCTTGGCCCTCTCTCGCCAGACGCTCAATCAGATCAGCCGCCTTGACCGTCCCAAGGTTTGCCTGCAAGTAAGAGGAGATCCCAGCCATCCGCTCTCGCAGCTTCTCGTCTGCCAGCATGCGATCTATAGCCGCCAGGAACTCTCTCGCCTCAAAGTCGTAGGTCGCAAACCGCACCCCGTAACCAAGCTCATGCACCCGCTGCGCATTGTCGTGCTGGTCCCAGAACAGCGGCAGCACGATCATCGGCTTGCCGAAGTAGAAGCACTCGGTTACGGTGTTGTTGCCGCCGTGAGTGATGACCAGATCCACCTGCGGCAGAGATCGAGGTCTGAGGCAGGAACTCGTCGCCCCACATATTGCCGGCCAGCCGGATGAGTTCATGCTGTGGGCCCTTACTGACAATCACTCGATGCTGGCTCCCCGCCAGGATATCGACGAGGCGATTCATCAGCTCGACATCCGCCGATCCCAGGCTCCCCAGACTCAAATAGATCAGTTTTCCTTCTCCGCCCCGGAGCGCCCGCGGAATCTCGTAGGCCTCATCTGTGTCCCGTACACACGAATCCAGACGCTGCCAGGTGGGACCAAGTCGCCGTGAGCGCGGATAGTCAGCCACCGACGGATAAAGATACAGATTGAGATATGGCGATTCCCAGATAAACTCGCCGCCAGGCAGCGGGGGAGCGCCGACTTCCGTGCAGAAGCTGCTGAAATTGTTTTGCAGCTCCTGATGAAGCTCCAGATAGCGATGCCGGAAGTCATTCCATCCTGACGGCTCAGTTGTCGGGTACCCGGAGAATGTAGGTGGCAGGTTCGGATCTTTCAGCTCAAGGGGGTTGCAGGAAACAATTCGCACCCAGGGAATGCGTGACGTTAAGATTGCGGGGAAGCCCACCACGTTGTCCTCGACGATGACATCCGGTCGAACCTTATCAAAGATTTCCTCAAGCCGGGCGTTGACGTACTTTGCTCCTTCGATCAGTTCCTTCCAAACTGGCTTGATAAAGGTTTCGAGCTGCTCGATCGTGGGCTTGCGGAAATGGGGCGCGGTATCGCGAACGAAATCTTTCCAGAATTGGCCCGGTTGCTCCACGGTTGCTGGTTTCGGCTTCAAGCGGACGAGCGCTTCCTCAAAACCCTTCGCCTCAAGTGTTCCGGCGAAAGACTCCTCCACGACGAACACCACGCGGAGCCCCCGCCTCTTCAAGACGCTGCCGATGCCCACACAGTTGTTAGTGGGCCCGTACGCTCCTTCGGGAAAGAATACGATGGTCGCTTGCTTTCGCATCATGTTTGGCTCGGAACCCTTAATGCCAGCCACATCTGCAACAGCACACATTTACAGCCGCGTGGCCACTCGTGGTAAGGAAGAATATCAGCCGAGGCGAGATCCGTGAAAAGACTGTGTGGATGGAAGCAGTACAAGGGGCTGGAGACCTACCGGAGAAACGGCGGTTGCGAGAGGGCAAGGTCGGGCCGAACGCGGAGGAGCGCCGACCGCAACTAACTCATCCGGCTTGCTGTGCGGCCACCAGGTACTTACGCAGTTCCTCCTGGTCTTCAGGCAGCATTTTGGTGAACTTGATCCCGTTTCCCACCTGCGGGTCGCAGGTAACGACTGTCCCCAGCGCAAGCACCTTCTCCTCAAGCTGGAGACTCATTTCAAGAACGGTCCCGATGGGATGTGGGAAGATTGATTCGATATAGCAACCGCTTTCGCTTATGTCGGAGGTCGCGCCACGGAGCGGAACATCGCTGCCCGGGACAAATAACTCCACCGGGACGTTCACTTTGATGCGCGGGGCTGCTCTATGTTCTGCTTGGCCGTTTTCGCTCATCGCGGAGCTCTCAATCAACATTCAGAAATCAACAGTCTTCCAGATAGCCTCAGCGCGGCATCTTGAACTTCACCGTGATCTGCGTCTGAATCTCAACCGGCTCGCCGTTCAGCAGGTAAGGTTTGTACTTCCACTGCTTCACCGCATCGGCCGCGGAGCGTGCCAGCTGCGCATCTCCGTTGAGTACCTTCACCGCCGAGATGTCGCCGTTCTTGGAGATCGTCGCCAGCAGTTCAACCGCACCCTCAATGTGCGACCGCAGCGCGCTCGCCGGATATGTTGGCGGAACTTCTTTCACCAGAAGTCCCCGCGATACTCCCTGCGATATGTGCAGATCCTGCAGCACAGGAGCCGGAGCTTTGCCGCTGCCCATCAGATTAGGCAGTGAACCGCTGCTTCCGTGCGAGGCGATCCCGTCGATGCTTGGGGCCGTCATCTCGATGCTCGGCGCAGATTTTCCAACCCCAGGTTGCGCGGGATGACTCTTGATCACAATGGGCCACGGAGCAGCCGCAGTTGCCGGAGCTTTGTTTTCTGCCACCGACGAAATCGGAAGCTTGGACGAGTCCTTCGAACCTGCGGCTGGCTTTGTATCGGCTGGTTTCGCACCTGCGGTCGAACTCGGGGCAGAAGAGGATGCATCGGAAGGCGGTACGATCGGGGCCGGCTTCGGCGCTGCAGGCGGAACGGCGGTAGAAGTCGTCTTCGGTTGCGGGGCAACCTGCGTGAAAGGAGTGGCAGCCCCGCTTGAACGTACCCACTGCATCCACACTGCGTAGCCACCGGCCGCGAGCAACACAACCGCGGCAACGGCCAGCAATGCCTTCTTGCGTCCAGAGCCGGCAGGCTCGGCGACGCTGTCAACCGTGCCGCTGAATGTGAGCGAAGATGCAGGCGCAAAAATTTCTTCGGCCGAAGAATCGCTCCCGACAGCCGCGGTTCTTTCCACCGGACTCTCTGGCTCCGAAATAACGATTGACGAGTTGTTTTCAGTCCCAACGCTGGGTTTCGGCTCACGGGCTGGCGCAGGCGCGCTCGCAGCACCGGTTCCAAACCCTCCCGGCGTCGGCAAGTGTCCCACCGTCGATGCCGGAGTCTCCGCTTTGCTGGCCGCAATCTTTCCTTCGGGTGCAGCAGTAGTGGGCAGGTGCGCCGGCGGAGCGATTTCCTCATCCGCCGCTTCGAAAAGATCTGCCTTATCGATTTCGGTGGGAACCGACGCCACCACTATCGGTCGCGGTGCCGTTTTCGATGTTGGAATATCTGCCGCCGCCACCCAAGGGGTCATCGGCGCTGCCTCGCCCGCATCAGGGGCAGGCGGAATTGTGCGCTGTGGTACCAGCTTCGGGGGCGCGATCGTGGGAGCCGCAGGCTTCACTGCTGTCGTCGCCGTGCCCGTCGCGGGTTTTGCCGCCTCGCTCTTGCGCAGCAATCCGCGCGCGACTCGCAACGTGCCTTTCGCCTGCTCCACATTCACCGGCTTGGTGAGGACCAGGTTGGCGCCGATCCGGAAAGCCTTCGCCACTCCTGCTTGCCCCTCAACCACCGCAACCGCCAGCGACGAATGGTTGTTGGGCGCGTTGCGGGCGCTCTTGAACAGCAACGTGGCGTTCTGCTCGTTTTCGCAATCGACTACCACAGCGTCGAAGTGTTCGGCCATCAATTTCTTGACCGCGGCGAAGGGTTCGGTGCAGGGAGTAACAGCGAAATCCAGCTCGCTGAGAACCTGCGTTACGGTGCGAGCCGTCTTCTCGTCGGGGCAGAATAAGAGCGCTTGATAACCCATACTGAGGTCATCGTAGGTACACCCGTAAGCCTCATCAAGTTACGGTGGTAATTCCGATCCGGTCCGTTTGCCGTGCCAGAATGGGCTTTTGGCCCTTTACGATTTCAAGGATGTCCGGAAGCCGAGCGCCGGAAGCCGGATGCTCTTCTTGCTGCGGATACAATACCGTCTCATGCGCATCCCGCTCTGGCTAAAACTTCTCTGGACTGCCTGCGTGATCGCCTGGATCCCTTTGTACTGGCGGCAATACGGACTGCAGAATTTTCTCTACTTCTGCGATCTCGGCAATTTCTTCATCACCGCCGCCCTCTGGCTCGAAAGCCCGCTCCTGTTCTCCTGGCAGGCAACCGGACTGCTGCTTTTCCAAACACTGTTCACCATCGACCTGGCGAGCGCTTTCGTAAGTGGAGGCCACCCCATCGGCGGAACCGAATTCATGTTCGATCCGCACATTCCGCTGGGGTCCCGGCTGCCAAGCCTGTTTCACGTCGTGACGCCGCCATTGCTGCTGTGGGCAATTCGACGTTTGGGTTACGACCGGCGAGGTTGGAAGTTTCAGACGCTGACCGCGTGGATCGTGGTTCCAATCAATTATTTCTGGCGTCCGGAATACGACGTGAATTGGGCCCGCGGCCCTTTTTTTCACGAACAACACGCCATGCCCGGACTCTTATATCTCCTGGGATACCTGATCGTTGTTCCCGCCGTAGTGTACTTTCCGACGCACCGCTTTCTGCTTTGGCTGACGCAGCGCTGGCCCGCAAAGTCGTAATCATCTTCATGCTTCATCCGTCTTCTGCCTGCGGACGCCGATTCTACCGGCGGAACTGCCTCCGTCCACATTTCGTATCTTTAATCTATGAAAAAGCAACTTGCGCTCGGCGTCGTTGGTGCGATCCTCATTGCTCTTGCAGCATTCTTTCTTGGCTTGAGGATGAATTTTCATCCAGAGAACCAGAAGCCGGGCAAATTCCCGGAGCAGTTGGTCTACGTTCGCTCCACAGACGAAGTTGTCGACGGCGGTGTCCTCTTTACTTCGGCGAGCTCTCCAGTGAAGCCTCTGGCGGTCATCTGGGTGCACGGTTGGGGAGCGAATTTCTATACCCCGAGCTACGTTGGAATCGGGCGGGAGCTGGCGCAGCGTGGGTTTCCAACCGTCTCGGTCAATACGCGCATGCACGACATAGGGACCGTGGAGAAATACACACTTCTCGGGAACCGAGTGCGGGGCGGCGGGTACTGGGGCGTTACCAGCGAGGACTCGCGAGATATCGCCGCCTGGATTGATTATGCTCAGCAGTTGGGGTACAGCCGGGTCATCCTGGTGGGCCACAGCGCAGGCTGGGCCAGTGTCGCCCGTTATCAGGCCGATTCGCAGGACCGCCGCGTAGCCGGGTTGGTCTTCGCCTCCCCAGGTGTAAGCTATTCAGCCCAACCGGACAACCCGCAACTGGTTGCGCAGGCAAAGAAGCTCGTCAACGAAGGGGAGGGCGAGGACTTGCTCCGGCTGCCGCACCGCTCTTACCCGTCGTTCGTCAGTGCGGCGACATACCTGGACATCGCCAACACACCGCGCCAGTACAATGACTTCTTTGGAACCCAGACTCCGGATGCCGCCATCACCACAGTCACTTGTCCGGTACTGGCTTTCTTCGGATCGAAAGACGACATCGGAGGCGAAAGGGACCTCGCACTGCTTACATCTTCGGTTCGGCGACTGGCCCATGGTCCAGTCAAGGTAGATACCGCCATGATCACAAATGGTAACCACGAGTACGTTGGAGAAGAGGCGCAGGTCGCCCAGGTAATCACGCGGTGGATTGAAACTGAAGTGGAGGGCCACTGAGTTGCTGCCGACGCCCTCACGACCGCCGTTTAGAACGCCGGCGGAGGGTGAGGACTCCGATGACAAGCACTATCAGGGCTCCTGGATTCCGCGTCTAGCGGCGAACCGCTGATCTATTTATGGGACTAGTTCTAGGAGGAAGGTGGGTTCTTCAGCCCGGCTTTGATCTTGTTCTTTTCAAGTCCCGGATCCCCGCTCAAATAAAGCGTCTGTGCCGGCGACGCAAGCCTGGTTCCTGAGTCCTCCACGAAATTCATGATGCGCAAGAGCAACTCTTCGCGGACGGCGGCGAACTCATCGAAATCCCGCGTCAACACGTACCCCAAAACCTCTATGTTAATAGCGCTCGTTGCCAGCTCGATCAGCCGCACGCGAATTGTATCGGTCTCAATTTTGGGATGGCTCGACAAAACCCCGCGAATTTCCGCCAGCACGCGGCGAACTTGGTCCGCCGAGGTGTCCAGGTGCAGCCCCAGCACACTCTTGAAAACGATCTTGTCCCGCCGGCTCAGGTTCTCGACATTGATAGTAGCAACCGTGCCGTTCGGAATGGCCAACAGCGTTCTCTCCTCGGTACGCACTCGGGTTGAGCGCAAACCGATATCCTCCACCGTTCCCGTGCGGTCGCCGAACTTGCAAACATCGCCCACACGAATGACTTCATCCCCCAGCACCGAAACGCCGCCAAACAAATTCGCAATGGTCTGCTGCGCGCCGAAGCCGACCGCCAGCGTGCCAATGCCCACGCCCGCCAGCGCCGTGCTCATATTGAAGCCCAGCACGCTCAGCACAAGAAACAGTGCCATCACAACGATCACCGCTTTGAGGATGCGCTCGCCCAGCAGCATCAGCGAGCCAGTTCCCGAGTGGCCGTGAGCCAGAGCGCGGCTGCGCACGCGCTCCAAGAACCAGCGAGTCACGCGCCAGAAAATCCAAAACGCCCCAACAATAACCACCACCGCGACGACCTGGTTGTAATAATGCCGTGGCAGCAGAGCAATCCCCAGATAGCTGGCCAGAATCCGGTGAATAATCGCTGCGGTGAAAAGCCACGCCGGAGCGGAAACCGAGCGCCATTGCGCCAGTTCAGCCTGTGCGCGTCTCCGCGCCCACCATCGCAGACGGAATTTGCAGCAGCACCAGCAGCAGCCAGGCCACCCCTGCCGCCACGGGAATCAAAACAACAAGCGAACCATTGCCACAGCGGCATGCCGGCGAACTGATGCTTCACCGTCCACAGGGGCAGGCGCGTCTCTACCCCCCGCGCCTCAACCTGCTCGTAGAGTTCAGGAACTTTGGCCAGAGTGTCGGAAGAGATCAGCCAGATTTTCCCTGCGCTGGGGTCGTTAACGCGAACCAGTTCGAGTTCGCCTTCCACGTTGCCGGACGACATGGTCCCCAGCCGCTGCCGGCCGGGCGGAACGTCTTCCTGTACTGCGCCTTCCGGCTCCCGGCTCGGCCGCAGGCTGCCGGCAAACGCGCCGTTCATCACTGTATACAGCCTCATCGCCTGCGCATCGCCCTCGCTCTGGCGCCGCGCGGGACTCATCTGCAGATATTGCGATGCAATGCCGTAGTCGCCCGATTGCGCTGCCTGCAGAAATCCATAGACTGTTCCATACGGCGTGTCGCGACCCAGTTGGTCCGTAGGAGTCGTGGAAGAACCGGTCGCAGGCGTCGATGGTTGCAGGATCTGCGTGAGCGGAGTTTGCGCGCAGAGCGGCAGGCAAGCCCCGAGAGCAAGGGCGAGAAAAATAATTCCTTTCGAACATTTGGACATGGGCTTCTTCCCAGCTTACGCGCGCTTGGGACGGTATACGTCCGTGCTCGTGCCAAAGAAAACTTCCGCGGCTTCCATCACCGTCTCAGAAAGCGTGGGATGTGGGTGAATGCTCATCGCCACATCTTTCGCCAGCGCTGCCATTTCAATCGCCACCACGCCCTCGGCAATCAGATCGCCGGCGCCAACGCCGACAATCCCCACACCCAGCACGCGTTCGGTTCGCGGATCGATGAGCAGCTTGGTCATGCCTTCAGGACGGTCCAGCGTAACCGCGCGCCCTGACGCGGCCCAGGGAAATTTCGCAACCTTGATTTCGCGGCCTTCCTTTTCCGCCTGAGTCTCGGTGAGACCACACCAGGCAACTTCTGGATCGGTAAACACCACCGCCGGAATCGCAGCTGGTTCGAAAGCCACCTTGTGCCCGGCGATGGCCTCGACCGCAGTGCGTCCCTCGTGCATAGCCTTGTGCGCCAGCATGGGCTCGCCGACCACGTCGCCGATTGCGTAAATGGCAGCATCCGCAGTCTGTAGTTGCTTGTTGACTTCGATGAACCCACGGGGACTGACTTGCACTTTCGTAGTCTCGAGGCCCGGAATCTCGGAGTTCGGTTTGCGCCCGACAGAAACCAGCACGCGGTCAAAAGTCTTTTCGCGGTCTTTCTCCTGCACCGCCGCGCCTTCGAACGCGGCTCGAATTCCAGCGCCATCTTCTTTAAGTGACGCGACGGTCGTGTTCAGCAGAATCGCCTCGAACATTTTCTCCAGACGCTTGTGCAGAGGAAGGACCAGATCGCGATCCGCGCCGGGCAGCAGCCCCGGCAGCATCTCCACCACGGTGACCCGCGTTCCCAGCGCGGCATACACTGAGCCGATTTCGAGCCCAATGTATCCGCCGCCCACCACCAGCAGGCTGCCGGGGATGTCCTCAAGATTGAGCGCTCCGGTCGAATCCATCAAGCGCGGCGAATCCAGTTTAAGCGCCGGAATGATGGCAGGCCGCGAACCCGTCGCCAGAATGATCCGGTCAAAGCTGAGAACGGCTTCGGAGGCATCTGCCTTGCTGATCCGCAACGTATTTGAATTCTCAAACGCCGCCCGGCCCTGAATGAATTCCACATGCCGCTGTTTCGAGAGTATTCCTAATCCTCCCGTGAGCTTCTTGATCACACCCTCTTTCCAGGAGCGCAACCGCGCCAGATCGATCTTCGGCGGCGGAAATTCGATGCCCCAATTCTTGGCCTGCTGCGATTCTTCAATCACCTTGGCGACGTGCAGCAGCGCCTTCGAAGGAATGCAGCCGCGGTACAGGCATACGCCGCCGGGGTTCACTTCCGGATCGATCAAGGTAACCTTCATGCCGAGATCAGCGGCGAGAAACGCGGCAGCGTAGCCGCCCGGTCCGCCGCCGACGACGGCGATGCGCAACCTCGTTTCGGCCGTTCCATCCAGCGGTTGGTTGAGAGGTTCGTTCATGAAAGATTTTCTTTGGGGTTCTGGGGCAGTGGTGCAGTCTTCCTCAACATCCCGCTACTTCATTGAGTGCGTCATCCCGCAGCCCCGCGCTTTCACCAGCGGGGCGAGGGATCTCCCGCGCATCACAACCGCCGTCAGGAGCCGAATTGCACGCCCGTCGATATTCCCTTTCGGATCCTGTGCCCCTGCTGCTATCCCTGCACAGAGAGCAAAAAAGGCTGCTCGAATGCCTCCGCAACCCAGCGCAGAAAACGCGCGGCATCCGCGCCGTCAATCAGGCGATGATCGTAGGAGAGCGAGAGCGGCAGGATCAGCCGCGGCTCGAACTTCCCTCCAATCCACTCCGGCTCCATGCGCGAACGCGAAAGTCCAAGAATCGCGACCTCGGGATGATTCACAATCGGCGTAAAAGCCGTGCCCCCGATGCCGCCAAGGTTGGTGATGGTAAAGCTGCCGCCTTCCATATCGGCGAGCGTGATCTTCTTATCGCGCGCCTTCTGCGAAAGTTGCGACAACTCCACCGCAAGCTCGACAATATTTTTCTTGTCCACGTCGCGGATCACCGGAACCAGCAAGCCCCGATCCGTATCCGCCGCAACCCCAATATGGATGTACTGCTTGTAAACGATTTCTTCCTTCTCCATATCGATACTGGCGTTGAATTGCGGGAACACCTTCAGCGCGGCGGCGCAAACCTTCAGCGCGATCGCAGTGACGGTCATCTTGCCGCCGGCTTGCTCGGCCTTCGGAGCAAAACGCGCGCGCAACTGCTCCAGCTCAGTGATATCGGCGCGGTCATGCTGCGTGACGTGCGGAATCGTGTTCCACGATTCCGCCAGATGTTCCGCCGTCTTCCGCCGAACTCCGCGCATGGAAACGCGTTCGATTTTTCCCCACTTCGCGAAGTCGGGCAGCTTCGGCTCGATGAAATGTCCGGCGCGCGGCGGCGCCTGCGCCGCCGCAGCCACGGCGGTCACAAGGGCCTTGGCATGGCCTTTGACGTCATCTTCACTGATGCGTCCGCCCGGCCCCGTGCCCTTCACTTCATAAATATCGACGCCAATTTCGCGGGCCAGACGGCGTGTGCTCGGGGCCGCCGGGACCGGTTCGCGGTACTCGGTTCCCGCAACCTTGCCCAATTGCACCGGCATGGAGAACGTCGCAGGTCGCGGCCGCGGCTGGTCGGGAGGCAGCGCCTGTTCCTCAGTCTTGCCCTCGGCGCGAATCGCAGCCTGAAACGCCAGGCGTGCGCCGTGCTGCCCGGTGACGTGTTCGACCGGACGGCTTTGCGGGCGCACCGCCTCAGCCTTCGCCGGCCCCGCACCCTGCAACGTAAAAATCACCTGCCCAACTTTGATCCTCTCGCCTTCTTTGACTTTCACTTCATTCACCACGCCGCTCACCGTGGAGGGAACTTCAACCACGGCCTTTTCGGTTTCCAGCTCCATCACCGGCTGGCCTTCCGAGACCTTGGCGCCGGGAGCGATCATCAACCGCACCAGATCGCCCTCGGAAATGTTTTCCCCAAGTTCCTGCAGCCGAAACTCGCTGGCTGCCGGGGTGTCTGTCGATCGCGTTCGTTGCGGCGCCGGTTGAGATTCTGCTTGCGCCACCACCCGGGCAGGCTGCGGCTTCGCGGCACCCTCCTTCGCACTGGAGGAAGCACTCGAAGAAGTACTGGAAGAAGACCCGGCAGAAGCTTGCGCCGTCTGAACCTTCTCGGCTCTTTTCGCCGGTTTTTCTGCAGGCGGTGTTTCTTTCACCTCCGCAGCAGGCGCCCCATTACTTTCCGCGGTAAAAACGATCTGACCGACCTTGATCTTGTCGCCTTCCTTCACCAGAATTTCCGCGACCGTTCCACTGATCGAAGAAGGCACTTCCACCACTGCCTTATCGGTCTCGAGCTCCATCACCGCCTGGCCCTCGCTCACCGTCGCGCCGGGTGCGATCATCAGGCGCACCAGGTCGCCTTGTTCAATGTTTTCACCAAGCGCGGGCAATTTGAATTCGATCACTGATTCCATTCCTTAATTGATTCGCAGCAGCGCCTAACTGGTGGCCGGGTTCGGTTTCTCCGCATCGATCCCGAGGTCGTGGACCGACTGCTTCACCACATCGCTGCTGATTTTACTTTCCCGCGCCAGCGCACCCAGCGTCGCCAGCACAATGTGCTTCGCGTCCACTTCGAAAAAGTCGCGCAATGCTGCCCGGTTTTCACTGCGCCCAAAGCCGTCGGTTCCGAGCGCAACCAATTGCCCTGGCACCCACTTCGACAACGATTCCGGCAGCACCTTCATGTAATCGGACGCCGCAACGAACGGCCCGGGCGCGTCCTTCAAAGTCTCAGTGACGAAAGGAACTCGTGGCGATTCTCCGGGATGCAGCATATTCCACCGTTCGCAGTCGTTGGCGTCGCGGTAAAGTTCTTTATAACTGGTCACGCTCCACACATCCGCCGCCACGCCATATTTTTCTTTGAGAATCGTCTGCGCCTTTAACACTTCGTACATGATCGTCCCGCTGCCCAGCAATTGCACCCGCAACTTCGCATCCGCAGCGTCCGATGTGTTGAAGCGGTAGAGCCCGCGCAACACGCCTTCGCGCACGTGCTCGCCCTTTGGCATCTCCGGCATATGCAGCGGCTCGTTGGTAACCGTGAGATAGTAGAAAATCGATTCCTGATCCACGTACATGCGCTTGATGCCGTCTCGAATAATGATGGCAATCTCGTAAGCGAATGCCGGATCGTAAGCCAGCAAGTTCGGCACCGGCAGCGCGAGAACGTGACTGTGACCGTCCTGATGCTGCAAACCTTCGCCCGCCAGCGTTGTTCGTCCCGCCGTTCCGCCGACCAGAAATCCGCGGCACCGCATGTCGGCCGCAGCCCAAATCAAATCGCCAATCCGCTGGAACCCGAACATCGAGTAATAAATAAAGAACGGAATCGTATTGATGCCGTGGTTCGCATAAGCCGTGCCCGCCGCAATGAACGAGCACATCGACCCCGCCTCAGTAATCCCTTCCTCTAGGATCTGTCCGTTCTTGACCTCCTTGTAATAAAGAAGCGTATCCATATCGACGGGCTCGTAAAGCTGCCCTAGACTGGAGTAGATGCCAACTTGCCGGAACAATGCCTCCATGCCAAACGTGCGCGCTTCATCCGGAATGATGGGGACAATCAGCTTCCCCAATTCTGGATCGCGAAGCAACTTTGCCAGCAGCCGCACGAAAACCATGGTGGTCGAGGCTTCCCGCCCTTCGGTTCCTTTGTAGAACTCCTCAAAGTAAGACTCGGGCACGGGCTTCAGCGGCGGCGCCTGCACTTTGCGCTGGGGCATGTATCCGCCAAGCTGTTGCCGCCGCGCCTGCATGTATTTGATCTCGGCGCTGTCGTCCGAGGGCCGGTAGAACGGCGCGTTGTGGAGTTCGTCGTCCGGAACCGGAATCCCAAATCGCGAACGGAACATCTCCAACTCTTCTTCATTCAATTTCTTTTGCTGGTGAGTGATGTTTTTGCCCTCGCCCGCTTCGCCCAGGCCGTAACCCTTGATGGTCTTGGCCAGAATGATCGTCGGCGACCCCACATGATCCACCGCGGCCCGGTAAGCGGCATGCACCTTGATCGGATCGTGCCCGCCCAGCCGCATGCGCGCCAGTTGTTCATCGGAAAGATGCTCGACCATCTTCAGCAGGCGCGGATCCGTGCCGAACAAGTTCTGCCGGAAGTAAGCTCCGCTCTCCACAAAATATTTCTGATACTGCCCGTCGCTGATTTCTCCCAAACGCCGCACCAGAATGCCATCGCGGTCTGCCCGAATCAGGCTGTCCCAATCCGTGCCCCAGATCACCTTGATAACGTTCCATCCCGCGCCGCGGAAGATCGCCTCGAGTTCCTGAATAATCTTTCCGTTGCCCCGCACCGGCCCGTCCAGCCGCTGCAAGTTGCAGTTCACCACGAAAATCAAATTGTCCAGATTCTCCCGCGAGGCCAGCGTGATCGATCCCAGCGACTCCGGCTCGTCCATTTCCCCGTCGCCCAGAAACGCCCAGACTTTACCGCCGCTAGACTGCTTCAGTCCGCGATTCTCCAGATAGCGAATGAAGCGCGCATGATAAATCGCCTGGATCGGCCCCAGTCCCATCGAGACCGTGGGAAACTCCCAGAAGTTCGGCATCAGCCACGGATGAGGATACGAACTCAGCCCGCCCCCGGGCTTCAACTCGCGGCGAAAGTTCTCCAGCTTCTCTTTCGGAATGCGCCCTTCAAGATAAGCGCGGGCATAAATTCCGGGCGCGGCGTGGCCCTGAAAATAAACGAAATCGCGGTCGCCGCTCTCCGTGCGCGCCTGAAAAAAATGATTGAAAGCGACTTCGTACAAAGTCGCTGCCGAAGCGAACGTCGAGATATGCCCGCCAATGCCTTCCTGAATCTTGTTCGCGCGCACCACCATGGCCAGCGCGTTCCAGCGCACCAGGCTCTTGATGCGGCGTTCCATCTCCTGGCTTCCGGGGAACGGCGGTTGCTGCGGCGCGGGAATCGTGTTCTGGTAAGGAGTGGTCGCCGAAAACGGAAGATTCACTCCCGCCGCGCGTTTCGCATGCAGCGCCAGTTGCTGCAGCAACCGCCCCGCGCGCACCGGGCCGCCGCCTTTGGCCAGCACATAGTCCAGCGAGTCAACCCACTCCCGAGTTTCCAATACCTCTTGACCGTCAGTTTCCGTTTGAGCCACGTCTGATATCTCCATCGGATCGAGCCGAATGTTCCATGATATTCAATTGCGCGGAATTTTGCTGGCCGAACGGGCGACGCCCATGTTATGACAGCATGTGGGGACAGCCGCCTCAGCTGTCCCGCTGAGCGAAGCGGGGTGGCATCTCCGCCAGTGTCAGCCGGTAACAGCGGAGGGCGGAAAGAGCGGCGTAAGTGAGGCATTTATTTGAATTCATACTACGATTCCTCGCGGCTATCCTTGCTGTAGGGGCCTGTGTTGTTTTGGGTGTATTCGTTTCCTGGCTACTCGGAGGAGTTCTCTTTCGCAGAGGTGTCATTGGCGATGCTACTCTTTTCAGTTTTCCGCTGTACGGGGTGCTTCCAGGACTGATTGCCGGCGGTGTGTGTTACGCGGTTATCTTGGTTGGCAGACGGGAGTCAAAGTAGCCCACTACCACGCCCGGCCAACCGCACCACCGCCCGCGCCTAAACGTTCTACAATGCCAAGGGTCTGGCTGGATGTACGCCAGGAGGTCGTCAAATGTTGCGAATCACTCTGATCGTGATCGTGCTTGCGATCATCAGCATCCTGATTCCCCGCCTGATCTCGGAATCGCGCGTGGCTGTTCCCGGCCCCGGCAGCGCCGCTCCCAACTTCACCTTGCCCTCGCAGCAAGGCCCTCCCGTCAGCTTGAATGACTATCGCGGCAACTGGATCGTCCTCTATTTTTATCCCAGGGATCAGACTCCCGGCTGCACCCGCGAAGCCCGCAACTTCCAGGTTGATCAGTCCAAGTACGCCGCCCGCAACGCGTTGGTTCTCGGCGTGAGCGTAGACAGCGTGGACTCCCACAAGAAGTTCTGCGCCAAAGAAGGGCTGAATTTCAAGCTGCTGGCCGATAGCGACGGAAAGGTCAGCCAAGCCTACGGTTCACTGAAAAACCTGGGACTGACAAAGTTCGCCGCCCGCCACACCTTTTCTGATCGATCCCACCGGCAAAATCGCCAAAGCCTATACCAGCGTCGATCCCGCCCGCCACAGCGCAGAGGTGCTGGCCGCCCTCGACCAACTGCAAAAACAATAGGCACGGCGGTCGGGAAGAATTAAGGAGACAAAATGACGGGACTTGAGATCGTGACTGCCTGTGTCGCCGCGTGCGAACTGGCGGACTGTAACAAATTTGAGGGACACTTGGCCGTGGAGACTCTCAAGCAGGCTTTGGCCGACGAGGGAATCGCCTCGTCCGCTCGCGACGTCTTCGTCAAAGGTGTGCCAGTCGAATTGGACCTGCTCATCCCGCGCATCGGAGCATCACCGTTGTTCAACGGACTACCAACGAACCTGCACTGCAAAGATCGCGATCGAGGTTAAGCTGAGCGGGGTCTGCGGTGGCGCCATGACGGTTGACGGCGTGCGCAAGAACTTTGAACTTGCCAAGGCCGCTGGACTGCGATGTGCCTACGTCGCGCTATGCGACCGCCGGCATCAGGCCGCGACGACCGAAAAAACTGGGCTGGCCCGCCTTCAACCTCACGTGGTCGCTCGGCCACGAACGTCGAGAGGATAGTGGCGACTGGCCGAGGCTCTTGGAGTTCCTGCGCGTGGCGTGAGGCTGCTCCTCCCCGGCCCGATAAGAAAAGAAGGGAGGGCAAGGATCTAGCTCCCATCACACTCCGTCTCGCCGAGGCACACACCCGCGACGCGTTCGCTGATCGTGCCCGGCTTGGCCTCTGCCAGACTCGCGCAGCTCGCGGCGATCTGATTCAAATTACCAAATTACAAAATTACCCAATTACCAAATTTCCTAAATTACCTCAGTAACTTTCGAGTGATTCCCCCGCGTTCTACCATGCCTTTGCAGAGCTTCAGAGGGGGAGCTTCCGAAATGGGTGATCGTGTCACCCGAGCACCGCAGTCGGGGGAACTAGTACGCGCCAAAGGTTTGCGCCGCGCACTCAAGCGCGGAGCCCCGCCCACGTTCATTCCTCCCGCCCTTCCCAACCCCGCCGCCCAGCCATCTTCGCTTAACTGGTATTCCGGAGAAAAGAAGGCCGGGGATGAGTCGGAAAAAAATTCCGCCGGAAACAGTTCACTGCAAGAAGCTACTGAAGAAATCCTCGACCTCCGCCGTCAGTATCTCGAACAACTGTTCGAGAGTTCGCCCGACGCTCTGGTTGTGCTCGATGCCTCCTTCCGCACGCAGTGCGTGAACCGCGAGTTCCAGCGCATGTTCGGTTACTCCGCATCGCAGGCCATGGGCCAGCCCATTGACTCCCTCGTAGTTCCTCCCGAGCGCGCCGCCGAATCCGATTGGGCTGCGACCTGCCTGCTGCGCGGCGAGCAGATCACCCTCGAATCCCAGCGCCGCCGCCGTGACGGATCCCTGATCGACGTCTCCATCTCCGCCGCTCCCTTGATCGTCGCCGGCCGCCCGAATGCTTTCTACGCCCACTATCGCGACATTTCCGGCCGCAAGCGCGCCGAAGCTCTCAGTTCGGCTCTCTATCGCATCGCCCAGAAAGCCAGCGCCGCGCAGGATCTCCAGCAGTTCTTCGCCGCCATCCACGGCATCGTCGACGAACTCATGTGTGCCCGCAACTTCTCCATCGTCATCCAGGATCCCGAATCGCAATCGCTCAGCTACCCTTACTTCGTCGACGAGCAGGAGTCCGCTCCTTCCCCCGCAAAACTCGCCTCCGGCCTCGTCGAATACGTGCTGCGCACCGGCGAGCCTCTGCTCTGCACTCCCGAAATCGCGCAACAAATGCAGCGCCGCGGCGAAGTCCAACTCGCCGGCAAGCCTCCTCTTCATTGGCTGGGCGTCCCACTCAAGGTCAACCATCACGTCCTGGGCGCGCTCGTCCTCAAGAGCCATTCAAAAAACACCCGCTTCTCCGAGCACGACCGCGATGTCCTCACGCTGGTTGCGCAGCAGTTGGCCGCCGCTATCGACCGCAAACGTAACGAGCAGGCGCTGCGCCGCTCCGAGGTCCGCTACCGTTCCCTGGTGCAAACCGCCGTTTACGGAATTTACCGCTCCAGCCTCGACGGCCGCTTCCTCGACGTCAACCCCGCTCTCATCGGAATGCTCGGCTATAACTCTGCCCTCGAGATTCTCGCCCTCGATCCTCAAAAAGACGTCTTCGTCGATCCCGCCGAATACACCCGCCTGGTCGACGAATTCCGCCGTAGCGGACGCATGGACGGTTTCGAAGTCCGCTGGAAACGCAAAGACGAAGGCATCATCACCGTCCGCATCAGCGGCCGCGCCGTAGCCGGAGGCGACGAACCCTCCGACGTCCTCGAAGCCATCGCCGAAGACATCACCGAGCGCCGCCTCCTCGAAGATCAATTCCGCCAGGCCCAGAAAATGGAAGCTGTCGGCCGCCTCGCCGGAGGCATCGCCCATGACTTCAACAATCTGCTCATGGTCATCAGCGGATACACCGAAGTCCTGCTCGACCAACTCACCCTCGGCCATCCGCTGCACGCCAAAGCCGAAGCCATTCAGCAAGCCTCCGATCGCGCCACCACGCTCACCCGCCAGCTCCTCGCCTTCAGCCGCAAACAGCTTCTCGAACTCAAAGTCATCGACGTCAACGCCATCGTCACCGACATGGAGCGCCTCCTCCGCCCCCTAATCGGCGAGAACATCGAACTCACCACCACTCTCGCTCCCGCCGTCGGCTGCACTCGCGCCGACGCCGGCCAGCTCGAGCAGGTCATCATGAATCTCGTCGTCAACGCCAAAGACGCCATGCCGGGCGGCGGCAAAATTTGCATCCGCACCGCCAGCGTCACCCTCGACGACTCCTACCGTCCGGAAAACACCATCATCAAAAACGGCCCCTACGTAATGATCTCCGTCAGCGACAACGGCCTGGGCATGGACCGCGAAACCCAGGCCCGCATCTTCGAGCCCTTCTTCACCACCAAAGAAAAAGGCAAAGGCACCGGCCTCGGACTCTCCACCGTCTACGGCATCATCAAGCAAAGCGGCGGCTACGTTTTCGTCCAAAGCGAACTCGGCCGCGGCACCGTCTTCACCATTTATTTCCCACGAATCGACGAACCCTCCGAAGCTCACGGCGCCGCTCCCGTTTCCCTCGCCGCCGCCGGCGGAACCGAAACCATTCTCCTGGTCGAAGACGAAGACTCCGTCCGCCAGCTAGTCCGCGAAACTCTGGAATCCCGCGGCTACCGCGTCCTCGAAGCCGCGAACGGCCAGGCCGCCCTAACCGTAGCCGCCAATCATCCCGACCAAGTCCACCTCGTCATCACCGACGTAGTAATGCCCGGCCTGAACGGCCACGAACTGGTCCAGCAACTCCGGCCCGCGCGCCCCGGCATCAAAGTCCTCTTCCTCTCCGGCTACGCCCAGGACGCCTTCTCCACCCCGCTATCCCCCGAAGCCCAAAAAACTTTCCTGCAAAAACCCTTCACCCTGCAAAGCCTGGCCCGCAAAGTCCGCGAAATCCTCGGTCCCGCCACCAACTAGGTTTGTGTCGAGACTGCTTTTCTGTCGGGACAGCCTAAGATTAAGATGATGTGGGGACGGCCGCCTCGTGAGCCTGCCCTGACCGAAGCCGAGGTCCAGCCAAGCGCAGCGAGGCGCATAACCACCAGCGCCGCGTGAGCATCCGTGCCGCGTGAACTACCGTGGAAGAGCGACGCTTAAGCGCCGCGTCAAGATCCTTCCTCGAAAAGGGCTTCAGCCCCAGTGCCAGCCCTGTCATAAAAATCTCCCACAACCGCACCCCATGAATCCGCATCCCTGATCCCATCATCAGTACAATCAGAACTCTGGAGGAAAACATCATGGCTCACGAACTACCACCCCTGCCCTACGACTACGCCGCCCTCGAACCCGTCATCGACAAGCAGACGATGACCCTGCACCACGACCTGCATCACGGCGCCTACGTAAAAAATCTAAACGCCGCTATCGAAAAACATCCCGAGCTGTCCACCAAGTCCGCCGAAGAATTAATTCGCGACCTCAACGCCATCCCCGAAGACATTCGCGGCGCCGTCCGCAACAACGGCGGAGGCCACGTCAACCACACCATGTTCTGGAAGATCATGAAGCCCAAAGGCGGAGGCGATCCCACCGGCCCCATCGCCCAAGCCATCACCAAAACTTTCGGCAACTTCAAAGATTTCCAGGCCAAGTTCAACGACGCCGGCGTAAAACAATTCGGCAGCGGATGGGTCTGGCTAGCCGGCAAAGGCGGCGAAGTCCAAATCATCTCCACGCCCAATCAAGACAACCCCATCTCGCAAGGCCTCTATCCCATCTTCGGCAACGACGTCTGGGAGCACGCCTACTACCTGAAATACAACAACCGCCGTCCGGAATATTTGGCCGCCTGGTGGAACGTAATCAACTGGGACGAAGTCAACCAGCGTTACGAAGCCTTCAAAACCGGCAAGTAAGTCCAGGAACCAGCCTTGGCGCACCGCTAGAAGTAGAATTGCTCGTGTGGGTCGGACACTCCTGTCCGACTGCCTATTGACTTTGATTTTGATCGTTCAGTCATCGGCATAGCCCATGTGGGGACAGCCGCCTCGGCTGTCCCGCGAAGCGAGCGGAGCGTCGAATAGGTCAAACAACAAAAAGGCCCTGCGCAGCCAAGCGCAGGGCCATTCGTTTCCTATCGTTTCTTATCGCGACCATCAGCAATCTACGCCGCCGCAGTCTCCACATACCCGTTCGGATCAGCCTCGAATTCCTTCCTGCATTCTTCCGAGCAGAAAAAATATTTCCTGCCCGCATACTGCGTTTGGAATTCGCCGTTCTTCTTCTCTTCAATTCTCATTCCACAAACCGGATCTATTGTCATGATTCCTCCTACCAGAGAATTTGTTCGTTACCCTCCATCAGCAAAGACCCTTCCGTTCTCTGCCCTACCCCAAGTGACTGACCCCATTCACTTTCCCCTTCGTAAATTCCTCCTCTACACCAAACCCCCGAAGAAAATTCTTCAGCCCGCCGTGCACCTTATACCTGATTCACGCTCTGATGTAGGGACAGCCGCCTCGGCTGTCCCGTCAAGCGAAGCGAGGCGGAAGAACCGGCCACGGACCCCTGCCTTTCTGCATTTCCTGTGCACCCCCTGTGCACAATCCGTCTCCGCATTCTCCAGAATTTTTCTCTTCACTCATCCCCGCAAACCGAACCCTAGCCCTCCATGCGGCTTACAGCCATACCTTTGAAAAAATTCTTGATCCGTGCCGATCCGTAACAATCCCTGCAACATTTTCCTCAACTGCACCAAAAATACTGAATTGACCGCGCGCCTTTTCGCTCGTACATTCTGATTCGCCCTCACGAATGGACCTCGGCCGACGACATCACCAGCCGCGGACGCAACTTGGAGAATCGACAACTGTCGATCGGCAACTACCATCACCTTTATCATTGAAAAACTGAGAACCAAAAACTGAGAAACGGGAACTAAATTCAGACACTCATGAAAGCAACCAACCCATGGATCACCTATCGCACCCGCTTTCTGGTCAGAGCCCAGCAGCTCTCCACCTGCCTCACCTTCATCGATCTCCTCGGCCGGCAACACTCCGGACGCAAGGGCGACTATCTTGTCGAATCGAGCGATGGCGTTCTCAGCATCGCGCCCCGGCAGATCTTCGAGGACATCTATGTACCCTTCTGAGCCGACGAAACTCCAGTCCAGGACGAGACTTAGACAGCCCGGCCTGCTCCGCCAATACGAAACTGCGCCCCCGGACGAAACCTCCCGGCAGTTCGGAACCCTGCGCCGGCGCGAGACTCGCACGCTCTCGCTCCCGCCTCACCTCACCCGCAAATCTCCCCAACCCTACCCCGACCGCCGCAACCCGATCCCCGGCCTTCGCTCTCTCTAGACCGGCTTCGCAGTAGACTTCGCAGATCCGGAAGGCCACCAGAGTCGTGCCCTAGGTTAGACTTCCGACGGCCCGACTTGGCCCGGATCTGCTGTTTTCCTCCGCCGGGAGACTGCAGGGACAGGCTACCACTGGCAATTGGGAGCTGGCACTGGCAACTGCTGTGGAAAACCATTTTGGCACCCCCGCACCAAGCCCGTCATTGCTGGAGATACAACCTGTGGTGTTTCCCTCTTGACAGACACAATAAGGGGAGTAAGTTTGCAATCCCATAGCCCTTTTTTAACCGGCCTCGCGGGAACGGGGTGGGTTCATGATGAACGTAGTTGGGGAGAACTTACCGGCGGCGCCAGGCCAGAGGTGACCCGGCGCCGCCTGAAGCGTAAGACAAAGAGCCAAACGATCATTAGCAGGAAGCCTGAAGCCGGTTTTAGGAAGTGCGGTGGCCGTCCCCCCGATCCTCCCCCGGGGGGGCGACATAATGCATCGGTTCGACGTAAGAAGCAGCATGAGCGTTTCAAGGCCGAAGCGCAAAAGCGGAAGCCCGAAGCCTCTTTGAGGAGCCCCAAAGATGGAAGCTATAACTCGCCTTGTCGCCGATTCCCTAGCCCGGCACGGCCTCGATCGCCCCGTGGACCCGCGCCGCCTGCAATGGTCGCGCTGGTTCCGCTGCGAGTCCCCGCACAGCCTCCTAGTAGTCCCCAGCAAGCCCGGCATCTTCGCCCTCGCCGAAGAAATCATGGACCTGCCGGCCCCGGCCATCTGAGACGCTTGCCCGTTGGAGAACCAGTCCGCTAGGCCCCAAGCTCCAGCCC
The DNA here is from genome assembly GCA_963807655.1 of uncultured Acidobacteriaceae bacterium. Taxonomy (GTDB): domain Bacteria; phylum Acidobacteriota; class Terriglobia; order Terriglobales; family Acidobacteriaceae; genus Sulfotelmatobacter. The sequence continues at coordinate 30,356 of CAWEDF010000031.1, read as the reverse complement.
GAAGGGCGGCATTTATTAGCTTCCCGGACGTCAGTCCGGGCTGTTAGCCACCGGGAACTGAGTCCGAAGGGACGGCACGGATGCTACCGTCTCGAACGCATGCTGGCCGTCCTCCAGTTCTCCGAAGATGACGACATGGCCTTCACCCTCGACCGCATGTTCACCTGCGTCAACCCTATGCGCGCCCGCCTGGCCTCCGGACGCTGCTTCTTCCGTTTCGTAGTCATCGAAGACGGAAACCAGCGCCGCAGCATCTGCAACGCCCTAAACCAATGGATGCTCAACTCCGCCGAAAAAGCATCAGGCATGCGGCCGACTTCCAGTTATCGCTGGAACTGGCGCAGTGTGGGTCGGACACTCCTGTCCGACTATGCCGCCAGCACCCCAAATCCAGCCCAGGTCGCAGCCGAGAAACCGATGTAGCGCCCCGGCCCCATATCTGGATTCCGGAGCCAACAAGAATCTTCACTGTCCTCATCCCCTCCCCTCCGGCTTTTAAACCGAGGGAGTGACAGAGTTCGGGATTGGCAAACGGGTTTTAGCCGGGTGGCCGTCTACGAAGCGATTTAGTTGCGGCGACAGAATGCCGCCAAGGCGGCGGCATTCATTAGCCCCGGACGTAAGTCCGGGGAAACAGATAAATGGAAAGAAGTCCCCGAAGGGACGGCACTCCCCGCACCAAAGGGGCGCCAGAAAGCTCTTTAAAGACCCGCTGCACCCCGAACAGTTTCCCGTTTGGGCACGGCCCATTCCCGTCCACCACCAGGGACGCCGAATCGGGCCAAGATCGATAGAATCTAACTAATAATGGAGAAAGCAATGCCCGAACTAAAAACCACTACCGTTGACACCCCTGCCACCCCGACAAAAAGACCCCCGGCCTCTCCTTCCGCCGCTTCTTCACCAAGCCCGGCGTCTCCCCCTACGACGAGCTCGAATGGGATCTCCGTCTCGCCCAGATCACCGACGCCCAAGGCAACGTGATCTTCGAACAAAAAGATGTCGAAGTCCCCAAAGACTGGTCCATGACCGCGACCAACATCGTGGCCAGCAAATACCTGCACGGCAAAGTAGGTACGCCCGAGCGCGAAACCGGAGTCCGCCAGCTGGTAACCCGCGTAGCCGAAACCATCCGCAACTGGGGATTGGCCCAGGGCTACTTCAAGACGCCCGAAGACGGCGCGACCTTCCATGACGAGCTGGTCCACATCCTCGTCCGCCAGTACGCCGCCTTCAATTCGCCAGTCTGGTTCAACGTAGGCTGCGATCGAATCGAGCCCAACTCCGACGCCCGCAACTGGCACTGGAATCCCCAGACCCAGCAGGTAGAATTCGGCGTCACCGGCTACAGCAAGCCGCAATGCTCCGCCTGTTTCATCAACTCAGTAAAAGACTCACTCGATTCCATCCTCACTCTGGCCAAAACCGAAGGCATGCTCTTCAAGTGGGGCAGCGGCACTGGCACCAATCTCTCCCCGCTGCGCAGTTCGACAGAAGGCCTGAGCGGAGGAGGCACGGCCAGCGGCCCGCTAAGCTTCATGAGAGGGTTCGACGCCTTCGCCGGCGTAATCAAGTCCGGAGGCAAAACCCGCCGCGCCGCCAAGATGGTCATCCTCAACGTTGACCATCCCGACATCGTAGAGTTCATCGAATGCAAACAGAAAGAAGAAGCCAAGGCCCACGCTCTCGTCGCCATGGGATACGACGGCTCCCATCCCGATTCCGACGCCTACTCCTCCATCTTCTTCCAGAACGCCAACAACAGCGTCCGCGTCACCGACGACTTCATGTACGCGGTAATCCGTGACACCGACTTCTCCACCAAGAAGGTGCAGGACGGCAGCGTCATGAAAACCTACAAAGCCAAAGACCTGCTGAAGAAAATCTCCGAGGCTACCTGGCATTGCGGCGATCCCGGCATGCAATACGACACCACGGTAAACCGCTGGCACACCTCGAAGAACACGGCAAGAATCAACGCCAGCAATCCCTGCAGCGAATACATGTTCCTGGACGATTCCGCCTGCAACCTGGCCAGCCTGAATCTGCTGAAGTTCGCGCCCAACGGCACTTTCGACGTCGAAGCCTACCGCCACGCGGTAGATGTCCTGGTCACCGCCCAGGAAATCATCGTCGACAACGCCGGCTATCCCACCGAAGCTATAATGCGCAACTCGCACGACTATCGCCCCCTGGGCTTAGGCTACGCAAATCTAGGCGCGCTGCTGATGGCCGCAGGCCTGCCCTATGACTCCGAAGCCGGTCGCGACTACGCCGCCTGCCTAACCGCCATCATGTGCGGCGAAGCTTATCTCCAGTCGCCAAGATAGCCGAACAATGCCAGCCCCTGTCTCCAGCCACCGAAGCCACAAAAAAGAATCTAGCCGAAACCAATCTAGGAGCAGGCATCGGAACCATGTGGGCACGGGCGCTTCCCCCGTCCTAGCCGAGCGCAGCGGGGCGGCGCCCCCGGTCAACCATGCCCGGCGGAGCCTGCCCCGGCTGGTATATCAACCGCGAACCATTCTTAGACGTAATCCGCATGCACCGCGCGTCCGTGAATAACATAAACAAGAGTAATGTCCCGATCGCGCTCTATGAATCCAGCAAACAATGCTGGGACGAAGCCCTGGCCCAAGGAGAAAAATACGGCTACCGCAACAGCCAAGTAACGGTCCTAGCCCCCACAGGAACCATAGGTTTCATGATGGACTGTGACACCACCGGTGTGGAGCCGGATCTTGCTTTGGTTAAGTACAAGAAGCTGGTTGGCGGGGGGATGATTAAGATTGTGAATCAGACTGTGCCGACGGCTTTGTTCAAGCTTGGGTACGATCACGATCAGGCCAACGCTATTGTTGGCTACATTGACGCTACGGGCACCATCGAAGGGGCGCCGCATGTTCGGGACGAGCATCTGGCTGTGTTTGATTGTTCTTTCAAGCCGGCCAAGGGGACTCGGTCGATTGCTTACATGGGGCATCTGCGGATGATGGCGGCGGCGCAGCCTTTTATTTCTGGGGCTATATCGAAGACCGTCAATCTTCCGGAGAATGCTTCGGTGGAAGACATTATGGAGGCTTACCTGCAGGCCTGGAAGCTGGGCCTGAAAGCGGTCGCCGTGTATCGCGATGGGTGCAAGAAGTCGCAGCCGCTTTCGGCTGCCGGGACGAAGACGGCCAACTCCAGCAAGGAAGACTCACGGGCGCTTGCATCACGCGAGGACGATAACCTTAACGCCCCTCCGCGGGCGGTGCGGCACAAGCTGCAGGAGGAGCGGGCCTCGATCACGCACAAGTTCAACATTGGAGGGCATGAGGGTTACATTACCGTCGGGCTCTATCCGGATGGGGAGCCGGGCGAACTGTTCATCACCATGGCCAAGGAAGGATCGACGGTCTCGGGGCTGATGGATAGCTTTGCGCTGGCTACGTCGATTGCGCTGCAGCATGGGGTGCCGCTGAAGCTGCTGTGCGAAAAGTTCGCGCACACGCGGTTTGAGCCGAGCGGCTGGACCAGCAATCCCGACATCGGCTTTGCCAAGTCGATCATGGACTACATCTTCCGCTGGCTGCAATTGCGTTTCCTGACCGGGCAGCAGCAGTTTTTGTTCGAGAATCTGCGAGTGAAGCCGCCAGTTGCCAGCAGCCAGTTGCCAGATGGCGATATGAATGGTTCCCGGCCGGCGACCAACGACCAGCGGCCGGGGAAGGGTTCGGTGCACGCTGCCGACGCTTTGGCCGGCATCATCGACCTGGGCGACGCTCCCACGTGCAGCTTCTGCGGCAGCATCATGACGCGCAACGGTTCGTGCTATCGCTGCGGGAGTTGTGGGAGCACGAGTGGGTGCAGCTAAGGGGTCCAAGAGGAGGGGTCAGCGGTCTGGGTATCATGAGAGCAAAGTTTATGGGAGTCGATGGTGAATATCACCCTGCAGGTTCCTTTCTTGGAGCCGACGGAAGGTATCATCCTAGTGGATACTTTCTAGGTCAGGATGGCAGATACCACGCGCCTGGTTCGTTCTTAGGGCAGGATGGCAAATATCACAGGCGTGGTGAGTTCGTTGGTCGCGATGGAGAGTATCACCCTAGCGGACAGTTCATGGGAATGGACGGGGACTATCACCCGCAGGGATCATTTCAGGGACAGGACGGTGAATACCATCCCCAGGGCTCATTCTTAGGGCAGGATGGCAAGTACCATCCGCAAGGGTGTTTTATGGGGACCGACGGTAGGTATCACTTCCAGGGCTCATTCCTAGGCAGCGATGGAAAATACCACCTGCCCGGAGCCTTTGTTGGGAGCGACGGAAGATATCACCCACAAGGTTCGTTCCTTGGCACCAACGGGCGGTATGTGGAACCAGAAGGAGCTTCAGAAAGGGAACATCGCAATCAGAAAGGCGTCGACTGCTGAACTATCAGGCAGCTTCCGATGGTGCGGAGCGCTTTGCTGAAGTCCGTTGATGCGAGGCCCCTGGATCGGCGCGAACTACAAGATCAAACAGGTCATTGACTGACATGAAGGGCGACGCCCAGTTCGCTGTTTGCATCTCGAATAAGGGATACGCGGCCTCCTTAGAGGTGCGCAAGATTTATCGTCTTATTCCAGATAAGGCCGGGGCGAAGCATGGTCTGGTTCGAGTGGTTGATGAGATGGGTGAGGATTATTTGTTTCCGGAGGAGTACTTCGTTTCTTTAAGGCTGCCGCAGGCTGCGGAACGTGCGGTGTTGAGGGCGTCATCCTAGGCCGACGCTCCGAAGTTTGCAGCTTCTGCGGCAGCACCAGCGGCTGCAGCTGGATTAATTGGAGATAGGAATCGCCCGTCCGCCGGGCGAAGACCGGCAAGATTCGTATCGGGCATGGCTTAAGCCACGCCAAACAGGAACCAACCTCGACGGCTTTTAGCCGCTGAGGTCAAACTAGAAATGCTGTGAACGTACTGTGAGGGGGACACGGCACGCCGTGTCCCTTTTCCGTTATGGAATGAACTTATGCGCCTCACTCATCTGGTTGTCAGGAATTTCCGTGGGCTAGAGGACATCGAGGTTGAATTTGACAATCGCGTCAACATCATTGTCGGCCCTAACGCAGTCGGCAAGACCACGATCTTAGAAGCGATTCGGCTAGCCAAGGCCCTCCTCGCTCCACGCACTCAAAGCGAGGGCGCCCAGGTTCTCCAGTCCCTCAGGCTAGCGGTTCCACATTACCCACAACGCATTTTCGCGGAGGCAGTAGCTCGCGAGGTGTCGAAGAACGTAGAGATTCGATGCCGATATGAACTGGCTGAGCACGAACTTTCTCGAATTGAAGGAGGGATCTCGCAAATTGCAACAGAGCTAATCCTCGCAAATTTGGGTCGGGCGTTTGGGAACTCCGCAAGCAATATCCCCTTTTTATCTTCACCCCAGGGCGTCCAAATGTTGGCAGATGGCGAGACGGCGTTGCGGCGGGCCCTGACGGATTTTCGTAGCAAGAAACGACCTTGCAACCTGGACATTTCCATTGAGCCATCGGGGAGATTTGGCAGCTCGGATGCCGTCAACGCGGCGATTGTTTCATTTTAGGATGTAACTCTTCCTCCGAGTATGACGACCTTTAGCTACTTTCCAGCCGATCGGGCTCTGCCTGCGGGCGAGCCACCCCTTCAATTAGGTCTGGGCGATGCCGTTCAGCAGGTCGAGTCTTACAACTCTCAGCCTCAACTGAAGTATCAGCGCCTGAAGAATACAATCTTCAGCGCAGTGATAGCGGGCCACGCAGAACGTGAGTCCTTGTTGAAAGACTTCCAGGCAATATTTGACGGGATCTTGAGGGGAAGGAGGTTTGCCTCCGTTGGTGTTAACGAACACGGATTGCTCTCTATTAAGGTTCAAGATACCGAAACTGGTCGGTTCTTCGACCTCGATGGAATGAGCAGCGGGGAGAAGGGTTTGGTACTGACGTTTCTGCTTATTGGAAGGTCTATCGCGAAAGGTGGCCTCATACTTGTTGACGAACCGGAGCTCCACCTTAAATCCGGCCGTGTGCAGGAACTTGGTTCACTTTCTCGTTGATAAATATGTCCTGCCCAACGACATCCAAGCGATTGTCTGCTCTCATTCTCCCGAAATCCTGGCGGGGCGTTTGACAGAGAGGAGTGTTCCCTGTTCCATCTCGCCTCCGAGAAGATGTTAACGAAGGTGCGCCGAAAGGACGAAGACGAGATAACTCAGGCGTTGCGCCGACCGGTACTTCGGAAAGCGAGGGCCTGCTCTACAAGGCGACTATTTTTGTGGAAGGAGAGGAAGACATTGAGCTAATAGAGGCGGGATTCAGTGACCTATTGCGACGATACCGCTTAAAGGATCTTGGAGGTCAGCGGGGGGTGGAGAAGCAAATCGCCCTGCTTCAGCAGGCGGAGCGAGACGATAGTACTCTGCCTCCATGCTATTTCATCTTCGACCGCGACGAGATGCCCAGTGATTTGCGGGATTCCGCAAAAGTCAGAGTCCTACAGTGGCAGCGTCGGTGCCTGGAGAATTATCTCATTGACGTCGACACACTTACTGACCTTCTCCAGGACCGGGAAGTGCTTCACGATACCTTGTCCAATTTAGGGGAAGTCAATAAGTTGCTCCGCGAACTCGCTTTCTCCCAGCTTGATGATCTAGTTGCCAAAGCGGTTTATGCAGGGTATTCGTTCGAAGATCCAGGCATCAGGGCACCTGAGATCCACGGTAAGAGCACTGCAGAGATAGCAGAAATTCTTTTCTTGCGTCTGCGGCGGGTCAATACCCAGACCACGGTCGCCGATGACTGGAAGACTCTCTTCGCGGCCGAATGCGAGAGGCGAAAAAAGGAGATGCTGGCCATTTGGGACGTTAAGTGGGTGGAAAACTGCGATGGCAAGCGCCTCTTCAAAGACCTGCTTCGGCGGCCTCTCAGGTTCCGCATTTCTTCGCGTCGGCTAGAGAAGAGAGTTATCCAGGAAATGGCGCGAAACCGAACTGAGAGTTGGCGCTCCATGGAAAGTTTATTGAATACCTTTCTTCAATAGGCGGACTGCCGGATGCCCCATCTTTCGCGCACTTTGCGAAAGGTGGGATTCCACGGCCCGTCTCTCTGGGGACTTAGGAGCCGCACGGCAACCTTGGACGCGGGGTTTGATCGTAGGCTTATAATGAACGTATGCGGCAACCGATCAGAGTCGACAACAGCCGGCCAATGACCGTTTACGACACGGCGCGGATTTTGGGCGTTTCGAAGAAGCGTACCGAGGCAATCATCCGTGACGTAAAGCGGACGATTCACAGAGATCCAAAAACTGGCAAAATCGTGATCCGAACCAAGGGATGGGAAAACACGCCTGGGAATCATAGCTCCCGCAATGGCACGAAAACTCGCAAAACAACCTCGGCGCGCCGCAAAGGCTCGCGTTAGGGAAGAAGATGTTTTCCTCAACATTCCCTATGATGCGAGATTCGAAAACCTTCTCCTCGCCTACATCGCCGGCATCAGCGCCTTCGGCTTCGCTCCGCGCGCGACTCTAGAAATTCCCTTTGGGCAGCGCCGACTGGATCGCATCCTCTCGCTCATTCGCCAATCCCGGTATTCCATTCACGATCTTTCGCGGGTTCAGCTCGATCGAAGCGCTCCACCGACTCCGCGCTTCAATATGCCATTCGAACTTGGACTCACCGTTGCCTTGGAGAGGTCAGCGCATCCCAATCATTCCTGGATTGTGTGCGAGACCGTGCCGCATCGAATCAAGAAATCGTTAAGCGACCTTGACGGCACCGACGCTTACATTCACGGCGGGACTGTCGCCGGAGTATTCCGCGAACTGGGCAACGCCTTCGTGGGAAGCAGCCGCCAGCCAAGTGTGACTGAGATGTCGCAGATTTACCGGTTGCTGCGGGTGCACTTTCGAAGCGTCCTGAAAAAAGCCGGCGCAAAGGACGCCTTCAATGCGCGCGTCTTCAAAGAACTCTGCGTTCGGGCGAGCACGGCGGCGGATGAGTTGGCGGGTCTGAACGATTGAACCATCCTCCTGACAGTCTAGAGTTTTCCACAGGATAAAGTGAAATCCGTGTGACGGATGACCGTGACATGGGTGGTAAGTGTTGAGAGACTGGGGGTAGTGCGCTGGAGAGTGATCGGCGGACGGTGTTCTGGTGGCGGAGATCCTTCGGCGGGCAAAGAGCGCCGGCCTCAGGATGACAAACTTTATTTTGTCTGGAGACGGACGAGAGGAGATTGGGATGAGGCGGAAGGCTAATCGGATGGCGGGTGGGTTGTTGAAGGGGTGCAAGGAGCGCGGGGAGTGGGCAGAGCTTTACTTCATGATGATGGCGGTGGGGCTGGGGATGAAGGTGTTGCGGCTGTTTGGGCAGACTGGCAGGTACGACGTGGGAGTGGAGAACTGGGGCGGCTGTTGCGGGTGCAGGTTAAGTCTACGATTTATAAGCGGCGGGGGGATTGCTACAGCTTGAATGTGATGGGGCCGCAGCGGAAGAAGTATGAACCGGGGTCGGTGGATTTTTTTGCGATCTTGCTGATCCCGATTGATGAGTGGTACATCATCCCGTATGAGGTAATGGGCGGACGAATTTGTCGATCCACTTCACGCCTGAGAGTGTGCGGCAGAAGTATGGGGCTTACCGGGAGGCTTGGCATTTACTTAAGCAGACTGGGTTGACGATTCAGGCTTGTGTGGACGAGGAGTGGGCGGAGGTGCCGGTTCCAAGTCCCCAGAGGGACGGAGTTGTGGAATCCCAGGTCTCGCAAAATACGCGAGAGCCTTCGACTCCATTCAGGGCAGTCCATGGGAACCCCCAGTCGTGGTGGCGTCGGCTGACAGCAGGTTCCTCCCCCTCGGCTTGGTTCGGGGCTGCGCCCTTCGGGCTCCGGCAGAATCGCTCGGAATGACAAAATGGGCGGATCGGAACGACAAAATGCGCGGAATGACAAAATGCGGGGATCGGAATCGAAGCGACGCATAAAGTAAAAGGCTCCCTTCCAAAACATAAGGAAGGGAGCCTTTGTGTCACCGCTTGCTTTGTTATGCGACGCTCTGCGCTCTAGTGGGCGCAGCATCGACCCTTGGGAGAGAACGCTCTGAGTCCTGGACTACGCGGGCGGCCAGCGGCTTCAACCACAACAGAGCCAGGAACGCGGCAATCAGGTCGCAGGCGATCATGGCCCAGAAGACCTTGGTCCATGAGCCGGTCTTTTCGAACAGCCACGCAGCGCCGAAGCCGGCAAAGAGAGCGCCCATGCCCTTCGCCGTGTAGACGATGCCGTAGTTTGTGGTGGCCCATGTCTTGCCGAACAAATCTCCGGTGATGGAGGGGAACAGCGAGAAGATTTCGCCCCAGGCGAAGAAGCACAAACCAGACAGGGCGATGAACCACACGGGACGGCTGATCAATTGGAGCAGCGCAAACACGGCGATCGCTTCCAGGGTGAACGCGATGAACATGGTGTTCTCGCGGCCGATATGGTCCGAGACCCATCCCCAGAACGGGCGGGTCAGCCCGTTGAGGTAGCGGTCGACGGTGATGGCCATGACTAGAGCGGTCATGCCCCAGGCGACGACGACTTTGTCCACGTGGTAGGAGACGGCCATGGGATTGAGTTGGGCGGTAACCACCAAGCCTCCGAACGACAACATGGTCATCATCAAGTAGATCATGTAGAAGGAGGGTTGGCGGAGCATCTGCAGGGGTGTCATGTCGACGGCCGAACTGCGAACCCGTTGCTTGATCTTGGCTTCTTTCTCCGCCCAGTTGGGAGGCGTCCAGCCGACGGGAGGCCGGGCCAGGAACAGCGCCGCGGCGAGGACGACAAATCCTTGAATGATTCCCCAGTAGATCAGAGTGTGCTGGTAGCCGGAGACTCCGATCATCTTGGCAATAGGAGCCACGGTGAGGGCGGTGCCGATGCCGTAGGCGCCGGCGGTGAGACCGACACAGAGGCCGCGGTGATCGGGAAACCATTTGAGCGCGTTGCCGATGGTTCCGCCGTAGACGATGCCTGCCCCAACGCCGCCCAGGCAGTACCAGAAATACAGGCCGCCCAGAGTTTCGGCCCGACCGGAAAAGACCCAGCCCAAGCCAACCAGAACGCCACCAGCACCCAGCATCAGGCGTGGACCGATGCGGTCGATCAGATAGCCTTCAAAGGGGACCAGCCAGGTCTCGATCAAGATGAAAAGGCTAAAAATTCCCTGGATAGCTGTGAGCGAGACGTGCAGGTGAGCCTGCATTGGTTTGGTGAAAAGGGTCCAGGCGTACTGCAGGTTGGCGACGGCCATCATGGCGATGATGCCTGCAACCAACTGGACCCAACGGTTTACAATGCGCGACGGGTGGATAAGGGGGACTGAGGGTGCGGCCATAGTCTGGACCTCCGAGACGGCGCGTTAGACGTGAACAGCGCTACTGCCGGAACGACATGGTCCGGCAGAGTCGTACCGGTTCACCCATGGGGGCGTGAACTCGAGAATCCTTTGGCTCGGGCGGACCGTAATATATACTGGTCCACTCATCGAACCACTTGCGGCTAGGGAATGTAGCATGGTTATCCCGAGCTGTCAATGGCCCGAAAACCCTTGTCGGGAGACTTGTTTGGCCTGTGAACCTCCCGCGGAGGAGGGCGAGTGGCGAGAAACGACAGCCATGGATGACAGCCTGCGAGCCCAGATCGAGAATTACTTGTCGCGCCTTGATGGTCTGAGCAGCCGCGGACGCCAGCTTCGCGACGCTTTGGCGGCGGACCCGTCCAGCGCCTCGGTGGTCGCGGAGACTCGGGCCTGGCAGGAAGACTGCGGGGTCACGATCAATCAATTGTCCGGGGGCAGCAAGGCTCACTGGCTTGCCCGGGCGTTCAGCCAGGGATTTCTAATGCGCTCGACGGACGGCCGGGCCGTGGAAGAGGTTGCGCCTGCGGAGATTGTTACGCGGTTGCTGGACGTCCTTGAGCAAGCGGTTGCCTCGCTCTCGGGAGCGGAGTGGCGCGGTGATTTCCGCATCGTCGCCGTCGGAGCAGCCGGCTCCCCGGAGGTTCGAATTCGTTCACAACGCCGAACTGCGGCCCGTGGTGGAGCAGGCCTACATCGATAGCCGGCGCGCGCTTGAGCAAGGGGAGTTCGACCTGGCGCTGCGCACTTCTTGCGGAATCCTCGAGGCGATCGTTACTGACGCGCTGGAGCACAAGGGACTGAGCGCGCTGATTGCGTCAGGCACACCTAGCCGGGAAGATTGCCGATTGGTCGTTTGAGACGCGGCTCACGGTGGCCGAGAGGGTGGGACTGATTCGCGGCGGGTGCGCGCGGTTACCGGCAGTGGCGCGGGCGTATCGGGAGCAGGATGGTGCTCCGAAGGTGGAGGTTTCCGAGCGCGATGCGCGGACGACAGGGCAGGTGCTTAAGGTTGTGATGAGGGATCTGGATCCTGGAAGGTAATCGGCCACGGGGGCTGAAGCCCGCATAGATTCTGGGCTTTACGCGGCGCTGAAGCGCCGCTCTTTCACGGTGCTACGCTCTTTTATCATGCTACGCTCTTCCGGGGTGCTGCGCTCTTCCGCGGCGCTACACCAAACCCGTTAGTCTTCCAGATCCTGACGGAAGACTGGTTGGGAGGGATCGAGGCTGCCCTCGATTACTGCCACGAGCAGGTTTTCGTAGGCTTCAGTGGCATCGGGCAGAGACTTGTACCCGCGCTCGCGCTGAAGCGCCCCGCTTTCCGAGTAGATTAGCGTGAAATAGCGGCCCGAGGAATATTGCAATTCGAGCAACTTATCCGGCCGGTCGGGATCGCCTTCCTGTCCCAGCACATCCATCAAAGCGACAGTCCACTGCCGGCCTTTGGGGTCGGTGACGACCTCGTGCTCGACGTACTGCCACTCGTCCATGCTCCACAACGGCATAGTCAGTCTTCATTCAAGCAATTGCGCCAGCGCGCTTGCGACCTGCGTCCCGGTGAACGGTTTCGGAACCACCAGGACGCGGTGCGCACTACGGGAACGCAGGCTTGCGGCGGCGGTTTCGGGCGTGTCACTGATGATCACGACCGGAAGTTCGGCGTGACTCGGGTGGTGACGCACGCTGTCGAAAAGCGCCTCGCTCATTTCGAAGGCGGTGCAGTCGAGCACGAGCGCATGGGCGCGCTGCTCGAGAACCAGTTCGTTCACCGCGCTGGTATATCCCTCGGCGAAGACTTCGTAGCCATGATCGCGCAGCGAAAACGTCAGCAGTTCGGCAATCTCCGGCGTGTCGTCGATGAGCAGGATGCGGCGCAAGCGTGTGCTACTTCTTGCCGGGTCCGGCGCCGGGCAGCCGCGGTTTCTTGGCCGCGCAGGGCTCGAGATCCATGACCCAGACTCGCCCGCCGGCGGTGTAGTAGGCGCGTTGATCGTTCTCGATCATCGCTCCCCAGGCCTCCAGAGTGCGCATGGCAAAAGTGTATCCCTCGAAGTTGTTACGCGTGTGATCCAGCACTTCGTTGGTGTGCCAGTTGTTGGTCAGGATCGCGTCACCGGCGTGCACGCGCAGGACGGTGTAATAGCGGTCGAACGCCGCCTCAGGCCGAACATCGCGCGTCGCGCCGCGCTTCTTGCCCTCGGTGACTATGTAACTTTCCTGTCCTTCCGGCTCGACTTCAGGTTCAAGTTGATTTGGGATAGTTTTGGCGTTCATACGGTCTCCGCTACGGCCTCGGCTTCTGCTGCCGACGCCATGTTGACAAGGTTTTTCGCATCCGCGGCCTGAACTAATGCCTCGGGCAACTCAACTCCCATCATGCTCCACTGCTCGTTGGCGAACTTCTGCAAGGCGGCAATGTGCTCGGCGTGGAGGTGGCCGAAGCGTCCTTGCAATTTCAGGTACTCGGACACGGGCCGCATGCTTGCCGGACGGAAGCTGTAATCATAAGCTCGCTTTTCTGGATTCCACTCCCACATGGGATAGAGTCCGCATTCAACGACCAGCCGGCCAAGATCGATGGAGCGCGGCGTCTCATACACGAAGCCCTTCTGGCAGGGCGTGTAGACCATCAGGTACGCAGCGCCTTTGTGGTTGAGTCCCTTGCGCACTTTGTTCATCAAGTCGATGGGATAGCCCACGCTCGCGGTCGCGACGTAGCAATGAGGATGGCCAGCCGCCATCATGCGTGCGAGATCCTTGGGGAAGAGCTTCTTACCTTCTGGAACTTCCGGGCCCGGAGGCGAGAACGTTGTCATGCCGCCATAGGGCGTGCGCGACGACGCCTGGATGCCGGTGTTTGCGTACTGCTCGTTGTCGTAGCAGATAATCAGGCAGTCGTGATTGCGGTAGAGCGCGCCGGAAATCGAAGCCAGGCCGATGTCGGACGCGCTGCCGTCGCCCGCTTCGCAAATGATGTTCGGAAAAGCGCCCTTCCACTTGCCCTTGCGGATCATGGCTTCATAAGCCGCCGCCACACCCGCGGTGAAGCTGCCGGCGCTGCCGATCTGCGTGTGCGCCCAGGGCACGTTGTAGGGCGTGCAAAGATACGAACTGTTCGCCACATACATGCAGCCGGTCGGTCCGACGAGGATGGTATTGTCGCCCGCGGCTTTGCTCGTCATTCGGTATTGGATGGAGGGTCCGCAGCCGGCACAGGTGCGATGACCGGGAACAAACGGCTCGCTCGACGGTAACTCAGGGTTGTAGAAACGCGCTCCCTGATTTGGGCTATCGAGAATCGGCAGCAACTGCCGCTGGACTTCTATGGTTGCCATATTATTCCTCCGACAAAAATCTCTGTATCGAGCAGTCAGCCTCAGGGGCTAAAGCCCCATTTCCTGCCGTGCTCAACGGCGCGGGTGAAGCCGCGCCCTTTCAAACCTCTTACTCTTCGAATCCAACCCAGTGGGTGCGCTTTTCGATTTTGCCACGCCGTTGCGCATCCAGCATCTTCTCAGTCATCCAATAAAATTCCTTCAGCACGATCGCCTCGCCGCCCATGCCAGCCATGAATGAGAGGACGAGGGGCCGCTGCCGGCTTTCATACAGCGCCGCGCAAACTTCGGCATACAACACGCCGCCGCTACTCACGCTGCCGAGTCCCAAGTTGGTCTCGATCACGCCGACCACTTTGAATTTGCTGAGGACTTCGCGCACACGCTCGGTTGGGTACGGTCTGATGGTCCTCAACCGTACCATGCCGACTTTCAAGCCGCGGTCGCGCATGTGCTGGATCGCAAACCGCGCCGTCACGCCATGCGCGCCCTGAAGGAAGAAGACCACTTCGGCGTCATCGGTCATGAATTCTTCGATCCACGGATCGTAACGCCGGCCGAAGATCTGCGCGAACTCCTCGTGGACCTGTTCGATCACCGCCATGGAATCTTCCATGGCGCGCGCGCGCTCGAGTTGCAGCGGCGGGCCCTGCTCGGGCATGATCTGCGGTCCGTGCGACACGGGATGCCGCGGATCGAGCGGATAGGGATGCTTGTAGGGCGGAAGGAATTCCTTCACCTGGGCCGGGTCGGGCAACTCGACATCGCTCGTGATGTGCGAGACGAAGAAACCATCCTGGCAAACCATCTGGGGCAGGAGCACGCGCGGGTCTTCGCCGATGCGGTAGGCCATCAGGTGATTGTCGAATGCTTCCTGGGCATCGCAGGACCAGCCCATGAGCCATCCCATGTCGCGGGTCGATAGCGCGTCAGTATGTTCGGAGCCGAAATCGCCCGGCGGATCGAGCGTGCGGTCGGCGATCATCATCTGCACCGGCATGCGGCTGCCGGAGATCGGCGAGTAAAGTTCGTAGGCGAACTGCACGCCTACGCCCGAGCTGCCGGTGAACACGCGCGCGCCGCTTGACGAAGCGCCGTGCGAGATGCTCAGTTGCGAATGCTCGCTGTCGGCCACGATGTACTCGGCGTCGAGTTCGCCATTGGCCACCATTTGCGCCAGCGCCATCATGGTCGCCGTGTAAGGCCGGATGGGGTAGGCGGCAATCACATCGACGTCGGCATATTTGGCGGCCTGCGCCGAGGCGACGCAGCCGTTGATGCGGACTGTTTTCTTTTTCCCTGCTGTAGCCGTTGCCATAAATTCACTCCGATTCTAAATGTTCTTTGCGGGCCGGTCTCCCAGATGGATCAGCTCTTGCGCTTGCCGTCCGTGCAGACCCGGTGAGATTGCGAACGCTGTATCCATGCGCACCACGCCGGTATCGAAATCCAGCTCGGGCACGCCCTCGAGGCAGCCCGTGGGACATTCTTCGATGCACACGCGGCAACCTTTGCAGTAGTCGACCAGAATCTTATAAAGGCCGTTCGAGCGCGCTGGACGGGCGATGCACGGCTCCGGACAAACCAGATAACAGTTGTCGCAGGCGTTGCAGGTGCCGCAACTGAAACAGCGTCCGGCCTCTTCGACCGCCTGCTCTTCCGAGAATGCCTGAATCACTTCCTCTTGTGTCTTGCGCCGGCTTGCCGGCAGCAGCAGCGTCTGCTGGACGCGCGGGAAGTGCGGGAAATACGTCATGTTCATGCGATTCAGATCGAAGATGACGTCGACGGCGACTGTGCGCGGCTGCAACTTTTCACCGCGCATCACTTTGTCGACATTGAAGGCGACGCGCTTGCCGTCGCCGACCGCGTTGACCACCATCAACGGCTGACCGGAACCCAACTGCACGATGTCGCCCGCGGCGAAGAAATTCGTGTCGCCTAGACGCCCGAACTTGTCGATCTTGATGGTGCCGCGCTCAGTCTTGAATTCGTCCGGCAACCACGCGAGCGAGGCATGCTGTCCTACGGCGATGATCACGTTGTCGACGGCGAAACGCTGGGCGGGAGCTTCTCGATCGACGGTGATTGGCGAAGCGTTGATTGCGCCCGAAAACCGCGCTGGATGCAGTTGTAGAGCCTCGACCTTGCCGTTGCCGAGCACCGCGGTCACGGCCAGCCCGTGCAACAGTTCCACTCCTTCTTCCATCATGTCGTGGAGGTCTTCGGGGACAGCCGGCATTTCCTGGGGATTCGCTTCCACCGTAATCATGGTTACTTCCACGGCGCCTTGCCGCAGCGCTTCGCGGGCGCAGTCGATTGCGGTGTTTCCTCCTCCGATGACAGCGACCCGGGCGCCGAGTTTGACTTTCGATGTGCCCATGCCAATGTCGCGAAGGAAAGGAAGTCCGTAAAGGACGCCAGGTTTGCTCTCGCCTTCGGCTCGTACGCTGTTCGGCTCGGTGAGTCCGACGGCGAGGACGCAGGCGTCGTAGTTCTTTTTCAAATCGTCCCAAGTGACGTCCTTGCCGACTTCGACGTTGGTCTTGATTGTGATCCCAAGTTGTTCGAGGCGCTCGATCTCGCGATCGAGAACGGATTGGGGAAGCACCCAGTCGGGAATGCCGCCGCGATTGAGTCCGCCGGCTTTCGGAGATTTCTCAAGGATCGTCACCGCGTAGCCGAGGCGCGCCAGTTGGTACGCGGCGCTGTGCCCGGCGGGCCCCGAGCCCACGACGGCGACTTTCTTGCCGTTCGACTGACCGGTGGTTACCACGTCGCGGGTCAGCGCCTGTCCCAGATCGCCGAGGAAGCGCTCGACCGCGCGAATCGAGATGGCCTCGTCGTACTTTCCGCGATTGCAGGCTTGCTCGCACGGGTGATAACACACGCGGCCGGTGACCGACGGAAAGGGCATGTCTTCCTTGATGAGCGCGTAAGCGTCCAGATACTTGCCGCGCTTCACCAGGTCGAGATAGCCCTGGATCTTTTCGTTGGTTCCGCAAGCATTGTTGCAGGGTGGAAGTTTGTCGCGATACACCGGCCTGATGGAGCGCCAGTTGCCGGTGGGGAAAAGGTCCTGACCTTTTTCCTGCGAGGGCGCGGGAGTGATGCCCGCGAAGGGAATCTTGAGACGCTCGGGGATATGTGTGCCCTTTGTCGACATGTGATCCTTCCTAAGCAGCCACTGGATTCAGCGGCATGATGTGCAAGTGTTCGAGTGCCATGTGGAATGCGGTTTTATTCGCAATCATGGGTTCGATGGTTTCCATCTTGACGATGCCCGTCGTCTTTACGACCGCGGCAATCAGCGGAGCGGCGATATCGGGCGCGATCGATTTGTTGCGCTCGGCGGCGCCTTCGGTTGAAAGACGGTCGAGGCCGAGTTCGCCCAGCCGGTAGTAGAGCCATTTGTGGTCGGCCAGATGAGCGGCATCTACGCAGACGAGTTGCGCCAGCCGCTCTGCGCCAGGAACGAAGCGAATCATGTATTCCGGTGTGTAATGCGTATTGATCACCAGCGTTCCGCCGGGAGGCATGCCGCGCATGTAATCCCAACCCTTGACCATGGTGCCTTCGACCAGCACGATGATGTTGGGCTGCTCGTTTTCGTACGTAAGCTCGTTCTCGATCACATCATCGCTTACGCGGCAATACTTACGCGTGGGGCAATTGGTTCGATCGGGATTGTCGACGTAGTTCTCCATTGCCTGCGAATACTTGCCCTCGAGACGGGCCGACGCGGCGATGGAGTTCACGATGTCGCGGCCCTCTCTGTCCATGATGATGCCGCGCGTCCAAACCGTGAGTTCCGTGTAGCTCATAATCAGTCCTCGTTATTGTTATTACTGTCACTTACTAGTTAGTAGATGCGTCGGAACACAAATCGTCGACACCATTCAGCGAAGTCCTCGAAATCGACATCGGAGCTTGCGCACACACCGGCAACAAATCCGCATGATGGCCGCGCACGCCGGCCGTTGGGTCTGAGGTCAACGCACTGCGCGACCCGGCATGGCGCGGGTGTGGATTCTGAGGATTTGCAGCCTTGGGTATATCTCGGCAGACTCTAAGGGTTCACTTCTAAATAGCAGTTCCCATTTGCCTGCGATCCGGTCCACAGAGGTGCATGACCTGTAAGCTTTGCCCCAGCACATTCTCTACGCGGGCGGGGCGTCGGCCTCCACTTCTGTCCGGAAAGGAATTACCCCGGGGACTAGCCACTTCTCCCACATCTCATCGATCTTACTTTGGAAGTAATCGATATCATCGTTGGTAAAGTGCGCGAATCTTCCTTGCTTTAGTAAGTAATCTCGTACCGGCTGCCGCTGGATTTTCTTGGCAGCGATCTGCTGGGTCCTGCCGGTCAGCTTCAACACGCCGTCTTCAACTTCATAGAGCGGCCAAACTCCGGTATTCACCGCCAGCTCACCCATCTCGTGCGAGAGGTAGGGATCGTAATCCCAGCCCTTGGGGCAGGGATCGAGGGAGTGAATGAAAGTGGGACCGCCGATCGCCAGCGCCTTGCGCATGGAATTCATTCCCGCCAGGCCGTAGGACATGCAGATGGTGGCAACATACCGGCAGGTGGGATGGCCGGCCGCCATCATGCCCGCCATGTTCTTTTTCCAGCGGCGATGCATAATTCTTTTCACTTTGCCGGGCGAGCTGAACGTAGTGTTGGCGCCCCAGGGTGTGCTGCCCGATAGCTGAATATCAGTATTGGCGTAGGACTCGTTGTCATACATCAGGATGAGGCAGTTGTAATCGGGATGGGTAAGGGTCGCGGAGATCGCCCCAACACCCATATCCGCCCCGCCGCCATCGCCGCAGAACGCGATCACGTTAATGGGCTCTTTCTTCATTTTTCCCTTGCGCATCAGCACCTTCAGCGCCGCAGAGGTGCCCAGAGCCGCAGATCCGCTACTCCCCAGCTGGGTGTGCATCCAGGGCAGCACCCACGAAGTGCTGTAGTAGGTGGTGTTCGCCACATACATGCATCCGGTGCTGCCCAGCACGATCGTTCTGGGACCGGCGGCCTTGGCCATCATCTTCATCACCAGCGCCGACTCACAGCCCTGGCACGTCCTGTGACCCGAAGTAAAAAACTCCTCCAACGGGATCTTCTTGACCGACTTGAAGGGGTCTAATGTCTGGGTTGGATCGATCTGTACGTAGGTAGCCATAATTCTTCATCCTCTCTGAGCTCTAGGGCCCCCATCAGCAAAAACGGATTACTCTCGCAATCCGATCCATTGGGTTAAGGGCTGCGCTTTACCATCCGCAGCGTTGTAGACGGCATCGGCCATCCTCTGCACATCAGGCACGGTGACTTCGCGCCCACCGAGACCGCAAATGAAATCCACCACCGGCGGCTTCTTGCCGGGTCCAGGGTACAGCGCGTGGCGGACCTCGCCGGCCAACACGCCTCCGAGATAGGGCGAGCCGAAGGAGTAGTCACGATCGATGACCCCAATCGCCGCAAAGCGCTGCAGCGACTTCGACAATTCTTCCGCGGCAAACGGACGGAACCAGCGCATGCGCACAAACCCCACTCGCTTGCCTTCCTTGCGCATCTGCCGGATCGCTACCTTCACCGAGATGGAGAGCGTTCCCATTCCCATGAGAACGATATCGGCATCGTCGGTCATGTACTCTTCAAAAAACGGATTGCCATAGGAACGTCCAAAGATGCGCTCGAAATCGTCGTAAGCTTCCTTGATCACGCCATGAGCCCGCTCCATGGCTGCGTAGTTCTGGCGACGAATTTCCATGACCCAGTCTTCGTTGCCCTGGGGCGCAACGGTGATGGGATTGTCGGGATGAAGCAACAGGTCGCCGCGATTGTAAGGCGGCAGGAATTCGTTCACCTTCTCTTGCGATGGAATTTTGACGAGCGCCTGCGAGTGCGTCAGAAACGCTCCATCGCAACTGATGGCGCAGGGCAGGAAGATCCGCCGGTCCTCCGCCACTCGATAAGCGATGAGGGCCGTGTCCAGCGCCTCCTGCGCATTGTCCACCCAAACCAGTTGCCAGCCCAGATCGCGGACTGTCAGTGCGTCGTTGTGCTCCACGCCGAAGGCGCCGGGATCGTCCAACGCCCTGTTCCCCACCATGGCGATCATTGGAATGCGGAGAGCGGGAGTTACCGTAAGCGCTTCCATGGCATACATCCAGCCGACGCCGCTGGAACCGCAAAACACGCGTGCTCCGCAGGCGGAAGCGTGCTTCACGATTTCAAACTGCGAGTGTTCGCCTTCTGCGACGATATATTCGCAATCCATTTCGCCGTTGGCCACCAGCTTGCAAACATATTGCATGACGGTGTCGTAGGGACGGATTGGGTAGGCTGTGATTACGTCGACGTCCGCCAGCTTGCAAGCGACTGCGATGGCTTCGCTGCCGGTAATTAGCGCTGTTTCCTCAGTCTTACGCTGGTCCTCGATCACTGTGGCGACTGCCATGACGGACCCTCCTCGTAAAGAGATGCTCTCAACGGACAATTATTTTTCACGGGCGATTTCGAGCATCTCCGGAATCTGCTCGGCATACTGCCCGCGATAGCGGAACCCGTGCGACCGTTCCGGATGCGACTTGATCTTCTCTTCCAGCCAGACTTTGTAACCGTCCTTGTCTTTGCGCCAGTCTTCCCACTGACTGCTGTTGTCTTTGAACGCCGTCTCATTCACCATCGTCACGCATTCCTTGACGGGGCAGACCGCCTCGCACACACCGCACCCGCAGCAGGCCTGCATGTTCGCGTCGTACAAACCTTCCGGCGTCACGTCGAAGCATGAGTCGGGGCACTGCAGCCAGCACAGCGTGCATTTGATACAGGTATCGAAATTCACCACCGGCCGCATGGTTCTGGTGCTGAATTTCTTGAAAGTGGGATTGCGATCGGGCTGGAATCCCCCATGGGCATGGGACGTGGGATCGTCCATTTTGTGTCCGGCGGGAATGCTCGGGATGGCAATGCCCTCGCCCATTTCATGCCACTTGGGCAGATCAAACTTGTAAGGTGTCTCAGGATTACCCTGGTCAGGCCGCACCGTGATGCTGGTGGTGCGCTCGTAGGACTTGGCCGCGGAGGTGGCCTTGAGCTCATCCTTCCACTCGGAGACAATCGCTTTTTGGACTGACTGCAGACTGAACAGATCGGGCAGGATCTTGGCAACCGCGCCAAGAATGCGCACGTCGGTGTGATCGTCCTTGTACACCCACAGGCCTGAAAAGCTCACCGTGCCCTTAAGGATGGACAACTGGTACGGAGTCTCCTTACGATGGGCCATGGCGATAATTGCTTCCGGACCTTCACGGGAAGTCACGATCAACGTGCCTCCAGGTTTCAGCAGACGATTGACGGGTTGCAGACCGTACCATGCCCACGACTCCACGCCCTTGCACAGCGTGTCATCGACGCAAATCGTGATATCGACCGCTTTGGGCTCGTACTTCGCCATTCCTTCCTGCAGGGTCTGTTCATCGGTCGCCACGATCGCGAAATTTTTGGCGGGAATTCCGTTGCGCTCGGGGCTGTCACCGTATCGGCCAAAAGAAATACCCATCTTGCCTTCGTGATGGGCGGCGAGCACAATCGCTCGACTGATTCTCGTGGCCAGAGTTTTTTGAAAAATTCCTCGATAGATGATCTCAATCGCAAATAGCCGGCCCATGGCGAAACCTCCGTTGGTCAAAACTTGTCAAGTACGATTTCTTCGACGTCTTCGATATGCCGCCGCATGGCAGCCTTTGCGGCCTCAGCGTCGCGGCGCTTGATCGCAGCCAGAATCCGCCGGTGGCCGGCGAGTGATTTTTGTGCGCGTCCTTCCACCTGCAAAGAGCGCTCACGCGTGTCGCGCAACAGATCCATTATGATGTCAAGCACCTTCAACACGACACTGTTGCCGGAAGCCAGCGCGA
Source organism: uncultured Acidobacteriaceae bacterium (assembly GCA_963807655.1). GTDB lineage: Bacteria > Acidobacteriota > Terriglobia > Terriglobales > Acidobacteriaceae > Sulfotelmatobacter. The sequence continues at coordinate 8,693 of CAWEDF010000031.1, read as the reverse complement.
TGCCATAGTGAAATTCTGCGTCTTCGGCGACGGCAGCGTCGCCCTGACCCTGCTTTTCCTCCTGGCGCCGCAGAATCTCTTCCATCTCGGATACCTCATCGGGAGAGGCGTGAGTCGCGGCCCGCGCGGCCAGCGGCGGTTCGAGCATCTTGCGAAAATCGAGAAGTTCGCTCACTAGTTCCCGCCGCCGCTTGAGCGCGTTCGCGAAAGGATTGCCCAACCGGTCAGCGGAGATCTCGCGAACGATCGTCCCAGCCCCCTGACGCGGCTCGACCAATCCCATCAATTCCAAACTTCGAATCGCATCGCGAATCGAACTGCGGCTCACTCGCAGCGTCTCGGCCAGTTCCCGCTCCGAAGGCAGTTTGTCGCCGGGCCGCAGTTTCTTCAGAATCAGGCGTTCAATCTGCTGCGCGACTTCTTCGTAGACTTTGTTTCGTCGGACTACGTCGAAGTCGGATTTGACCGCACCGATCAATTGAAACTCCAAGTGGTCTGATAAGTGGACCAGCGAACAAACGCAGTATAACTCCGCTGTCAAGTTCCTCGCAAATTTTTGTTTCGGGGAGTCGTGCCGCTGTTTCAATCCGGCCGCTTTTGAGGGGGCGTCATCCCGAAGCCCGGCGCAGTTCAGCGGCGAGGGATCTCCCACAACGGTATGCGCCGCGCGGGAGATCCTTCCTCCGCCTGAAAAGCGCCTCCGTTCAGGATGACGTCACCAGAAGAACATTTGGACTGAGCCACGACCCGTTTCGGATCGGCTTGCACCCTCATCCCGATCGCTGTGATGCGGCGCACTCCGCCAGGAGCCTGGTGCAGCTGTACACGGTTCGCGTGTAGGGCATGGGGAGACCCACACGCTCTCCCAACTCGACGACCGCGCCGACCAGCGCTTCCAATTCGATAGGCCGTCCGGCTTCGAGATCCTGCAGCATGGAAGTCTTGTGCTCCCCAACTTTTTCCGCGCCGGCAATTCGCTGATCGATCGAGACGGGCAGCTCCATCCCCAATTTATGCGAGACGCCCTCCACTTCCTGCATGATGTTTCGGATCAGCGAACAAACTCCTGGATCACGCACCATCTGAACCAGCGTGGCGCGCGTCAGTGCGCTGACCGGATTTAGGGAAGCGTTGCCCAAGACCTTTACCCAAATCTCGTGGCGGATACGAGTGGTGATGGGGGCGCGCAAGCCGGAGGCAACGAGAGCCTCGGCAATCCGGCGGCTGCGATCGGAACGGGAGCCATCCGGTTCGCCGAGAGAAATGCGATTCCCCTCGATGTGTTGAATCACTCCCGGCGCCGTAATCTCGGTCGAAAAATAAACGATGGACCCAACCACCCGATGCGCTTCGATGGCCGAGGAAATCACGCCGCCGGGATCGACTCGCTCGAGACGTAATCCTTTCCATTCGCCATCGAAATTCTCGAAGTACCACCAGGGAATTCCATTCTGCGTGCTGACGACGGTGGTCTCCGGCCCCAACACCGGCTTCAGTTGAGGAGCAAGTTTCGGCAAGCTGTGAGCTTTTACGCCGAGGAAGACGACGTCTGCCGGGCCTGCTTCTTCGAGAGAACCAACGATTCGCGGCCGCGCCACGAAATCCCCGTCGGCACTCTTTACCTGCACGCCTCGATCCTGCATGGCGCGAAGGTGTGGACCGCGGGCAAACAGAGTGACGTCGAACCCGGAATGCGCCATGCGCGCCCCGATGTATCCCCCGATGGCTCCCGCTCCCGCGATCAGGAATTTCATTCTTGGTCATCCACGAGCGCGCGAGCCACTGCGCGGCGGCGAATTTTCCCAGTCGCCGTGGTCGGAATGCTCTCCACCAAATAAATTTTCTTGGGAACTTTATACTCCGCCAGCGATTCGCGACAGTGATCAATCAGTGCCGATTCGGTGGCGCCGTGGCGCTCATGCAAAACTACGGCCGCAGCTACTTCTTCGCCCAGCGTGGGATGCGCGCAGCCAAACGTGACCGCCGCCGCGACCGCGGGATGTCTTAGCAGAATCTCATCGACTTCGTGAGGCGCAATGTTCTCGCCTCCGCGGATGATGATGTCTTTCATCCGGCCGGTCAAATGCAAATAGCAGTCTGCGTCGAGGAAGCCTTCGTCGCCGGTGCGGAACCATCCACCCACGAAAGCGCGAGCGTTGGCTTCGGCATTGTTTTCGTAGCCGCGAAACACATTCGCTCCCTGGATAGCAACTTCGCCCCGCTGGTCCGTGCCGAGGTGATTACCCGCTTTGTCCATGATGCTGAGCAGAAGCCCGGTGCCCACGCCGACCGAGCCCGGCTTGCGATGCCGCGGAGGCAGAGGATTCGAAGTCATCTGGTGGGCGGCTTCGGTCATTCCGTAGGCTTCGACGAAGGGCACGCCAAAGACACCCTCGATTTTGTGAATGAGTTCGGCCGACATGGGCGCGCTGCAGGAGCGGATGAAGCGCAGAGAGGCGGCCTCCGCCGGATTATGATGGGCCCGTGCCAGCAGCAGTTGATGCATCGTGGGCACGCCCGAATACCAAGTCACTCCGTGTTCGCGTACCGTCCGCCAGAAAGAGAGCGCGTTGAATTTTGCCGGCACCACCACGGTTCCACCGGAAAGCAAAGTGGCCATGGTCGAGCCGATCAATCCATGAATGTGGAACAGCGGCATGATGCAGAGCGAAACATCTTCCTCAGAAAGCGCGTAGGTGTTCGCGATGTTCGCCGAGGAGACCGCCAGATTGAAATGCCGCAAGGGCACGCGCTTGGGACGTCCCGTGCTTCCGCTGGTGTGGAGGATCAGAGCGATGTCGTCGGCCGTGGGCTCGGTAGCCGAAACTCCCGTAGGCGCGCCCGCTAAGGTCACGATGCCCTGCTCGCTCATTTGCACGGAGAACGCCGGAATCTTGCGGTCAGTGGCTGCGCTGCGCGCGAACTCCGCTCCCACCGGGGGGCAAAGCAGAATGCGGGCATCGGTGTCTCCCAGGAAAAAAAGAAACTCCTCATAGGGGTAGGCCGGGTTCAAGGGGGCTGCGGTTCCCGCAATGGAGGCGGCCAGAAAACTCACGATCGACGGCAATCCGTTGGGCAGAACGATCGCCACCGCGTCGCCACGGCGAATGCCCAGCGAGGCCAAAGCGTTTGCCATGTCGAAAACCTGTTTCCGAAGCGAATCGTAAGTGACGCGGATTCCTAGCTCGGGAACGACAATTGCCGTGTGACTATCGGCGAAATGCAAAACGTCCAGAAGAGTATGTACCGACTTCAGTGTCATTCGTTCTTGCCTTCGTCGCGGATCTTCACAATTTCGAGTGTTGCGCCACCATTCGCACGGCGATTATAGCCGCTTAGGCACAGCAGGTGCCTTGACTATGCGCACACTACCGAACTCTGACGAAGAAGTAAGCGCTCATCGACAGACCTACACCGATCACGATGGCCCGCACCTTTCCAGGATCGGCTTTCTGCGCATAATGGGCGCCAAACCAGCCTCCCGCAAGGGAGCCTGCGATCATCACCGCGCACTGCGGCCACAATACGGCGCTGGCCACGATAAACGTGAGCACTGCCGCGGCGTTAATAGCGACGGCCAGCAGCGTCCTGATCGCGCCCATGGCATGAATGTCGCGCATCCCGAGCATCGCAAGCATGGCCAGCGTTATGAATCCGATGCCCGCGCCAAAGTATCCGCCGTAGACGGAGACCAGCAGTTCTGTGATCGAACTCACCAGGATCGCGTGCCACGATATGGCGTGCAGATCATCGACGACGGCCGTCTTGCCGGCGAGTGAGCGGATCGAATTGCCGAAGGCGAATAACAACGTGCCGCCCAGCAGCAGCCAGGGGACGAGGCGGAGAAAAGTATGCTGCGGAGTCTTGAGCAACAGCAACGCCCCGGCCCATCCTCCGATAACGCTGGTGACAAGCAATGGGACCAAAACGCGAGATGGCGCACTCAGCCGTTTCAAGTAGGCGACGGTGCTGGCCGCCAAGCCCGGCCACAGAGCAACCGTATTGGTCGCGTTGGCGGTCACTGCCGGCACTCGAAGAAGCAACAGCGCCGGGAAGGAGATGAAACTGCCGCCACCTGCCAATGCATTTAGCGCGCCGGCGATTCCAGCCGCGATGAGCAAAAAGATGGCTTGACCGAAGTGCAATCCCATACGCAACAGAGACGGACCCAAAGAGCAACTCGTCGGCAACAGCTTCGAAAACGAGCAACAAATCTATCAGGAATTTGTCGGGCGAGTCTGACCCAATTCCGGCCAGCGAAACCGAGTCGCCACGTGCGCCGCGGCCCAAGGACAAACAACTCCAGCCGCTAACCGAATCAGCTCAAGTTCGATCGGAACAATCGAAAAATTTCTTGATGGTACAACCCAGGCGACAACCGATACTATCTCGCGGCGCGCGACATGCCCACGGGGCGGTGTTAGGAGTCATTGATGCCAAGACGAATACGTGGTTGGTGAACGTCGTCACCAATTCCAACTCGCACAGCATCGCCGTCGATTCCAGCAATAATCACGTGTTTGTGCCCTTGCAGGCGGGAACCATCTGCACGACACAAAGTGCCAATGGTTGTGTCGGCGTTTACGCCGAGCAATAGAACTACGAGCAATAGAACTAACAGACAGCGGAGCTGGGTTAGGATCGGGAGCTAAGAGGGGGACTATGGAAGAAGCGCCGCCTACTTGACGTGCGTTTCCTGATAGTGCACTTCCTTCCACCGCCCGCCGCGCTTCGCCCAGAATTCGCTGATGTATACCCGCGAATACCGCACTACTGACTTGGGCGGGAACTGCATCGTGACTTCGTAGATCACCAGAGCCGCGTCCGGACCCGCCGGCACGAACTTGAACCCAAACAGCGTGTAGTTGAAAACATTCGTCTCCGCCACTTCGTTTACCGCCTGAATCTTGTTCCGTTCGCCCCTGCCGTCCGCTTCGACGCCCTGATAGTCGTCGGCCAGCAACTCGCCGTAGGCTTTCTTGTCCTTGTTCTTGAGCGCTTCCCATTCCACCTTGATCTTCGATTCGAACATATCCTTCAACTTCGCGTCGGCGGAGACGTCACCGGATTTCGGAGCTTCTCCAACCTTAGTCGGCATTGCGGGTTGTTGCGCCAGGGCAACGAAAGTCACCGCGGCAAGGCACGCGAGGACAAAGCGAACGCGCATTAGATCCTCCGAAGGGAAATGCAGAGAATCTTAGCAGGTGCGCGCGTGTTCAGTGTGAGGCTGAGTTGGGAGTCGTGGGCTACTTTCATTTCAAAGTAGCCCACTACCGAGTTGGGCGTACCGAGAACTGAGAACGGAGAGCTGAGAACCGAACTATCGCAGCTCCTTGACTTTCTTTCTGACTGCCGCCAGCAGGGGCGCAGGCAGCTCGGCGTAGCCTTCTTGCGCCGCAAATTGCTGGCCGTCCGCGTAAACCCAGTCCAGGAGATTGCTCAGCGCGAACCCGCGCGCCGAATCAGACGATCCCTTTCGAAGGTAAATCCAGGTGAAACTGGTGATGGGATAGGAATCCGCTCCAGGCGTGTTGGTCAACGAAGCGGAGAAGCTATTCCACCGCGGCGCTTCTGCCGCCTCACACGCCGCAGCAATGCTCTTTTCAGAGGCTTTGACGAACTTGCCGGCGGGATTCAGCACCGCAGCCTGGGAGATGTTGCCCTTCACGGCATATTGATACTCAACGAATCCGATCGAACCAGGGTTATTCTTCACCTTCTCTGCCATATCGGCACTGCGTTCCGCCGGCGTGCCCACCGGCCACACGGGGGAAGGAGTGGTTCCAACTTCAGCGCGAAACCTTGCACTCGCCTTGGAGAGAAACTCAGTGAAAACGTAATTGGACCCTTTGCCTGCCGGGCGGTTGACCACCTGGATTGGAAGACTCGGCAAATCCATCCCCGGATTGAGCTTCGCAATCAGTGGCGCATTCCACATCTTCACATCGCCGAGAAAGATCCCAGCCAGCACTTCTCCCGAAAGCCGCAGCTCTTGCTGCACGCCGGGAAGGTTATAGATGGGTACGATTCCGATGAGCACCACCGGCAATTCGATTAAACCGCCCTCTTTCCGCTCCTTCTCTGTAAGCTGAGCTTCCCCGGCGCCAAAATCACCTGCGCCATGAGAGATCTGCTTGATACCTTCGCTCGTACCCACCGGCAGGTATCGCATTTGAATATTTGAGCCGCGCTTGCCGTACTCCTGGGTCCAGCGATTGTAGAGAGGCGCAGGCACGCTCGATCCGGATCCCACCAGGACCGTCGCGCTTTGGGCGGTGACGGGAACAGCGTGCACGCCCAAAGTAAGAAGAGACAACAGACAAATCGAAAGTGAAAACGCACTCCAACATCGCTTTGACGTCGTTAAGTTTGCCGCTTCCTTCATCGGGCCCCTCCCATGCGGGCGCATTTAGTTTCATTCAACTCTATCCTTTGGCCACTGGAAGTGAAGGTAACCGTGGTAAGTTACCATCGTTTCAAGCGAAGCCAAGGGTGGGCTACACTCGGGTCCATGGCACGAACCGCTCGAGCGTGGTTGCATGATTTGAACTACCATCTGACTCGCTGACTCTGGAGGGCAAGAATGTCACGGCACACCTTCCGCGGTTTCCTATTTGGCTGCATCGCCTGCATCGCTTCCATCGCTTCTCTCGCCCAGGTCGCAGCGCCGCCGGCGCCAGAGCGCCTGGTCGTTCATTCCAATGTTCTGAATGAAGATCGTGAGATCTGGGTGCGGATGCCTGCTGCGGCGCAGGGCAAGAAGGAAAGCTACGCCGTGCTGTATATGACGGATGCCGGCCTGAACATCAACGAAATTGGCAGCACCATCGACTTCCTTGCAGACACCAATTTCATGCCGCCGCTAATCGTCGTCGCCATCGCCAACACCGACCGCGTCCGCGATCTGACGCCAAGCCACGCTGTGGTAAAGCATTCCGATGGCACGGTCGAACCGGTGCCTACCAGCGGCGGCGCCGGCAAGTTCCTCGACTTCATTCAGACGGAGCTGGTCCCTGAGATCGAGAAACGATACGCGACCCATCCTTATCGGATTTTTGCGGGGCACTCACTCGGCGGCTTGTTTGCGATCCACGCGCTGATCGACCGTCCTGAGCTGTTCAACGCCTGCATCGCTACCAGCCCGAGTCTCTGGTGGGACGACTTCCGCACGGTGCACCAGGCCCAGGAGTTTTTCGCGAAGCAAAAAGAGTTCAAGAAAACGCTCTTCTTCGCGCTAGGAAACGAGGGCGGGCAGATGACCGAAGGATTTGAGCAGCTGCAGAAGACGCTGAGCGCTGACCTGCCGAAGGGTTTTGTTGTAAAGTCGACGCGTTATAGCGAAGAGATCCACCAATCGACCGAACTTTTAGGCCACTATGACGGCCTTCGCACCATCTTCATAGACTGGCGAGCTCCTCTCGATCCGAAGACGGACTTGGCGATCGGTGGTCTCGAGGGTGTCGAGCAACATTACCGCACACTCTCAGATCGCTTCGGATATAGAGTTTCCGCTGAACAGGAAATCAACTCACTCGGCTACGGGCTGTTGGGAGCCAAGAAGATCGACGAAGCCCTGGCAGCCTTCCGGCGCAACGTGGAACTTTATCCACAGTCGGCAAATCCCTATGACAGCCTTGCGGATGGTTTCGAAGCCGCGGGCAAACCCGACTTGGCGGTACAGAATGTCGAGAAGGCGGTCGAGGTCGCGAAGCAGACCGGTGACCGGTTTCTGCCGGATTACAGGAAGCATCTGGAACGTCTCGTTGCTGCTGGCAAGTCCGAGCCGGGGAAAGGCAAATAGATTTTCGTTTCCTCCGCCGGTATTCGACTTCAGCTTATAATCGGCGATCTCGAACTGATAGGCCATCCCACAACGCATGCCGCACAAAGATGCCGAAAGTTTGGCGCGTGAACTCCTGTCGGCGTATGAGACAGGCCAGATAGTGACCGTTCCTCCCTCCGCTCGCCCTGGTTTTGACCTCGACGCGGCCTACGCGGTTGAAGCGACACTCAAGCAATGGCGCGAAGCCGCCGGACATAGAGCCGTCGGCCGCAAAGTAGGTTACGCCAATAAGGCGATGTGGCGTGCCCTCAAACTTGAAACCCTGGTCTGGGCCCACATGTACGACGACACTGTGCATTACAGTGGCAGCAACTCGGCGGCGCTCACACTCGCGCATTCCCGATCGCTCAAGGTCGAGCCCGAAATTGTTTTTGGCCTGAAACATCCGGTCACAGGAGAAGCCTCTGATGCCGCCTCTGCCCTGGCATCCGCCGATTGGCTCGCGATTGGATTCGAAATCATTGACTGTCCTTTTCCGGATTGGAAGTTTCAGCCCAGCGATTTCGTAGCATCTTTCGGACTTCATGCCGCACTCGTAATCGGCGAGCGGATGCAGGTAAGACCAGACCTCATCGCCACCCTCGTGAACCAGTTGGCGCAATTTAAGGTGCGGGTATCGAAGCACAGAGAGTTTATAGAAGAAGGATCCGGAAGGAACAGCCTGAAAAGCCCCGCCTTGTGCCTTTCGGAACTCAGCGCAGCGATTGCGCGGAGGTTCCCGACCGAGCCACTGACCGCGAGAGAAATCGTCAGCTCCGGAACGCTCACACCCGGACACCCAGCCGGCAAAGGCGATGTTTGGACAGTTGCGGTCGAGGGACTGCCGTTGCCGCCGCTGACCCTTACACTT
>CAWEDF010000030.1:0-167914 GCA_963807655.1 uncultured Acidobacteriaceae bacterium | reverse complement strand
CTCCAGCTCAGCCTATCGCGACACGAGTTGGCTGTCGAGCGGTATGGCACCGTAAACGAGATACTCGAAAAGGCAGGAAGCCCTTTCCAGTTGCTTCGCCCTCGGATTTTCCCGCAAGGCTCGATGGCGCTGGGCACCACGTGCAAACCAGTCGAGGGTCCTCACGATCTTGACTTTGTCCTTCAAATCGATGCTCCTCACTGGCGGTGGCATCCTCTCGCGGGGCTTAGTGCCTTGTACGAATTCCTGAGCAGCAACGAGACCTACCGGAAGATGATTTCGCTGAAAAATCGCGTGGTGCGATTGACGTACGCGGATGAGTTCTACATGGACATTTTGCCCGCGTACACGGATCTGTCTTCCGGCGGGACGTGCATCCTCGTGCCGGATCGCGCGAGAGTCTCGCTATGTCCCAGCAATCCGGAGGGTTTCATACTGTGGTTTCGCAACACATGCCTGACGCGCACGCGGAGGGTGATGGAAAAGGCGAAGCCTGTTCCGGCACAGGAGGCTGTTCACGAAAAGGAACCGCTGCAGCTTGCGGTGCAACTGCTGAAGCGCTGGCGGGATCTCGCATTTGCGGAGGAGTGCCTCGCGCCGATTTCCGTTGTTCTCACGACGTTGGCAGGCATGCATTACGCCGGAGAAGAATCGGTCAGCGAGGCGCTAACCACGATTCTGGCCGGCATCGTCAATGCAATCGCGCTCGCGGATTTGCAGGGTAAGCGAATCGTAGTCCGAAATCCCAGCAATCTTCTCGAAGACTTCGGGGAGAGGTGGGACGCGAATCCGCAGGCGTATAACGCATTCAAAGCTGGAATTCGAAGACTGCAGAAGGAGTGGGCCGTCATCGTGGCCGGTGGGCGTGAAACGGACAAAGAATTGGAGCGCCTATTCGGCGAATACGTTCGAACGGCGCTCGTCAAGCGAGCCCAACGCCTGCAGGAAGCGAGAAATGCAGGTGCACTTGCCGTTGGATCGACAGGCGCCATCACCGGACTTGCCAGCGGCGTAGCGCGAATCCGTCCAAACGTGTTTCACGGCGATGAGTAGATTCATTCGAGAAAAGTTTCTGACCGCGATGCAGCAGGATCAGTTTGTGCGGTCCCGCTTCCCGCATTTTCGCCGTACCACGAACCGCGGCGATCAGATCAAGTGGCGTGGCACGCTTCAGCCATCGCCGCGGAGCGATCTCTACGAAGTAGAGATTGCCTACGAAATTCCTTGCAGGCCGCACATTCAGGTGATGACTCCCGGGCTTACAACGTGGGGAGACTTAAAAAGGCAGCCGCATACCTTTCGGGACGGCAGTTTGTGTGTGCACCAAGCGCACGAATGGCACGGAAACAAACTTATCGCGGAGACGATCATTCCGTGGACGTGCTTGTGGCTGGCGTTTTACGAAACGTGGCTGGAAACCGGGTGCTGGCTCGGCGAAGGAACTCATCCGGATTTGCCGGAACACAGTCCGTTTGGCGAGATCGTCGGGGCAGCAGCATGAAATCGTCGCGAGTACAGCGGAACGGAAAACGCAAAACCGGTGCATCGTTGAGCCCCGTGGTTCAGGTCCGGCCACTCCGGATCTGACGCGGCTGCTGCTCTTCGTTCGTGCCGGTGGTCGATGCGAATTCGATGGCTGCCCACGGTATCTGATGGAACATCCGGTGACTTTGACCGAGGGCAATTTCGCGCAAGTGGCCCACGTTGTTGCGTTCCGAAGAGATGGACCGAGGGGGCGCGTTCGGTCGCGTCCGAAGGATGTTCACGCTCTCCAGAATCTCATGCTTCTTTGTCCTCAATGTCACAAGCTGATCGACGATCAACCCAAAGACTATACGAGACGTGCGCTTTCGGAATACAAGCGCCGTCACGAAAAGTGGATCAAGCAAGCAACCGGTCTTTCGCCGGACCGGAAGACGGCTTTGATTGTTTTCACCGCTCCGATCGGCAAGCAAACGGTTTCCATTTCGTACGACCACATGCTTGACGCGGTGGCTCCGCGGTATCCGATTTCTCGGGAAGGGTTGGAGATCGACCTTACGAATCTGCTGAGGAAAACTCGGCTGTGACTGCGGTTGCCAAGCAAAACATCGCGAACCGTCTTTCTCGCTATTTTGAACCGAAGGGAGAATGGCAGCGCACCGGTCATGTCTCATTGTTCGCACTCGGCCCGATGCCGCTTTTGATTTTCCTGGGCTCGCAGCTGAGCAATAAGGTTTCAACGGACTTGTATCAGAGGCATAGGGACACCGAGAGCTGGACCTGGAAGAAATCCGGGCGCCCGGTGAAGTACACATTCCAAACCGTTCAGACCGGCAGCGACGAAAGCCGGGTGGCGTTGCTGCTGTGCTTGAGCGGTTCCGGCCCCCGGGAAATGCTTCCGTCGGAGATCAATCCCGCGTACTTCGTTTACGAACTGACGCTCGACGGAAGCACGCCTTCGCCCACCTTTCTTCTTTGCGGGAAGACTTGGACAATTTCCGGATTGCATACCAAGACGCCCTCGCAGAGATTGCGAAGGTACACGGAAGCCTCAAAGAACTCGATCTCTTCCCCGCCGTTCCTGCGCCAGTTGCTGTCTTATGTGGCCGTGAAACTCTTCCAAAGATTCATCCGGCACTTCGAGTGTACGACTACGATAAGACACAGGCCGTACATATCAACTGACCGTAAATTCATAACAAATCGATCGCATGGCTGGAGTTCGACGGCTCTCAGGCAAACATTGTTATCCGTTGGTGGAGGGGGGCGTCGTCGCGGTGGCTGGACACCCGGGGAGGGTCCAACATCGTTTTCCCGAGTGCGAAAACTACTAATGCCCCACGGAACGCCGGCGGAGACGGCGTCGTTGGAATTTCCCTTCATCGGTTTCTGCTACGTTTCCCTTTCCGTCTCCGTTGGGTCACTGAACGCTCCCCGTCATTGGTTAGAATCCCACACTGTCACGGCCAATTCCTCCCTATTCGACAGAACGCGCGGGAAATCGGCATACATACATATATATCAGGATGCTTTTCGCGAGTCCTGTTAATGCGTGGGCGGCCGATTGAACTGAAGCTCGGGAAGCTCGAAATAAAACTCTGAAAACGATTGATCTGGCGGCACTTAGCTTTCCGAATCACAGCCTTAGTTGGAAACTAGATGGAAACTAAAACAGGTACCACGCAAGAAATCAATCGGTTCCCTTTTTGCCCGTGATATCCACGAAATACAGCCTGTCTTCCCGGAAGCGGACTTGAGGCTCGGCATAACTAATGGGTTGCCCGTCGTCAACTTTTCTGCCACGCCGCCGTCCGTCGATACCATGTAGATCTCTCGCACGCTGGAAAATGCGATCGACTTGCTATCCGGGGGCCATTGCGGCATCCACGAATAAAAATCGGGCTTTATCCCGAGGAGCCTAGGCTGGTTGTTGCCTAGCTATGGCGGGAACACTCGCCAATAGAAAAACTAGGCCTTCCGCAGTGGTGGGATGGGTGAAAATCGCGTCGCGGAGCACTGTGTAGGGCAATCCGCCCACCATCGCCGTCTGAACCGCCGCCATCATCTCGCTCCCCTCAACGCCCAGCACGGTGAATCCCAGAATGCGGTCGCTTTGAGCGTCGATGAGCATTTTCACAAAACCACGGGTTTCGCCAAGAGCGACGGCTCGCAGTACCGCGGCCATTGGCATCTTCGTTAGGCGGTATGCGATGCCCCGTCGCTTCGCTTCAGATTCGTTCAAGCCGACCCGTGCGAGTTCGGGATCGGTGAACATACAGAACGGTATGAGGCGGTCTCGCGTAGTGCGGCTGCCCCCATTCAGGTTGTCACGGACCACCCGGAAGTCGTCGAAGGCGACGTGCGTGAACTGCGGGCTGCCCGCACAATCGCCCATCGCCCAAACGCCCGCCGCGCTGGTCTCCAAGCGGTCGTTCACTATGATATACCCAAGCGCATCAAGTTCGACCCCTGCTGTTTCCAACCGGATCCCCTGGGTGTTGGGCGCCCGTCCGGTAGCGATCAGCAAGTCGGTCCCCTCGATCTTTTGTTGCCCGTGGCCGTCTTCGGCAACGACTCGCACCTTCTGACTCGAGAGTCCGCCCAAATGCCGTAGCCTCCGCCAGCAATTTTCCAGTTGGTGCGCTGAGCGGGCGTGGCGTTCAGACAGGCGCGGATACCACGCGAGCGGCACGGAAATAACTCGACCATCGCGAAGCGACACACTCAGTGCGTCGTCGCTAAATTCCACTCCCCACACGCGCTCCTCTGCTGTCGCCATGGCGCGATTGTACCAAAGGCCTCGCTCCCACCTTTTTCCACACCCCCAATGTTCACATAACCTTTCCCACCTTCCCGCAATACGAAACAATAACTATATAGCTCAAAAAAGCTATAGCCCTCCGCTAACTCGTGAAGGCTCAAGATTTTGCCCCTAACTGATTGCAACCAAGAGATTAAATCGCAAAATCCCGCCAAACCCATGATTCTAATAGACCGTGGGGGAGGGGGTAGGAGACCACCATGCCAAATTTCCCAAATCGGTGCCAGCACATCAAAGTCAACGGCACCCTCTGCGGATCGCCCGCCCTGCGCCGCAACCGCTTCTGTTACTTCCACAAACTAAACCACGAAGAGCGCATTACCCTCAACGCCGACCGAGCTCGCCGCCGCCGCAACGTCACCCTCGATCTCCCCGTCCTTGAGGACGCCAACTCCATCCAGGTCACGCTCATGCAGATCATGCGCCTGATCGCCGCCGGTCAGATCGACGGCAAAAGCGCTGGACTCCTGCTCTACGCCCTGCAAACCGCCAGCGCCAATCTCCCCCGTACCAACTTCGCGCCCTACCTGTATGAGATGGTTCTCGACCCGAAAACCGTCAGCCAAACTCCCATCGGAGCTCGCATCTGGGAAGACTCCGATTTCGAGCACCGGAATCAGGAAGATGACGACGAAACCATCCGCATGCAGGCCTACGAAGAGGCCCAGCGCAGAGCCCGAAAGAAAACCGCACTCGACAAATGGGCCGAGGCCGAAGCCGACCGCCTGGCAGAAGTAGGCAGAAGCGAACGCGAAGCCGAACGCCAGGCCGACCTCCGCGAAGCCCAGCTCGAAGCCGAGCGCAAGCGCGCAGAGAAGGAACGCGCCGAAACCATCGCTCTCCAAGCCGCTCGCCACTCACCAGCCGTAACCCCCGCCGGACGCGCCGTCGTTCCACCGCCAACTGCCCCACCGCCCACAAAGCGTCCCTCCGCCAATGTCACCATGGACGACGTCAGAAAAAAGGTCACCGCTCAAATCACGAAAGCCGTCCCCGCCATAGCTGCCGCAGTGTCCAGCAAAGAAAGGTCGCGCAGAGAAGATGGCAACAACAGCGGATGAACTTCTCATCGCACCCAAGTCTTGTCATTCCGACGCGCGAACGAAGCGAGACAGGAGAGCCTGCCCTGAGCGAAGCCGAAGGGAATCTGCTGTGTGCTGGGAGCCAGAGCGACGGAGGAATCTGCGCTAGCACTTTTTTCTGCTCGCGAACGATCCCATCATTACTTACTTGGGAGTTCCTCCCTCCACGAGCCATGGCAGCAAAGCAGGAATTTGTTCCCGAGCGGCGGCGGTGTTTGCGGCAGAAGGTGCATGCTCCGGCGTTTGCCAGTTTTGACGGGGTTAGCGGCGGGATGATTCTGGATTTGAGCGAGGAAGGATTGTCGATGCAGATGGATCGTTCCCTCGACCCGCGGAGCATCGACATCGACAAAGATCGGCCGGTGCGGCTGGAGATTGATCTCTCGCCTAGCGGGCATGTGGAAACTACAGGCTATATCGCTTGGGCCGATGCTTTGGGACGCGCGGGCGTGCGTTTCTCGGATTTGCCCGAGGCGGCGCGGCGGCGGTTGAACGAGTGGTTGACGGTGAATGCCGGAGCGCCCAGCCACATCGCTCCGAAAGTGGCGCTGGGCAGGGCTTGGGGTTGGGGCGCGGGAAAGTCTGGGAGCCGCGATCAGGAGCACATGGCGATCAGTCTGGAAGCGGAGAGTGAGGCGCTGGGCGCGGGCGGAAATGGAAATGAACGTCAAAATTCGGCGACGGTGCAGTACGAATTCAATTCGCTGGGTACGGATCTGACGGCGGCGCTGCGGCTGATTGGAGAACGGGCGCGGACGCTGACGAGGGGTGCGAGCGCGGCGATTGCGCTGGTCCACAAGGATGGCGTGATATGCCGGGCGAGCGTTGGAGAGAGCGCGCCGGCGCTAGGGACGCGGCTGGATGTGAACTCCGGGCTTTCGGGCGAGTGCTTTCGCAAAGGAAAAACTTTGCGCTGCGACGATGCGGAGAGCGATCCGCGAGTGGATTTGGAAAGCTGCCGCAGGCTTCGCGTGCGCTCGATTCTGGCCGCGCCGGTTCGCTATGAGCGGGATACGGTGGGACTGCTGATGGTGTTTGCGCCCGCGCCATTTAATTTTGATGAGGGCGATGTGGCGGTGGTGGAGAGCCTGGCGCATACCGTGATCCGGAGCATGCGGCAGGCGGATGCGGGTAGATGATTGGGTTATGAGGTGCGTACAAAGAGCCCCACTTCTCGCAAAGAACTAGAGAAATAGGGCAGCCTGACTGAGAATCTCCAGGCTAAGATCAAAGTCAAAGGCTAGGGGCAGGAGTGCCTTCGGCTTCGCTCAGGACAGGTCCGCTCACACACGAGCTATGCCCACACGAGCTTACATCCACACGATCTACGTTTTCTTTTCGGGGCTTGAGAGACTCCCAGTCTTCGTTTGTCAGGGCGCGGCCTAACGCGCTGAATTCGCCGGCGCCTTGCAGGAATTCTCCGCCGTCCATGCGAATCACTTCTCCGTTGATATAAGACGAGCCGTCGCTTATGAGGAATGCCGCGAGGTTGGCCAATTCTTCTTTCGTGCCGAAGCGGTGCATGGGGTTGCGATCGAGCGCCAAGACTTCCAGGTCGGGACGCGGGAGGACTCGCGAGAATGCGCCTTGCGTGGGAATCGGGCCGGGAGCGATGGCGTTCATGCGGATGCCGCGATTGCCCCACTCTACCGCCAGGCTGCGGGTGAGGGCCTCGACTCCGGCTTTCGAGACGGCGGAGGGAACTACGTAGGCTGAACCCACTGGGGCGTACGTTGCCGAGATGCTTAGGACGGTGCCGGGGTGGGAGGATTTGAGCCAGCGCCGTCCGCAGGCCATGGTGGCGTGGAGCGTGCCGAGGAGCACGATGCCGATTACAGATTCGAAGGCGTGCGGGGAAAGTTCTTCGGTGCGGGCGATGAAGTTTCCGGCGGCGTTGTTGACTAGAACGTCCAGCGGGGCGGATTTCCAGATGGTGTCGATCATCGACTCGACTGCATCGAGGTTGCGGACGTCGCAAGGCAGGGCGTGGATTGGGCCTTGCGTGGCAGCGGAAAGTTCGGCAGCGGTTTTTTCCAGCACATCTTTGCGGCGGCCGCAGATGTAGACTGTCGCACCCAGCTGGAGGAAGCGGTGGGCCATGGCTTTGCCGAGTCCGGTGCCGCCGCCGGTGATGAGGATGCGCTTGGGGCTTAGGAGATTGTCGCGGAACATGTGAAATTGAGTAATTTTGCAATTTAGTAATTGCATAATTGAAAAGCGTTTTTCCGGTGACCAGGTTTTCAATTACACAATTACTAGATTACACAATTGCTCAATCCTGATTGAATCTCGATCCCGAGTCAAAGGCCGCAGGCTACGCGGAAGCCGTAGTCGGCGTAGTGGAAGTCGGGCGGGATGCTGGAGCGGGCGGAGCAGCGGGAGACTTTTACGTGATGACGCCATGATCCTCCGCGGGAGGCTTTGCGGTGGGCGATTCCAGCGCGAAGTTCGGGGCCGCGCGGATTTTTCTCGGGGGAGACGGCGTAGTAGGTGGGATCGTACCAGTCGCTGCACCACTCGTGAACGTTGTCGCAAATGTTGTAGAGGCCGAAGGCATTGGGGGCGTAGCGGGCTACGGGTTCGGGTCCGGTTTGCCAGCGGGTTGCATAATCGGGGAGAGATTGCGGGGGGTCATTGCCCCAGGGGAAATCGTTTTGGTCGAGATCGGCGCGGGCGGCGCGCTCCAACTCGGCTTCGGTGGGAAGACGGCAGGGGCGGGCGGTTTGCCCGGCCAGCCAGTGGCAGTAACGGTCTGCGTCGAACCAGGAGACTGCGGTTACTGGCTGCTCGGGATGATTGAAATTCTGATCTTGCCAGAAGGGCGGCGGGTCGGACTTCGTGGCTTGCAGGAAGAGCGCGTACTCAGCGTTCGTGACTTGGGTGGCGGCCATTTGGAAAGCGTCGATCCAGACGCGGTGGACGGGGCGTTCGCAATCCTGACCGGAGGCGGAGCCCATAAGGAACCAGCCTTGGGGGATGGAGACGAGCCGGGGCTCGATGGAGAGTGTTGCTGCGGGTTGGGAGTGCGTTGCTGGCATGGTTATTGGAGTTGGCAGTGACCCTTGTGTTCGGGCTCTCTTGCCCCGGCATTCACGCACTGGCCGGAAAGCGGGCAGGAGTGCCCGCTCCACACGAGCAACGCCAGCCACACGAGCTATCTTAGCGCTTGGCCGCTATTGGTGCTCTGGCGGTTTCGGGCGGCGCTGTTGGCATGGTTGTGACTCTCGCGCCCTGCGGCGGAGTCTGCGCTCCCGCTGGCGGTTGCGCTTGGGTTGGGGTTGCAATCAAGCCCAGGGCTTTGCGCACTTCGGTGTCTAGCTTGGCCATGGTGTCTTTGTTGTCTTTCAGGAACTGGCGGGCGTTTTCGCGGCCCTGGCCTATGCGCTCGCCCTTGTAGCTGAACCACGAGCCGGATTTTTCGAGGAGGTTGTTGTTGACGGCGATGTCGAGCAGGTCGCCTTCGCGGGAAATGCCTTCGCCGTAGAGGATGTCGAACTCGGCTTCTCGGAAGGGCGCGGCCACTTTGTTTTTTACTACTTTTACGCGGGTGCGCGAGCCGGTGACTATGTCGCCTTCCTTGATGGCTGCGATACGCCGGATGTCGATGCGCACCGACGAATAAAACTTCAGCGCGCGGCCGCCCGTGGTGGTTTCGGGATTGCCGAACATTACGCCGATTTTTTCCCGGATCTGATTAATAAAGATCAGGCAGGTGCGCGACTTGGAAACCGTTCCCGTCAGCTTGCGCAGGGCTTGCGACATCAGGCGGGCCTGGAGGCCCATGTGGCTGTCTCCCATTTCGCCATCGAGTTCGGCCTTGGGCACGAGCGCTGCCACGGAATCGACTACGAGCACGTCAATGGCGTTTGAGCGCACCAGGGCTTCGGTAATTTCCAGCGCCTGCTCGCCGTAGTCCGGCTGCGAGACCAGCAGGTTGTCTACGTCTACGCCCAGCTTCTTCGCGTAGGCGGGATCTAGCGCGTGCTCGGCATCGACGAATGCGGCCATGCCTCCGGTTTTCTGCGCCTCGGCAATTACCTGTAGCGTGATGGTGGTTTTGCCGGAGGATTCCGGGCCGAAGACTTCGATTACGCGTCCGCGGGGAAAGCCGCCCACGCCTAACGCGGCGTCGAATGAGATTGCGCCGGTCGAGATCACCGCGATGGGGACGATCGCTTCTTTCGACCCCAGGCGCATGATCGAACCTTTGCCGAATTGCTTTTCGATTTGCGAGACTGCCAGCTCGATTGCCTTGCCGCGTTCATCCGCCATGGGAGTGTGGCTCCTTAGAGTGCCTTTTAGTGCGTCTGGGCGGATTATACATATGGAATGAAGCGAAGAAAAGGCGAATCTTGAAAATATAGGTGGAAAAGTTTCCGAAATGGGAGAAAGGGATGGGGGCGAGGAAGAGTCCTTTATGGAGTTGAGTCAAAAGCCTTCGTGCTAAATATACGATCTCATCGCATATTTAGCATCGAGGACGGCATTAGCTGGGCAGAGGGATAAGATGCGCCGAGATCCACTCGTGAATCAGTCCGAAGCGGAACTTGCCTTCTTCCATTGCCTTAATCATGAACTCGTAGGCGGCCCTGCTATTCACGTCCAGATCGAATCCGTTCACCAGCAGAAAGGTGTGAACCGTTGCAAATCCCACCCGCTTGTTGCCATCCACTCTCTCAAGCTGAAACACGGCTTGACCGAAGCCAAGCCGTCTTTTCCCTGCCTAGATATTAGGAGTTGCGAAGGATGCCGTCAATACTCAGGAGCACGATGCTGTCGAGTGTCCTTGGTACCCCCGGCCAGAATCGAACTGACATTTCAGCTTTCGGGAAAAGAGTGTCTTATCCGTTAGACCACGGGGGCGGTAGATTTTCAAAGAACGTCAACAAAGAAATGATATGCCAAACCAACCGTTTTTCGAAAGTTACCAAACGTACTATTTCCGTTACCAAAAGTAGATCGGCCAGTTATGCGGTCAGTTTTCAAAGGAAAGAAACAAAAAATCCCCAGCTAGAACCGGGTCTAAGAAGTGAAGGTCTCCACAATGATGCCGATCTTCTCGTTCATCCGAGCAAACATCATGACGATGAGTTCGTGTTCTTTCGGTGTCACAATATTCTCCTATGCGGTCAGCTTTTCAAATGTGAGTACGGGTGCGGTAATCATATGACGCAAAGTGTCCAAGAACAGGGTCGAGGACTTTCGCGGTCGAAGCGGAACGTCATTTCGTCCAAATAGGCTTGCAGGTGCTTCGCGCTGATCTTGTGCCACGAACCGATAATTCCGCGCTTGAGGAGCGAGAAGGCCGATTCAACCGTGTTCGTGTAAACATCCCCGCGCACGTATTCTCTGTCTTGCTGTGCTTGACCGTCTTATGCTTTCTGCCATGGATTCCAGCTTCGATCATGGCCGCTGGAAAGCCGTGATTGTTGACCAGCGACTTCCAGCAGCGCAGCCGCTTCTTTGATGTCGTTCGCCAGCGTGCCAGACTTCGCATCCTCGGCATGGAAGAATCGCAGATCGCCGCCGCGCTCACGAATACCGATGACGCACTCTTTAGTGTCTTTGTGGAATCCCTTGCCGCGTCCACGGGCGCGTCCGCCGACGTAGGTTTCATCCATTTCGACAGTACCGTCCAGCATCGGCTTATCAACTTCCTTCATCGCGGCCCGGATGCGGTGACAGAGATACCATGCGGTTTTGTAAGAGCCTTTGTGCTCGCCCCAGATTGTGCGCCTGATCTGGTTGGCAGACATTCCCTTCCGGGCCTCGCAAAGCAACAAGGTCACCGTGAACCATTTGGTCAACTCCAAGTGAGAGTCATGGAAGATCGTTCCTGCGGTGACGGTGAACTGGTAATTACAGTCCTTGCAATAGAGTAGCTTAATCGCGGTCGCAAGGCGGAAAACTTCACGGGTCTTGCATCGCGGACACTCAGAGCCGTTCGGCCGCCGTAACCGCTCAGATCTGGTGATGGTGGATGGCGATGACTTCAGCCAGGTCAGGTAGAGTCATTGTGCATACCCCATCTGAGCTAGAGAAGAAAGAAGCGCTTCGGAAGGTGCCCATGCGGAAGTTGGTGGCATCCATAAAACGCGACATTCGGAAGCAGTTGAGTGCATCCCGACCCGCCGCGAAACCCAAGAAGAAATAGCACTTATCTTCATGGGTTGAATTATGAGCTACCGGAGTACTTTTGTCAAGTGAATAATCTTGTAATAAACAGTGGAAATCGTTCCGCGCTCGGCCATTTACTTGGCCAGTTTCTTGTACAACTCACGATACTTTTCGTTGGAGCGGCGGTAGGCGGCCATCACCTCAGGCCTTACCATGCGTTGCGAAGGGACCACGTTGTGCAGGTAGTGCTCCAGCGCACGCTCCAGCACAAGCGCTGCGACTGCCCGTTTTGTTTGGCTACGGAGACGAGTTCCTGGTAAAGCTTGGCGTCTATTTCGGGAGCGATTTTGACCGACGTGGCATGGGCACCTCTTGGTAGATTCTAGCTGGGCGGGGCGGGATTAAGATAAATCTAGAGATTGCTATGAGGGCGGTGGCAGAATTGCCTTGCAAAACATCCGATTCCGTCGCATATTTTGCAACTCGTGGCCATTCGTCGAGCACAGTCCGGTCTAGAGCTAGGGAGGCATGGGTGAACTCATTTCTCATTACATTCAAGCCCGACACGGAAAGCCCTCGCCTGGCTGTCGTTGAGGTCTGTTCAGAGCCTAGCGCGAAAACTTCTTAGGCGGAAAAACGTCACCGACCCGTGGCGATTCAAAATTGCGAAGACGTTCGGTCATGCGTTTCATCCTGATGCCTCGCCCGCGATCTTTGTCTGACCGAAGCAGCAAGAGTGGTGTGAGAATGGCCAATCTTGGAGGAACATAAATTTCGAGCGATTAGTCGATCCTGCGACCGACGTACTTGGACATAAAAGGGATCTCGTCGCGATTCGAGGTGCGGCACCCTGGCTTCAAGTGCGAACAAGCGGCGTTCTATTGCCTCGCGATATTGCCGCAAAGATGGAATCTTTGGTGGTCAAAGGGCGCGCCACATCCAGACAAGTTGCAGAGATGTAGGGGTAAACGGGTTAACGGATGCAGAAGAAGGTGATTTGCGGCTCCGAGAACACTACGCTCGCGAACGAGACCGAAGACTTGTCGTGAGCAAAATCCGAGAAACGATTGAAAAGCATGGAAAGCTAGAGTGCGAAGTTTGCAACTCCGACCTCAGCCGCATTTACGGGGATTGGGGCAACAGAGCCATCGAATGTCATCACAAAATTCCATTGGCTTCTGCCACAAGAGTGCGGAAGACATCTTTACAAGACCTTGCTCTGATCTGCGCAAATTGCCACAGGGTCTTGCATGGGGGCAAATACGATATCCCGTCGTTGCGAGCAGTTCTAAAACAAATGCGGCGCTACAAACACTAGCGTCAATAAGCAACGACGCCACGCTACCAGCTTTTTCAGTGAATCTACTTCCGTGTCGCAATCGCATTTTCCAGCGCCAGGCGGATGAAGCGCTGATACGGCAATCCTGCGTGGGTGGCGCGCTGGCGCAAAGCATCATAAAGTTCTTCGTTGGGAGTCCCAAATTGCGGCTTTCGCCGTACGCGATCTCGGGCCTCAGTGACAAGACAAGGGGAGTGACTTCGGAGACTTCCCGATTTGCTCGGTTCGGTCGGCGAGGACTCGGAGAGCTAGAGCGGTCACATTCGCTTCAGCATCCGGTTCGGTGGCCCCGTAGGCCATGACGCCCGGAAGTTCGGGCACCTCAGCCAACCATCGGCCATCGTTTTCTCTTTCGAAAACGATGCTGAAGGATTCGCCATCGGGAGGGTGGGGAACGGTTGCCATGGAACCTCCTTCCTGGCAGCACTGCGAGACTGGGTCGTCGGAACGATTATTTGTCGCGCAGAACTTGAAGTCAAGTCTATTGCGATGAAGATGGAACGGCAAGTGCGCGCTACCTCTGCAGCAAGTCAACCGGCGCCGTCACGTCGTGCACGCGGAAATACTTGGCCAGGGCGGGATACTTTCGCGCCACGGCCTCATACATCGCATAGGCAACGTTACGGTAGGAGACGTGGCCGGCGGGCGTGGTGCGGAGTTCCGAGATGTAGACGACCTCGGCGAAGTCCATTTTGAAGAGGGCGCGTTTGCGATAGGCAAGCGGGATTGCGTACTGCGAATTTTCTTCCGCCTCGGGCGCTGGGCGCGCCGCCAGCTTTTCTACCGCCGCTTTTGTGCGGCGCATGGCGGCGTCGTAGCGGAGGCGCATGCCGGCATCTTCCACGTCGAGCAGCATTTCGTAGCCGTGCTGCGTGGTGAAGGCCTGCATGACCTGGATGCAGCGGCGGTGGCGGTGCATGTCGCGGAAGCCGCCGGTGTCCATGAGGATGTCGAAGCGGAACTGCTGGCCGGCGCGGAAGGGGCGCAGCATTTCGTCGTGCTTGCCACGATGGCGCAGGCCGAGGTCGATGATCTCGCGGCGGTATCTTTCGCCGGAAACTTGCAGCGCCTGGCGGACTTGCCTATAAGAATGGTGGCAGTGCTCGTAGAGGAGCGTGGTGGCTATTTCGACTTCCAGCGGCTCTTCGTCGAGCAGGTCGACGATTGCTTTCGAGGGGGCTAGTTGCTCGCTCTTCATTAGTTCGCTGGCGGCCTGGCGCAGTTCGCGGCGGGTTTCCATTTCGTAGGGATTCGGGTCGGCGTACTTTACCAGCGTGGGCGCGACGCGAACATCGTGGAGCAATTCCTGCTCGGCCCGCGCGCCCAGGTCTGGGTTTACGGCTCGAATTTCCTCCACTAGTTTCTTCATAGACTCGGCATTCACGTTGTAAGCCGCTGTAGTTGCCGCCTTCTTTAGCGACCCGCCAAGAGCGCGCACTTCTTTGTGGGTGTGCGAGAGCAGGTGCGCTACCTGGGTTTCCAATGTCCGGGCGTTGACGATTTCTCCCAGCGACGTGTTCGTGGCCAGCGGCAGCAGGTAGCGCGTGATGTCGAAGGCGCGGGCCTTCAGCGTGCGCTCGTACTGCTCCTGCTTCATGTCGGCGGGTTTGGGAGTGATGCTGATCAGGTGCTGGGTCGTGTGCTCCGAGAGCGCGTCATATTCGGCGAAAAGGGAGTCCAGCGTCTCGCGGTAGAGGCTGCGGGCTTCGTGGTCGGCGCCGAAGTCCGGGATGTAGTAGCCGCTTTTTTTGAAATCCTGATAGCGGGTGGAGCGCTCCTGGCCGTCCCAGCGCTGTTCGTCGGCCAGTTCGATGGCGGCTAGAATCGACAGCCTTTCGACCGCCAGCGCTACGTGCGCCAGGTCGGCGATGGAGCGGTGACCGTACTGGAAATAGAATGTGTTGAGGAATTTCTCAGCTTTTTGCGCGCTGATCTCGCGCAGCGATTCTTTCATCGAGAGTGCGGAGCGCGAATACTTCGCCATGGCGTAGGCCTGGATCTCGGGCTCGACGCCGTAGACGGCGAAGACTTCAGTGGACGGAGCTTCGGGCTGCGGCTTTTCGGGAGTTGCGGGGGTTTCCGCAGCGGACGCCCTTTGCGGCGAGCGGTGCCCGGGGCCGGCCGTTGAATCTGTGGGGGAGTTCTGGTTGGAAGGCTCGGGCATGGTGATCACTTCTTCGGCGGTGGGTTGTGACATGGGAGTGTTTGCATGTTAATCGGGGCGCGGGCAATGTGCAATGCGCAATCTGCAATGCTCGGGGATTCTTAAATTCTTTAACACGGAGGGCACGGGGTCACACAGGGTAGATCCGACAGCGCTATCTGCTACTGGCGTTCCGGCGCGTATAATTTCACGTTCTACATCGAGCCCTTTTTATCTGGACTCGAAGCAAGACTCTGGAGAATCCTCATGTTGCTTTCTGGACGGGTGGCGTTTGTTACGGGCGCGTCGCAGGGCATTGGACGGACCTGCGCGCTGAAGCTCGCCACAGACGGCGCGGCGGTTGCCGTTGCCGCGCGTAATCAGCAGAAGCTGAACGAACTGGTTCATGAGATTACTGCGGCTGGCGGCAAGGCTGCGGCTTTCGCCCTTGACGTCACTGATGAAGAGCAGGTCAAGGCGGCGATCAAGGCTGCGGGCGCGCAGTTTGGGAAGATCGACATTCTGGTGAACAACGCCGGCATTACGCGCGACCAGCTGGTTATGCGCATGAAGCGGGCTGACTGGGACGCGGTGCTGCAGACTAATCTGACCTCGGCTTATCTTTGCATCCAGCAGGTTTCTGTTTCGATGATCAAGCAACGCTGGGGGCGCATCATTAATATCGCGAGCGTCTTTGGGCAGATGGGGCAGGCAGGGCAGGCGAACTATTCGGCGTCAAAGGCCGGGCTGATTGGATTGACGATGGCCGTTGCCCGCGAGCTGGGATCGCGCAACATTACTTGCAACGCGGTGGCTCCGGGGTTCATCGAAACCGCCATGACGGAGGTGCTCGGCGAGGAATTCAAGCAGAATGCCGCGAAACAGATTCCGCTGGGACGGGTGGGATCGCCGGGCGACGTGGCCAGTGCGGTGGCGTTTCTTGCTTCGGATTCGGCCTCGTACATTACCGGGCACGTGCTGAATGTTAACGGCGGGATGCTGATGGGGTAGGAAAACCTTAAACCTAGCCGCACGCGGGATGGTCATCGCCCATATATCAAAGATGAAAGTACTTGGACGCCAAAAGCCCTTAACCGCGAAGGTCGCGAAAGAAGGCCGCGAAGGACGCAAAGAAGACGAGTTGATTTTTGCCCAGGCGGAGTCGCCGGCGCAGATTGCGCAGGCCCGCGAACTATTTCTGGAATATGGGCAGTCGCTCGGCTTCAGTCTCTGCTTTCAGAACTTCGATGAGGAACTTGCCGGATTGCCGGGCGGCTACTCTCCGCCGGAGGGCCGGCTGCTGCTTGCAGAATGTGAGGGTCAAGTGGCGGGCTGCGTTGCGCTGCATGCGTTGGAGTCCGGCGTCTGCGAAATGAAGCGGCTTTATCTGCGTGCGCAGTTTCGCGGCAAGGGCCTGGGGCGCGCGCTGGCCGAGCGCATTATCGCCGAGGCGCGGCAGATCGGCTACGGGCGCATGCGGCTTGACACGGTGGAGCCAGTGATGAAAGATGCGGTCGCGATGTATCGCAAGCTGGGGTTTAAGGAGATCGCTCCTTATTGCGCGAATCCCATTGCCGGGGCGCTGTATATGGAGATAATTTTGTGAACAACCGGAGACTGCTCCTTCGTATTTTCCTGGTCTGGCTTACTGCCGACGTGGCATGCCTGGCGATCGGGATGCGGTGGAATTGGCTTCTTGGCATAGGGGTACGAGGGCTGCCAATAGATTTCCTATTCGGGATCATCGTCTTAGGTCAATATCTTCATGAGAATGGAAAACTATGAAAACACTTTGCGCGGTTTGCATCTTTCTTCTTTTGGCTGTCGCCACATTCGCCGCCGACGGCAAATCCGTTTCCTACAAGAGCGGCGACGAGACCGTCAATGCCGTGCTCTACACTCCTGCCGGCAAGGGGCCACTTCCTGCGATTATTGTGATCCACGAGTGGTGGGGGCTTAACGACTGGGTGAAGGAACAGGCTGCGAAGCTGGCAGGCGAGGGCTATGTGGCTCTGGCGATTGATTTGTATCGCGGCAAGGTGGCCACTACGCCTGAGCAAGCTCATGAAATCATGCGCGGAGTTCCGGAGGACCGGGCCAAGCGCGATCTGCACGCGGCTTTTGCATTTCTTCAGTCGCAGGCTAACGTAAAGAAAGACCGCATTGGCGCGATCGGCTGGTGCATGGGCGGCGGGTACTCGCTCGACGTGGCTTTGCAGGAGCCTGCGCTGGCGGCCGATGTGATCAACTACGGCCATCTCGCGACCGACCCCGATGCGCTTAAGAAAATTAACGCTCCGATCCTAGGATTGTTTGGCGCTCTGGACCAGGGCATCCCGCCGCACGACGTGAAGAAGTTTGGGGAGACGTTGGACGGGATGGGAAAGAAGATTGAGATCAAGATCTACGACGATGCCGGCCATGGCTTCGAAAATCCTAATAATAAAGACGGTTACCGCGCCGCCGATGCTGCCGACGCCTGGAAGCGTATCGTGAGCTTTCTGGGGGAGACCTTGAAGAAATAGTGGCTTCGAAGCCGCGGCTGCCGAATATGTACCTTGCGTGCTATTCACCTGCGTGCGGCATTTTCGGTGCTGACTGGCCTACGTCAAGAGCCTTTAACCGCAAAGAACGCGAAGATGGCGCAAAGGACGCCAAGCAAAACCGACACCAGGAACTCCTTGCTTGATCTGAGCCTTATTTTTCGAGGGTGATCATTTGTTGCACACTGTCTAAGGATGTCTGTGGCCGGGCTCTGTCATGCTCCTGATTTGCACTGATTTTGTCATAGCACTAAATTCCACTTGCCAGAAAATGCCGATCTGGTTACTATGTCGCATTCCTGAAATGCTCCCCCAGATCAACATCGGCGAAACCATCCGAAACTACCGGCTGCAGAAAGGTATGTCCCAGGGAGACATCGAGAAGCGCACCGGGCTGCTGCGCTGCTATCTTTCGCGGGTCGAGAACGGGCACACGATCCCTTCGCTCGACACGCTCTCGAAAATTGCCGGGGCCATGGAGATTGCGCTCTCGCAGTTCTTCTCCGAGTCGGGGCACAGCAACGGATCGAAGGGGTTGCCGCAACTCTCCGATGACGAAGTGCGCTTCCTGAGCCAGGTACGCCGCTACGCCACCAATCTGAATGACAGCGACCGCAAGCTGGTGCTGGCCATGGTTAAGAAGATGGCGGCGAATTCGAGTAAATAGCGGTCAGCCATCAGCCGTCAGCCGTCAGAAAAACCCAAACCTTCTACTCCTACCTACCCTACCTTTCGTGATAGCCCGTCGCGTGGTCTCTGTCGGGAGGGTTTTACTGACGGCTGTTGGCTGACGGCTGATGGCTGCTTACTTTCGTACCATGACCTCTGGTGACCGCCGGGCACCTCGCGCCCGCCCCCGCTTCTCACTACACTTTGACTTGGAGATTCCCTCGTGACCACTGACGAAGAACTGAGTGTGCTGGAAACCCAGCTGCGGCGGCTGAAGATCGAGTATGAGGTTTTCTTCAGCAACCCCACCAAGCGGCCTCCCACGGACGTTGAGTGGAAAGTGCTGTCGCTGCTGCGGAAGTTTTCCGACGGCGGGCGCATGAGCTTTTCGCAGCGCTTCCGCTACAACGAAATGGCGCAGCGCTACGCCATCTATAGCGATCTGTGGCGCAAGAAGTCACGCATTCGCGAGGAGGGTTACCGGCGTCCGCAGGACGCGTTGCTTGCCGTGCAGGGAGTTCGCCCCGATATTGAGGCGCACAAGCCGCACCACAATCCAGTTTACGGTTTAAGTCATAGTGCCGCTGCTGCTGCCGCCGCTACGGCTGAGGTTCCGGCCGCCGCTCAACCGGTTACATTGCACAGCGCTGCGGATAAAGTTGAACGCGAGCAGGTGGAGCGCTTGTTCAACACGCTGGTTGCGGCTAAGAAGAAAGCGGGAGAGAAAGTTTCCGGCAACCTCGATTCCTTTTCCACCTTTGTGCAGAAGAAGAGTGAAGAGATTCGCAAACAGTATGGCTGCCAGGACGTGGAGTTTTCCGTGGAACTTGCGGATGGGCATGTGAAGCTGAAGGCTAAGGCGAAAGCGTAGGAGGCGGATTTGGCTGGGAGGAACTCTCTGAAGAGACCCCTGTCAGACCCGCTGTGGATGAGCGGTCGTCGATCAGTTATCTTGCCGAGCGCGGCGAGGCAACATGCGCTCGGCGAAAGCCCCTAAGGAATACGCAGCGGCTGCGAACAGTAGCAGCGTGAAGACCCACTCAAAGCAATGGTTTTGGGGAAGACAGCCCGATCCGAAGAAATGCTCCCTCTTAGTGAGTTCAACCCCCGAAACCACGACAGGCGGAAGAGAAACAAACAGGATAAGGAAAACAATAGCCAAAGCCGGCACGATCCATGTCCATAGCATGGGCCCGGTGCCGGTAACGGCGACCCAGTTGAAATCCCCAGAGCAATCCAACGAGAATTTGCACGGGAAAGTAAGGCGTCTCTGTCAGTATCCAATGCACCGTCCGGGAGTTCAGCGACGGAATAAACAGATGTAAAGGCAACACAATCGAGTATGTCAGCACAGCAGCAGCGACTACGACGCCGAACGTGCTGATTATCAAGTGCCCGAGGAAACGCAATACATTCATTGCGCACTCACGGGCACTGAGCCGTCCGCTTATCGCTCCACGGCCTGCATTAAAGTCTTCCGCGATCGGCCCAGGATTCGTATCTTTCACGGTCACCATTCTGATGGAAGCCTCTGTCTTCGGCAAGCAACGTGGACGTTGCGGCTAACCGGCGAAACATCGCTATTTCACAAGCCGCGGTCTAAGAGGGTATTTGCGGTCGAATTGCAGTTCAAACGGCCGCCGACGAATGACGGGGATTGCTGATAGAATCTTCGGTCGTTCCGCACTCTTTCATATCCGAGGCCGATCATGTCCCGCTGCACTCCCAAAATCCAGCGCGCTATTCTCAGCGTTACCGACAAGACCGGCCTTGTTGACTTCGCGCGCCAGCTCTCTGGCCTCGGCATCGAGCTGGTCTCAACCGGAGGCACCGCCAAGCTGCTGCGCGATTCCGGCATTGTGGTCAAAGACATTTCTGAACTCACTGGATTTCCTGAAATGCTGGATGGCCGTGTGAAGACGCTGCATCCCAAGGTGCATGGCGGCATTCTGCATCGACGTGAGAATCCGGCGCACACTGCTGCTGTTGCTGAGCATGGCATTCAGCCGATCGACATGGTCGTGGTGAATGTTTACGCCTTTGAAAAGACCGCCACCAAGCCGGGTGTGGCGTTCGACGAGTTGATCGAGAACATCGATATCGGCGGGCCTTCGATGATTCGCTCCGCTGCCAAGAATTTTCACGATGTCGCCGTCGTCACTTCCACCGCCGACTACCAGGCCATTGCCGATGAACTTGTCCGCTCCGGCGGCGCGCTCTCGCTCGAAACTAAGTGGCGGCTGGCCCAGAAGGCTTTTGCCACCACCGCTGCCTACGATTCCGCTATCGCGTCGACGCTCGAACGCGTCGCTACTCCTACTGCTGCCGATTTTCGTATCCCGCCCGTTGAGGAATCTTTTCCGCAGACGCTGCGCTTGTTGTTCCAGAAAACGCTTGACCTGCGCTACGGCGAGAACCCGCACCAGAAGGCCGCCATGTATTCGGACGGATCTGGCGTGGGCGTGGCTAATGCTCGCCAGCTTCAGGGCAAAGAGCTTTCCTACAACAACATCGTCGACCTGCAGGCCGCGTGGGATCTGGCGCAAGAATTCAACGTGGCCGGGTTCGACGGACCTTTCTGCGCCATTATCAAGCACACTAATCCCGCCGGCTCCGCTACTGGCAAGACTCTAGCTGAGGCTTACAAGCGGGCGCTCGAATGCGATCCGGTCTCGGCGTTCGGGGGCGTGATTGGGGTGAACCGCCCCGTCGACGGCGAGGCTGCCGAAGAGATGCACAAGCTTTTTCTGGAAGTGATCGCTGCGCCCGGCTTCGATGAGGCTGCCAAAGCCCGGTTCGCCAGCAAGAAAAATCTCCGGCTCGTCGAAGTGAAAGCCGCGCCGCAGAAATGGATTCTAAAGAACGTTTCGGGCGGAATCCTTTTGCAGGATGCCGACTCGCATACTTTGCAGGACTCCGATCTCAAAGTTGTTACGCAGCGCGCGCCTACGCCTGAAGAAATCCGCGCGCTGCTGTTTGCCTGGAAGGTTTGCAAGCACGTCAAATCGAATGCCATCGTCTATGCCCGCGATGGACAGACTGTGGGCGTCGGCGCAGGGCAGATGAGCCGCGTTGATTCAGCGAAGATCGGCGCCATGAAAGCAACATTGCCGTTGCAGGGGACGGTTGCCGCTTCTGACGCCTTCTTTCCGTTTCCCGACGGCGTGGAGGAGATTGTCAAGGCCGGCGCTACCGCCATCATTCAGCCTGGCGGCTCGCAGCGCGATCTCGAAGTTATCGCGGCCGCGGATCGACTTGGGCTGGCTATGTTGTTCACCGGTGTGCGGCATTTTCGGCACTGACTGGCTCAAGGTCAAAAGCCTTTAACCGCAAAGAACGCTAAGTAAGGTCGCGCGAAGGTCGCTAAGAAAACTTTACCAAACTTGACAATCCAACCTTAACAATCAATACAATCAAGTTCCCCTCGGTCGCTGTACTTCCGCGTTCCAAGCAGCTCGCGCGAGGCTAAGTGTTTTTCCCCAATCTGTCCCGTATCAGGTTAGAATTAAAGCACCCCACCCCCGGCGGTTTTGCATCCAAACGTTATGCTTCCGGGAAGTGCACGAAGCTCTAGCAGGAACGTTCTAATAGAGACAGGTCCGAGAATTAATTCCAGCGTCGTCAGGTCGAGCATGAATAGAATTTTTCGCTCCGTTTTAGTGTTGTCCTTCTTCGTGGCGGCAGGGGCCGCCCAATCCAAGCCATCTTCGCCCGCGGAAAAGCCCGCGGATTCCAAGGCTTCGCCGCGCAAGATAGACCGCGCCGTCGCCTATTACCACTACACGCTCGCGCACATGTACGAAGAGCAAGTTACGGTTTACGGCCGCAGCGAGTTGGCGAACCGGGCAATGGAAGAGTACCGGCTGGCCATTGAGGCTGACCCGTCTTCCGAGTTCCTGACCTCTGGCCTGGCGGAACTTTACGTGAAGACCGGACGCATTCGCGACGCGGTGCTGCAGGCCCAGGATATTCTCAAGCGCGATCCTAACAATCTGGAGGCTCACAAACTGTTAGGCCGGATTTATCTGCGGTCGCTGGGCGATATGCCGGGCGGCGGCAACGGGTCCGACAACGTGCTCAAGCTGGCCATAGAACAGTACGAACAGATTGTGAAGATCGAGCCTGACAAGGTTGATGACCATCTCTTGCTGGGCCGGCTCTACCGCTTGAACAACGATTTGCAGAAGGCGGAGAACGAATTGAAGATCGCGGTGAAGCTCGATCCTGATTCGGAAGAAGCGGTCACCACGCTTTCGCTGCTTTACAGCGACGAGGGCGACACGACGCACGCGCTGCAGGTGCTCAGTTCCGTGCCCGATAAAGGACGCTCGGCCAAGCTGTATGCCGCACTGGGCGCCACCTACGAGCAGCGCAAGGATTTCAAGAACGCGATCGACGCCTACAAACACGCCATCCAGCTGGACCGCGACAATCTGGACGCGATTCGCGGGCTGGCGGAGAATCTTTTGAACGACGGGCAGATCGATGCCGCGCTCGATCAGTACAAGGTGATCGCCGACGCTAATCCGGAAGATGCGCAGACTTACCTCCGCATCTCTGAGATCTACCGCCGCCAGGGAAAATACGACCAGGCGCTGGAAAGCCTGAAGAAGGCTGAGGCCATGGTCCCCGACGCGCTGGAAGTTCCATACAACGTGGCGGTGGTTTACGAGGCTCAGGCCCGCTACGACGAGGCGGTAAAGATTCTGCAGGATCTGCTGAAGAAGACCGAGAAGGCTGACAACAACTACTCGCAGGCCGACCGCAACAATCGCGCCATCTTCATCGAGCGGCTGGGCATGGTGTATCGCGATCAGGAAAACTATCCGGCGGCGATTGAGACCTTTCGCAAGATGATTCCGCTGGGCGACGAAAACGCGCGCACCGGTTATCAGGACGTAATCGATACCTACCGCGAAGCCAAGCAGTGGCCGGAAGCCACGGCGACCGCCAAAGAAGCAGTGCAAAAGCTGCCGGACGACCGCGAGCTGCGCATGGTGCTGGATGCTCAACTGGCCGACACCGGCAACCCCGAAAAGCCGCTTGCCGACGTGCGCTCTCTGCTCAAGGGCAAGCCGGAAGACCGCGAGGTCTACCTCCGGCTGTCGATTATGTACACACGCCTGCACCGTTGGAGCGACGCTGAGGACTGTCTCAGCAAAGCGGAGCAGCTCTCCACCAAGCCCGAAGACAAAGAGTATGTCTACTTCCTGCGCGGTTCTACCTACGAGCGCGAGAAGAAATACGATGCGGCCGAGGCCGAGTTCAGGAAAGTGCTGGCTGCCAACCCGCAGAGCGCCGCGACCCTGAACTATCTGGGTTACATGAATGCCGACCGCGACGTCCGGCTAGAGGAGTCGCTGAATTACATCAAACTGGCGGTGAGCCTGGAGCCGACCAACGGCGCTTATCTGGATTCGCTGGGCTGGGCCTATTTCAGGCTCGGCAAATACGACCTCGCCGAAGAGAACCTGACCAAAGCGTCGTTGCGCATGGGGTCAGACCCAACCGTGCAGGATCACCTTGGCGATCTTTACCAGAAGACAGGTCGGCTGAAGCTGGCCGCTGCGCACTGGGAGCGCGCCGTCGAAGAGTGGAACAAAACTATAGGCTCGGAATTGGATGGCGATCTGTTCGCGGCCACGCAGAGGAAGCTTGACGCGGCTAAGGTGCGGTTGGCTAAGGAAGGGTCGGGGAATCAGTAGTCAGTACTGAGTATCCAGTACCTAGACAGGCGGGCTGTCCTGGAGAATCTGCGACGCGGTCCCGCAACTCGCTGCCAGGTCATTCGCAGTTGTTAAACTCTCCGCATGTCCGACAGTTCAGGGTGTTTGCCGACGAACCTTGAAATTCGCGTTGCCTCCATGAAGGATATCCCGGAAATCCTGCGCCAGCGCCGGGCAATGTACGAAGACATGGACTACAAGGATGCCGAGTCCCTCGGAGCCATGGTGTCTCTTACCGCTGGCTATCTGACGAAAGCCTTGTCTGACGGTTCGTTCCGCGCCTGGCTAGCCGCAGACGGGGAGCGTGTAGTGGCCGGGGGAGCGATCATCATTTCTCCATGGCCTGCTCATCCTTACGATTTGGAATGCCGCCGCGCGACAATCCTGAACGTTTATACAGATCGGGACTATCGGCGCCGTGGCGTTGCCCGAAGGCTCATGCAGACGATGATTGACTGGTGCAGGCGCGAAGGCTTCGCCCGAGTCACTCTGCACGCCAGCGAGGATGGCCGTCATCTTTACGAGTCTATGGGATTTGAAGAGAGCAACGAGATGCGGCTCAAATTGCGATAGGAGTCATAGTAGCTGATACCGAGTACCGAGTACCGAGCGAGACAATCCGGGTACCGCGTGAGTATGCGCTTAGCAGCAACTCGGTACTAGGTACTCGGTACTTGCCCCTGCTACACTTCTCGAATGCTGGCCGGCTACGCGGTGCAGGTGGAGCATTCCCGCGGACGCCGCTTCCCTGAAGCGCCGCATCCTTACCGCAACGACTTTCAGCGCGACCGCGACCGGGTCATCCATGCGCGCGCTTTTCGCCGGCTCGAAGATAAGACCCAGGTTTTCACGCGGCGCTACTCCGATCATTTTCGCAACCGGCTCACGCACACCATCGAAGTGGCGCAGATTTCGCGCACTGTTGCGGGCGCGCTCGGCCTCAACGTCGATTTAGCCGAGGCGCTGGCACTCGTGCATGATCTTGGCCATCCTCCGTTCGGCCACGCCGGCGAGAAAGCGCTTGACGCCGCCATGCGCGCTCACGGTTTGTTCTTCGACCACAACCTGCACGCCCTGCGCATTGTGGAAGACTTCGAGCAACGCTACGCGGCGTTTCGCGGGCTGAATCTGACCTTCGAAGTGCGCGAGGGCATCATCAAGCACTCGCGCGATTACGATACGGCGAGGCATCCTGAATTGGCGGAGTATCTGCTTGACCAGCGGCCTCCGCTTGAAGCGCAGCTCATCGACCTTACCGACGAGATCGGCTACAACACCGCCGATCTGGACGACGGCTACGAAGCTCATCTGCTGACGCTTGAACAGGTCCGTGACGGTGTGGCCGTCTTTGAACGCTTTTTCCGCGAGGTCGAGCAGATTTATCCCAACGCTGCCGCCAAGCTGAAATTCAACGAAGCGCTTAAAGGAGTGTTCAACCGTCTGGCCGGCGATCTGATCACGAACACGCAGGCGCGGCTGAAACAAGCTGGGATTGAAACACTGGAGGATGTCCGTCTGCACAAAGAGCGGCTGGCAGCCTTCAGCCCCGAAGTAGAAGCCGAACGCAAACAGATCAAAGATTTCCTCTATGAGAATCTCTATTACAGCGCTTCTCTGGCAGGAGAAAAAGACGACGCCGAACGCATCGTCAGCGAGCTGTTCGCTTTTTGGATGGAGAACCCTTCAGCCCTGCCTCACTATTACCGGGAGAAAGCCGGGCAGGAATCTTTGCAGCGCGTAGTCTGCGACTACATCGCCGGGATGACCGATCACTTCATCATCGAACAGTATGAAAAACGCTGCGGCAGTGCGCGCTGAGGCACGCGCTAAGGCAGCACACATAGCCCCGCGCATAGCTCTGTCATCCTTCTATGAAACAGGCGCACCTGTCCACAGGTATTTTTGCGGTGCCAGGGTGACAGCGATTGGGGCCGCTGACTCGCAATTCCCAATACTACTTGGGCCCCAGTTCTTGCTTGCTTCGAAAGTATGTCTGCGGCGTGGTTCCCAACATCTGCCGGAACATTTCAATGAAAGCACTCACGCTGTCGTAGCCGACCGCAATAGCCGCCTCCGTTACGGATCTGCCTTGAGCGAGCATTTCAAGCGCAGCAAACAACCGTGCCTGCTGTCGCCAACGGCCAAACGACATACCCACCTGGCCCGAAAACGCACGCATGAATGTGCGACGTGCCATTCCCGCACAATCCGCCCACTCATCCAACGTGCGGTCGTCCGCAACCTCATCCAGCAGAGCATGAGCAACTCTGGCTAACCTCGTATCTCTGGGTATAGGCAAACGCAAAGGCTGCTGTTCAGGCTGTCGAATTTCACCGCGAAGAACGGTGATTAGACGCTTCTGCGCCGGGTTGAGCGGTTGCCGGGGGTTCCACGTGAGAACACGATGCACTATGGCAAACAATAACTCTGATGAATTGAACATGCACGGCTTCTTCGGCAGTCCACGGCACATCTCCGGAGACAAGTAAACCATCGATCCGGCAACGCCTCCCACAGAGCGCGCCGCGTGCCTGCAATCAGGAGGAATCCACGCACAACGCTGGGAGGGAAACATCCATCGTTTACTGCCCGCTTCCACAACCAGCAGTCCCCGGGTCAACGCGAAGAGTTGTCCACGCGTGTGACTGTGCTCTGGCGCCCAATCCTCAGGCGCTCGCCTCCTGAAGGCAAAGGCCAATATTGGCGTGTCGCTCTCGAACAGACGGCGCAGTTCTGCCGCATTCTTCGGGATTAAGAACATGAATCTACGAGATTGACCCTTTCCCGGTAAAGATTGCCACTTTCCCGTTAGCAGGCCCGCATGAACGCAGCTAGAGTACGGGCCAGAGCGAGGAAAGGCAAGGAACAGAAACGATCATGTGATCCGAAAAATGTACTGATCGAAAAAACTTAGCCATCGTGAAAGGACGCGAATTATGAACGCTGCTGTGCTACACACTTTCGATGAACCACCTCATTTTGAGCAGTTTCCCGAACCGGTTGCGGAAGACAACGAGGTGATCGTGCACGTGCGGGCCGCCGCGCTCAAACCCATCGACAAGCAAATGGCTAACGGCTCGCACTACGCAGCGTACCGCAAACTGCCCGTCGTGTGCGGCGTGGATGGCGTGGGGTGCATGGACGACGGTACGCGGGTGTTCTTCGGTGGGGTCCGGCTGCCTTACGGCAGCATGGCACAGCGCGCCGTCGTATCGCGGTCGCGCTGTTTTCCGATTCCCGACAATGTTGGCGACGACATAGCGGCCGCCGTTGTAAACCCTGGCCTGTCTGCGTGGGGAGCGCTTGCCTGGCGTGCGCAACTCACTCCGGGTGAGACCGCCCTGATCCTCGGTGCAACTGGAGTCACCGGCAAGCTCGCCATACAAACGGCCAAGCTCCTCGGCGCCGGGCGGGTAATCGCTGCCGGACGGAACGAACAGGTCCTGAATACCCTTCACGACCTCGGGGCGGATACGACTATCCGCCTCGACAAGCCCGGCCAGGACCTCACGGAGGCTTTCGCTCGCGAAGCAGGTGATACTGGCTTCGATGTCATCATCGACTACCTTTGGGGCCCTGCCACTGAAGCTCTCCTTGCTGCCATTGCACGAAGCGATTTGAAGGCAGCTACATCCAGAGTCCGGCTGGTTGAGGTCGGCGAGAGTGCCGGGCCTGCCATTTCGTTAAACGCCGCCGTGCTGCGAAGCTCGCGGTTGGAAATTCTTGGGGCAGGGTCTGGCAACGCTCCAGCGTCACCCGAGAGATGGGTAGAAGCGGTTCGGCAACTGATGTCTAATGTTGCTTGCGGCGCACTGCGCATCGACACCGAGCGGGTGCCGCTAGGAGAGGTGGAGAATGCCTGGCATCGGGAACAGCACGGGCGGAGAACAGTCATCATCCCGTAGTTGTGTCGGCGCAAGGCGCGTGAACCACCTGTGTGACAACTCATACAGGAAGTTATCCGAGCGGCTTTCCGTCAGGGAATCATCTCAAGTGGTGATAAAATCGTCATATCACTCACCAACTAAGGTTCTGAGTGAGTTGCGTGGTTTCGTTAACAATGCTGCGACCATAAGGAGGATCCTGAAGTCCCCGCCCTTAATCGCGCTCCGCTTTCTCGGCAAATTCCTGATTTCCGGGCGGTTTCGCCGGGTAACCCAAGACGACCAACTCGCTTCTAAGTGACAATGCAATCTGAGTCCCCATCTAGTCTTACTCCGCGCGATCTTGCACGTGCCTGGTGGCGGGTTTTGAGTGGAAGCGTTCCGCTGCTTTCCATAGAAATCACTCGTGAATGCCCCCTGAGCTGTCCAGGTTGTTACGCCTATGGTGAGAGTCATCTGGGCAGTGGGATCACGCTGCGCCAACTACGAGACTTTCGTGGAGATGCGCTGGTTGAAGGTGTGCTAGGACTGGTACGCCTCCATCGTCCAATGCACGTTTCTTTGGTCGGCGGCGAACCCATGGTCCGCCATCGCGAATTAGATCGGATTCTTCCCGCGCTCAGCGAAATGGGAGTCTTCGCCATGGTTGTGACCAGCGGCGTGATTCCGATTCCAACGAAGTGGTCGAAAATTCTTCGTATGCGCGTGGTCGTATCGGTGGACGGGCTGCCAGAGCATCACGACATTCGGCGCAACCCAGCAACCTATGAGCGTATCCTGGAGAACATTGAGGGCCGGAAAATCAATGTGCACTGGGTTATCACTCGGCCCATGCTCGCCCGCGTCGGCTATCTCCAGGAATACGTTGCGTTCTGGAGCGCGCGGCCCGAAGTCGATCATATCTGGGTCAGCCTTTACAGCCCGCAGATGGGCGAAGAAAGCCCGGAGCGGCTGACTCCTGAAGACCGGGAAAGAGTTGCCAACCAATTGCCACGTTTGCAGAAAGCGTATCCGAAGCTGCTGATTCCGGACGGCATGGCCCACGCTTTTGTGAACCCGCCGCCGAATCCGCAGAGTTGCCTATTTTCCAAGATGTCGGTGAATTATTCTGCCGACCTGCAAAGCCGCGTGGAACCTTGCGTCTTTGGCGGAACGCCGGATTGCAGTCAGTGCGGATGCAGCATCAGTAGTGCTCTGCATTGGATTCAGAACGAGAGAATTGTCGGACCGCTTCGGGTTGGGCACCTGGTAAAAACATCCCTGGCTGTCGGCACGGCGGTGAGCGGGATTCGCAATCGCGAGTGTCCCCCCAGCCGCTGGCGGCCGGGAGCGCGTTCTGCTGGTCCTAGAAATCTCGTGACGATTCAGTCCAAGGAATCATAGGGAGACCTTGCGAAGCCGTTCAGCCAGTATTCTCAACCTTCGAGAAACTCCAGAATCAACCTCCGTTCAGTTGATGCCTCACCGAGTTCCCGCCACCGCTGCCACCACATCGAACAGAATCCTCGGCCCGCGGCGCACTTCTTCTACGCGGATGCGTTCGTCGTTGCCGTGTTCCGAGTTGCCTTCCTCTTCGGTGGCCGTGTAAGGACAGAAGCCGTAGGCGTTGATGCCGAGCGGCCGGTAGCGCTGGTTCTCGGTGTAGCCGCTGGTGATGTGCGGCACCACCGGCGCGCCGGGAAAATACTTCCCTGAGACTTTGCGGATGGCATCGTACAGCGCCGTATGCGTGGGCGAGTAGTTGGCCACGCGGAACTCCGCATTCAAGGGTTCGACGGTGATGTTCGGGTCATCGATGACTCGCCGGATTTGCTCCAGCAGCGATTTGGGATTTTCCCCCGGCAGAATGCGCACATCCAGGTTCGCCCAGGCCTCGGGCGGGATCACGTTGGTCTGCTCCGACCCGCCTATCATAGTCAGCGAAATGGTGTCGCGCAGCAGGAAGTTCAGCGCCTCATCTTTTTCCACATCCTGCTGAAACTTTTTGTCTTCGAGGGCTTTGCGGATGTTGCGATACACGCGCGCCCGCTCCGGCGGCTCGTAAGGCGCCATCTCGCGCAGGAACTCGTCGACCACGGGCAGCACTTTCAGCGGCGTGCGATAAGCCAGGACGCGGTTCAGCGCGCGCACCAGACGATTCGGCGCCGAATCGACAATCGGCCGCGATGCATGTCCCGGCCGTCCGCGCGCCACCACGTGCAGCCAGAACGTTGTCTTCTCGCCGACGTCCACGCCTACATACTTCACCTTGCCATCCTGCAGCAGGTTTTCTCCGCCTTCGTTGATCAGGAACTCCGCGTTCTCCAGCAGATCGCGCTGGTGAGCGATGAACCAGTCGGTGCCGGTTCCGTCGGCTTCTTCGTCGGCCACGGCCAGGAAAATCACATCGCGGTCGAGTTCCACCTTCTCGCGTTTCAGCATGACCATCACCACCAGTTGCGCCAGTCCCTCGCCTTTCATGTCCTGCGCGCCGCGGCCCCACAGCCAGCCGTCTTTGATCGCGCCGCTGAAGGGAGGAACTTTCCAGTGCGCCGCGTCGCTGGTGACCACGTCCGTGTGGTTGAGCAGGATGATCGGCCGTCGAACTTGCGCCGTGGTGTGAGGCAGGCGCGCCCACAGGTCGCCGCGTCCCGGCGTGTACTCGAACGCGCGATTCTCAATGCCTTCCTGATCGAGAATCTTCTGGTAGAAACTAACCGCGCGCATCTCGTGTCCCGGAGGGTTGGTGGTGTCGATGCGCAAGTATTCCTGCATCCACGAAAGAGCGAGATCAGAATACACATGCAAGTGCTCCGCCGGAATGCGGGACGAAGCCGTTGCCGGCGATGGTTCTTCAAGCGCGACTGCGGGTTGGAAGGAAGACGATTCGCCGGCAGCTTGATGCACGGCACTCAACAGCGCCGCCAACGCCAGAACGGCAAGTCGATGCCGAAGGCGTACCCTGATTCCTGAGACTGCGGCCCACCACCATCGTACCCGCCGACGAGCATTTTCCGGACTATTTGATCCCAACGTTGTCGTCCCCCGAAACTCCAGAATGCACGCAGTTTTTATATCAGGTTTGCCAAAATTACCCTGCCGGAAACTCGCGGGCGATTCCCAGGCCCGCGGCAGAGGTATAATGTCTTTAGATATCAAGCACTTAGCCCGTCAACCCCGGAACCTGGTTTGGCATCCGACCTGTAATGCA
Organism: uncultured Acidobacteriaceae bacterium; assembly: GCA_963807655.1. Classification (GTDB taxonomy): domain Bacteria; phylum Acidobacteriota; class Terriglobia; order Terriglobales; family Acidobacteriaceae; genus Sulfotelmatobacter. The sequence goes on along the minus strand of CAWEDF010000030.1, from coordinate 136,918 downwards.
CCAAGCAGGCGTCAGTATGGCTTTGCGGCGCCTGGAATTCAAGGTTTCAGGTGTGCGTTGCGTCAGCGCGCGCCGGCAGAGCGGCCACCGCTTGCTTCGTAGTCTGCGGTTGTAGGGGACGCAATCAAAAATCACGCAACACGCCCGTTTCGGCGTGCTGGAGTGGAGCCCCAATGCTCCCCCCAATTGGAGGAAGTTTATTATGAAGACCCGTATGCTCGTTACTTTGCCTCTGGCCGCCGTGCTCGCGTTTCCGGCCTGGGCGCAGACCTCGCCTTCATCTGAAGCTCAGCCCAACACACCGGCCGCCGCACAGTCGACCGACACCGCCACCGGCAAACAACCCCTGCAGCCACCCAGCCGCGAAGGCTTCTGGGGACGGGTGAACCCGTTTGCCCGCAAGAACTACGTCAAGCGGCAGACCGATCCCATCCGCGACCGCGTCAATGAGCTGGACGATCTGACCGCAGCCAACAGCAAGAACATCAAGGACACCGACGCGCGCGCCCAATCCGGCATCAAGCTGGTTTCAGACAAAGCCGATCAAGCCGATCAGCATGCGGTCGAGGCCGGCAACAAGGCCACCGTGGCGCAGCAGAGCGCGCAACAGGCGACGACCCGCATCCAGACCGTCGAGACGGTAGTCGGCAACATCGACCAGTACAAGGCGTCGAACCAGACCGAGATACGGTTCAAGCCCGGCCAGACCGTGCTAAGCAAGAACGCCAAAGACGCTCTCGATGAGATGGCGAACAGCGTGAAGGGACAGCGCGGCTACATCATCGAAGTGCAGGGCTTCTCTTCCGGCAAGGGCCAGATCGCAATCCAGAACTCGCAGAAGATGGCCGAGTCCGTGGTGCGCTACCTGGTGCTCAACCACGAAATTCCGGTCTACCGCATTTACCTCGTCGGCATGGGCAATGCCCCGGTCGCGGGAACGGAAGCGGATGCGAAGACCAAGCACATCAGCGGCGGGCGCGTGGAAATCAGCCTGCTGAAGAACGATCTGGAGCAACTCTCCAGCAACTCTTCGGCTCCGATGGCCACCGCAGACCAGCAACAGCAGCCGAAGTAGTCATCATCTGGGACCCAAGGGCGCCTCGCCCAAGTCCCTCCCCTGGAAAAGCCCCTCGCTCGAGCGAGGGGCTTTCTTGCTTGGGGAACAACACCGTTTGTCATCCCCGAAAACCACATTTATCATCCCAAGCGAGAGATGACGAGTGTCGGGGCCGGATGACACCCCGGTAGCAGACGACAAGTGTGAACGAACCTCAAGCACGGTATGCTGCGGGCTTGATGCCGAGATGGTCGAGCTTGGACTGCAGAGTGGTGCGTGGCAATCCCAGCCGTGCGGCTGCGCCGTTGGCCCCTTCCATCTGGCCGCGGCAATCCCTTAGAACGCGAAGAATGCGCTCTCGTTCCTTGTCGCGAACCTTGTCTTTGTCTTTTGTTCCTCCATTGCCCCGATCGGCGGCGGTTTGCAATTCGGAGAGCGGCGCCTGCAGAACCGAGCCCGGCGTGAGGATGACCGAGCGCTCAATGAAGTTCTCCAGTTCGCGGATGTTGCCCGGCCACTCCCAGCGCACCAAAGTTTCCATGGTTCGCGAGGGAATGCTGGTGATGGACTTTCTCATCTGACCGGCGAACTTGCGGACGAAGTGCTCGACCAGCGGCCGGATGTCCTCGCGCCGCTCACGCAACGGCGGTATGAGGATGGGAAACACGTTCAGGCGGTAATACAAGTCGCTGCGAAACTCGTGCGCCTTCACGCTCTGCAGCAGATCGCGGTTGGTTGCCGCCAGCAGTCGAAAATTGACTTTCAACGTCTGTGTCCCGCCCAGCCGTTCGAACTCCATGTCCTGTAATACTCGCAGCAGCTTGGGCTGCAAGCTCAGCGGAATCTCTCCTATCTCATCCAGAAAAAGTGTGCCCCGGTCCGCCAGCTCCAGGCGGCCATGTTTCCTGGCAACCGCTCCGGTGAAAGCTCCTTTCTCATGGCCGAACAATTCGCTTTCCAGCAGGCCGGAGGGGATGGCGGCGCAGTTCAGCTTGATGAAACTGTTGCCCTCCCGCTGGCTCATGCGATGCAGTGCCCGCGCCACCAGTTCCTTGCCCGTGCCGGTTTCACCCAGCAGTAGCACGGTAGCGTCGCTCGGACCGACCTTGGTCACCTTTGCCATCACATCTTTCAAGGCGCTGCTCTGTCCGATAATTTCCCCGAAGCCCAGTTCGGCGTCGATGGCCTCTTCCAGGTAAAGCTTTTCTTCGGATAGCTTTTCTTTGGCTTGACGAAGTTCTTCCGTGACTTCCCGCAGCTGGGCAACATTTTCGCGCAGGGCCTCTTCCGCCTTCCGCCGGCCTTCCTCCAACTTTACCTTCTCGGTGATATCCCGCTGGATGCCCCAGGTGCGCACCAGCATTCCATTCTCCACGGTGCCGATCAGGCTATTGAGGAAGATTTTGGGATTGCCGTGAATATCGACTTCGTGAGACTCACGTTCCAGCACGCGAAAGCGGGAGCGAACGAACTGCCGGGTCATTTCGACATTCTGCGGATCGTCCGGCGCCATCATTTCTGCCCAGTGTCTACCCCGCAGCTCTTTCGCCGAACTCAACCCGTACATCGCCGCCAGCGCGTCGTTGCATTCCACTATGTGGCTGTCGTGGAGGATGTAATGAACCAACTCGTCTTCGGGAAGATCGATGGAAACCGGCGCGTCCATTTCCTCCCGGTAGATGCCCTCCGAACTCTCGGATACGAACATTCGGTAACTCTCTTCGCTGCGCCGTAGCGCTTGGTCCGCCCGCTTGCGCTCGGTGACGTCGCGGCAGGTACCCACTAGGCGAATTGGCCGCCCCTGTTCGTCGTGAAAAACCCTCCATTGCTCCTCCAGGACTTTGACGCGGCCGTCTGCCATGACAATCCGATATTCGACATTGGAGGGTGCATCCTTGCCGAGCGAACCCTGAAAGGCGGCATCCACTTTCGCGCGATCCTCCGGATGGATAAATTCCACAAAGTCCGGACGCCTGGGGTGAAAATGGGAGGGATCGGTCTCAAAAATTCGGTGTGTCTGCTCGGACCAGGTAATCTCAAGGCTTGGCAACTCGACTTCCCAACTGCCCACCTTTGCCACGGCTTGAGCCTCGATCAGGCGGGCACGTTCTGCCTCCAATTGCTTTGCGATCTTGTGCTGGCGCTGCTCACTAGTTCGGAGGGCCTCCTCCGCCAGCTTGCGCTCCGTAATGTCTTGCAAGACACAGCCGATGTGATCGATGCCGGTGGGCCCTTCGATGGGGAAATACTTCGCCAGCAAATCTCTATGCCCCAGCTTGGGACAGTCGAACCTCAATTCGAATTGGACTACTTTGCCCTTGAAGCATTCGTCCATCTTTTGCCTGACGACCGTCTCAAAGATCTCCGTGCCGATCACTTCTGCGACCCGATGGCCGATGACCTGTTCTCTCTCCAATCCCCGATCGTTTAGAAACGTGCGATTGGCGATCACGTAGCGGTATTCGCGGTCCACCACCATGATCTTCTCCTCTAAGCTTTCCACGACTCTCTCGTATTCCCGCAGCCTTTCCGCTGTTCGCTTACGTTCGATGATGTCTTGGGACATGGCCTCGCTGGCTTTCCACGCCAACCTTTCTGCGCGCTTCAACTCGGTGACGTCGTGAGCCACGCCCCGCACAACCGGCGATTCCACGCCTTCAGTGCGCAGTGTGTTGTGGTATTCCCAAATACGCCGCTCGCCCGACCGCGTCATCACGGTCAGAAAGCCGCGGGCCTCACCCCGCACTCGTATCTGGTCCAGGTAGGCGTCGAATTGATCGCGGAACTCCAGAGGAATCAACTCCCGCATGGGAGTCTGCAGAATTTCTTCCACGCTGTAGCCGAGCAACCGCGCCGGAGCGGAATTTATCGCCAGCAGCCGGCCCGCGAGATCATGGAGGCACAGCAGGTCATGGCTGTGCTCGACCACATCCTCATACCAGTCTTCATTGTCCTGGAGAGCCCGCTGGATGGGTTCCAACTCGGTGAGCTTGACTGCGGGAACGCGAAGTTTCTCTGGCCCAGGGTGCACTTTCATGGCTACTCCCTGCGGCTGGGTAAATTGAATTGTGTGCGTGGATCCTGCATCCGGCGCCGTTTTGCCGGAAGGATGGAAGGCACGCCAAGTGGCCCCAGACGCGACCCAGACCCGATTGCCGCGAAGTGTACCAGAAGTTCCGTCTGTACGCCAGCGTACGTAGAAATGACCGGTGGAGACGCTTGTGTGGGGACAGCCCCCAAGCCTGCCCCTGAAGCCGAAGGGACAGTCCGTCGAGCGAAGCTCGACAGCTTTTCTCGATGCAACTTCCACTTCCAGCGCTGCGATTAAGAGGCGAGATAGGTGAGGGCTTTAGCCCCCGAGGTACGTTTGACCCTGCACTCCCGCTCAACTAAACTCGCTTCTCGTGGAGTTCCTATGAAACGAATCGCCTGCCTGCTGCTCTTCTTCTCGCTATGCACATTTGTTGCCCTCGCCGACGACGATAAAGACCACCCTCACCATGAAGACCTGACTGCCACGCAGCTAGGCACAGTCAACTTCCCGGTTTCCTGCGCCGCATCGGTGCAGAAGCCCTTCGAGCGCGGCGTGGCCCTGCTTCACTCCTTCTGGTACGAGGAAGCGCAGAAACAATTCCAGCAGATCGCTACCGACGATCCGCACTGCGCCATGGCGCACTGGGGCGTAGCTATCAGCCTCTGGCATCAGCTCTGGAACCAGCCCGATGTCAAGGTAATCCAGCACGGCATGGACGAAGTTCACCAGGCGAAAACCGCCGGCGGCCGGACCACTCCGCGCGAGAAGGCCTACATCGCCGCCGTCAAGGCCTTCTACAGCGACTCCAAGAAGCTGAAGCACGACGCTCGCGCCAAGGCTTACTCCGACGCGATGAAGAAAGTTTACGAAACCTACCCCGACGATCACGAAGCCGCAGCCTTCTACGCGCTGTCTCTTCTCGCCTCCGAGCCGCACGACGATGCCACTTTCGCCAATCGCAAGCAAGCGGCGGCAATCCTGGAAAAGCTTTTCACCATCGAACCCGACCATCCCGGCGTAGCGCACTATCTGATCCACAGTTACGACAAGCCGCAACTCGCGCAACTCGGCCTGCCCGCCGCCCGCCGTTACGCGCAGATCGCGCCCGCGTCTCCGCACGCCCTGCACATGCCCTCGCACATCTTCGCCCGCGTAGGCCTGTGGCAGGACGATATCAACTCCAACCTCGCCTCCATCGCCGCCACGCGCAAAACCGCCGCCATGCACATGGGCGGCGAAGGCCACCAGTTCCACGCCATGGATTTCCTCTTCTACGCCTACATGCAAAGCGGACGCGACGCCGAAGCCAAAGCGCTGATCGAGGAGATCCGCGCCATGCCCAACAAGAAAGACGATATGTACGGCAAGGGATACGATCCGCACGCAGCCGCCCTTGCGCACCTCAGCGCAGTGTATCCGATCGAGATGCACGACTGGGCCGCCGCGGCAGCGCTGCCTCCCGACCGAGGTTGCGGGCACGGCAGAATATTCGATGATTTTCTGGGCCCGGGCCATCGGGTCGGCCCATCTGCACAAGCCCGACGACGTGCGCAAGGATATCGCGGAGATCGAACGCATTTATAAAAAGCGGGTGGCCGAGAAATCAGAATTTGCCGACGCGGTAGAAGGTGATCGCAAAGAAGCCCAGGCCTGGCTCGCTTTCGCGGAAGGCAAATACGATGACGCCGTCGAAGCGCTCCGTCCCATAGCCGACAAAGAGGATGCAGTTGGCGACGAACCCGACGGCGCTCCAGCCCGCGAAATGATCGCCGACATCCTGCTCGAAGCCAAGCGTCCGCAGCAGGCGTTGGCGGAATATCAGACCGACCTGAAACTGCATCCCAACCGCTTCGACGCCCTCTACGGCGCAGCCCGCGCCGCCGAAGCCGCCGGCAAGCCGAAAGACGCCACGGAATACTACGCCCTGCTGCTGAAAGTCTGCGACGGATCGAACTCCACGCGCCCGGAGTTGAGCCGCGCGCGAGAATTGGTGGCCCAGAAGTAGACTGTCGGAGCAGGAGGCTGCTGAGGATTAACGTGCAGATCGACCTTCACGGCTATCATCCCGCCGAAATCGTCTGGAACGGCGTACTGGCGAAGCTCTTGCAGCAAGTCTGGGAAATGGGAGACGATAGATTAACTCTTATCCATGGGCATGGCCGCAATCGCGGTATTACTCCAGGTTTCGTCAACACCAACACCGGCTTCTTCGGGCTCCAGATAAGAAGAGCTTTGCGTCACGACAAAAACCTGCGCCGTTGGATTCACTACACGACTCTTGACTGCAGCAACCCGGGTCTCACCAGCGTGTTCTTGAAGCCCAACCGTTCTCCAGTTCGGATCGCGTTGGATCCTAACTTGTTCCCACAATAGCAAACGGGCCGGTTCGCTCTCAACGGGGACGAAAATATGTCATCTTGACGATCAAAGCCGCCATCATCCCCATCGCTCCCAGCAGCGCGTTGTACTCGCGATGCTTCAAATACAACTCCAAAGAGAATCCCGCCGAAGCTTCACTGCTTGCACCGGAATGCGGCGTGAAACGCGGCAACATCCGCGGCACCCGCCGCGCATATTCCTCAAACTCAGGAAACGTCCGCCGCAGAAATGCCTCCTCATCGCGAATCACCGGAACATAAATCGCAACAAACATCACGACCAGCGCAACGCCCACCCACCAACTGCGCGCCGCCACGCAGAACCCCACCCCCATCAGCAGCGATCCCAAATAAAGCGGATTGCGCGTATAAGCATAAGGACCAGAAGTTGCCAGCGACTCGTTCTTGCGCACATGCCCCGAAGCCAGCGCCCGAATCAAAAGCCCCGGCGCAACCACAATCGCGCCTAACGCCATCAACACCGCCAAGTAGGCTGCGCCAGCCAGAAATAAAGCACAGCGAAAAGAAATCCCAGCGGCACCCGAATGCGCCGCGCGATTTGTGACCATTCAGCCATGTTTTGAAAGGGCGCGGCTTTCAGCCGCGCCGTAAATGCCAAGAAAAATAACAGAGGGCTTTAGCCCCCGAGGGCGCCCGCCAGCAACTCGCGCGCCGCCCTCACCACCGACTCACTCCCAATCCCCAACATCCCCTCATCCGCCTCCGCCCGCCGCGCATGCGAAGTAACGCTCTCCGCACTGCGCAGCACAATACTGCGCGTCCCGTAAGGCCCATTGCGAGCCGGATCGGTAGGCCCATAAATCGCCACCACCGGAACCCGCAACGCCGCCGCCAGATGCAGCGGCCCCGTATCGCCGCCAATAAACAGCCGCGCCCGCCGCGTCAACGCAATCAATTCCGTGATGCTGGAACGTATGACGCCACAACTCATCGCCTGCGCCGTCCCGCCGCTGGCAGCCTCCGCCGCGCTCACCAATTCTTCTTCGCCCGGACCGTAATTAAGAATCGAACGCAGCCCCTGCTCCGCCAGCCGAAGCGCAACTTCACCGTACCGCTCCGCCGGCCATCGCTTCGCGCCCCAGCCCGCGCCCGGATTCAAAATAGCAAAATCGCGAATGCCATGCTCCGCCAGCCATTGTCCGATGAGCCCCTCGGCCCGCGGATCACGTGGAAGATCGCAGGGAGGATCGTGAGGAAGTTCTGCCGCCGATGCTTTCTTCCGGCGACCAATCAGAGCCCGAGCCACCGAAAGATTCTGCTCGACGACATGCCGTCCGTGTGCAACTGCTTTCCGCGTATACCACAAGCTGGCAGGAGACTCCCGCGGCTCCGCCGCACCGTACACTACGCGTGCCCCCGAAAACCGCGCCAGCAGGGCCGACCGCATGGCCCCCTGCAGGTCCACCGCGACGTCGTAGCCCGCGTCCCGCACATCGTTCCAAACGGTAGCCGCGCGCTGCAAAGTCGAAATCGAAAACGGAGATTTCCTCCAAGCCTTCAGATTGACAGCGTGCACTTCATCCACCAGCGGCCGCAGCGCTGACCGTGCGCCCCGCCGCGGCGATCCGGGTGCGCACAGCAATTCCGCCCAGCGCTCTTCAATCAGCCAGCCGATGTGTGCCTGCGGAAATGCTTCTCGCAGCGCATGAACCGCGGGCAGCGTGTGCATCACATCTCCCATGGCGCTGAGCCGCACAATCAGCAGCCGCTCGATCTTTTTCTCGGAAGTAATATCGAGACTCGTTGATTCGAAACTGAGGACTCGAAACTCACGGCCGCCCCAGCCGCGAGCGAATAATCTCGCTGGTGGAATGATCCTTCGCGTCTCCGACGATCGCAACCCGCCCGCCGTATTCCGCCACCGCATCGCGCTCCGGAACGGACTCCACCGTGTAATCCGTGCCCTTGGCCTGAATGTCTGGATGAATCTCGCGAATCAAAGCGCGAACATCGAGTTCAGAAAAAATCGACAACCGCATCCACGTCGGCAAGCGCCGCAACAATCTCCGCACGTTCCTCCGCCGGCATCACCGGCCGCCCCTCGCCCTTAAGCGCGCGCACCGATTCATCGGAATTGATCGCCACCACTAGCTTGCCGCCCAATTCCTTCGCGCCGCGCAGATAGCGCACGTGGCCCACATGCAGCAGATCGAAATTGCCATTGGCCAAAACGATGCGCTCGCCAGCGCGCCGCCACTGCTCGACGCGCTCGCGCAACTCGCTGCGACCTCAGGATTTTTCCTTCATTCATCAGTCTTATAAGTAATTGCTTTACCCCGTGATCCCCCGTGCCCTCTGTGGTTAACGATTTTTTTCGTGCCATTTCTAATGCGCCCTGGTCTCCGGCGGAGCCTTTTCGATCGCGCGCAACAGTTCCTCGCGAGAAACCGTAGCCGTGCCCCGCTTCATGACGACGATTCCGCCCGCGTAATTGGCTAATTGTGCCGCTTCTTCCGTGCTGGCCCCGGCCGCCAGCGCGGCGCTGAACGCCGCAATCACCGTGTCGCCCGCGCCCGTCACATCGGCAACTTCGTCCGAACCAAAAATCGGGATGTCCACCGGCGCGTGCTCCCGATCGAAAGCGACCATGCCGTCGCGGCCTCGCGTAATCAGCAGCGACTGCAATTTCATCTGATCCATAACCTGCTTGCCCGCCTGGGCCAGCTTCGACCAGTCCTGCCCAATGCGAACGCCCAGCGCCGCCTCCACTTCGGGTTCGTTCGGAGTCGCTGCGGTCGCGCCGGAATACTCCAGCAGCCGGTACCGCGAGTCGAGGATCAAGGGAACCAGCACCACTCTTCGCCGCCCCGCTTGCCGCAACGCATTCACGATCGCCGGACTCGCCGATCCATATCCGTAATCGGAAACCAGTAACGCATCCGAAGCTCGCAGATATTCCCGGGCTGCCAAAAATAACTCGCGTGTCAGATGCTGGTTAGGAGGGTTTTCCGGCTCGCGGTCCACGCGCACCACCTGCTGCCGCGAGTTGTGCGTCATACCGGCAAGAATGCGCGTTTTCGTAACCGTCGTGTAACTTTTGTCCTTCAGCACGCCGCTGACGGGAATGTGCTTGTGGCGAAAAAACTTCAGCAGCAATCGTCCCGGCTCGTCGTCACCGATGGCGCCGACGGGCAGCACGTTCACTCCTAGGTCGGCCAGATTATTGACGGCGTTTGCGCCTCCGCCCGGCACCACGGTACGTTCCCGATGTTTCAGGATCAGCACCGGAGCCTCGCGCGACACGCGCGAAATCTCCCCGAAGACGAATTCATCCGCGACGAGATCCCCCAGCACAGTAATCGTGACCTTGGGGAAGGCTTCGATAATCTTCCGCAGCCGCTCGGCTTCCTTGAAATGCTTCGTCATGGAATTGAAGTAAAGTGGTCAGCGCAATCCCCGGGGATTTTACTGACCACTGACCACTGATCACTGACCACTGCCCACTGCTCTCCGGCATTTTCTCACGAGCGCCTTCGCCGCTCCTCGATCATCCGCAACATGGTATCCACAGCGTTAGCCGCGTCCGCGAGTTCCATCTTTACCGGGACGACTGCGAGTGGCGCGAGCGCATCTAGATAACCGCCCAGGTTCACAGCATCTTTCTCTGTGGTGACGAAGCCACCAGCTTCGCTTCGCTGCCGAAGCTGCAGCAAATCGCGGACATCTTTCTCGGTGTAAGCGTGATGATCGCGGAAGAACGCCTCGGCGGCGGGATCAATGCCTGCCGCCCGTAACTGCAGCGCAAAATTCTGCGGCCGGGCAATGCCGCAGAACACAACCGGCCGGGCCGGAACTTCCTGCGCAACAATCCCCCGCCGCACCCGCCACACCATCTTGCCCGCCAGCGGAAACAAGTCCGGCGAAGCGCCACTAGTCAGCACCACGGCATCCGCTCGTCGCAAGGAGCGCAAAGGCTCCCGCAGCCGCCCCGCCGGAAGTAAAAGATCGCGCGCATCGTCCGGGGTCACGAGTACGATATCGAAATCGCGGGCCAGGGCACGATGTTGAAAGCCATCGTCCAGCAAATGAATCTGCGGACCGAATCGCGACTCGGCAAACCGCCCTGCCTCATAGCGATCCTCCCCGACGACGACCGGCGCCTGCAATCGTCGAGCGATCAACAGAGGCTCATCGCCGAAATCCCGCGGCAGCCCGCCGGGATCCACCAGCAGCACTCCGCGAGTCTTACGCCCGTAGCCGCGCGAAAGCACGTCGAAGCGTGTTCCGCACGCCTTCAAGAACTCGCCCAACAGAATCACGAACGGAGTTTTTCCCGAGCCTCCTGTCGAAATATTCCCCACGCTTATCACGGAGCCTTGCAGAGGCCGTGAGCGCAACCATCTCCGGTCGTAGAGCGCGTTGCGCGCCCCGGCCACCGCGCCGTAAATAGCACACAATGGATTCGGCCTCATGGCTGCGCCAGCAGTTTCTCCAGTTCGCCGGCCGTCCGTGCTGCGGCTCCAATCTGCGATCGCATCGTTTCGGCGGCGCGCTCCCCTAAAGCTTTTCGCTCGGCATCATTGGCCAGCAACTCCAGTAACATCAAAGGCAACTCCGCTGGACCAACAATCCGCACCGCATCCCGGCTGTGAAACAGATTGACAATATCGCGAAAATTCTCCGTGTGATTCCCGATCACAGTGGCCACGCCATGCTGCGCCGGTTCAATGATGTTGTGTCCTCCGTGCGGAACCAGGCTTCCGCCCACAAAGGCAACATCGGACAGCGCATACAGCGCGGCCAGTTCTCCGATTGTATCCAGCAGGAAAACTCCGCCCGCCAGAGGTTCGCCATTCCACTCGGATCGCCTGGAGAACCGAATCGACATGTGCTCGAGCAGCGCGGCCACGGCCGAAAAGCGCTCCGGACGCCGCGGCGCAAGAATCATCACCGCCCGCGGATGCTGCACCCGCAAATTTTCAAACGCTTTGAGGAGTAGCGGCTCTTCTCCATCGACGGTGCTGCCACAAACCAGCACCGGCCCAGCCTCGTTCGCAGCGATCGACTTCCGCAGGCTCTCCACAATCGCCGGCGGAGTGGGCGTCGGGATGTCAAACTTCAGATTTCCGCCAACATGAATGCGTTCTGGGCTCGCGCCGATATCTCGCAGCCGCGCCGCGTCTTCGGGCGTCTGCGCCAGAAACAGATCCACGTTGGCCAGCAGTCTGCGAAGCAATCCTCTGAAGCGCCGGTACTTCGGCCACGACCGGTCTGAGATGCGGGCGTTCACCACCGCAACCCGCGCGCCGCTGGCACGCGCCAGCCGCATGAAGTTGGGCCAGAACTCAGTCTCCGCAACCACCACCAGTCGCGGCCGCAGCGCCCGGAAGTAAGGACGGATCGCGAACGCAAAATCTATGGGGAAGTAAAACACATTCGCTTCGCCAAAGCGTTGGCGGGCGAGCGCCTGCCCGGTGTCGGTGGTCGTGGAAACGAAGATCTTATGCCGCGGGAAACGGCGTTGAAGTTCGTCCACCAGACCCGCAACCGCCAGCACTTCACCGACGGACACCGCGTGAACCCAGATCGCCGGCTCTTGTTCTTCCGGCAACCGCAGCCGCGACGATACACGCCCCAGCCTCTCCGCTAAACCCTCGCGGTATTTGCCGTGGCGCGCCATCTGGAAAAGCCAGTAAGGCAGGCTCGCCAACATCCCCACGGCCAGCGCAACGCTGTAGAGAAAGCTGTAGAGAGAAGGGATCAAGTTCAGCCATTCTAAACAATCTCAGACCGGTTCTATAATCGAAGCCATGCACCCGCAGAAGATGTGGTTCACCCGTGCCGTGGTCATCCTATGCGCAGTCGCCGCTTTCGCTCTTGTGCTCGCCGCAAGAGATTTTGTAAAGCCCGCGGCCCGGTCCGCCCAGAACTATCCCGCGCACGACGATCACACCGACGAGCGGGTTGCCATCGCCGCCGATCCCTACGACACCGCCGACAAGGCGAAGATATTCTCCGTAAACTTTCGCGGACACGGAATCCTGCCCATCTTCTTCGTCGTGACCAACGACGGCAACCAGCCTATTTCCATGGCCAACCTTCGGGTGACTCTGACCACGGCCGACCGCGACAAGCTGACGCCGATTTCGTCGGAAGATATTTATCGCCGCATCACCAATCCCCAGGTCAACACGCGCCCGCCGGAGCCGATTCCCATCCCCCACAAGAAAGTGAAGGGCACCATCAGCGAAAAGGAACGAAACGAAATCGAATCCTCGCAATTCGCCGCCAAAGCAGTCGAACCCCACAACACGCAATCGGGATTTCTCTTCTTCGATGTAGCAGGCATTGCTGCGCCCCTCGCCGGCGCTCACGTCTTCGTGAGCGGCGTCGACGATGCCAAAGGCACCGAACTGTTTTACTTCGATGTTCCGCTGGAGAAATACCTGAACCCGCCGCAGAAGACCCAGTAACCAGTGGTTTGACAAGCGCCCGACGGGAAGGGCATCATGGTCGGCCAAACGGCACCCAAGAGCCATTTACATCTGCGCGAATCGTGTCACGATGCAAGGTTTGACTTGCCATTCGGCGCCGGCCTGGTTCGATAGCATCTCCATTGGCATGAAGGCGGCCTCGGGGAAGGATATGCGTAACAACAAGAAGAAGAGATGGATTTTCTGGGCTGTGATGCCCAGTCTCGTCGTTGGACTGCTGGGCGCGGCGCACGCCTCGGCGTCGAAAGAAGCGCAAGAGCAGTTGAGTGCGTTGCTATTGGGGAAGGATGTAAGGGCGCTGGTGGATCTTCCTGCCTACAAAGATGGCGTCGATGTGTACTACGTGCCTCCGTCGAACAAGCGTACCGACGTTCGCGGAATCGATCTGGCGGAGATGACCAAGTGGCTCAAGGCGAAGGGAGTGGGCGTGGAGCGCGACGAGTGGGTGACCATCACTAACGTCAAGATCGACAGCGACAAGATCGAGATCCACCTGGAAGGCGGCGGCGAGGGGCGGCGCGGCAGCAATCACGCCAGCAAAGCGGGCGCGTCCTACAAACGGGCTGGAGGTTCGCGGCTCAATCTGAAGTATCAGAAAGATATCAACGACGCTGACCTCGCTCCCCAAACCATTCTGAGGTTCATGTCCAGACTGCTGGACGTGAGCCGCATCGAGCAGAAGCTCTCGGAGAAGGACATGCCGCCGGAGCTTCGCAACGCCATCGAAGCCCACACCGTGGTCGAGAACATGACTTATGAAATGGTGCTGATGAGCTTCGGCGATCCCGATCAGAAGAAGGTGGATGACGTTGACGACACCAATCTGAAGGAGACCTGGTTCTACCTGAAGAATGGCCACAGGTGGGTGGTCCACTTTGAGAATGGGAAGGTGGCGAAGACCCAGGTGTTTTGAGGGCTCAGGGCGGAGCTTTGTGCTGAATGTTCCAGCCGGAACATTGTGCGTAATGTTCCAACTGGAACATTTCACTTTGCAGGAAATTTGCGGCGTAAGTTGTTGATTCTGCGTACGGGCTTTGGGGCGGACGAATGGAATCAAGGGGTTAGGCTGTGGAAGGAATGTCTACTTTCGAGGACGTCAAATGTCTACTAAAGTAGACTTGACAGGCGCGGGACGTACTTTATAAGGTACGCGCCCTGAATACCACATTAGTAAGAGTACCCTGCCTCAGTGTCGCCCCCGCAGCTCCGAGCATGGAAAGGAAGTCAAAATCCCCACCCTTACCGCAAAGAACGCGGCAAGGATGGGGCACCCGCCTTTGCGTCAGCTTCCCGCCTTGGGCCTTATAATCACTCGATATGTCGACCTCCGCCGACACCTCCGTCGCCGCTGCCACAACCTACGAGCCAGTCATCGGCCTTGAAGTGCATGTTCAGTTGCTGACGGCTTCGAAGATTTTCTGCTCGTGCTCTACGCGCTTTGGGGCTCCGCCTAATACGAATGTTTGTCCGGTGTGCCTGGGGATGCCGGGGGCTTTGCCGGTTTTGAACCGGAGGGCAGTCGAGTTCGCTACTCTGGCGGCTCTGGCTTTGAATTGCCGCATTAATGAGACTTCGATTTTTGCGCGCAAGAATTATTTCTATCCTGATCTGCCTAAGGGCTACCAGATTTCGCAATACGACAAGCCGCTGGCTGAGCATGGATTTATCGAAGTACAAGTCTTGAATGCGGACAATACTTCGATCCAAGAGCCTTTAACCGCTAAGGACGCTAAGGTCGGCCGCGAAGGACGCAAAGAAGAGCAACTTCCCATTCGAAAGAAGATTGGGATTACTCGGCGTGCATCTTGAGGAGGACGCTGGTAAGAGCCTGCATGAGGGTTTTCCGGACTCCGACTTATCGACTGCTATCGACCTTAACCGCACAGGCGTGCCCTTGATTGAGATCGTCAGTGAACCTGACATTGCCACGCCCGACGAGGCTTACGAATACCTTACGCGGCTGAAGGAGATCATTCTTTATACCGGGGTCAGCGACTGCAATATGGAGGAGGGGTCGTTGCGCTGCGACGCCAACGTGAGTGTGCGGCCGCGGGGGCAGAAGGAATTGGGGACTAAGGCTGAGATCAAGAATGTGAACTCGTTCCGCTTCATCCGCGAGGCGCTGGTTTATGAGATCGCGCGCCAGATTGAGGTGATCGAAGGCGGCGGCAAGATTGTGCAGGAAACGCGGCTCTATAACGCCCACGAGGGCAAGACTTACAGCATGCGATCGAAGGAGCAGGCGCACGACTACCGCTATTTCCCCGAGCCTGACTTGTTGCCGCTGGTGGTCGACGAGAAGTGGAAGGCCGAGATCACGAAGACTCTGCCCGAGTTGCCGGAAGCGCGCCGGGCACGGTTCGTTCGTGAGTTTCGGGTGACGGAATATGACGCGCAGGTGCTGACGGTTTCGAAAGTCGCTTGCCGATCAGTTTGAGGCGGCGGCGAAGGCGGCGAAGAATCCCAAGCGCGTGGCTAATTTAGTGCAGAGCGAGTTGATGGGGCGCCTCAAGGCTCGGGGCGTGTCGATTGAGCAGTCTCCGATTTCGATGAAGGGGGTGGCGGCGTCGGCCGATCTGGTGGAGAGCGGCGCAATTTCCGGCAAGATGCTTAAGGATCTTTACGATCTTTGCTTCGAGCGCAACAAGGATTTCCCTGCGGTCTACGAGGAAGAAGGGCGCCCGCAGCAGTCGTCGGACACTTCCGCGCTGGAGAAGATTGTCGAAGATGTTCTGGCCGCGAATCCCAAGCAGCTTGAGCAATATCGCGGGGGCAAGACGACCATGCTCGGATTCTTTGTCGGCCAGGTGATGAAGGCGTCCAAGGGTCAGGCTAATCCGCAGTTGGTGAATGAGTTGCTGGGGAAGAAGTTGGGATGACTTGCGAGAGGCCCTGCGGGCCTGACCGGGTCAGAGACCCGGTCCTACACGGGCAGTTATGCAGCCGAAATATGATTACCGCCGTCGTCTGCCTCATCTCCAAAAAGACGATCATCCTCTTTTCGTAACCTTCGCCACCAAGTACAGGTGGATACTTCCTCCGGCTGCCCGAGACGTTGTGTTCGAGTGTTGCGTGAAAGAGAACGGCTGCAAGTTCAACCTGCATGCCGCTGTGGTCATGCCCGACCACGTTCATTTGATTTACTCGCCCTTGCGGCGGGAAGACGGCTGGAGCTATAGCTTGCCCGAAATCATGAAGGCAATCAAAGGTGCCGCGGCCTGGCGCATCAATCACATGCTCACGCGCACTGGAGCGCTTTGGCAGGAAGAGTTTTTCGATCACGTTCTTCGATCGAACGAGAGTTTGGTGGAAAGGGTGGAATACATTTGCGAGAACCCCGTGCGGGCGGGGCTTGTGAAGTCTGCGAGCGAGTACCGCTGGCTGTGGAAGGGGGAGATTCCCGTCTTATGATCTCCTGGCGGGAGAGCTAGCGGCCTGCGGCCGCTGACCGGGTCAGAGACCCGGTCCTACACTTGTCCTACGTTACGCGATTCTCGGCGGCTACCTTTGCGTACCATTTTCCTGATTCCTTGAGGGTGCGTTGCTGGGTTTTGAAATCTGTGTAGGCGAGGCCGAAGCGCTGGCTAAGGCCTTCGGCCCATTCGAAGTTATCTAACAGCGTCCATGCGTGGTAGCCGCGGACGTCGGCGCCGTCGGCGATGGCGCGGGCCAGGGCTTGCAGGTATTGCCGGTGATATGCGATACGGCGCGTATCGTTAATTACACCGCTTGGGTTGGGAACGTCGTTGTAGGCACAGCCGCTCTCGCTAATCTCGATCTGCGGCCGGTTGAAGTCGCGGGTGATGCGGGTGACCATGTCATACATGGCCTGCGGCCAGACCTCCCATCCAATGTCGGTTTTCGGACCCTCGTTCGCTACGCCCATCTTCACCGGAAACAGCCACTGCTGGGCGTGGGCGAGGCGCTCCATGGCGGTGGGGGCGGAGGCGATGGTGCGGTAGTAGAGATTGATGCCGATGAAATCGAGCGGGGCGCGCATCTTGTCGAGGTCGCCCGACTTGATGCCCATTACTCTTTCCGGAAAAAACGCCAGCGCCTGCGGATAGCGTCCGTTGAGTGCGGGCTCCAGAAACCACAGGTTGGTGATGGCGTGGGCGCGGTCGGCCGCGAGTTTGTCGTCTTCCGAGTTGGTTGCCGGTTCGCAGGCTGACATATTGAAGGCGGTTCCCACGCGGGCCGAGGGTCGCGCTGCCTTCAACGCCCGGAAACCCGTGCCCTGCGCCAGGTTCACGGTGTGGGAGGCGCGCAGGAAGTCGATCAGGCTTTTGCGCCCGGGAGCGTGGGTGCCTTCGAGATAACCCAAATCGATGAAGCCGGAGGGTTCGTTGAACAGCATCCAATCGGAAACGCGGTCGCCGAGGGCGCGTGCGACAGCCTCCACGTAGTCGCCGAAGCGAGAGGACGTGTCGCGATTGGGCCATCCGCCGGCGTCTTCCAAAGCCTGCGGCAAGTCCCAGTGATAGAGCGTGACGAAGGGACGAATTCGGGCTTCCAGCGAGGCATCCACGAGGCGGCTGTAGTAATCGATGCCTTGGGGATTCGCCGGGCCCGTCCCGGCGGGCTGAATGCGCGGCCAGGAAATAGAGAAGCGGTAGCTGGTCAGGTTCATCGCGCGCACGAGCGCGATATCTTCGCGCCAGCGATGGTAAGAATCGCAGGCGGTATCGCCGGTGTCGCCAGTCTTGATCTTGCCGGGTGTGTGCGCGAAGCGGTCCCAGATCGATTCGCCTTTGCCGTCTTCATTCCATGCGCCTTCGATCTGATAGGCGGCGGTGGCGGCGCCCCAGTAGAAATTCTTGGGGAAGGAAAAGTCGGCGGGAGCGTCCGACGGCCTCGCGTGGGAACCGTGGAGAGCCGCAGAACCCGCGGTGCGCGCAGCGTTCGACGACACGATGCAGCCGGTGGCGGGCAGCGCGGCCAGGGCGCCGGCAGCTAAGGCTGAGTTCAGGAATTCGCGGCGGGTCAGGCGCAAAGTAGAATGCGGCTCCTTCAAAATGATACGCGAGTGCGTCAATGGTTGTACCACGCCGCGCGTTGCCTGCAACATGGCGAGATAGGCACGCGCATCGTTCAGGCTGGAGAGTGGCTGCCCAGAAATCACCTTAACATCCGAGGCGTTACTACGGGCGGCATTCTAAACCGCGATATTGAAGGAACAGAAAGAAGCTGGGTGCTGGGGACGTATAGAAACGCTATTTCCCGGCCGGAGCATCCTTTAGGGCTCGGTAGGAGTAGATCACCTGCTCGTCATAAAGCACTTGAGTGGCCCACCATCCCAGGAAAACCGAGACGGTGAGAAACAGAGAGAGGAGGACATAGGCAAATCGAGTTTCTCCCCGGCCGTTCTGGGCTCGAGGTTGTCCTGTCTTCCGCATGCGCTGCCACAGCAGGCAACCGCCCGCTGCGGCGAGGACCCACAAGTTGAATTCCATGTAGGGGGGATCGTGCACGTGGCCGCCGAAATGGTTGACCGAGGCAACGATCGCCGGGAAAAGATAGAGCAACAGCACAGTCCATCGCAGAGCGGACTGAAACCGGGAGAGCCACCAGAACAGGCACAAAGAGAACGCGACCATGCCGTTAAATGCGGCCCCTCGAAGCACTATGATCTGATCGTGAAAGTGGCGGAGGCGTTCGGTGGGATCGGTTCCCTTCAATAGAAGGGCGGCTTCGTGGACGGCAAAAATGTATCGGGCCGAATCTTGCTGGTCGTTGATCCATTCGGCGGTGATCCGCTGGTAGGTTTCCGGGTCGCGGGTTGGGACAATCCACGTCCCGGCATATCTGCAATCCGGATTCTCGGGAGGATTCGGCTTGCCGGCGGCCGGATCGCCGGGCTGCGGATTGGCTGTGGGTGAATCGCGGGGCTTCGGAGCTGGTTCCCGTTTTAAAGTGCCGCAATAAACGTCGGTGCGAATACTGCTCTCGGTCACTCCCACTCGGTAAAGATGGTTAAGAACGTGGATGTGGAGGTCGTCGTCATCGAAGAAATCCTGCGCGATGCGGGAGACGACCGAGCCGAGAGCATAGGTCATGGCGAACAACAGAACGCCGGCTACCGCAGGCTGGTTTTGTTCGACCACCCAGTGCAAAAGGCTTTTGACGCGGCTTACGTTGCTGGAGAAGAAGAGGTGGATGACGAGGAGAACCCAGAAAAGAGCCAGCGCACCGACGATGATGATATCGAAGGCGATGCTAAAGGCGCCCATACGTCATCCAGCATCAGGCAGGGGAAGGCTGCGCGGTGGATAGTAGAACGCCGGAGGGGAGTTACAACCGAGATGTTGTGCTTGTTACGAAAAACGAACAAACCACAGTGGGCGGCGACTGATTTAGCTGTGGAGGTCAAGCGATGAGCGCAACTGCAACCGGAATTGGAATCACGCGCCTGGGCAAGGTTGCCACCAACGCGAAAGATGTGGAGTGCGCGGCCGGCGGGTGCGGTTGCCTTGACCATTGGTGCGCCTTCCGTGACGGGTTTTCGATTGCCAAGCATCCGATGGGTGCTTGAGAATTCGTGTGTCAGGCAATGCCATGAAACAAACACCTGCACTCTCCGCGTCGGGGTTTGGCAACGCGTGGTTGGCGTTGTGCGTGGCGTTTGCGCTGCACATAGTGGATGAAGGCGCCACCGGCTTTCTTGCCGTGTACAACCCAACCGTAACCATCCTGCGCGAGCGTTGGAGCTGGTTTCCGATGCCCGCGCTTGAGTTCCGGGTGTGGCTGACCGGGCATATCCTGGTGTGCGGGCTGTTGTTCTGCCTGACTCCGGTGGCGGTGCGGGGCATGCGCGGATTGCGGCCGCTGGCGTGGGCCTATGCGGTCATCATGTTTCTGAACGGGATGGGGCACACGATCGGAACTATGCTGGGGCACACGGTGGCTTCGGTGACGTTTCCGCGTCCGGCGCCGGGGTTTTATTCTTCTCCGCTTCTATTCGTGGCTTCGGTGTGGATGATGGTGCGGCTGCGGCGCACTGCGAGAGGGGATTTTCAATTGCCAACCGGGTATTGAGCGGCCACAACTGTGGTTTGTGCGCCGGACGCTGCTGGGGCGACCCTGCTATTGGCGTCCCTGTTATCATCGTGGACGGAGTTAGTAGACGACATGGAAGACATGCTTGACGACCTGCTTGAAGAAATGGAAGACGACGAGCAGATTCCTTATATTTCGGGTTCAGGAGAGGGACTCATGGATGAAGGTCCAGCTACGCATGCAAGCGCGCGCCGCAACGAGGATATCGCGCTCGATCTGATGAAATTCATTGCGATGACTACGGGATACGGCCGGACGGCTTCGACCGGCGTCGGATTTCAGGGCACAGGTTCGGCGGCGAAGCCTGAGGAATATGCGACACATCTGCTGGAGTTGTATAGTAAGTGCCGGGCCGCGGTGGAGGGGAAGAAGTAGCTAGTACCGAGTACCTAGACACCCGCTCGCTACGGCCTTATAGAATGATCCTGGTGGGCAAGAAAAGACCGCGGCCCGGGGACCGCGGGTCCTGTTTTTGAAACCGCGATCTTTGAGCGTGCAGCTGCAAAATCTCTTAGCGGCGGCCCTTCTTCGCTTTCTTCTTGGCTTTCTTCGCCGGCTTCCTGGCTCCTTTTTTCTTGGCGGGCTTCTTGGCCGCTTTTTTCCTGGCTGGTTTCTTGGCTGCCTTCTTCTTTGCGGGCTTCTTCTTGGCCGGGGCTTTCTTCTTTGCGGCCGGCTTTTTTGCGCTGCCTCCGCCTCCGGCGGGGGAAGCGGGTTTGGGCGCTGGAGGTGGGGGCGGAGGAGTGGGCGCTGCCGGCTCACCCATTGCCGGTTCCGCTATGCCGGCTTCTTCTTCCTCCTCTTCTTCCTCTTCGAAATCCTCTTCGAGCGACTCGCTGTAGGCGCCGCTGTCGCCGAATTCTTCTTCGTCATCACGTCCGTAGAGAGTGGGATCGTAGAAAGTCATTGCTCCTCCTGATCTTGATTTGGCCTCCTGGCACAGGAACGGCTGCGCAAGGCTGCCGGGCACTAGAAATTAAAAGACCACCGGAAACCTAATGTCGGAACGGCGGGCGATTATAGCACGACGTTTAGTGCAGGCTGCAAGGGCCAAAGTCACAATTCAGCCCGCTTATCCTGTTACCACACGAAGCGGCGGAATGGAAGAAGATTCTTTCCGGCTGGAGGAAACTCTGGAAATTATCACCTTCACAAACCCTAGTGAATCGAGAGGTAGACCGAAAGAGCGCCAAGAACGAGACCGAGGAAACCCAGGAAAAGTGAAATCAGTGCGATCCAAGACGAAAATCTATGTGTTACATCTCCCGACTGTAACGCCCAACCTACTCGACCCCAGAAGCCAGCACGCTGTAATTCAAATTCATACGATTGGTCCGGCTCTATGCCTAATATCCTTCGCGTCCGATTGTCTATGCCAATGTCTGCGCCGTCCCGGCGACTGCCGTACAAGATAATGAAAGCCTTGTTTTCGGTGTCCTTGCACAATAAGCGACAGATGATTCCGCGTTCAATCTCCTGACCATCAGGGTCGATCCGATAGGGACGCGGGACTCGTGCAATATCCTGATACACCTCGTCCTCAGCCAGATGGTGAACTAACAATTTCATTTTTTCAGACCTCCGTCTCACTTCTTAGGCTTAGACTTGGGTTGTTTGTCCCCATCCTCTTGATCTAGACCCTTTCGGCAGTATTCAAGAATCAGGTCTTGGAGGTCAATCTCGCGCTCCACCGATTTCAGCTTTAGACGCTTCTTGAGTTCCTTAGGACAGTTCTCGGCTTTGAGGGTTGTAAGGTCGGAAGAGTCATCATCGACCATGTGGAATACCTTGATTCCTAGGCCCAAAAAAATAGACGTTACGTATGGTATCTGAGTGTGGTACGGTATGCACAGATGCTACATACCGTAGAGTCTGCGCAGCATCCACGGTATGTGGGGGTGGCGTGATGACGGCGTTACTAGCGTGTTTTCAGGGTGCGAAAGGAAGGGCTATACTTGGATTGCGGGGATCGGTTAGTAGGTAGTTGCTAACCGCAAACGGCTTGGTTTAGGATTCCCGTCTTGCCTGTACTTCCTTCATCGCCCAAGGCCAGAGGAAGGCCGTTCGTCTCCAGAGGCGAATCAAGGTTTTTTGAAAAGATTGGCCGCCAGTCTCACGACCAGCGACCAATTGGAAGGGCTAGCAAAGACTTGGAAGAGACGGGGGGACTCGAACCCCCGACCTCCGGATTACGAATCCGGTGCTCTATCCTTCTGAGCTACGTCCCCACTGGGCTGGGCGAGGAGAGCGCTGTCCAAACGTTTACTCCTCGCTCGGCCTTAGTTTACTTCTCCATTAACTCTACCCTCGCTATTCGGCCTGTCAAGAGCGAAACACCATAGGTTGTATCCTCAGCAATGACGGGCTTGGTGCGGGGGTGAGGGGTCGGTTTTCCACATCACCAATCTCGGAACAATCTTCCCTGCACCCTGTATTTCCTCGAATCTACGCAGAAGCCTTTGGTTGTCGGAGTGTCAGCCTCTTCCCCTCAATTGCTTTGAGAGCACGAATCGTGCGATCGGGCGTGGGTTTGCCAAGGTGATAATTTCGAAAACTTTTGCTGGGAGCGGAATGTGTCGAGACTGGCAGGAATCGTCGGAAGCGGTATCCGGCAAGGGCTACCGGTTGGGCGGGACGATCAGGATCATACCGGGCCGCAGGACAGCGATGTCTCCGTTGTTGCGTTTGAGGGCGGCGACCGTGGTTTTGTACGCGGTGGCGATGGAATAGAGGGTTTCGCCGGACTTCACTTTGTGCCGAAGGACGCTGGCCGGCTCGGGCTCCCGTTTGTCTTCGCGTTTTGCATGTGCTGCCTTTGCGGGAGCTTTGGGGCCGGCGGATTGCGCCGTCTTGCGGGGGTGCGCCGCCGACCTGGAGGCGGGTGAGGGCACTTCACTGCCGGGCGTAACCGGCAGGTGCACGGCCAGCACTTTCCTGCCACGCAGGCTGTCGCCGGCGCGCAGGCCATTCCAGCGGCGGACCATCTGAGCCGGGACTCCCAGGTTCTCGGCTACGGTTTCGACGGTGTCTCCGGAGTGAACTTTGTAGCGCGTAATCCGGCGGGCGTAGGTGCTGGTATCGCTGACCGGGTGCTTGCCGGGCGCGACCGGGATGATCAGCTCGGCACCGGACTGGAGTTCTGTGCCCTCGATGCGATTGGCGGCGACGATCGAATTCGCCGTGACGTGATAAGAGCGGGCGATCGAAGCCAGGGTATCGCCGGGCTCAACTTTGTGGTAGCGCCACCAGAGCCGCATGTTGCTTGGAATCGCGGCCATGGCGGTCTGATATTGATCTCTGGTTCCCGCGGGAAGATGGAGTTCGAATGTGCCTTCTTTCGGAGTCGTCCGCCGCAGCAGGCTGGGATTCAGGTCCTGCAGTTCGGCCGGGGTCGCGCCCACACAGTCGGCCACCAGGCGCAAGTCGACAGGATAGTTGATGATCACTTTGTCGAAGGGGACCGGGTCGTCCATGGAAACGTCATCGAAACCGTATTGCGACAGGTTCTTGGCCATAATGGTTACGGCCAGGATGATGGGAACGTAGTTACGCGTCTCCTTGCGAAGAACGTTGCGCCGGTAGAGTTCCCAGAAATCGGCAAAGCCGGTGCGTTTGACTGCGGCCTGCACGGTTCCGGGGCCGGAGTTATAGGCGGCCATGGCGAGATACCAGTCGCCGAACTGGGCGTAAAGGTCTTTCAGGTGGTGGGCGGCGGCGCGCGTGGATTTTTCGGGATCCTGGCGATCGTCGACCCACAGGCTGCGGTGCAGGCCGTAACCCCGGGCGCGGCTGCCCATGAACTGCCAGATGCCGCGAGCGCCGGCGCGGGAAACGGCGAGAGGATGAAAGCCCGACTCGGCCTGCGCCAGATAGATCAAATCCTGCGGGACGCCTTCTTCCCGGAGAATGGAAACCATCATGTCGTGGTAGCGGCCGGAGCGGGCGATGGCATGCTCGAAAGTGCCCCGTCCACGATTGGAGAAGTAGCTGATGTAGCCGGCGACCTGATCGGTCATCATCAACGGCAGGTCGGAATGGGTCGACTTGATCTCGGCCTGTGCCTTGGCCCGGATTTTGGGATCGGCGGAGGGAGTGATGCCGTTGGTCTCGTCGATCGGTGCGGGCTCAGATTTCTGTGCTTCGGAATCGGAAGGCAGGCCGCCGAGATCCAGGTGGTTGACGCCCTCCACTACGTGGTCAAATTCCTTTTGCAGACGAGCGTCGGAGCGGATGTCGATGCTGCTTTCGAGCAAGGCGTTAAACGCGCGGTCGAAGTCCTGCCTGGCGGCGTCAGTCTGGCCGGCCTTGTACGCGTCCAATCCTGCCTGGAAGTCCTTCTCCACGCGGGCGATGAGATCGTCGACTGAATCGGAAGCTGGCGGTGGGGGCGGAGTTTGTGTTGGTGGAGCTTGGGTCTTGGTTTCGGCCGCAGCTTCTGCCGGGACCTGCTGCTTCGAAGTGCTTGACTGTGATGCAACGGGGTTCTGCGGCTGCGCCGGAACTGCAGCAGGAGTGATCGAGGTCAAGGCCGGGGCAGTTTTCGCGGGGAGCAAGGACGGCGGCCTTTGCGCGGTCTGGCAGGCCGAAGCCGACAGGGCCAGGACAACCAGCATCACGATCCGTACGTGGAGTTTTGCAACTCGCATATTTATCTAAGAGATACGGATTGCCCTCCGGGGTTAACGCCCGGTGAATTCTATCAAAAATCGTACCTTGCGGGCGCGCTCGGGTCAACGTCGAAAGGGAACGGCAGCTGTTACCTTCGGTACTCGACCGATAGTTACCGAGCTTAGTCAGAGGTCAGCGGGGCCAAGGGGTTGGTCGGCGAACGACGCGGTTCGCCCGGTCGGAGCGGGTCAGCGGTCCAACCCGCGCCGGAGGTCAAAGATCTCGGTTCGATTCCCTTGAGCAACTCCGTCTCAATTCGGTTAGACCCGGTAATTAGACGCGCCAGTAGTCCGGACGCCAGGTCTGGATCGCTTTCTTGATGTCCGCCGGCGACAGCTTTTCAGAGATTGCACGCTCGGCCAGTTTCGGTACTTCCGCATCCGAGGCGAAGCGCAGGGCGACGAGTTGGCCCTTGGTCAACTCCGGAATGCGCGAGCGCAACGGCTCCGACAGAAGCGAACTCAGACGCAGACGTTCTTCCAGGCGAATCACACGGTCTTGCACCCTCAGGGGGTAACTGCGAATTTTAGAAACCGCAATCGCCAAGGCCACCGCGACAATGAACAGCAACGCCGAATGGAGGCCAGGGCGCCAGATGAAGTGAACCAATCCGGCGATTGCCAGGAGAATGAATACCGGGAGCGCGAAGAAATGATAGAGCGGGTCCCACCGCGTGTAATTGGCGAAGGTCTGAGGTTTACGTTCAGCCATGACGAAGGGCTCCTTGGAAGGTCGGGACAGTGTAACAGAGGGCAGTTCTCAGTTCGCAGTTCTCCGTTCTGGTTAAGATCAACCCCAACGGCCCGTGTGAGGTTGGCTTCTTCAGAAATGACAAGTAGCACCCATCGAGGTTGCCTTGTCTGAGAACTGAGAACTGCATTGAGAACTGCATTCCCCCTGGAATCTTTTCTTCGGACAAAGCAATCCAAGGCACCATGAAAGCCGTTCAAGTCAAGCAGGTCGGCGGACCGGAAGCGATGGAAGTGGTGGAGTTGCCGGTTCCGCAGGCGAAGGCGAATGAGGCGGTGGTGAAGCTGGCTGCTTCGGGTGTGAACTTTATCGATGTCTACTTCCGCGAGGGGCGGTATAAGGCGCCGCTGCCGTTTGTGTTGGGGCAGGAAGGCGCGGGGGTGGTGACCGCGGTCGGCGCGGAGGTGAAGTCATTCAAGGTAGGAGACCGTGTGGCTTGGACCGGGCTGCTGGGCTCATATGCCGAGTATGCCGCGGTGCCGGCGGACCGGTTGGTGCCGATTCCGCACAGTGTGAGCGACCGCGATGCGGCCGCAGCGATGTTGCAGGGCATGACGGCCCATTACCTGTCGCACAGTACCTATCCGCTGAAGAAGGGTGAAACAGCGCTGGTTCATGCTGCGGCAGGCGGCGTGGGACTGCTGCTGGTGCAGATGGCGCACAACATTGGGGCGCGCGTGATCGCCACGGTTTCCACCGAGGAGAAAGCGAAGCTGGCGCGCGGCGCGGGCGCGGATGAAGTGATCCTCTACACGCAAGCCGATTTCGAGGCCGAGACCAAACGGCTGACCGGAGGCAAGGGCGTGGATGTAGTCTACGACTCGGTGGGCAAGACGACATTCGGGAAGGGACTGGACGTCCTGCGGCCGCGCGGGATGATGGTTCTCTTCGGCGGATCGAGCGGAGCGGTGCCGCCGTTTGACCCGATCGCGTTATTCCTAAAGGGATCGCTTTACTTGACCCGTCCTACGATAGCGCACTACATTGCCACGCGCGAGGAGTTGGTGGCGCGCTCGGGCGCGGTGTTTGGCATGATCGCGGCGGGAAAGCTCAAGCTGCGCATCGAGCATAGGTATCCGCTGGCCGAGGCGCAGCGGGCGCATCGCGATCTGGAAGGACGAAAGACGACTGGGAAGCTGCTGCTGATTCCCTAAGAGATTGGCACAGTCCATGTGGGGACAGCCGCCCTCGGCTGTCCGCGGAGCGAAGCTCCACTGGTTTCGAACGTAGTGTCGATACGGTTAGGTTTTGAGAAGTGCGCAAGAACTCGTGACAACCCGGGAACTTGGAGAAGCTGCAAGCAGATGGCGAGCTTCACTCGCCCGGACAGCCGAGGGCGGCTGTCCCCACATAGGCCATGCGCTTCCGTTTGGCCTTTACCGCATTCATCGCCTGCGAGTGTAATTGCGCGCGTATGCTGGCGAAATCTGTCCTGAGAGTAATCGTGCATCGTCAATCGGCGTTCCCGTCTTCATTTCCAGCGGCACAACTCCAGCCCACGTCGGAAAAGAATAGTCTTCCTCATCGTCAACGGGTGGCCCGACGCGCACCTTGGCCGAGAATTCTTCGATGGGCAGGCGCAGCACCGATGTCGCCTTGAGTTCGCGCTCGTTGGGTTGGCGCGCGTCGGCCCAGCGGCCGGGGAGAATGTGCTCGGAAAGAAGGCGCAACGCTGCGATCTTTTCTTCCGCATCCTCCACCAGAGTCGCCTTACCTAGGACGACCACCGAGCGGTAATTCATGGAGTGATTGAAGACAGAGCGGGCGAGCACGAGCCCGTCGAGCAAGGTGACGGTGACGCATACGGGAACTCCGTCTTTCATCTGGCGCAGCATGCGGCTGGCGGCGGAGCCGTGAATGTAAAGGTTCGCGTCCTTGCGGCCGTAGGATGTCGGGATGACAAAAGGCTGGCCGTCGGCGACGAAGCCGACGTGGCAAAGGAAGCCTTCATCGAGGATGCGATACGCAGCTTCACGATCGTAAACAGCGCGATCGGCTTCCCGGACCAGACGGGTCCGCGGCGTGGGCGAATAGGGTTGGGACATTGGGGACGAACTCCGGCAAGCGCCAAGGATGGGTGAAGGAAAAGTGTAGCAGGATGCCAGCTCCGGGTTAATCCGAATTCCGAATGAAAAAGTAGACCTCAGCGCATACCCGAACGATTTCAGCCCAGCCACTGTGGGTTCCGATAAGTGCCGTCGAAATCGTGACTCGTCTTGTAGCGCTCGTATTCTCCCTTGCCGGCCGCGGGTGCGGTCTTGGCGAGCAGGCTCGCCACCTCTCTCTGACTCATCGGTTTGAAGGTGCGCGCGGCGTCCAGCGCCTGCTGCAAGATCTTCAGCGAATCACAGCCGGTGATGACTACGCTGGTCGGCAGGTTCATGGCATAGTGCAGGCACTCCACCGGCGTGGCCGTGTTGCTTCTGAGAATAATCTTGTCGCCCATCGGCTTCATGCCCAGAACACCGATCCCGTCCTTCACCAGGACCGGCAAGACTTTCCCTTCGAAGCTGTCATAGTGTGCATCCATTACGTTGAGCGGCATTTGCACGGCGTCAAATGTGAATTGATGGGCGGATGCCGTCTTCAGCATCTTGAGATGGATGTCGGGGCTCTTATGTCCGGTGAAGCCGATGTATCGCACCTTGCCCTGCTTTTTCGCCTCGAGCGCAGCTTCCATGCCGCCGCCTGCCGCGAAGATCAAGTCTGGATCAGTGTCACGAATGACTTCGTGAAACTGCAACAGGTCAATGCGGTCAGTTTGCAACCGGCGAAGCGATTCTTCGATCTGCTGGGCGGCCGCTTTTCGTGTGCGGCCGTCAATCTTGGTCATCAGAAACGCTTTCTGCCGGTATCCCTCTCGAAGCGCTTTGCCCATGCGAATCTCGCTTTGGCCGCCGTTGTAGTCCCAGCAGTTATCGAGGAAGTTGATACCGCCGTCCAGAGCCGTTCGAATGATGCGGATGCTTTCTTGCTCATCGGATTGCATGCCGATGTGGTAGCCCCCCAGCCCTACGATGGAAACTTTTTCGCCCGAGCGGCCGAGAGTGCGGGTGGGAAAAGGAACATCGGCGGCATGTGCGAGATTGCGGTTCAGAGAAGTCATAAGAGTGCCGGCTGCGACGGTCTTGAGGAAATGTCTTCGATTCATGTTGACCCCGGTATTGAGAGTCAGTCCGGCGCGGTGCAGTTGCCAAAAAGTTGATCGAGCCGGGGACGCCGGGAAGCAGTCTCCGGGCTGAGGCCTATACCATGAAGTCTCTTCTAAGTCTGTCTGCCCAGCGGATCATACCGGTTCTCGCGATAGAAGCGGGTGAAGACGATCGCGACTAGCAGCAGCGTGAGCGGCGTGAAGATGCTGGCTTCAGGACCGACGCTGCCGCCGGTGAGCCAGCGCGGTCCGCTGAAGGTAGAGTTGAACAGATTCTGGTAGGCAGGCAAGCCGCTGTCGGCGACGCCGTAAAAGAAAGTTTGTCCCCAGTCCCATCCGGCGTGGAAGCCCACGACCCACCAGAGGTTGCCGGTGCGGCGCAGGATCAGGCAGAACAACATCGCGAAGCAGACTACCGAGAACAGTCCAAACTTGGTCTCGCCAGGATTCGCGGCGTGGGCGAAACCGAATAACACCGACAGCACAATCGCGGACGGCCAGAAGCCCATGCCCGTGGTAAGCGTGAACTGAAGATAGCCGCGGAAGGCAAATTCTTCCCCGAGGCCAACGATCACGAAGGCTGCAGTCCAGGCAGCGGTGGATGTGAGGATGGTCTTGCCGTGAATAGCAATGCCGGTGAGATGAAATCCGTGGAAAGCGAAGATGGCGAGAAGGCTGGTGCTGATGGCGAGGAAGCCTACGAGAGTCCCAATCCAGAAATCCCTGCGAAAGGCGAATCGTAGCGGCAGGCCGTATTGTTCCCACTTGCGGTGCTCGATGCGGCTCATGATCAGCGCGGCGAGGCCGCTGAAGAGAAAAATCGCGCCGTCGCTCAGGATGGCGGCAGCGGGCGAAAGCGATGAAGCTGTTCCGAACTGAAGCGGGCGATGCAGCAAGAAATGCATCACCAACCAGACGACGAGGTTCACCGCAGCCACAAGGCCGACCACAATCGCCAGAAAGATGAGCGCCCGCCAGCCGGCGCGGATGCCGTGCGGCCCACGGAAAACACTGGTGGCAGGCGGCGGCTGAGGAACTGCCGGCGGAGATATCGACAGGGCAGGATTTATCGCTGGTTCTGACATACAAGCTCCGCCATTGAATTAACGTACGCGAAAAGCGGCGGCGAAGTTCCACGTCTCGTCTGAATTCCTGCAAAAGGAATCCACAAGCGTACTAATCCGTACAACCGCCAGAAACCTCACCAGTTAAATTTCAAAGCGAACTGGAACTGGCGCGGATCGTACGCCGCAGTGGCCTGCCCGGCGTTGCTGAACAGTGGGCTGACGGCAGCCACATTGTAGCGGTTCGCAATGTTGAACATGTCGGCGATCAAGTCCATGTTGTAGCGCTCGCCGAAGTAGATGCGCTTGGCGAAGCGTATGTCGTTGAAAACTGTCCAGGGAGTAATGCCTGCGTTGCGGCCCAGGTTGCCGTCAAGTTGTAAGAGAGTTGGAGCGATGCCGGCGGCGACGAAACCGTTGATGCAGGGCTCCTGCAGGGTGCCGCTCGGCGAGTACTTGCTCTTGTAAACGGTGCCGCAGGCTGGGTCGACGGTAGTGTTCGGGCGCGAGGTGAGGGAGGAAATCTGAAAGTTGTCTCCGCCGCCCGTGGTGATGTTAAAGGGCCGTCCGGAAGAGAACTCGATGATGGGAGCGAAGGTCCAATTGCTCAACAACTTGCTGCCAAAACCCTTGCCGCCGACCTTGCCCGTCTGGTAGAGGCCGCTGAAGACGAAACGATGGCGCTGATCGAACGCGGAATTGGCGCGATCCAGCGCCGGGAAATAGCTGTCTTGCGGAGTGAGCGTGGCCTGCAAGTCGGTGGAGTCGTCGATAGCGTGCGACCAGGTGTAAGAGGCCAGGAACTCGTAGTGGTTGCCGAAGCGCTTGCGCAGGTTGGCGCTGAAGCCATGATAGACCGAGCTGCCGTTGGAGTAGTTGGCATCCATGTCTCCAAAGGGAACGCAACCGGCGTAGGAGAACGTGGGCGGTGCGGGATTGCAACTCGCATTGAAGCCGTGGAGCGTGGAAATAAAAGTGGTCGCCTGCGTCACGCAAGGTGCCGTCACGCCGCTGGTGTTATATCCGGCCGCGATGGAAGGATTGAGTCCACCGGGGCGGAAGAAGTTCATCAAAGCGGCGTCCACGTAGGGGAACGGGGTGCCTCCCAGGGGGTTACAGGTGACGGTGAAAGGATTGGCCGGCGGTGTCTGTCCGGCAAGAACCGCGTCGTAATACGCTGCCTCGAAGTTGGCGACCATCAGATCGCCGCGGACTGTGTTGGCGTTGATGGGGCGATTGAGGTGGCGTCCGCCGTTGAAGTTGTAGGCCAGGTTCAAGGAAAGGCCGTGGCCCAGATCGCGCTCGATGCTGACGTTGGCCTGCTGTGCGTAGGCGTAGACGAAGTTCTTCGCCTGAGGATAACCGAAGGGCTGGAAGCCCAGCGGCAGGAAAGTCCCGCCGGCCAGGTTCAGGTAGTTCTGGTTGAGAAACTCGGATTGGGGAAAGTTCAGAGACTGGAACCGCTGCTCGTTAGGCAAGTAGCCGAGGTTGGCATTGGCCGTTGGAGACAGTGACGGTGCGCATCCGGGCTGGTTCAGCAGGCCTTGAAAAATCGTAAACGCATTCAGGTTGGTCGCGTTTCCATCCTTGCTGCAGAAGCCAGTTCCTACAAAGGCCAACTGACCGCTGGTCGAGCCATCGGAAGCATCTCCCAGAAAGTACAGGCCGAGAAGCGGATGGTCATAGAACATCCCGTAGGAGCCGCGGACCACCGTTTTGCCATCCCCTTTCGGATCCCAAGCTATGCCGATACGGGGCTGTATGTTGTTCTTGTCAGTCTGAATTCCTTTCTGCAGTCCAAGGTCGTTGTACCCAGCCAGCGCCAACGCGGTGGGAGGTTTGAACTTCGGTGGAATCTCCACGTCGTAGCGGACTCCATAGTTGAGAGTCACGGTTGGGCTCACACGCCAGGAATCCTGCCAGAACAACCCCAGGGCTTTGTTGTGGAAGGAATCCGCAGGACTGCCCAGCCCCTGGATGAAGTCTCCGGGCAAACCGGCGCCGTAAGCCTGCACGCCATTGAGTCTGGGAAAAGGTTGCGGAAAGGCGCCGATCGGGCCGAAATCGTATACTCCGCCGTAGTTCACCGTGAATATCGCAGTCAGCGGCAAATAATTGAAGTCCACGCCGAATTTCGTGTTGTGGCGCCCCAGGGTCCAGGAAAAATTATCGGTGAACTGATAGCGTTGTTCCACGCGCTGAATGTAGGAGTAAGGCTCGCGGCCGAAGTAAGCGAAGCCCGGAATGTTGACGGCCGGATCAGACCCGCCAGGAATCTGCGTGTTGTAGTAGTAAGAGAGTCCGCGCCGCGCATACTGGAAGGTGAATTCATTCACCTTGTTGTTGCCGATGGCCCAGGTGTCTTTGGCGATCCCGGTCACATCGCGATAGGTCGTTTGCGAGGTGCGCGAAAATGCGTTTTGTCCGAAGGGTTGATCTTGGCCGCTGCCCTCGATTCCAGTGATCGTGCTGGGACTGACGTTGGCGCGCAGCGTCAGGCGGTTGTTGTTGTTGATGTTGTGGTCGAGCCGCAGCGAATACAGACTGGTGCCTTCAAAAACAGGGAAATTCCCCGCCTGTGCTCCCAGCGTTTGATAGGAAGCAGGAACGAAGCAGGTGCCCGGGGTGTTGCACGTCGTAGGGAAGCCTCCGATTCCCGGGTTCCCTCCGGTAAAAATCAACGGCCATGCCCCGCTCAGGGCCATGCCCGACGATGAACCCACAACGAAGGCATAGCTCTGCAACTGGGCCGGCGTGATACCAGGCGGCGGATTCGACAGGAAAGCCGCCTGGTCGCTGGTGGCGAGGATATCCGGGAAGAATCCTGGAGGTGCTCCAAACAGCGTCGAGACGTCGACGCCGGTGAGGCCGTAATACGACGGGTTGCTCGCCGGAGCGATACTGGAAAATCCAGTCTCGTGCCGCCGCGTTATTTCATAGGAAAAGTAGTAATAGGTTTTGTCTTTCTTGATCGGGCCGCCGAAAGCCGCGCCCGCCTGCACTCGCGTGTACGCCGGATTCGAAACCGTGCTGAACGGATTCACCGCCTGAAAGTTACGGTTGCGCAGGTAGCCGAACACGTCTCCGTGGAATTCATTCGACCCCGAGCGTGTAATGATGTTGACAACCCCGCCGGCGGCACGCCCATATTCCGCGCTGTAGTTGTTGGTGATGATTTGAAATTCCTGCACCGCCTCTTGTGAAACTGTAGAACGCACGCCGTTCACGGAGTTGTCGGTGGCGTCGGCGCCGTCTACGTTCACCAGATTCGATCGCGCGCGCTGGCCGCTCATGTTCAGGCCCGATGTCGGCGCGGCGCCAAGGCTGGGCGCGTTATCGCGCACCACCTGAGAATCGGTCAGCGTGAAATTAATGTAGTTGCGGCCGTTGATGGGAAGATTGTCGATGCGGCGCTGTCCAATCGTGTCCGTGGTCGAGGTGCGCGAGGTCTCCACCAATTCCGCCTGAGAACTCACCTCCACTACTTCTTTGCCGGTTGCGACTGCCAACGCGACCGGAAGCTCCACCAGTCCGCCCACGGTGATGCTGATATCTTTGGCTTCGGCCTTGCCGAAGCCCGGCGCCTGCACCGTTACCGTGTAGTTGGTCGGGGGCAACTGTTGGGCGCTGTAGCCGCCTTGGCCATCACTGGTGGCGGTGCGGTCCAAGCCTTTGGCGACATCGGCCACTGTGACCGTAGCGTTGGTCACGAGATTGCCGTTGGGATCTTTCACGGTTACGTGAAGGTCGCCTGTGGCAGCGCCGCCTTGACCGAACGCGAAGGAGGACAGCACCAGGACGAGCAGCGAGACGGAAAAAGTCGTCAGGTCGGGGATCTTTATGCTGCGGAGGTTCTTTCTGCGGATCATAGAGGCTCCCTTGAGTCCGCCAGCTTGAAAACGGCGGCGGAAACAACTCCAATGGCGCTTGAGCAGACGCGCCAAATAGGCACGGGATTTCCGGGTGCGGTAGTTTCCCGCTGGTTTTTACACCAGAACAGGCAACGAAAACAAGGAAGAATGATCAGGAGTGGTTCGCAAGTTAACCCGGCCGTGGTTGGGCCACGGCGCCGCTGGCGGTCACAATCTCATAGCTGGGAAAAGAATGTCTGTAATGCTAATCACAAACCTGCAGCCATAAGCCTAGTTCGATGCGGATAGTCGAACCGGGACGACGGGATTCTGCAGCCGACCCAACAGCATGGCTGCTCCGCTGAGCCGCTCATAACGGTCGACTACCCGCACGGCGGCAAACTCGGAGTTGGGCCAGGCCAGAGCCAGGTAAATCCGCATCAGGGCGACGGCCGTATTGCGGCGAAGCAGCAGCGCGTCGTTCACCAATTGCTGCGCGGCACCGGCAACCTGCGGATCGCCGCTGGCCAGAGCAGTTCCGCCCATCCGCACCAGCACTGCGGCGTTGCTTTTCGCGACGTGGACATAGGCAGCCATCGCACGCAAGCGCTCACGACGGACCGCGCGGTACCGGGCGGGCGGCAAACGGCGCCGCAAGTAGTTGTCCTCGTCGGCGTCGATCAGATTGCGGAAAGCTTCGATGTCGATGGGACGGATCGCGACGGTCGTCCCTGTGCTTCCTTGGACACGCAGGCCTCGTGTTACGGCGATGCTCAAGATAATGCCCAGCGCAAGAGCGGCGGAGATGACGATGATAATGGCCAGAATCATTGGTGTAATAGTCGCTCCAATTCTTTGTTCCAGACCTCGAGGTGGTGCTCGGGCGGCGCCGGACCTCCGGGCTTAGAAACCTTCTTCGGGGTGAAGAGGAGGTAGTAAAACCAGATCAGGACACAAACGTGGTAGGTCGCCATGTTCAGCATATCGAGAGAAACGCGATAGCGAGACGAGAGATTACCGTTAGCCAGCAACGCCCAGGTCGCGAGATGTACACAAGCCGAGACGCCTAACCCGAGTGCGATGCCGAAACAGGGACGGCTCCAGTGCAGTTTGCAGTAAGCCGCAAATAGGAAGAGGGACAAAATCAAGCCGCACTCGATCAAGTAGATCGCCAACTCAAGAACATGCGCGCCAGAGACAATCCCATAAATGTTGTCCTTCGGCGTGTAAGCGGCAACCACAGCGGCCAGGAGCACAAGAATCACGCCGACACCGCTAATGAGCAATTTGCCGAGCTTGGCCACGGAAGGATACAGGCCGAACACCGAGCCGAATATCTCGCCGATAAGAGCGAACTTTACGAGCGCCTCCGCCAGCAAGCCTGCCCAAAACACGTACCACCAATTTGTCGCGCTAACCGAGGGAAGGACGTCCGCGGCGTAGACCGTTAGTTGCTCAATCGCGATCACGACCGCGAAAACAAGGAAGACCGGGAATTGCTTGTGCAACTGACGCCGCCAAATCAGGCCGGCGAGGACGAGGAGAAGAAGATTAGGCGCAACCCAGAGATAGTGCCAGAGAAATGAGTGAGCCTGCAGCATGGCCGTAGCCACGCACTATACCGCGACCTGCTGCAGGCAGCAACAGTGATGCCATTGTGTCCGGTTTTCGTAACGCTAGCCAGAAATCACGGCTTGCAAATGCTGTTTCCGCCACAATTAGTACCACCCGCTCCGCCATCGGCATGCGCGACGGTGGGAATGACCAAAGTGTTGAGGAACATCAGGGCTGCAGCGGCGACTAGTAGAATACGTTTCACGGTTGTTTTCTCCTTGTTTTGGAAAATCGACCGTGATACTTTCATGGCTTCCGCCCGGACGGAAAGATCACTTCCGTCACTTGACTGTTCGGAATTCGTAACAACAAGATGACGCTGAAATCCGCTTTGCAGGATCTGCGAGAAACCACGCTGGGTGCCATTTCCGGCCTGCTGGCGAAACTGGCTTACCTGGGCTCTTTACGCCGCCGCGAGGGCGGGTATCTGCACTGGGGCATGATGCTGGTGCACGGGGAGGAGGCCTCGAACCGCGCGCTCAAGGCGGCTCATACAGAAGTGTTATCGACGGTCCTGCGAACGCCGATAGCAGACTTGGTGGAAGATTTGCGCGAATCGAGCCAAAGCAGCCGGGAAACCGCAGATGCTTACGTGGAAAGCATGCGCGAACAGTTCAGCGAACTGCTGCCCTCACCAGAGGACACAGCCTCTGCCCGCCATCTTAATTCAGTGCTGGTTGCGCTTTCGAGCCTGGAGAAGAAGCAAAAGCGTGCCACTCCGTCAGCTTCATTGCCACCCCAACCACCTGCCCGATGATCTCCGCTTCCTGGGGATGGCGCAGAATTCGAATCGGCACCGGCGACAAAGGATGCGGCTGCAACACCAAGTCATCCTTGCGCATGCTGCACCAGCAGCAAGTGTGCCCGTCGCGCGTTTCGACAAAGTAGATGGGCCGTTCGTACTCGGATCGCCACAAGCCTTCCACCACTTTGTTCCTGACTTCGTCCACCTGGATGAAGCTGCCCGGCGGAAGAATCGGGTACATGGTGAAATCCTGGCAGCCGATGTAGCCGTAAGTGAAGTCACTGTGCTTGAACTGGGCCAGATACGCCAAAGGCACCAGGCCCCACTGCTCCACCATGCGGCCCAGGTTGGTGGTGCGTTGTTGATCAAAGCCAGGATCCATGCGGACGGGCACTTGCACGGAAGACAATCCAGCGAGTGCCTCGGAGACGTGCGATCGCGGCGGAGAAATCAGGCCGAGATCGGCGGCCATGTTGTTCATCTCGACCCCGTACCATCCCAGCAATTCTCGCAGATCGCGGCGGTAAATCACCGCCAGGGTGTAAAGGCGGAAAATGCTGGGCAAAACGTTCTTGGTCTCAATGTCCGACAAACGACTGGGAGGAATAGAGAACTCCTCGTTGCGATATTTCTCGGCCAGGCGCGCGCTGGAAGTCTCGATGTCGCGCATGGTCAAGCCGAGTTTCTCGCGCAGGGTTCGAAGGCTCTTACCAGCCGGGAGCATCACTCGCCTCTATAGTAAGTGCTCGACATCATAGCAGGAGAGCACCGTCTCGTGTAAATGAATAGTGCAAAAATTTTGACCTGTTGCGCTTGTTACGATTTCCGAACAGAGTCTGCCCCGCGTCCAGTCTGGAGAAACGCCGATATGGCGCAAGCAAGCCTCCGCCCGGTCTGCTGGTCTTGGCCGCCCGAGACTGACCGCTGTGTTCGGATTTCGTAACAAGCCGACTGGAAAATTGCCAAAAACCTGCTCGCCGCTCTTGGTTCCTTGTCCCTCTTGCTCCAACCGGTCCGCGAACCTTTTCGTGTGGGGACAGCCGCCCTCGGCTGTCCGTCGAGCGAAGCTCGACTTGCTGTCGAGGGCAAAATTGAGAAGTCGCTCGCTCGCGCTCCGCCCGCCTCGCCGCCATGACATTTGTCACGCTTCCAGTGTGATGAACGGCACTGGCGCTGCGCCTGCCGTTCCGCGATGATGCAGTCACCGGGCGAGATTGATCCACCGGCAAATCAAGCGAAGGCAACAACCAAAGAAGGTCCTCATGATCGCGACTCTGGAAGAAACGCAAAACCTGCAGCGCGCAAGTTCCGCTAAAGTGGTGGCCAGTCTGGAAGCCGTCAGCAAGAACTATGAAAAGATTCGCGCCCTGCGTGATGTGAATTTCAACGTGCGCGCGGGCCAAGTCGTCGCGCTGCTCGGACCCAACGGGGCAGGCAAGACCACTGCGGTGAAACTGTTGCTGGGGTTGATACAGCCGAACTCCGGCAAGGCCCGCGTGTTCGGAGGAAACCCCACCAACCCGCAGAATCGCATGCGCACCGGGGCCATGTTGCAAGTGGGCAAGGTGCCGGAGACGCTACGCGTGCGCGAACACATCGATTTGTTCTCCAGCTATTATCCGAGGCCGATGCCACTCGCAGAAGTGCTGGCCGCGGCCGGCCTCGAGAAACTGCGCGACCGCAAGTTCGGCGATCTTTCCGGCGGGCAGAGACAGCGCACCCTGTTTGCCCTGGCCATCTGCGGCAATCCCGACCTGCTGTTTCTCGACGAACCCACTGTCGGACTTGATGTTGAAGCCCGCCGCGCGCTATGGGAAGAAATCCGCCGTCTGGTCGATCGCGGAAAAACTGTCCTGCTGACGACGCACTACTTGGAGGAGGCTGACGCTCTCGCCGACCACATCGCCGTGATTAATCAAGGCGAGATCATCGCTGAAGGCACGCCGGCGGAGATCAAGTCGCAGACCAGCGGCAAGCGCATTCGCTGCATCACCGCGCTCAGCCTGGCCAGCTTGCTGCAAATTCCCGGCGTCACCGACGCGAAGCAGGATCGCGAAGCGGTAGAGATCCATGCTCGCGAAGCCGAACCTGTCGTCCGTACCTTGCTGGCGCGTGACCAATCGCTGTCTGGGCTTGAGGTCACCAGTGCGGGTCTCGAAGAGGCATTTCTGGCTCTTACCCAGGACAACGGCGACAACGCCAATCGCCAGAACTGATTCGACATTTTTATCAACGCGCGCCAACACGCGACGTAACAGTAACTAAAGACAAAGCGAGGAAACTATCATGAGTACTGCCGCAGCGGTTCTTAGTAACACCCAGATCGAGCGCTCCCCTAGCCACACCGCCACGATTTATC
The DNA here is from genome assembly GCA_963807655.1 of uncultured Acidobacteriaceae bacterium. Lineage (GTDB taxonomy): Bacteria > Acidobacteriota > Terriglobia > Terriglobales > Acidobacteriaceae > Sulfotelmatobacter. Next base: position 98,739 of record CAWEDF010000030.1, on the reverse strand, counting down.
TGAAGGAAGCGAAGTATGAATTCCTGAAAAACCTTCGCCTGCGCGTGTACACAGTGTCGGTGATCAGTTTTCCTTTGATGTTCTACGTGCTGTTCGGCCTGTTGCTGAACGCCAAGGAATCGATCGGCAGCACCCGCGTTCCCACCTACCTGATCGCCACCTACGGGACGTTCGGCGTGATGGGAGCTTCGTTGTTCGGCACTGCGTCCGGCCTTGCCTCCGACCGCGGCCTGGGATGGCTGCAAGTAAAGCGCGCGAGCCCCATGCCGCCGTTCGCCTACTTCACGGCCAAGGTTCTTGTGAGCATGGGTTTCAGCGCCATCGTCGTTTTACTGCTGCTGGTGCTGGGCGTCAGTTTCGGCGCAGTGCGAATGCCGCTCGCGGAGACAGCCAAGTTGGTCGGAACTCTCGTTGCGGGATCGATTCCATTCTCGGCCATGGGACTGGCACTCGGTTACTTCACCGGACCAAACTCGGCCCCGGCCGCCATCAACCTGATTTACCTGCCCATGTCGTTCTGCAGCGGCTTGTGGGTGCCCTATATGTTCCTGCCGAAGTTCGTGCAGCAGATCGCCCTGGCGCTGCCTCCTTATCACTTGTCGCAACTGGCGCTGGGCACCGTGGGAGCGGGATTGCACCAGTCAACCGCGGCGCACTGGGAAGTGCTGTTCGCATTCACCCTGATTTGCCTGGGCGTTGCGCGCATCGGCTTCCAGCGCGACCAGGGCAAGCTCTACGGCTGAAGCGGTGTTGGTGGAGCAGGTCTTAGGCCTGCGCTAAGGGCGGTTAATTGAGTTGAGCTCTGGCCCCTGAGATCCTCGCTTCAGTTCACTGCGAGGGAGATAGTTAGAAAGGAAGCGGTTATGAACACGCGATCAAAGAAATCCCGCGGCTGGGCACTGGTTCTGGTGGCGCTCGGACTGCTCGCTCTCTATACCGGTCCCAGAGCATTGACGATATTGGTCCCGGCGGCGATCCTGGTGTGGTACGCGGTAGAGGAGTCAACGCCTCACGATGGCCGGAATTGACGCCAGGGCGACAATAAGAACATACACAACCGGGCCGCGGGTGCAACTTACAATGGCGACGCTTCAAAGAAAACTTTCGAGGAATCGGCAGTGAGCACAATGATCGCGCCTCCGGCGAAGCCTCCTTCCAACTGGATCAAGCGAACCTTCAGCCACCGCATCGTTTGGATCGGACTGGTGGTGTGGGTCGTCTTCTCAGCCGCGATTTTTTATCTAGCTCAAGGAGCCATCCCCTTCGATCAACCGATGATGGCCGCGCTGCCCTACCGCGCACGCGTGGGTATCGAAATCTTTGGTCCTATCGTTGCATTCATATTCATCGGCGTCGCGTATGCGCTTACCCGCCGCCGTCTTGTCGACATTGCGGTCCGCGCTCCGGAACATTCCATCGCCCTGCGTGAGACGCTGGGCCTGCTGTCTTACGGCGCCGTCGTCCTGGTCGGAGGCATCTTCGTTGGGCGCCTGGCCGGGACCCACCGCATCGGATTGCATCTCGCAGGCAGCATGTTCGGCATGACCGATTCCGTCACGCCCCGCGAAGTCTGGGCTTGGACGCTCTACAACTTTGCTTTCTACGCCGCCATCCCTTACCTGTGGTTTCGCCGGCGCGGTTATTCGCGCGCGCAGCTTTGCCTGAGATCGAACAATCCGCTCAACGATACGATGGTGATCCTCGTGATTCTCGGGCTCGGACTGGTCGTCGATCTGCCGGGCAACGCGATCTGGAAGCTGAGCGGAAGCCAGTTCGCGGCCGGAGCAAGCCTGACGTTCATCTTTTCATTTCTGGGCACGGGCCTCCCGGTCATGATTTTTCTGACTTCGATCCTGGTGCCCCGCTACCTGAAACTCACTGGCTCGACCGCCGCCACAGTGGTTCTCGGCGGTTTTACCTACGCCGCGATGCACCTTTCCGAATACTGGACGCGCTACGACACGCCCGCCCACGCGTCCCTCTCGGTCATCTTTATTCTGTTGTTTTTCGGCGGACCTGGAATGGTGAAGTCATATCTGACGGTGCGCACTGGCAATGCCTGGGTTCACCTCTGGGGTTACCATGTAATTTGGCCCCACGTAACCGGCGACACGCCGCTCTTCGTGAAGATATTCAATCTTCGCTAGGCTGGAATTGAGTGCAAGGACGACAATAGAAACTTCATGAATGATAAATCCAATCTTGAATCCGGTCTTGAATCCAGTCTCGAATCCAAAGAAGCGTGCCAGCCAGGTGGCCCCTTGAGACTGAAGTCGTGGAACACAATCCTCAGGGACAAAGACCACGGATGGAGTCCCTTGCTCTGGGTGGTCTATCTCGGCTTCTTTTTCATTCAGCCGATCATGGACCACGTCAGCTTGAAGATGTGGCTGCTCAATGGCCTCGGCGCTGTGGTGTTTCTCTTCCTGTACTTTGGACTGTTTGTCCTGGTGAACCCGCGCGCCCCGGCGCACATCGTCGGCATGGTGTTGCTCGGGCTTCTGTACCAACCCATCAATGGCGGCGCGTGTACCTTCTTTATTTTTGCGGCGGCCATGTTGCCGTTTTGCGTCGAGACCCAGGCGGCCGCATTCGCCGGCTTGTTCGTAATCGGAGCGGTGGGAGCGATCCAGGGTTTGCTCCTGCACGTCGGCGGCTGGCAGCTCTTCTACTCGGCCCTCTTCCCCGTCATCATTGGAGCGGGAAATACTTTTTTTGCCGAGCGCAACCGAATGAACCATAGGCTGCGCAAGGCGAACGACGAAATTTCGCACCTCGCCACAGTCGCCGAGCGCGAGCGCATCGCCCGCGATCTGCACGACGTGCTCGGTCACACTCTCTCGGTAATCATCCTGAAATCCGAACTCGCCGGAAAACTGATGGGCCGCGATCCGCAGCGCGCCGGCACCGAGATCCGCGAGGTCGAACAGATTTCCCGTCAGGCTTTGTCGGAGGTTCGCGACGCTATCCGCGGCTATCGCTCCCGCGGCCTGGACGCCGAACTCGCGCAAGCCAAGGCGACGCTTGAAACCGCGGGTGTCGCCGCAAAGTTCGAGGCGGCACGGATTCCGCTGCCCGCACTTCAGGAGAGCGTTTTGTCGATGGCAGTTCGCGAAGCCGTCACCAACGTGGTTCGCCACGCTCACGCTCGCACGTGCAGTTTGCGCCTCGAGCAGCGGAACGGCTCCTGTCACCTCGAAATCGAAGATGACGGCCGCGGCGGGTCTCAAAACGAAGGCAACGGGCTGCGCGGCATGCGCGAGCGCGTCGAGATGCTTGGCGGCACGCTCACCCGCGATTCTCAAGCCGGCACCAGGCTCGCGATTACCGTGCCCCTGAAAGTAATCGCGCCGAAATCCTGGGCGCCGAAATCCGGGGAGCGCGACCATTGAATCCCATCGCGAAGGAAAACCGCAAAACCATTCGCGTCGTGATCGCCGAAGATCAGGGCATGGTGCTCGGCGCGCTGGCCGCACTACTCGAAATCGAGGGCGACATCTCCGTCGTGGCGCAAGTGCGCGATGGCAAGCAGGCGCTGGAAGCTGTTCTCACGCACAAGCCCGACGTCCTCATCACCGACATTGAAATGCCGCTCATGACCGGACTCGATGCCGCCGCCGAACTCAAACGGCGCCGCGCCAGCACGCGGGTCATCATCCTCACTACCTTCGCCCGAGCCGGCTACCTGCGCCGCGCCATGGAAGCCGGAGCCCTCGGCTACCTCCTGAAAGACATGCGCGCCGAAGAACTAGCCGACGCCGTCCGCCGCGTGCAGCAGGGATTGCGCGTCATCCATCCCGATCTCGCCACCGAAGCCTGGTCTGAAATGGACCCGCTCACCGACCGCGAACGCCAGGTCCTGCGCCTCGCCGGCGATGGCATGCAGAGCGGAGACATAGCCGCCGAGCTAGGCCTCTCCGAAGGCACGGTCCGCAACTATCTCTCCGAAGCCATCAGCAAAATGGGCGCCAGTAACCGCGTAGAAGCCTCCAGGATGGCCCGCACCAAAGGCTGGCTCTAATACGCGGCAAGGCCCGTGTGGGAGACGGACAATTGCCCGCGCAGTCCGAAAACCTTGGCCGCGGGGGCTACTTGCACTGTCACCGTCACCTTCACTCCCACCATCACCGGCTCGCTGAATTCCACGCTGACTCTCACCGACAACACCTCTGTCGGCAGCAACAACCTCAACCTCACCGGCACCGGCAAGTAACGGATCGTGTGGCGCGGGCGCCCCGCCCGCGTGCCGAATTCGTTTTGAAAGGGCGCGGCTTCAGCCGCGATTTTGCGACAACCAACACCAATGGTATAAGTAGCACTTCCAGTGTCCTAGCGTCCGAACGGACGAGCTAAGGGACCATTCAAAATGCATACTGCCTACCTCGTAATTACGATTCTCTTCGCGTCCATGGTGGCGTTTTCCGGCCTGGGGAAGATTCGCGGCGATCCGCGCATCGTGAATGTAATCCACAAAACGGTGGGCGTGCCCATGAAGTATTTTCCCCTGCTGGCCGCTTGTGAGTTTGCCGGCGCATTAGGCCTGGTCCTTGGGATCTGGTGGCCTCCACTGGGGATCGCAGCGGCAATTGGACTCGTTCTCTACTTTGTGGGCGCAGTCGTCTCGCATCTGCGCGCAGGCGATTTCGAAGGCATTGGACCTGCCGCCTTCATGCTTGTGATCGCCGCGGGAGCGCTCGCCCTGCAACTCCTGACCTGGAAGCAGAACGTCGTAAGCTAAAACATCACCCGGGCTTCCCCGCTATCACTTCATCGACCGAGTAGTGAAGGATCGGCGTCCCGGCCAGCACCCTGTTCTGTGAGTGTAAAAGCGATCTTTCGACAACAATCCTCTCAAGCCTCCGCCAATCCCACAGCTTTCATTGACTTGACTGTTTCGCAGACGTAGGATTCTGCTCCAGTGATCGGCCAGACCATCTCGCACTACCGCATCGTCGAAAAGCTGGGCGGCGGCGGCATGGGTGTAGTCTACAAGGCTGAGGATGTTACCCTGCACCGGTTTGTCGCGCTGAAGTTTCTGCCCGATGAACTTGCCAAAGACTCCCAAACATTGGCCCGCTTCCAGCGTGAGGCGCAGGCGGCCTCAGCTCTCAACCACCCCAATATCTGCACAGTCTATGAGATCGGGCAACAAGATGGGCAGCCCTTCATCGCCATGGAGTTTCTCGACGGGCTGACGCTTAAACATCGCATTAGCGGCCGACCGATGGAAACCGAGTTAATTCTGTCCCTCGCCATCGAGATTGCCGACGCGCTCGACGCAGCCCACGCGGAAGGTATTGTCCACCGCGACATCAAACCCGCGAACCTGTTTGTCACCAAGCGCGGACACGCCAAGGTTCTGGATTTTGGGCTGGCGAAGGTCATAGTCACAGCCAGTTCTTCGAGCAACATCGCAGCGGCGGGGACGCAGTCAGGCTCCATCGATGAACAACACCTTACCAGTCCCGGCAGTGCGCTCGGGACCGTGGCGTACATGTCGCCGGAGCAAGTGCGAGGCAAGGAACTGGATGCTCGTACTGACCTTTTTTCCTTTGGCGCCGTTCTGTACGAGATGACGACCGGAACCCTGCCGTTCCGAGGGGAGACGTCCGGGGTAATCTCTCTCGGGATTCTGGAACGGTCTCCGATTCCGCCCATTCGGATGAATCCCGACGTGCCCGCCGAACTGGAACGCATCATCAATCGGGCGCTGGAGAAAGATCGGGAACTCCGTTATCAGCACGCCTCTGATATGCGCTCCGAGTTGTTGCGGCTGAAGCGCGAAACGGAATCGCGGCGCGGCGCACCGGCTGGTTCTGGCACAGTGACGGCAGCGCAGGAGGTTGCGCCTCCTGCTGCAGTAGTCGCTACGCCACCGCCAGCCTCGGGGTCGGCCCCTGCCGCCAGTGTGTCGTCTTCATCGGCTGCGGCGAGGGTCACCGGGATTCCTGCAGGCGGAGGCCGCAGCCTATGGAAGATTCTCATTCCTGCTGCCTAGTGATCGATCGGCGTTCTCGCAGCGGTGGGTTATTTTTACTCCGCCCACCGTGCTCCCAAGCTCACGGAAAAGGACACGATTGTCATCGGCGATTTTGCCAACAGCACGGGTGACCCCATCTTCGATGACACGTTGAAGCAGGCCTTGGGAGTGTCGCTGCGGCAGTCCCCCTTCCTGAATGTGCTCTCCGACGATAAGGTTGCGAGCACGCTCAAAATGATGACCCGTCCGGTTGACGCACAACTGACTCCCGAGGTCGCCCGTGAACTTTGCCAGCGCGCCGACAGCAAGGCCTATATTGGCGGCTCCATCGCCAATCTTGGCAGTCAGTACGTCATCGGCCTCAAAGCTGTAAATTGCCTGAACGGAGACGTATTCGCACAAGAACAGGCCACGGCAGCGGGCAAGGAGAAAGTGCTGGACGCTCTGGGCGAAGCTGCCACGCAGGCTTCGAGCCCAACTCGGCGAATCCTTAGCGTCGGTGCAGAAATTCGACACGCCGCTAGCTCAAGAAACAACATCGTCACTCGAAGCACTCAAAGCTTACAGCCTGGGCTAAAAAGCAGCGTACGAAAAAGGCCCGACCGCAGCACTGCCTTTTTATCCAGCGCGCCATCGAGCTTGACCCAAACTTCGCTAGTGCGATTGAGGGCGTCGGAATTATGTATGCCGGTCTCGGCCAGAGTGACCGGGCCAATGAATACCTCACCAAGGCGTTCAATCTGCGCGATCGTGCCAGCGAACGGGAAAAGCTGCACACACTTCGCTGTACTACAAATGTCACGGGGGAACTGGATAAGGCTGTTGAAACGTATCGGGAATGGGAGGAAAGCTACCCTAGGGATGACGTTGCAGCCCTCGACTTGGCCGGTCTCTATGGTGATGGAAGGGCGATACGAGTCTGCGCTGGAGCAGATGCAGAGGGCGTTGCGGCTTAATCCCGACAATGTGATTGCTTACGATAACCTGTCGCAGTTCTTGCTGGCGCTGAACCGTCTCGACGACGCACGCAAAGCCTATGATGACGCTATAGCACGGAAGCTGGATGACGACCTTCTCCACTTGGTGCGTTATGGGTCGGATTTCTTCAGTCAGACGGAAAGGTGATGTCGGAACAGACCGCCTGGTTCACGGACAGGCCAGAAGTCGAGAACGAGATGCTGGCCCTGGAGGCGGAGACCGAAGCTTACGCGGGACATTTGAATAAAGCGCGTGAGCTGACGCGCGGAGCGGTGGATTCGGCCTTGGGGCGGACAACAAGGGAGGGGCCTCGATCTGGGAACTGGAAGGCGCATTCCGTGAAGAGATTTTTGCTGAGCCTGACGCCAGGGAACAGGCCATCGCCGCAATGAATATAGCGCCCGACAGTCCCGAAGCCGCAGGAGTTCGGGGCGTTGGTTTTGGCGGGAAGTGGAGACACTAAGCGGGCAGAAGCCCTGTTGCAGGATTTGCAGAAGCGCTTTCCCTTTCACACCATGGTTCAGTCCTACTGGCCTCCCACAATCCGGGCACAGATTGCGCTCGTCAACCAGCAGCCGCAGCAAGCAATCGACATTCTGCAAGCGGCTCTTCCAGTCGAACTAGGGAGCCGTTATCGATGCAGGGACCGTCTGTCTGTATCCGATTTACGTGCGGGGCGAAGCCTACTTGGCAGCGGACCAGGGCAGCGCAGCAGCAGCGGAGTTTCAGAAGCTGATTGACCATCGCGGGATCACCTGGAGTTGCACGACGGGCGCGTTGGCGCGCCTGGGACTGGCACGGGCCAACGCCTTGCAATCGAGAACTTCGCAAGGAGCGGACGCCGATGCTGCCCGCACCCGGGCACTCACCCATTACAAAGACTTCTTCACCCTCTGGAAAGACGCCGACCCCGACATCCCCATCCTGAAGCAAGCGAAAGCGGAGTATGAGAAACTGCAATAACCGTTCGGGGATTAATGTTTTGGTTGACCATGACTTGGTTGACCATGACTAAAGAGGAGGGCTGCGATGAAACCGCTGATTTGATTTGGTGGAAGCGTTGTTTCGAGCCTCCAGATTCTCTTGGATGATTCACCGTCCGCCGCTACAGCACCCCGCCAGTCTTTATTGCCAGAACATTCAGAGCCATCTCAAGTTTCGTAATGGCCTCGCCGATTTCTGGATGTACTCCGATCTTCTCTTGCAGCGCCTTTAGAATCTGATGGGCGCTTGCAATGTGCGCTTCCGCATCCGCTGAATTTTGATCACGATTCCGTTCGCTCTGTGTTTCCATAGCCGCCCGCTCCTATCTGTCCCTCAACTCTTTACAGCATCTCCCAGTATTCTACGCACTCGATGGTGGGTGGCCCACTTCCGTGGCGAGCATGAAACCTGGGTGCCGCTTGGGGTGCCCCATTTCTCGCGTCTTTTGCGAGAAAGCCTGCCCTGAGCGGAGTCGAAGGGTGGGGCTTTTAGCTTATAGCTCACGATAAGCCCGAGTTAGTAGTATCATTCATTCCGCTCACACCGCCAGCGGCGTACCATAAAAAGTACGCCGGACGCCTGTCAAGTCTACTTTAGTAGACATTCGACCCCCTCGAAAGTAGACATTCCTTCCACAGCCTATCCCCATGATTCCATTGACCAGCCCAAAAGCCCGCTCCAAGAATCAACAACTTACGCCGAAACTTTTCTGCAAAGTGAAATGTTCCAGTTGGAACATAGTGCACAATGTTCCAACCGGAACATTAAGCCGTTTTCACACCGCCCCACCCAGGCAGCGGCAGGTGACCCCCTCACCGGCACGTAGGGCTGATCCCTCAAGTGCCCCCCGCCCCGCCGATGCAGCTGATGTAGAGAGCCACTGACCTCTCTTCAAAGAAAATCTGTTTCATGGGGACGGACTCTCAACTGCGCGGGCCAGAAGTCAGCTTCTGGGAAGTTGGAAATTCTAGTCAGGCTTGACGTTTGATCTCGCCACTTCACGCACCATCCCGCTCAATCCCAGCCTCTTCCTTCTTCACCGTCTTGCAGGCCCAAGCCATGCGCGGTGTATTGTGCGCGATCCCAAACTGACCGAGCGCATTCAGCACGATAATCCCGCCATGCCCATTGAGCCGTTGCTTCAGATAATTCATCGCTTCCTGCGCCGCCCACTCCGGCAGGTTCCCCGCCGCTACTCGATCAGCTGTCCACTTGGCCAGCACCAGCTTCATAATCGGCTCGCCCCAACCCGTAGTCGACACGGCCGCGCTTGAATTATCTGCATAACATCCGCACCCAATCAGCGACGAATCCCCCAGCCGTCCCGGAGCCTTATTCAGAGTTCCACCAGTAGAAGTAGCGGCAGCAATGTTCCCGGAGCGATCCAGCGCGACAGCCCCCACGGTGTCATGCGAAATCTCCGGCGCGAACATCTCGCTTCCGGGCGCCGGGTGCCCCATTTCTCGCGCGTCTTCTGCGCGAGAAGCATGCCCTGAGCCGGGCCGAAGGGTGGGGTTCTTCGCCTGATACTCGCGCAACCGTTCCACCTCGCGCGCAGTCACCAACTCTTCATTCGCGCACAACTCCACGCCATGCTCCGCCGCAAAGCGCTCCGCCCCCTCGCCCACAAAATACACATGCGGACTTTCGCTCAAAATCTTCCGCGCCGCCCGCACCGGATTCCGCACCCGCTCCACGCAACCCACACCCCCAGCCCGCAAAGTAGCCCCATCCATAATCAGCGCATCCATCTGGACCCGTCCGTCGCGATTCAGAAAACTCCCGTGCCCCGCATCAAACGTCTCATCGTCCTCCATGACGACCACGGCTTCCTCAATCGCATCCAAAGCCGCGCCCCCAGCCTCGAGCACCCGCCACCCCGCCCCCAGCGCATTCCGCACCCCACGCAAATGCGCCTCCACCATGTCGTCAGGCATGGCCCAGGCCCCACCATGAACCACCAAAACCGGATCAGTAGACAAGAGATTCCCCAGAAAAAGCGAAGCGACCGAATAGTCTAGCATCGCCTGCGAAGCAGAGCCCCCGGTCGAGGTCGCCGCCGCCCCCGAATGCCGATCGCGCCCAACTGCCTACTGTAAAATGTGAAACAACGCAACCCCGGGCCCGTAGCTCAGCGGTTAGAGCCGTGGACTCATAATCCATTGGTCCCAGGTTCGAATCCTGGCGGGCCCACCAGTCCATTTCAGGGGGCGGGTTTCAAGGCGTTTTCATATTGTCGGAGCGGTCGGGCTTTGCCCGACCGGACAGCCGCGGGCGGCTGTCCCCACACGGCCTTCTGCGAAAACTTCGATAGTAGCGATCTTTCGGAGTTTGCGGAGATTCCCGGTCGATGTGACAATGTTTACATGCACAAATTTTTCGCCGTAGCTACCAACCTGCTGGCGGCTGGACTGCTGCTGGGGAATGCCCTGGCGCAGGAAACTCCGGCTGCGACTCCTCCATCTTCTTCAACTCCCGCGGCGTCGGGCAAGGCTCAGACGCCCGCGGCCAATCCGCATTCGCCGGCTGCGGCTAAGACCGCGGCTCCACTTGCTCTCAAAACGCAAAAAGATAAATTCAGTTATGCCCTCGGGATGAGTAACGGCAAAAGGCTGGGCGAGAGTCTTCGCAAGCAATCGGTTCCATTTGATCCAGCCATCCTGGCGCGGGGCATGAAAGACGGGCTGGCGGGCGGCAAGACCCTGCTCACCGACCAGGAAGCGCAGGCCGCAATGGATGAAGTGCGAAGCGACCTGATGAAAAAGCAGCAGGCGGCGGGCAAGAAGGAAGGGGACGATTTTCTGGCCGCCAATAAGGGCAAAGAAGGTGTGGTCACGCTGCCGAGCGGGTTGCAATACAAGATTCTGAAAGCAGGGACGGGGCCGAAGCCCACGGCCAGCGACACGGTGGCCTGCAACTATCGCGGCACTCGTATCGACGGCACGGAATTTGACAGCTCCTACAAACGCGGCCAGCCGACCAAGTTTCCTGTGAATGGAGTCATCAAGGGATGGACGGAGGCGTTGCAACTCATGCCGGTTGGATCGAAGTGGCAACTCTTCATCCCCTCTGATCTGGCTTATGGGGAGAGCGGCAACCAGGGGATTCCGCCGAACTCTACACTTATTTTTGAGGTGGAGCTGGTTTCGATCGAGGAGCAGAAGAAAGAGGAGCAGAAGAAAGAGGAGCAGAAGTAAAGAGGAGCAGAAGTAAAAAAGAGCAGAAGAAATAAGCCGGTTTCCGCTTTCGGCTCGGAGCTCTTGCCGAAGCTCGGAGACCCGAAGGCAGTGGCTCAGTTAGCCAAACCATCCACCACAAAGGCACCGAGGTACACGAAGGAAAATCCAAGAAGCAAAGCCTTCCTGTTGTTTCGTGCCCTTCGTGGTCGAGGTCTTCTGGGTTGTGTTGTCAAACTGAGCCATTAGTCGAAGGACGATGGCCTTATCCCGCGGCGGTTTCCTGTAGTAGTCTGGAAGTACATCAATTCGGGTTAAAGGAAGTTTATGGCGCACACTGTGTTCTGCGTGAAATTGAAAAGAGAAATGCCCGGGTTGGACGAGCCTCCGTTTGACAATGACCTTGGCCGCAAGGTGTATGACAACGTTTCCCAGGAGGCCTGGAGGATGTGGACGGAGCACTGCAAGATGCTGCTCAACGAATACCGCCTGAATCCGGCCCGGCGCGAAGATCAGGAAGTAATTGTGAAACAGTTGGAGATGTTCTTTTTTGGGGAAGGGTCGGCGTTGCCTAAAGAGTATGTGCCGCCGGCGTCGAAATAAGGGCTGAGGTTGTGTCTGTTGACCGCGATGCGACCACGGAGTCTCGAGTCACCCTCGATCAAGAAAGAACCTACGAATTGATCCGCTTAGGTGGTACCCAGATGTCTCTGGCATCCTCGGGTTAGTGCGGGACGAGCCTGAACAGGGCGGCGGGACGCCCCACCTGGATAGACAATCCCGGCTTACAACCCTGCAAATTTCTCCTGCACTCTTGGGATCCAGACCTCCTGCGCGGTCGGTTCCATGCTGCGGGCTATCGTGAGTGCCATTTCGAATGTGACCAGCGCGTCAGCATTCTTCTGCAGCGCCTTTTGCGCCTCTCCCAAAGCCATCAGTGCCAGCATGTAATCGGGCGCGGCGGCAATTGCGTATTGAGCCTCGGCTAGAGCCTGTTCGGGTTGATGCTGCTCGAGCAGGTCTCTCGACTTGACCGCGTGGTCGAACGCGGCGGCATACGGAACCTGGAACGTGCCGTCATAGACAAACACTCCGTTTTCGATGACAGCTGTTGGCTTGAGTTTCATGAATTCGCGATACGGATTCAGCCGACTCGATCCCGATTCATAGAAAGTCAGCGGAATGTGGCTAATGAAAACCGGTCCTTGGATAACGGGAGGTGTATCAAGCTTCATTCCAAACCCGATGGTGTCTATCGTGGGCAGTGCCGTGCAGGGGATACCGTATGCGCGGAACGGAATCGCCGGTTCCGCTGTGTATGCAAACCAGCACCGCTGAATGCCGCGCTCATCGACATAGCGCTTCACGGCTTTCAGTTGCTGTCCCCAGTCGGTCGTCGAATCGGTCAGATATTTGTGTATATTGGCCGGTCCGCCCCAGAGTTCATTGGCATAAGCCATATACGAGGTTGGGAACGCTCGTAACGAAGAAACGATGTGGAAAAGAAGGAGCACCGCAACCGGCCATGCCCAGCGCCGATCATGGCAAATCAGACTCCAGGCGGCTCCCCCGGCCAGTACGAGCAGGAAGATGAAAACCAGCAGGATATGACGCACTCCGATATTCAGTTTCGAAGTCATGGAAATGGCAAAGTAGAGCGCCAGTGGCAAAGAGAGGAACAGGATCTCGCGCCAACCTCGCAGTTTCCGAGTTGCGATGGCATAGACGATCAGCGGTAAGAAGATCAGCGTAGTCAGGGTCGCTTTGATAACAAATGCCACCGGAAAATAGAACCACACGCCGTGCGCGTAAACCTTCCCAAACATATAGCTGGGCCAGACATTCGCCACCGAGCGGACGTCGGCCAGTCCGAAGAGCCAGGATTCCGGAAGCAGTTTCCAGTGCGCCATCAGAGTAATGAACTTGCCTTCAACCGGACTCAAATTCCCCAGTGTGCTCTCCAGAGGGGGATTGATCTGCATTCCTGCGGGACGGGCGGAGTAACGAAATCCATAGCCCGCCCACATGATCGCCACGGCGATCACTCCAGCAACCACGAAGACACAGGCAAGCCGCAATGCCTGATGCAAACGGCTTTCGTCAGCCAGCTGACGGCGACGCAACAACTCAGTGAAGGCCAGAAGGATCAGCATCGGCGGCAGAAGCACGGCCGAGTGCTTGGTGATGCAGAAGACCCCAGCGGCGAGGCCCAGCACTGCGATCCGACCCCACGAAGGCGATTTCACGTACCGGTAAAACGCATAAATGCTGGCGAGCAGGCAGCAGGCTGCTCCAGTGTCGGTGGTGACCAGGGCCCCATGAGCGAGAAAATTTGGCTCGAAGACGATCAGCAGGAGGGCAAGGAATCCCGCGCCGGCGCCGAACATCTCGCGTGCGGTCAGGAAGGCCAGCAGCGCGGTCATCAAAGCAAAGATCGAGGCGGCCATCCGGGCGCGGAAGATGATAGTGTCAAAGTCGTTCTGGAAGATCAGGTCGCGCCCGCTCAGGTACGCCTCAGTTTTGAAGTAGCGGTTCTGCAGCTGCGGCTCACGAAGATGCATGCTTTGAAGCGGTACGGCCGCAACCATTTTTACCAGCGGAGGGTGCTCGGGATTGAGGCCGAAATCGTGATGCTTGAGCGACATGTATCCGGCGAAAATGTGATCACCTTCGTCCCAGGTAAGCGACTCTTGCCGCACGGAATACAACAGCTGCCCTTCCAAAACCAGAAGCAACAAGATGACTCCAGCTATCGTTACCTGGGGCTTGTTGAAAAATGATTGCATGGCGGAAAAAGTCGACGAGTCCGCGCGAACCTGGGTGATCATGAAGCCTCCGCGAAGAAGATGAGCGAAAAGAGAAGCAGCCTATTGTAATGAGAGCAACGAAATTGTAAAGCTTTCCTATCGCGCATAAGCCCATCGTTGTCGATAAATAGGCATTGCACTCAATGACCGACGGTCAAAACGTGCTAAGGCCTGGTTACGTAAACCATCCAGACTCTTCCCTCAGCCTAGCTTTTCCTTTGTGGATTACTTCCGGGTTGTCCGTCACACGCCTAGAGATACCAGCAGCACTCCGCCCCCGACGAGCGAAGCGCCCGCCCAACGCCGCCACCCGATATGTTCTTTCAGGATGTACTTGGCCAGGGCGGTTTCCAGCACGTAGCTGAACGCCGTGGCAGGTACCGCGAAGCTCAGGTTGGTAATGGAAAGCAGCGCCATCAGTGCGAAAAATGAAACTGCCATGGCCGGCACGCCAACACTTACATAAGGGTTGCGTGCGAGGGAGGCGATTAGCTGGAAAATCGCGCGGGGCCGGAAGTCGTACACCTCGCCGTTGCGCTTCATGCCCTTGGCGTTCAGCACGTCCGCAATTGTGCCCGGAATCACGATCAGCGCAATCAACAGCCACTTCATTGCGCCGCCCCGTATGGCAGATCGCCAGATTTGTGCAGCACCGGCGCGGTGCGCGGCACAGTGCGTACTACCAGGCTCACGCCCAGGCCAATCATGCCAATTCCAATCCAACGCCCGGTGGAGACCCGTTCATGCAGCAGGAACTCGCCCATCAGCGCCGTCAGCCCGTATGACACCGAGGTCACCGGCAGCACATAACTGAGGTCCACCCGGCTCAGCAGCGAGAGCTGCGAGATCAGCCACACGATCAGCAGCAGCACCCCTAAAACCACGAGTGGGTTTACAAACGCGTGGAGGTAGGGCCAGGGAGAAAAAGAAACCAGCCGGCCGACTTCGTGCAGCCCACTGCTCAAGCTGAAATTGCCCAGCACGTTGCTTGCGACCAGTAGCGCAATTACGGTCCGATTTTTTAAACGTAATGGCTGAGACTGGTTCTTCAAGACACTGGCGGCGAGAGTCGCAGTGGACGGGCGCGATCCCGGCATTCGGGCGGGGAGCTCGTGCGTTAGCTGACCGGAATCAGCTTGATCATGGGCCTTGAGCAGCCACTTTCGTAAATCGCTCTTCTCCTTCATAAATGTCATTTTGGGCAGCGGGTCCAGGTCATCCGCATGAACTCTGCTTGCCGACAGCGATTCTGGCGTGTTGCCAAGGGGCTCATGCAGATGTAGTAAGCCCCTTCATGAGGCTACACCGCGGGGGCTTTGGATAGATGGTCACTTCTGACCATCTATCGAAAGCCATGGGCTGTAACATTAGGTTTGCCTCACATTGGAGGGCGCCTTGTCCGCCGTGACTGGCTGGGTCAAAACGTGCAGTCCGCTGTCGCAGCGAACGGTTGTGCGACTGGCATGCAGCGTTCTGACTGTTTTGGTGAGCATTATTCTGCTCGGATCCGCCACACTCTCCCAATCGGATTCCGGACTCCCAGGAGTGCCGGCTGCCGACCTGGCGCGACAGGTGATCACGAACGAACTAAAATTCCAAGATGACCACACCAACTGGATGTACCTACTAGAAAAAGAACAATTTGGGAAGAAACAGGTTGAGGAAATCATTGAGACAAGGGAAGGTTCTCTCAGCCGACTCCTGTCTATTAACGGCCAGCCGCTTACCGCGAAACAACAGGTGGAAGAGGACCAGCGTGTGCAGGAGTTAATGACCAACCGAAGTGCGAAACGAAAATTGCAGCGATCTCTGGTCGCTGAAACCCTACAGGGAAGACGGTTGTTCAAGATGCTGCCTGAGGCATTTGTGTTCAACTACGCCGGTGTTGACGGAAACTTGGTAAAGCTGAGCTTTAGACCAAACCCGAATTTTCATC
Source organism: uncultured Acidobacteriaceae bacterium (assembly GCA_963807655.1). Taxonomy (GTDB): domain Bacteria; phylum Acidobacteriota; class Terriglobia; order Terriglobales; family Acidobacteriaceae; genus Sulfotelmatobacter. The sequence goes on along the minus strand of CAWEDF010000030.1, from coordinate 82,878 downwards.
CGCCCTCACTGGAGGCTCGCGTTTTCCACGACATGCAAGGTGAGATGTGGGTCGACTGCAAGCAGGAGCGACTGGCTGCGTTTAACGGTCGTCTCACGCAAGAGGTGAAATTCGGACTCGGCCTGCTGGGACACTTGGACAAGGGAGGCCACTTTGAGGTTACGCAGGCAGAAGTTGTCTCCGGCCACTGGGATATGACTACCATGAGTTTGGCGATGACAGGAAAGGCTCTCTTGTTCAAGAGCATCGCGGTAGAGAAGACGGAGAAGCGTCGGGACTTCCAACAGGTATCCGATGATCTGACGCTTACCCAAGCCGCGGATATACTCAACGCACATGTCGTTGTAGCGGATAATCGCTAGTCGTTCTTGTTCCACTTCCCGGCATTTCGATTCGAGCCACCACATGATAACCGCTGGATTGTCGGCAAACCAGAAGTTATCCGCGCCACCGCCCGATAGGGAATCGTGTCAATTGGCGTTATACCGCAGATAGGTTGATTCGTCGCTTTTACCTATTGACAGGTTTTGGAAGTGGTAATCCGTCGCTCCGAAAAGTGACGCAGGGCTAGAGCCCGGTCTGTTTTGTCCACTATGTCCCCGGTCCGGACCAATAGAAAACCCAGGGCTTGCGCCCTGGGCTGCGTTCTGTCGCCGCTTCGCGGCTGAGGCGGACGAGTCCGCCCCTGCACAAACTTAGTCTCTTACTCCATCCATAAACGCCCGCAACTTCCGCGACCTCGACGGATGCCGCAGTTTCCGCAGCGCTTTGGCTTCGATTTGGCGGATGCGTTCGCGGGTTACGGCAAACGACTGGCCGACTTCTTCCAGAGTGTGCTCGCTGCCGTCTTCGAGGCCGAAGCGCATCTTGATTACTTTTTCTTCGCGCGGGGTCAGCGTGCGCAGGACCTGTCCGGTCTGGTCCTTAAGGTTCACGTTGATCACGGCTTCTGCGGGCGAGACTACGGCGCGGTCTTCGATGAAGTCGCCGAGATGCGAATCTTCTTCTTCGCCGATCGGTGTTTCCAGCGAGATGGGCTCCTGCGCGATCTTCAGTACCTTGCGGACTTTTGCCACGGGAATGTCCATGCGCTTGGCGATTTCTTCGCTGGTGGGTTCGCGTCCCAGCTCCTGCACCAGTTGCCGCGAAGTGCGGATCAGCTTGTTGATGGTTTCGATCATGTGCACCGGGATGCGAATGGTGCGCGCCTGATCCGCGATGGCACGCGTGATTGCCTGCCTAATCCACCACGTCGCGTAGGTCGAAAACTTGTATCCCCGGCGGTATTCGAACTTGTCGACGGCTTTCATCAGGCCGATGTTGCCCTCCTGAATCAGATCGAGGAACTGGAGGCCGCGGTTGGTGTACTTTTTCGCGATCGAAACTACCAGACGGAGGTTGGCCTCGATCAGCTCGCGCTTGGCCTGCTCGGCGTCCATGTCGCCCTGGATGATTTCGCGCTGCGTGCGCTTGATCTCCTGGAACAACAGTCCAGCCTCGGCTTCGAGCTTCTCGATCTCGCCGCGGACGGCTCGCGCCTGCCGGCGGTATTCTTTTTTCTGCTCTTCGCTGCGCGTGGCGTCAGCTTTGCGCTCCAGGTTGCCAGCCTGACGGTCGAGCGAACGCATGCTGTCGACGGTCTTGTTGACGCGGTCGATGAGGCGCTTGCGCTCGGCGTTGGTGAATCCCAGCTTGCGCACGGCGAGCGAAACGCGCACGATGGCGCGGGCCAGGTTGCGGCGCACGCGGCGATGATCCTTGGGACGCTTTTTCTGGGAGACGGTCGCGTACTTTTCCTGCAGCAGGCCAGCCTTTTTGTACAGCTTGGCCATGGCGTCGATCTTGCCGGTAAATTCGTTCAACCGGTTCTGCAGAATCTCGTCGGTAATCTCCTCCTCGTCGAAGGTAACGACCTCCTTGATGGAGCGCACGCCCTTCTTCAGGTCTTCGCCCATGGCCAGCAGTTCATGGATGACGATCGGAGAGCGGGAGAGCGCCTTGAGCACGCGGATCTGGCCGCGCTCGATGCGCTTCGCGATTTCCACTTCGCCTTCGCGCGTGAGCAGGGGGACGGTGCCCATCTCGCGCAGATACATGCGGACGGGGTCGTTGGTTTTTTCGAGAGCCCCGGGAGTGAGGTCGAGTTCAACGTCCTCGCCCTCTTCGATGTCTTCAAACTTCTTATCGAGCGCGGCCGAAGGCAGCTTGGGGCCTTCCAGCACGTCGATGCCTTGCGTGCCAATTGTAGTCAGCAGGTCGTCCAGGTCTTCGGGACTAACGACGTCGTGAGGGATTAATTCGTTTACCTGATCGTAGGTCAGATAGCCTTTTTCCTTGCCGGCGTCGACCAGCTTTTTAATGTCGTCGTACTTGTCTTCGAGAGCCAAAGGTAGTCCTCAAATTCTTCAATTCGCTCGCGGGGAGCGTGTGGTACAGTTGGAAAGGTGGGAATCTGGGGTCGCGCGGAGTTGTGCGCCTAGCACAAACTTTCAGACTATAGCACATAAATGCCGCTGCGTCTATCGGTTGCCCCGTAGATCGTCCCGCCGTCCGCCGCTAAATCTAATTCTCCCAAATGGTTAGATGATTTTAATGGCTGTTTTGTTTCACGCACTTTTCTGGTTGCTCGGCATGTTTCTCAGCCCGTCCTCCGCCAGGCTGGGATCCCTGAGCGCGCGGCTCAGGCGATCTTTTTCAAGCAGCAGCTCGTTCCTGAGTACTTTATCGTGGCTGACTCCGGGCCTGGTCAGTTCACGCTGAACTTGTTCCAGGCGGCGCCGTAAGTGAATGCGGCGCAGGGCGCGCACTGCGCCTTCCAAACGCTCGGCGGTGAGTTCTTCGTCCTCTTTCAGCAGGATGGAGGCGAGCATCCGGCGTTCGGTTTCGGAGCAGGGCACCTCCATTACATCGGCAATTTCGGCTCCGGCATTGAGCAGGGCCTCGACCAGCGATTCCGTCGCCAGGCCGCGATGCAGCGCTTCGCTTTGGAACGCGTACTGGGCCTGGCGCGCGGGATCGAACTCTTCTTCTTTAACAACTTCACGGGCACCGTCGCGGGCGGAAGGAGGCGCGCCCGGCAGCATTTGCCGGGCCGAAGCGAGGGCGCGGATGAGGATGCGTTCGGCGTCGGTTGCTTGCGCTTCAGCGGTAGACTTCACTGTCGCCGCCGAACGATCCGACGCTACGTGGCGCAGTTCCTGGCGCAACACGGCGGAATCAATGCCCAGCTTCTGCGCGATCTCCTGGGCTAGCTCGTCGCGGACAATCCGGCTGGGGACGCGCTGAATGTGCGGCAGCAGGTAGTTCACGGCATTCTTTTTGCCTTCGGCGCTGCGCACCGGAAAACTGTTTCGCGCCCGGTCGATCAGATAGTCGAAGTATTTCTGGGAGCCGCGCAACGCTTCGCCGTAGGCATCTTTGCCTTGGCGGCGGATGTAGAGGTCGGGATCGAAGCCCTGCTCGAGCGTCAGCACCTTGATCTGAAATTCTTCTTCCACCAGCAAGCCCAGCGTGCGCTCGGTGGCCTTAGCCCCGGCGGTATCCGGATCGAAGTTGACCACCACGTTTTTGCTGAAGCGGCCGAGCAGCTTGCCTGGATCTCGGTGAATGCAGTGCCCGAGCTGGCGATTACGTTGTGAAATCCGGCGGCGTAGACGGAGATGCAATCCATCTGGCCCTCAACCAGGATGGCGTAGTCGAGCTTGCGGATCGCTTCTTTGGCTTGGTCGAGGTTGAACAGGACGCGGCCCTTGGAATAGATTCCCGTCTCCGGCGAGTTCAAATACTTTGGTCCAGACTTTTCGTCGGTGGCCAGGGTTCGTCCGGTGAATGCGATGATTCGGCCTGCGTCGTTGGTGATGGGGAACATTACGCGATTGCGGAATTTGGAGTAGACCGTCGTTGGTCGTTGGTCGTTGGTCGTTAGCTTTGCCTCACCTGTCGCAGATCCTTCTTCCTGCTTCCACGAGAACAGCCCGCTCTCTCGCAGCACTTCTTCGCTGAACTCGTTTGACAGGCGGTCGCGGAGGAGGAAGCCGGAATCTGGCGCGTAGCCGATCCGGAAGCGGGCAATCGTTTCCGGATCCAGGCCGCGCCCTTGCAGATATTCGCGGGCGCGTGCGCCCTCGGGACGCTTCAGGCATTCCTGGAAAAACGCGGCAGCGCGTTCTTGAGCGTCGAGCAATTGCGCGCGGAGCTTTGCGTCCCGGGCTTCTCCGGGACTCGAGTACGTGGCTTTAGGCAGGGGAATCCCCAGCTTCTGCGCGACCAGGCGGACGGCTTCGGGGAAAGTGATGTTCTCGATCTTCTGCACGAAACTGAAGACGTCGCCTGACACGCCGCAGCCAAAGCAGTGATAAAACTGCCGCGTGGCGTGAACCGAGAACGAGGGCGTCTTCTCTCCGTGGAACGGGCAGAGCCCCGAATAGTTCTGCGCCCCAGCCTTTTTCAGCTTGATGTAGTCGCCGATGATGCGGACTATGTCTGCCTGCTGCTTCAACGTCTCTTTGAAATCTTCGGTCGGGCATGGATGGACTGGCGGGCTTCGAGGCCGTGACACTTCTCCCTTTTGGATTGTGAGCCTAGAGACCTGCTGATGGGAATATACCGGAGAGGGATTGTTGTGGAGAAGCTGTGGAACACTTACTTATCGTGTTAAGGAGAGAGGAAAAACGGGGCGGAGACTCCGATCAGTACGCCACGACCGTGGCACGCTATTCGTCGCGGTCCACGTCAATCCCTCTAGGGGCCCCAGCGATAGCATCTTCAAGTTCGCGCTCCGCCTTCAACTCTTCCGGGGTCATGTTGTCCCAATAGGCAGCGGTATCGAGCTCCAGTTGGTTCAGGCGCCTCTTCTCAGGTTGGCTGGTACGTTTTTTCCTAGCAGGTTTCATCCATTTAATTATCGTCAGTTTACACCCGCAACTCCACCACCGTAGCCCCTCCTCCGCCCTCATTTTGCGGAGGCTCGGCTACCGATTCCACGTGCGGATGCTGCTGTAGGGCTTGCCGCAGGGCTTTGCGGAGGATGCCCATGCCGCTGCCGTGTACCACTCGTACGCGGGGCAGTCCTGCCAGGAAGGCGCGGTCGACGAACTTCTGGACTTCGCGCGTGGCGTCGTCGACGTTGTAGCCGATTACGTTGATTTCTGACGGGGCGTTTTGGCCTTCGTTATCGTTATTCAGCGACACCGAAATTCCGCGCGCCCGCGCTGCCTTCACCGGGGAATCGGTCGCCCGCGCGTTGGCGACGGCGTTACTTAGAACTCCGGCTATATCGTCGCGCGCGATCTTCATCTTCATTGCGCCCATGGCCACTTCGAAGTGGCCGTCATCCAGCTTGCGCAGGATTGTGGCCGCGCGGCCTGTTGATTTCAACTTGACGGTGTCGCCCTCGGAGACTTGCTTCACCACCTGCGGCTGCGCATGCGGATCGCCTTCGTCGGCTCCGCTGGCGTGCGCCACCACCGTGGAATCGAATTGCTCACGGAATTCGCGGCGCAGTTTTGCGATCTTTCTTTCCGCTTCTTTTGAAACTTTCTGCGCTGCTGCCTTGTCCTGGACCGCGTTCACCGCCTCGCGCGCGTGATATTCGAAGTCGCGCAGCACGCTCTCCAGTTTCTTTTCCATCTCGCGAATCTTGGCCTGCTGTTCTTTTTTTCCCTCGGCTGCGAGGCGCGCCTTCTCTTTCTCCAGTTCGTGCTCGCGCATCTTGAGTTGCAGACGCTCGTTTTCCGCTTCGCGCAGACTGGCATGAAGTTTGTCGAGAAATTCGCCTACGTCGCGAGCTTGGGTGCCCAGCCGGGCCCGCGCCGCCTCGATGATTGCCGGATTCAATCCCAGGCGATGCGCGATGTTGATTCCCGCCGACGCTCCCGGCACTCCCATCTTCAATTCGTAGGTCGGCTGCAGCGTGGTCTCGTTGAATCCCACCGACGCGTTGATCACGCCCGGAGTGTTGGCGCCGTACACCTTCAACGACGTGTGATGAGTAGAAATTATCGTCATGCAGCCGATGCTGCCAAAGTGTCCGGCAATCGCCACCGCCAGAGCGGCGCCTTCTTCGGGATCGGTGGCCGAACCCAGTTCATCGAGCAGCACGAGGGAGTGCGCGGTCGCCGTGCGCGAGATGAAATCGATGTTGGTTACGTGTGCGGAAAAGGTGGAGAGATTCTGCTCGATCGATTGATAGTCGCCGATGTCGGCGAGCACCGCATCGAATACCGGCATCTCGGCGCGATCGGCGGGAACGGGGATTCCGGATTGCGCCATCAGCGCGAGCAGACCTACGGTTTTTAGCGTTACCGTTTTGCCGCCGGTGTTGGGGCCGGTGATTACAAGTTGGCGGCGGGCGCCTTCCAGCTCTACGGAGACTGGGACTACAGTCGCACTTTTGAGCTTTAGATTTCGCTCCAAAAGCGGATGTCTCGCATTGTGCAGAAGCAGGCGGGCTTCCCCCTCGGCTTCGCTCGGGGCTCCGGCCGCGAGGACCGGAGTACGGCTATCCCCACATGGTGCTTGCTTGTTCCCAGGTGGTTCTTGCTTGTCCCCACTCAAATGCACTGCTACGCAGTTATAGTCTTCGGCGAAGCGGGCTTTGGCGAACTGCAGCTCCAGCTCGCTTAGGACTTCGGCGGACGACAGGATTGCCTCTGCTTGTTCGCCGATGCGGCGCGTCATCTCGAGCAGAATGCGATGGATTTCTGACTGCTCTTCGTCGAGCAAGCGCACCAGTTCATTATTCTGCTCGATGGTTTCGAGCGGTTCCACGAAAACCGTCTGGCCGCTTGAACTCGCTCCGTGCACCACGCCTTGCACGCGCCGTTTTTGCTCGATCTTTACGGGGATGACAAAGCGTTCGCCGCGGATGGTGATCAGTTCGTCCTGCACGGCACCGCCCTCGGCGAGACGCCGCAAATAGCCCTGCAGCGATTCCTGAATCACGCGCCTTTGTTTTTCGATCTCGCGGCGAATGCGCGCCAGTTCCGGGGAAGCGCGGTCTTCGAGGGTTCCATCCGGCTCGATCTTGTTGCGGAAATAGCGCAGAAACTCCGTGAAGTCGGGCACGCCTTCCGAAAGCGTTCGCGTTCGTTGCCATTCCATCTTCATGCTTGCAGGAGGATGCAACGCGATCTCGCGCCACTCTGCGGCGCGGTCCACCACGAGCACTACGTCGCGGATGTCCGTAGTTTCGAGCACCGCTCCGGCGATGCGAGACAACTGGATCATCTTTGTAACGTCCAGCAGGCCGGAGAAATCGAAGCGGCCGCCTACACGGCGGAACTCTCGCACTTCCGTGGTCAGCTCCTGTTGCTCAGCGATCCAGGCGGAATCAGTGGAAGGCGCTAGCGCCGTGATCCTTGCCTGGCCCAGCGGCGAAGATGCGTATCCGCGCAGCAGTTCGCGCAGAGAGTCGAACTCCAGCACGCGCGCGGAGTTGTGGATTAGCAGTTGGGACATCGGAGTTATGTTACAGGAATGGTGCCTTAACGCAGCGCTGGAAGCGCTACGCCACTCAACCCGGCTTCTAGGTCTGAGCCGCTGCCAGCGCGTGAGACTCGGCCTGGCTTGCCACCGGCAAGTGCAGAACGAAGACGGCGCCGCCCTCGGGCTTGTTCTGGCAGGTGATCTGTCCGCGATGATCCTGGATTACGCCGTAGACGGCGCTCAGTCCGAGACCGGTGCCTTTGCCGATCGGTTTCGTGGTATAGAAAGGATCGAAAACCTTCTGCGGCTCTTTGATTCCGGGGCCGCTGTCGGAAAACTGCACAACCACTTCCTGTCCTTCGAGGTGGGCGCTCACCTGGAGCAATCCTCCGCCCGATTCTTCGAGCGCATCCAGGGCATTTTCGACAATCTGGGCGAACGCCTGGAACAACTGGTGACCGTCGCCCCACACGCCGGGCAGGTGCGGATCGATCGCGGTTTCGATGCGGATTTTCTGATCGTGACTCTGCAGGCCGCGCATTTGGACGCTGCGCTGCAGAAGCGCGCACAGATCCACCGTCGTCTTCGCGCCGGAGCCTTGCTGTGCGAAGCTCAGCAGGTTCGATATCAGCTCGCGGGTGCGCTGGGACTGGTTTACGATCTTGCGGACGAGCGCGTCCTGATCGCTGGTCAGGCGCTCTTTCGACCACAGTTTTTCGGAGTACTCCATAATCGCGGTCAGGGGATGGTCGATCTCATGGGCCGCGCCCGCAACCAACTGTCCTAAAGAAGCCAGCTTCTCTCGCTGCACCAGGTGGCTTTGCAGGCGTTGCTCGTTCTCGAAACTGCGCCGCGAATCCTCCAACAGGCGGATCAACGCCTGGTCTTGAAGATACTGGCGCATGAACACGAACACGCCGAGCACCAGCATCGCTGCAAGAATGGTGAAGAGACGGAACGTCCGGGCCAGGGCCGGCGAGTCGTCCCAGCGGAAGGCCCACAGTCCCAGGGCCGGCAGGGAAAGCATGGCGAGCATCGCGAGGCGTAACGCCAGCGCGCCCCACCTGTCATCCTTGCCAGGTGCAGCTTCCGGCTGTGACGCGCGGGCGGTGAGCGCGGTCGCCAACATCCATCCCACTGCGCCCATCAGCGGAACGTCGTAGAGACTTCCGGTGTAGTAGTGACCGCTGGTGAGGCCAAGATTTACCGCCTGGGAATCGAGCGCATAAATCGCGCTAGCCGCCATCAGGTTGATGTAAACCGTCCTCCACCCCGTATTTGCCCCGCGGGCGGCAATTCCCAGCACCAACACCAGTACGCCGCTCTCGAACATGTACAGTGGGCCGAAGTTTCTGTCGTACTCCGCCACATTCAACGACACGTATTGCGACGGGAACACGACGAAGGCGTAGAGGAAGACCCACCAGACTACGAGCATGAGGAAATCCAGCGTACCCACGCGGAATTTCTGGCCTGCCTGGCTGCGATGCGGACGCAGCCCAACCGCCGCGATCATCGGAACCAGGTGGACAAACAGGAACACGTCCATGATCGAGGGGTCGGGAAAATTTATGTGGCGCAAGACCTCGCAATAGACCCAGGCCGCCTGATTGCAGGACCAGAGAATGCATCCCGATCCCATGAGAGCCCAAAAGCGCCGGTTGGCGCCTTGCGCCGACCAGGCATTTGCCAGCATGGCCCCGCCCGCGGCGAGCGTTAGCAAAAGATATCCAACGTCAAAGATGGCGGTGAGCGCTGGACCACGCGGCACCGTCAACGACACCGCGGCGAAGGCCAGCGTGATGCCGCCCGCGAGGACAAACCACCGATGTCGCCCGTACAAAGTCATCCGCCTATCATTTTATGGACACGGGAGGGGATTCTCGCTCGGCTTCCCGCCCAGCCGATTACTTTCGTCACCGCTGGAATCGGGTCTTGGGTCTTAGGTGGTGGGTCTTGGGCCTGAGCAGCCGCAGTGTAAGGAAGGACAAGCTTTTGATTGGGTTCCTAAGACCTCAGACCTGTGACCCAAGACCTAAGCGACTCCTGCTAGAATCGAAGGTTGAAGGCGCTTAATTCTTGCCAGGTGGTTTCCATGGCCTTTCCGGCTACCCGTCTTCGCCGTCTCCGCCGCACTGCCCAGCTTCGTGGCCTGGTGCGTGAAACGCGCCTCACGCCTGAGGCCTTTGTCTATCCCATGTTCGTTTGCCCCGGCGAAGGCGTGCGCAAGGAAGTTCGGTCCATGCCGGGCGTGTTCAACCTGTCGGTGGATGAAGCGGTAAAAGAGGCGCGGGAGGTTCATTCGGTGGGTGTGCCCGCGGTGATTCTCTTCGGTCTTCCCGACAAGAAAGATGACGTCGCCACCGGAGCCTGGGCCGATGACGGCATCGTGCAGCAGGCGGCCCGCGCCATGAAGCGCGAAGTCCCGGACCTGATTCTGATGGGCGACGTTTGCCTCTGCGAGTACATGTCGCACGGGCACTGCGGGATCGTGAAATCTTCGTCCACGCCGATGTCGCTGGGCGCAGCTGCCCGAGACGCTTTGAGTGCGAGGCCGGGAGCAGCGGCGAAGCCGGTGAAGAACGACGAGGAAAAGTTAAAGGTCATCGACGAACTGGCGTCAATTGCGGCCCAGGCGGTTGAATCCACTTTCGAAATCGACAACGACGCCAGCCTCGAACTGCTGGCCCGCACTTCGGTTTCGCTTACGCGCGCCGGCATCGACGTCATCGCCCCTTCCGACATGATGGACGGCCGCGTCGCCGCCATCCGCCGCGCGCTCGACGAAGCCGGCTTCATCAACACGCCGATTCTTTCCTACGCAGCGAAGTTCGCTTCTGGTTTCTACGGCCCATTTCGCGAGGCCGCCGACTCCGCCCCGCAATTCGGCGACCGCCGCTCTTATCAGATGGATGGAGCCAACCTGCGCGAAGCCATGCGCGAAATCGAACTCGACATCGAAGAGGGTGCGGACATGATCATGGTCAAGCCCGCCATGCCCTACCTCGACGTAATCGCCGCTGCCCGCCTGCGTTTCGACCTGCCGCTGGCCGCGTATCAGGTCTCCGGCGAATACGCCATGATCGAAGCCGCCGCCCGCAACGGCTGGATCGAACGCGACCGCGTCATGCTGGAATCCCTGCAGAGCATCCGCCGCGCCGGGGCCAGCATCATCCTGACTTACTACGCCAAAGACGCCGCCAGATTGCTAGGATAAATTTCCGCGGTACAGATTCCCGATCTGTCATCTCAAAAATGCTTGTCATCCCGAGTGGAGCGTGATCGTCCGAAGGATGGTCGCGCGGAGTTGAGGGGCCTGCTTTCCGCCGGTTTTCCCCATGGTTTCAGCGGTTACGCATGCACCTTATAAAGTACGCCGACGGCCTGTCAAGTCTACTTTAGTAGGCATTCGACCCCCTCGAAAGTAGACATTTCTTTCACAGCCTAACCCATTGATTCCATTGATTTGCTAAAACGAGCGATCGAAGAATCAACAACTTACCCCGCAAAATTTCTGCAAAGTGAAATGTTCCAGTTGGAACATATCTCACATATGTTCCAACTGGAACACTCGGCGCCTGCGGCCAGAGCACCGAAGACGGCAAGCCCTTCTGCCTGCAGTGCGGCGCGCCGGAAGGAAAACTTAGCGGCCTTCTGTCCCAGTAGCTTTTCTGGCTCCGGACGAGAAACGGTCAACCACCCGGCCGCCGATTTCGTGGACCTTTTCGCCGATCGAGTTGCGGATTTCCTCGCCGCTGGCGGGGGCAAACAAGATCGCGGCGCCGACTCCTACGCCGACTCCAGCCGCGAAAGTCAGCACGTTGCGAAGAGTATGATCCTCGCCCTCGTACAACTCCTCAGCCTGGCTGCGAAGGTCCGACACGCGGTTGGCCGCGCGATCAACGCTGTCCGTGACGCGGTCCCGCACATCGCCCGCGAAGCGATCCGATTGTTCCAGAAAGTACACTGCGGTCTTTAGAATCGATCGAATTAGATTGTTCATCTTCTACACCTCTCATCCTGCCGTGAAATAAACTTATGAAGGTTAGTTGCCAAAAACGAGCCCAACGGCTGATGTGGAAGAAATAAAATGATGGCGGGAACGGCGGGCAGGATGGCGTCGGCCTCCTGACCGAGCTGTTCTGAGACTCTGCTCCCGCCCTGCCTTGCGCCTGCCGCTCATCGTGCGATACCTTCAGCCTTAGTCCTGCTTTCAACCCCGATGGACCATCCCTGCTACAAGTGCGGGCACAGTGTCGAAGACGGCAAGCCCTTTTGCCTGGAGTGCGGCGCGCCCCAGATTCGCGTGGCCATGCCGGAGCCCGCAGCGCCCGCCGCGGGGAATGTCTCGTCCAATGTCGCGTTCAATGACCGCGCGTTTTCACCCTGGAGCCGCCCATTATTCCCGGCGCCTCTGAGTGTTCCCGTGCTTTCCACCGGGATCGAATGGCGGCGGGCGCTTCGCGTCTGCGCAGTTGCCGCCTTCATCTCCATCGTGGTGATGCTTCTGCGCCTGATGGTTCCACCGTTAGCCACGCTGGGTGCCGGATGTCTGGCCGTCATTCTTTACCAGCGCCGAAATCCAGCGCAGAGGATCAACGCCCGCTCGGGAGCGCAACTCGGGGCTGCTACCGGCCTTCTCTCCTCTGCGGTATTCGCCGTCTTCCTGGCCATTTTCCTGGCGGTGCTTCAGTCCGGCGGGCAAGTGCGGCAGGAGATGATCGAGGCCATGCAGCAGGTTGTGTCCCGCACCCATGACTCGCAAGCCCAGGCCTTCCTTGACCTGCTAAACAAACCAGAAGGCCTGGCCGCGAAGTTGATGCTGGGCATGGTAGGTGTTTTCGTGGTCTCGATTGCCGCAGGCAGCCTTGCCGGAGCCTTGACTGGCGCCTTTATCAGCCGCCGGAACCGGCCTTGAGCCATCGTCTTCCCTGGTCTAACCGCCTGAAGTAAGCGATCCCGCATTCTGGTGTATGAAACGGAGCCGGGAACCGGTCTTGCCGCAGGCTGCGCTGGCCGCGTATGATGCAGCGTTTGAATTCTTACGCGATGAACCTTACGCGATGAACAAGCCAGCACGCGGTTCACTGCTCGGTATCGAGCACATGGAGGACAAGGAAATCCTGGGCCTGCTGAAGCTGGCCCGGCGCATGAATCCTGTCAAGGCGCGTCCGCTGTTGCGCAACAAGCGCATTGTGCTGCTGTTTTACGAAGCTTCCACGCGGACGCGTTCTTCCTTCGAGATCGCCGCCAAGTCACTGGGCGCCATCACTACCCTGGTGCAATCCACAGGATCGAGCATTGAGAAAGGCGAATCTTTGCTCGACACCGGCTACACTCTGCGCGCGTTAGGCGCGGACGCCGTCGTCATCCGGCATCCGTGTGCGGGCGCGCCTCATCTGATGGCGAAGCACCTCGACATTCCCGTGATCAATGCCGGGGACGGCATGCACGAACATCCTTCGCAGGCTTTGCTCGACGCCTTCACCATCCTGAAACACAAGAAGTCGTTCAAGGGCTTGCAGGTCGCGATCATCGGCGACATCTTCCACAGCCGCGTGACCCGCTCGAACTGCCATTTGTTGAGCAGGTTTGGGGTGAAGATCACGCTTTGCGGTCCGCCGGAGTTCGTGCCCGAGGTTGCGGTGACGCTCGTCCCTGGCCTGCGCATCACGCGTCATATTGAGGAGGCGCTGCGCGGGGCGGATGTGATCATGCTGTTGCGCCTGCAAAAAGAACGCCTCGCCGGCCAGAAGATTCAGGTGCAGGACTACATCGCCCGCTATCAGATGACGGCGGCGCGGCTGAAGCTGGCGCGGCGGGACGCCATTGTTATGCATCCCGGGCCGATCATTCGCGGCCTGGAGTTGACGGCGGACGTGGCGGACGGTCCGCAATCGGTGATCATCGACGAGATTCACAATGGCGTGCCCACGCGCATGGCGATTCTGGCGCGGGCGTTGGGGAAAGCTAAATGAGCCAGGGATTCACACGGGGGCACGGATCAGACTGAATGGTGAGTGCTAAGAATCCAAAGCGAGAAGTCGCAAGCTTGCTGATTAAGGGCGGCCATGTTATCGACCCTGCGGCGAAGATCAACGCGCCCATGGACGTTCTGCTGCGCGATGGCCGCGTTGCCGAAGTTGCCTCGCCGAACAAGGTGCGTGGCGGCGCAGACGAGAAGTTCGATGCGCGCGGGCTAATCGTTGCCCCCGGATTCATCGATCTGCATGTGCATCTGCGCGAGCCGGGACAGAGTTACAAGGAGACGATCGCGAGTGGGACTGCCGCTGCTGCCGCGGGAGGTTTCACCTCGGTCTGCACTATGCCGAACACCATGCCCGTGGTCGACACGGACGATTGGGTTGCGTGGTTGCGGCATCCGGAACGCGGCGCGGTGGTCAACGTCTTCCCGATTGCCGCTGCCACGCGCAGCTCGCGGGGTGCGGCGCTCACTGACTATGCCGCGCTGCAACGGGCGGGAGCCGTGGCCGTTACCGACGACGGCAAGCCTATCCTCGATGATGAGGTTATGCGCGCGGCCTTGCGTCTGGGAGCTGAATTGAACTTGCCGGTGGTGCAGCACGCCGAAGATACGCGGCTCACGGAGCACTGCTCGATGCACGAAGGCCCTACCAGTTTTCGTCTCGGGCTGCGCGGCATGCCGGCCGCCGCCGAAGCCGGCATCGTGGATCGCGATGTCAATCTCGCGCAGCAGATTCGCGAATCGCGCCTGCATGTGGCGCATCTTTCCACTTCCGACGCGCTCAAGGCGGTACGCCGCGGCAAGCGCGGCACAAGGCCCGCGTCACTTGCGAAGTGACGCCGCACCACTTCACTTTGCTCGACGAAGACGTGGGCGAGTACAACACGAATTTCAAGATGAACCCGCCGCTTGCGCTCGGCGACCGATCGCGAAGCGATTCTGGTTGCGCTGGCCGACGGCACCGTGGACGCCATCGCCACCGACCACGCCCCGCACGCTGCGCACGAGAAGCAAGTCGAGTTCGAACACGCCGCCTTCGGCATCACTGGGCTTGAGACTGCGCTGGCGCTGGCGATCACAAAGCTTTACCGCGAGCACAAGATTCCGTTGGCTGCGAATCGTCGAACTCTTTACCGGCTGGTCCTGCGCGCGTCTTCGACCTCCGCGGCCGCGGATCGTTGCAGCGCGGCAACTTCGGCGATGTAACCATCTTCGACCCCAAGAAGCGCTGGACGTTTGAAGCTGCCAAGTCGCGGTCGTTGTCGCGCAACACTCCGTTTGATGGGTGGCAGTTTACGGGGAGGGTTGTGGCGACGATTGTGGGCGGGAAGAGTTGTGTACCGAGCGGACTAAGTCAGATCTTCTTATACATTTAGTGTATATTTCGACATTCTCTATTGGATGCTATACTCGTTGGTGATGAATGGATTCCAGCCGTTCTTGACCAAAGACATCCGACGTAATTGCGTTGGGACGGCGATTCCAAAAGGTGATCAGTTCGTTTCCGGATAATGTGAAGTACAACTTGGGATCCGACTTGAATGCCTGTTACAGCATTCGGGCAGCGGGGAAGCGACTATCGACGATGAAGCCCCAATCGGCCCAGGGAGGGCTTTATACAGTAAAGTTGCCGGAAGTCACCACGGTCCACAGCGTCTGGTATCTTGGCGTCCACCACAATCTCAGAGGCGGAATACTTGGTCTTCAGATCCTTCGCAGTGTGATCCAACGTTCTGCTCTGTTTTGCGAACAGCGAGGCCGCGAGATCGCCGACCCTGATTCAGGAAATCAAGTACGGTTCACCGCGAACAAAAAGCTGAAGTCACGGACATGCGGGCACGGATGATCGAGGAGGGAAAGATGGCGCGCAGTATAGCCAACGGATGTAACGCAGAGGCAACGTCGCTCGAATGTGACTCTGGTGCTTCTCGCCCGCAGCAGAGCCACGATCCTTAGAAGTTCAAGGCGGACTTGTACCAGCGCCAGTCCTGAAGCACGCGCGCAAGTCTTCGCATTAAACAGATTGCAAGAATCCTGGCGGGGCCTCAACCGCGTGTCGAGCGAATCTGCTCAACGGTAAAATTTCAGAAGAGCGTAGACAAATTGCTCTACTACGCTGAGACGGCTAGGGATTGAAGCCAAAGCCAGATTCCCTCAGACTCAACAAGCGAGTTGACCAGCGAGAACTGAGCCGCGGCTGCTCGACCTAAGACTCAGCCAGGATTCCCATCTTCTTCCCCACCGCCCCAGCACCTCCAGCGCCTGGTCCAACTCTTCTTTCGTGTGCGTGGCGGTCATGATGGTGCGGATGCGGGCTTTGCCTTCGGGGACTGTGGGGAAGGCGATGCCGGTGCCGAGAACGCCTTCTTTGAAAAGCTCGCGGGAGAAATCCATGGTGCGCTTGCCGTCGCCGATGATGATCGGGGTGATGGGAGTCTCGCTGGCTGGAGTGGCGCGGCCGCCGATGTCGAAGCCTAGTAGGCCGAGTTCTTTTTTCCAGAAGCGCGTGTTCTCCCAGAGCTTTTCCATGCGCTCGGGTTCGTTTTCCAGAACGTCGAAGGCGGCGATGCAAGTTGCCGCGACTGACGGCGGATGCGACGTCGAGAATAAGAACGGCCGGGCGCGGTGATAGAGGAAGTCGATCAGATCGCGCGTCCCGCAGACGTAGCCGCCTAGAGCGCCGATGGCCTTCGACAATGTTCCTACCTGTATATCTACGCGCCCGTGCACGTTGAAGTGATCGATGGTGCCGCGGCCGTTCCGGCCGAGGACTCCTGAAGCATGGGCGTCGTCGACCATCATAATTGCGCCGTATTTTTCCGCGGCGTCGCATAGGCCGGGGAGCGGGCCGATGTCGCCGTCCATGGAGAAGACGCCGTCGGTGATCAGCAGCTTTTTGCCAGGCTGGTCCTTCACGCTGGCGAGTTGCTCTTCGGCGTGGGAGACGTCTTTGTGGCGGAAGACCAGAATCTGCGCCTTCGACAGGCGCGCGCCGTCGATGATCGAGGCGTGGTTGAGCGCGTCGGAGATAATGAAATCGTCTTTGCCCAGGACTGCCGAGACCGTGCCTGCGTTGGCCGCGAAGCCTGACTGGAAGACCACGCAGGCCTCGACGTTCTTGAAGCGCGCAATCTTTTCTTCGAGTTCCATGTGGATCTTCATGGTGCCGGCAACAGTGCGCACTGCGCCCGATCCGACTCCGTATTTGCGGATGGCCTCGAGCGCCGCCTCGCGCAGCTTGGGATGCGTGGTCAGTCCGAGATAATTGTTCGACGCGATATTGATGACCTTCTTGCCGTCGAACGTGCAGACGGGCGCCTGCTCGTCCTCAAGCACGCGCAGGTTGAAGTGCGTGCCTTTGGCTTTGAGTTCGTTGAGTTGGGCGGTGAGATAGGAGAGCGGATTGGTGCGGGTTGCAGGGCTCATGATTTCCTCAAACTGTTTTGCCGCGGATTCGCGCGGATGAACGCGGATCGAACAAACGGGTCAAAACATAATCGGGTTCCCGGTGGCAATGCTGGCTTCGCAGAGCAACTTCATGTTGTTGAAGAATTCTTTCTCGGAGTCGGCCAGGATGTCGCTGGAATGGAGTACGGTGTTGACTTCCTTCAGCAACGCCGGCGATTGCTTGATGGGGATAAAGTCGCCGGTGTGCGTGCCGTTGTAGAGAACCTTTTCCAGCAGGATGGGAAAGCGTGGCCCGGGTTTTCCTTGCAACGCGCGCAGAAAGCTTCGCAGATTTCCCACCTTTGTGATGTTGCCCAGGAAAAACGAGAGAATGAATCCCTCGTGTTCGCAAGATTCGGCCAGCCAGTGGTCGTGGGCCTCCCACTCTTCGTCGGTGGGATCGCCCGTCAGCATGGGGTCGCCGGCTTCGTCGAAGGCGAGGCGGTCGGGAAACGGGTGGGGCTTGGCCTTGCCGTCGCGAATGCAGGTGCAGCGTACGAATGCATCAAGGGCCATAGTTCACTTCCGTCAGAAAGTTGATCCTGCTTGTGCTTTTCAGCTACGCGTTCGCGGACAGGAGTGTCCGCGCCACAACCACACTAGCCTTCTCTGCGCACGCCGTTTGGATATACCAATATTTTACTGGCTTCGCCGGTTTTCAGGCGCTCCATCGCCTGGGAAAAATCTTTCATCGGGATGCGGTCGGTGATCACGGGTGCAGGTCTAGTTTTCCGGCTTTCAGCAGCGCGGTCATCTGGTACCAGGTCTGGTACATGCGGCGCCCGTTGATGCCCTGCACGGTGATTCCTTTGAAAATAATGTCTTCGGAAAAGTTCAGCGAGATGGGCTTCGAGGTCAGGCCGAGTAGGGAAATTCTTCCGCCGCGCCGCACGATGTCGAAGGCGGTTCGAATCGAGTCCGGATGGCCAGCCATTTCGAGGACCACGTCCACGCCCAGGCCGCCGGTCTTCTCCATCACGATCGCGCTGGCGTTTTCTTTCGAGGGATCGAGCACGAAATCGGCCTTCATCTCGCGGGCGATCTTGCGCCGGTGTTGGTTCACTTCGATGGCGAACACAGTGGTCGCGCCCACGGCCCGGGCCACGGCAATGGCAAACAGCCCGATGGGCCCGCATCCGGTGATGGCCACGGTTTTCGCGGCGATCTCGCCCGCCAGCACGGTGTGAACCGCGTTGCCCAGCGGATCGAGAATCGAGGCGTACTCCTGGGGAATGGCGGGATCGAGTTTCCAGATGTTGGACTCGGGAATGACCACGTACTCGGCGAAGGCGCCGTCGGCATCCACGCCGATGATCTTCACGTTCTGGCAGATGTGAGCTTCGCCGGTGCGGCATAGCAGGCACTTGCCGCAGGCCACATGCATCTCGGCGGAAACGAAAGTCGCCTTCCTTGACGCTGGTGACTTCGTCGCCGAACGCCGCCACCTCGCCGCAGAACTCGTGTCCCGGGATCAGCGGAGGATGAATGCGGTTCTGCGCCCAGCGGTCCCAGTTGTAGATGTGCAGGTCGGTGCCGCAGATAGACGCGACCTTCACCTTGACCAGAACGTCGTTCCGGCCGAAGGCGGGAATCTTGACTTCGCGAATTTCCGCTGCCTGGCGCAGCTTCCGGCTTAACCACTGCCAGCATCGTGGATGGCATAAGGCTACCTTATGAATTCAGACTCAGACACAAAACGTATGATTCTAGCACCGCAGGAGCGGCTCCGGGTCTAACTCGCGGGTTTGTCAGGCTTTGGCGAAACAGTCTTGAACTGCTCTGACTTGCCGCGCGGAATGCTCAGCGTCTTCCACTTGCCGGAGCGGATGTGCTTGGCTATGAAGACGATCTGCCCGGTGTGCTGCGCGTAGTGGGCGATCTGGCGGTTGATGGCCTGCAGCACAGTATGGGGCTGGCCGCGAACCGTCACCGTGCGCATGACATCCTCCGATTTGAGCGCCTCGATTGCCGCAAAGACCCGCGCCCAGCCTTCCTCCCACCATTTCGTGAGATCCGCTCGCGTGGTCGCGGAGCTGAGTTCGAATTCCTGGTCGCGGTGACGGTCGGGCTTCTCTCCGTCAGTGGTGAGGAAGTCGGTGAAGCGCGAGCGCATGTTGCCCGCCATGTGCTTCACGAGGACGGCGATGGAATTCGATTCGGAGTCGAGCGTGAGGAACAGTTCATGGTCTTTGAGTTGGGCCATCGCGCCTTCGGCCAGGCGCTTGTATCCCCGCATCTGGCGGTGGGCTTCGTCGAGATAGTGAGAAGCGAGATCAGCGGCCATCGTGCTTCCCTCGAATCAATTTTACGCGTCTTCTTTATCTACTCGTTTATTGACTCGCCCCAGCCGCCGCCGCCCGGCGACTCGATCCGGATGCGTTCGCCTCTTCGCAAGCGTGTGCTGAACTTGCCCGGCATCTTTTCGATCGCGCCGCTGGCGCGAATGACGCTGGCTTTTCCTGGCGAGCCTGCTTTTCCGCCCGACAATCCCCAGGGCCCGCGGGTGCGGCGGTCTGACAGCAGCGTGACCTCGCAATCAGTGAGCACTTCAATCTCGCGGATAATTCCGTCGCCACCGCGATACTTTCCGGCGCCGCCGCTGCCGGGCCGAAGCGAGTAGCGTCGAACCCGCAAGGGATACGCATACTCCAGCGCCTCCGCCGGAGTGTTCAGCGAATTGGTCATGTGAGTGTGCACGCCGGAGACGCCGGGTTGGGTGGGCCGCGCTCCCATGCCGCCGGCGATCGTCTCGTAATAGGCAAAGGGCTCGCCGGTGCGTGGATCGATGCCGCCGATGGTGAGGTTATTCATGGTGCCCGATGCCGCCGCAGGAATCCGCTGGGGAATGGCTTGTGCCAGCGCCCGCAGCAGAACGTCGACGATGCGCTGCGAGGTTTCGACATTGCCGCCTGCCACCGCCGCCGGCGGGCGAGCGTTGACAATCGTAGCTTCCGGAGCGGTTACCTCGATGGGCCGCATCAGGCCTGCGGTTGCCGGAACATCGTCTGCCAGCAGACAACGGAAAACATAGAAGCACGCGGAGTAAGTGATCGCTTCGACCGCGTTTACGCTGCCCTCGACCTGCGGATCGCTGCCGGTGAAGTCGACGGTGACTACCGGCTTTGTGGGGACGGGTTTTCGACCCGCGGCCGGGCCTGAGACCCGGCCCCACACGTTCACCGTCACCGCGATCTTCACTGGCTTATCGCTGATGCCGTCGTTGTCCAGAAAATCCTCGGCTCGATAGGTGCCCGGCGGTATTTGCAGCAGGAAAGCTCGCATCAGCTCCTCGGAGTAGGCCAGCAGTTCCTGTGCGGCGCGCCTGGTGCGATCAAGGCCGTAACGCGTACACACCTCCGTTAGCCGACTGCTTCCGGTGTGACAGGCCGCGATCTGCGCTCCCAAATCGCCTTCGCGCTCCGCGGGCGTGCGCACGTTGTTGAGCAGCAGCGCGAGCACATCGCGATCCATCACGCCGGCCCGAATGATTCTCACCGGAGGGATGCGAATTCCTTCCTGATAAATCTCGCGGCATAGTCCCATCGATCCGGCATAAGCTCCCCCGACATCTGCATGATGGGCTCTGGACGCTACATAGAAGTCGGGGCGACTCGCGGCTTTTCGCGGGCGAGGGCTCTTCACAAATACCGGCGCCACCAGCGTGATGTCGGGCAGATGAGTGCCTCCGCGGAAAGGATCATTCAGCATAACCACATCGCCGGGGGCCATCGGTTGCGCTGCAATCGCCGCCTGTACCGACATTGGCATGGAGCCCAGATGGACGGGCATGTGGTCCCCCATAGCGATGACTTGGCCCTTGCCGTCGAAAACCGCGCAGGAATAATCACGCCGTTCCTTGATGTTGGGGGAAAATGCGGTCCGGCGCAGCGCGGCGCCCATCTCTTCGGCAATGGAGTGGTAGAGGTTCTTGAAGACTTCCAGTTCGACGGGATCGCGCCGCATGAGGCGCAGTGTACCGGAAAACAGTCCTTGGTCGTTAGTAAACACTAGTTAGTCGTTGGTCCGTTAGCCAACATCCTTCACCGAGTGGCGGTTTCTGGCCGCATGTTAGCTGAAGGAGCGAATCCATTCTGCTGGCAGTGTGCGACTAACGACCGACGACTAACGATCAACGACGCCCCTAGAGAGAATTCTTCTCTTTCAGTGCATTATTGTGTTGACACTGCGTTTATACTGCCACAATATCTTGGGTTAAGGGCGCTGCCCGTACTACAACTTGGGTGGCGTTTGTGATCGGGTCCCATAAAGTTGTGACAAGGGAAAATCGTTCAACCGGAGGCACCTTCATGGCAACGAAGAAGAAGGCAAAAAAGAAGAAACACTAACCGTCTGCGAAACGATACTTCGCATGGGCCAAGAATTTAACCAGCCTCTCAGGAGAAGCACCTCTTGAGAGGCGTTTCCTTTTGGAGCAATTAGCAGTGGCAATTAGCGGCAAGCCTCGCCCCCGGCGGATTCAGCTCTCCGTCGGCTAATTGCTAACGGCCAATTGCCAGCTTAGCCGCAAAATTATCATGTCGATCTCTCCGGCGTGTGGCACAATTGTGAATCCTATCCATGAGTTCGGACATGAGTGCCAGGAAGAAGAGCGCGGGCAAGAACAAGCCGGATGAAATCTTCATCCCCGACAAACTCTACTTCCGCATCGGCGAAGTGGCCACCCTGTGCCGCCTGCCGGCCTATGTGTTGCGTTTCTGGGAAAGCGAATTTCCGCAACTTAAACCGGTGAAGAGCAGCACCGGTCAGCGTATGTACCGGCGGCGCGATGTGGAGAGCGTGTTGCACATCAAGCAACTGCTCTACGAGCAGGGATTCACCATCGTGGGTGCGCGCCAGCAACTTCGCTCCGAAGCGAAAACCGAAAAAGGGCAGGCCGCGATTCCGTTCCCCGCGCAGTCGGCGGCTGAAATCCAGCACATCCGCCAGGGCCTGCGCGAGATCCTGAAATTGCTTTCCGCCCGGCGCACCGGATAATCGGGTGTTGGGTCTTCGCTGTCGGATCTTGGACTTTGGGTTCCTGGACCTAAACTAGCTCCCGAAACCCAAGGACGGCGCTACACTCACGCCAGGTGCTCCGGAGTAGTCTTCTTGATCTTTCCCGCATTCGTGGCGTCGAGGCGGATGCGGCTGACGCGTGTCGTTTCCTGAACCAGATTGTCGGTGGCGCGAGCGTCATCGCCTGCCATCACTGAACCTGCGGCCAATGCAAAACGCAGAGCGTCGGCCTGGTCCTCGAAATCCAAAATGACTTGCCCGGACATAAGAATTCTCCCGAGTGAACTACCTGCAACCGCGGCTTGGAAAGAACATCGACGAGAGCGGCACAACGACCAGTCTGATCGCTGAGACTGACTTCGATTGTGCGGGAGAGATGGCTTCGGTCAAAGTGCTTTTCTTGGTTCGGGGGTGGGCGGGATGAAGAGTCTGGTCGGCTTAAAGAGAATTGATTGGTCGGGACGGGCAGATTTGAACTGCCGACCCCTCGCACCCCAAGCGAGTGCTCTACCAGGCTGAGCCACGTCCCGACTAGGAAGGAACCCGCTGCTTTGCATCCGCAGCGGATGGGGCTTCACTAGGGGATTTTATCATCACCAGCACACTTTCGTACGACCCTGGGACGATTTTGCGCTGCGCCCTAAAGTTTTTACCACAGAGGACACGGGGACACACAGAGGATGAGCGCGACATTTGCCTATCTACGCTTGCGTTTCGATTTGCGCGACGAGGGTTTGTTTGCCGGCCACAGCGGCGTCTCTTCCACGATCGCGAACTGGATTTTCTTTTCTACGGGATCAATGCGGTCAACCAGCACACGAATCCTTTGTCCCAGGCTATAATTCTTGCGCGAATGCTGACCGATGATCTGGCGGGTGTTCTCGTGGTAGGTGTAGTAGTCGTCGGTGAGCGTGTTCAGCGGGACCAGGCCTTCGACGAACATATCGGTCAGTTCGACGAAGAAACCGAACTTGGTGACGCTGGTGATCAGGCCGTCGAAGTCTTCGCCCACGCGGTCCTGCATGAACTTGACCTTTTTCCACTCCATGAGTTCGCGCTCGGCGTCGTCGGCGCGGCGCTCGGATTGGCTGGACTCCTCGGCGATGTCGTGCAGTTCTTCGACCTTCAGCGGCCCGCCCCACGACTCGGCTGCTTCGCGATGAGCGGAGTGGTCGCGGCGTTTGGACCAGGGCGTAGCGACGGCGCTTGCCCTGAGCTCGGTCGAAGGGTCTCGCTCTGCCGTGCCACTTTCGAGCGCACCTGAAACACCTACCGGCACATCTCCCGTCCCGCCTTTCCGCCGATTTGTGCAGCACTTCTTTCAGGATGCGATGCACGATCAGATCGGGATAGCGCCGTATCGGCGATGTGAAGTGGGTGTAACTAGTGGCGGCCAATGCGAAGTGGCCGAGGTTCTGCTTCCGAGTAGTGCGCCTGCTTGAGCGAGTGCAGCATCAGGTAGCTCAGAATGCGCTCCTCCGGCTTGCCCGCAATCTTAGCCGCCAGCTTCTGATACATGCGCGGCGTGATGTGGACTTCCTTGGGAACTTCGATGGTGCGCGCCTGCTTACCGGTGCCGCGGGCGGCGCGGCGGTCGGTCTTGAACTGCACGCGGTGAATGGGCAACGCGCCCACGCCCAGCGAATAGCCGAAGGTTGCAGCGATCACTTCGAAATCGTACACGCGCTTGGCGTCGGGCTTCTCATGAACTCGATACAAAGACGCGATGTGTTTCGATTCCAGATATTGCGCGACGCACTCGTTGGCTGAGAGCATGAACTCTTCGATCAGACGGTGGGCGATGTTGCGCTCCGAGCGGGTGATGCTCTTCATCAGACCGAATTCGTCGAACTCGATGACCGGCTCGGGCAAGTCGAAGTCGATCGACCCGCGGCGCTGCCGTTTGCGGTTGAGGATCAACGCTAGATCGCGCATGAGTTCAAACGTCGGGACGAGCGCAGCATAACGCTCACGAGCGTCGTCGTCGCCTTCAATGACAGCGTTGACGGCGGTGTAGGTCATTCTTTCAGCCGAGCGGATCACGCCTTCGGACAATTCAAAACCAAGAATTTCGCCGCGGGGATCGATTCGCATTACGCACGACAGTACCAGCCGGTCGAGGTGCGGACGCAGGCTGCAGATATCGGTCGAGAGTTCGAGCGGCAGCATGGGCACGGCGCGGTCGGGGAAGTAAACGCTGGTGCCGCGCAGGCGCGCTTCCTGGTCGAGCGCGGAGTCGGGCGTGACGTATTCGGCGACATCGGCGATGTGGACTTGCAGCTCGAAATTTCCGTCGGGGAGATTGCGCGCCGTCACAGCGTCGTCGAAGTCGCGCGCGGTTTCGCCATCGATGGTGACGATGGGCAGCGTGCGGAAATCGCGCCGGTGGCTAAGTTCCGGCGCCGGGATGACGGCGGGGATGTTCTGCGCCTCTTCGAGCGTTGCGGCAGGAAAGTGGTGCGGCAGATGAAATTTGCGGATCGTGATCTCGACGTCGACGCCGAAGTCATCCTGCCGGCCGAGAATTTCGATGACACGGCCGCGCGGATTTTGCGTGGGGCGTGGGCCAGTCGGTGAGTTCAACGTCAACGACCACGCCTTCGAGATCATCCCATTGCGAGCGGCGAGCGGCTTCGTCGCCCAGCACGCGGTCGACGGATCGTAGCGCCGGCGTCCCGCCGGCTTTTTTGAGAGCATTTTGTCCTCCGGAGCGGGGGCGGGACGCCCCCGTAGCCTGCCCTGAGCTTGCCGAAGGGACGGCCGCCGGGGACGGCGTCGCTACAACTTCGGGATACTCCGCTCCTGCCGGAATCACGATGTCCATCGTGATTTTGCTGTCGATCGGCTTCACAGAATTGTGGCGGGGGCCGTAGTGAAAAATGCCGACTACAGTGGGATGTGCTCGCACCACCGGGCGCACGATGCGGCCTTCGGCGCGGCCATCGGGACGAATCGGCCATGATGTCGACCAGCACGCGGTCGCCGTGCATGGCATTCCCGATGGCGTGGGGCGGGATGAAAATATCGCCCGCGAGACGCGACTTGAGAGACGCGCTGAGCGAACTCGCATCGGGGATCACGAAGCCGAAGCCGTCGCGGTGCATGGTGAGGCGCCCGACAACAAGATTCTTGTCATTCTTGCCAACGGCGGCTTGCGGCAATGCGTAGCGGTCGGAATTGAGCTGAATCAGCTCGCCGGCGGCGACCAGCTTCTGGAGCAGAGCGTCGAGTTCTCCGCGGGCGTTGCCGTGCAGACCAAGTTCGCGCACCAGCTGCTTGAATCCGGCAGACCGCTTGGGCTGGCGGGCGATGTGTTTCAGGATGGTCGAGTCGGAAAGCATGAAAGAGCGGTCTTAGGTCTCAGGTGTTAGGTCCTAGGATATTTGGTCTCAGGCCTTGGGTTCCTAAACACCTGAGACCTAAGACCCAAGACCTTGAGTCCTAAGACCGGGCCGACAGAGCGCTATCATCGGCTCGCGGCAAAATACTTCTCCTCCAGAATCCTCCGGTGATGCAGCTCATGTCCAGCAATGATGTAAGCCAGCGCGCGCACGGTGACTTCATTTTTGTTGGCGATGCCGCGCCGCATCCACGCAGCCTCGTCGAGATTGCGCAACAATGAGAGGGTGGCGCGGCGTACAGCGATGAAGTCTTCGATCAGATCGGCCAGCGGACGCTGCGCGAACGGACCATTGCGCACGTAGTCGTCCTGCTCGAAGCCGGCCATGGGCGTGGCGTCGGCGCGCGAAATGCGCAGGGCGCGGTAGGCGAAGATGCGTTCGGTGTCGCAGACGTGGCCGAGAACTTCCTTCGCGCTCCATTTGTCCGGCGCGTAGCGGAAGTCGCCATCGTCATCGTCGCGGCCGCAGAGCAGCATCATCGTGTCGCGGCGCTGCTGGTCAAGCGTGTTGAGAATGTCGTCGCTCGGAACGAGCGAGATGTAGCGGTCGTAATAGGGCGCGTACTCGCCGGGCTGGGGCCGGGCGATGGTGAAGGTTGGAGGAGTAGCGACGGCTGATTCCGGCATGTTGTGCTCCCTGTGAGGCTGGATTATGTATTTCTAATAGACGTACGAGTTAATAGACGCACGAGTCAAATGAATGTACGAGCCAAGAGCATACTCCGAGCGCCATGTGGAATTGTCGTCCAACAGAGTTTTTTTGGGAATCCTTACACGGAAAGGGAGTCGAAATGGGACGGTCAAGTAGTTCAGGTCACGTCCTCTGTGGAGACGGAAGGACGTACCATGATAGGAAACCCTGTTGAAAATAAAGGGTTTTCCACAGCGCTCATTTTGAGACACGGGAGTACAATTCGAGTTGGTCACGCAAGTGCGGCACGTGATCCCTAATCCCAACAAGGAAAGGAAACTCTCATCCATGTGGAAGCCGACGAATCAGCCTCAGACCCCCGGACGTCCCGCCGAGCCGGAGCGTCCAACCATGAATACTCCGAGCGCGCCTGGAATGATGGCGAGTGAGCCCGCCGTCGCGCCGCGTCCGGCGACAACCACTACGACCAGTGCGGACCAGGCGACCATCGGCAAATCGCTGGTGATCAAGGGCGAGGTGACCGGATCGGAGTCGCTCTATATTGACGGTCGGGTCGAAGGCTCGATCAGCCTGGCGGGCAACCGCGTCACCATTGGGCGCAATGGAGTGGTCGCGGCCAACATCAATGCGCGCGAGATCGTCGTGCTCGGCAAAGTGCGCGGCAACCTGACCGCGAGCGATCGCGTGGATATCCGCAGCGACGGCTCGCTCACCGGCGATGTGGTGGCGGCGCGCATCTCGATTGAAGACGGCGCCTACTTCAAGGGCGGCATCGACATTCGCAAGGGCGGCACGCCCACGCAGACCAAGCCCAACGGCGAGGACAAGAGCGCTCCAGTGCCCGAAGCAGCAGCCGTCGGCGCTCGCGCATAGGTTTTGAAGTAGAGACGTCTGGTCCGGTTTCGGGGCGGCGCATCGCGATGGGGCGTCGCAATGGGGCGTCGCAATAAGATCAGCGGCGGAGTTCGCACCAAATGCGAATGTCCGCCGCTTTGTTGTTTAATAGATCCTGCCAAGCTATCGTTCGTTGACTCGCGGAGGCCGCGTCCGTAAGATGAAGCGACCCGCTGGCCGGGCGTCTTCCGCGGATAGGCGAAGAATGTTTCACGTAATCGACCCAGCATGATTGGCCAAACCATCTCCCATTA
Organism: uncultured Acidobacteriaceae bacterium; assembly: GCA_963807655.1. GTDB lineage: Bacteria > Acidobacteriota > Terriglobia > Terriglobales > Acidobacteriaceae > Sulfotelmatobacter. Next base: position 55,804 of record CAWEDF010000030.1, on the reverse strand, counting down.
CCGCATCGTTGAGAAGCTTGGCGGTGGCGGGATGGGCGTTGTCTACAAGGCCGAAGACACCCGCCTTCACCGCTTCGTAGCCCTGAAATTCTTGCCCGATGACGTGGCTAACGATCCTCAGGCTCTGGAGCGCTTTCGGCGCGAGGCTCAGGCGGCTTCGGCGCTTAACCATCCCAACATCTGCACTATCTACGACATTGGGGAAGATCGTTCTATCGAGGGTCAGGCGCGTCAGTACATCGTGATGGAATTCCTCGAGGGAACGACGCTGAAGTATCGCATCGAGGGGAAGCCGATTTTGGTGGAGCAGTTGGTAGACTTCGCGTCGCAGATTGCCGACGCACTGGATGTGGCGCACACGGCGGGAATCGTTCATCGCGACATCAAGCCGGCGAACCTGTTCATCACGAAACGCGGACAAGCGAAGGTGCTCGATTTCGGCCTGGCGAAAGTAGCAGGGCCGTCCCTGCCCCACTACGAGCCGGCGGGCGTGACGCTGGCGACGGCCGCGATCGATCCGGCGAATCTTACCAGCCCGGGCAGCACGGTGGGCACGGTAGCTTACATGTCCCCGGAGCAGGCACGCGGCGAAGAGCTTGATGTGCGCACCGACCTGTTTTCTTTTGGCGCGGTGTTGTACGAAGCGTCCACGGGGCGGCAGCCCTTTACAGGAAACACTTCGGCGGTGATCTTTGACGCGATCTTGAACCGCGCACCCGCCGCGCCGGTGCGGCTGAATCCAAATCTGCCGGCGGAGCTGGAGCGGATCATCAACAAGGCTCTCGAGAAAGATCGTGACCTGCGTTATCAGGTGGCCTCGGAGATGCGCGCCGACTTGAAGCGGCTGAAGCGCGAGCTCGATTCCGGAAGAAGTTCGGCGGCGAGTGCGGGCACGGCGGTGATGACACCAGCATCGGGTTCAGCTCCGGTCACGGCAGCGCCTTCTGCCTCGGCAGTAGCGCCAGTGGCGGTGATTTCAGGTCCGGCTTCGGCTGCTGATCCGGGGTCGAGCCTCACGCGCGGCGCAGGATCTGGCTCGTCCGCGGCAGGGTTGACCTCAAACCGCGCTTCAGGCCGCAAGTATTGGGTTGCAGCAGTGGCCGTCGTCTTGTTGGTCCTGCTGGCGGCTGCGGGTATTTGGTATTTGCGCGGGAAGCCCGCCGCTTCGCAAATCGGATCCATTGCCGTGATTCCGTTCGCCAACGTCGGCGGCAACGCGGATACCGATCTCCTCAGCGACGGCCTCACCGAATCCTTAATCGCCAGCCTGGCGCATGTGCCGGACTTGAAAGTGAAATCCCGCAACTCGGTTTTCCGCTACAAGGGCAAAGATGTCGACGTTGAGAAGGTCGGGAAGGAGTTGACCGTCGACGCCCTGCTTACCGGCAGAGTCGTGCAACGCGGAGACGCGGTCCAGGTCAGCGCCGACCTCACCAACGTGCAGGACAACACGGAAATCTGGGGCGGGCAATACGAGCGCAAAGCTTCGGAGATTATTTCTTTGCAGCAGCAAATCGCGGGTGACATCGCGGGCAAGCTGCGCACGAAAATTGAGCGGTGCCGAAAAGCAGCAGGTTAGCAAGCAGGGCACGCAGAACCCAGAGGCTTACCAGCTTTACGTGAAGGGCCGCTACTCCTGGAACAAGCGCACTGCTGCCGATCTTGCTGCGGCAATTTCGTATTTCAATCAAGCCATCGAAAAAGATCCCGGCTACGCGCTGGCTTATGCAGGCTTGGCCGATGTCTACGCCGTGATCAGCGTTTATGGCGAGGGCGACGCTGGTGATTTCTTCTCCAAGTCAGCGGCTGCAGCCCACAAGGCCCTGGAACTCGATTCCACGCTCGCCCGCCCCCACGCCGACCTGGGACTCGGCAAGATGCAATACTATTGGGATTTTGCTGGCGGCGAGGCCGAGTTGCGAAAGGCAATTGAGCTAGACCCCAGCGATGCCACCGCGCATCAGTGGTTATCCCAGTCGCTCTCTTATATCCGCCGGGCACAGGAAGCGATCGACGAAGGCAATCGCGCCCACGAGCTCGATCCACTTTCGCCCATCATCGGCTATGCGCAAGCCGAGGCATACACCTTCGACCGTCAATTTGAAAAGGCGATTGGGATGTTCGAGAAACTCAGTGCAGAGAATCCGTCGTTTGGGGTGGCGCACACAGGATTGGCGCTGGCGTATTGGGCCGAGCACAAATATCCGCAAACCATTCAGGAATTTCAGGCTTACGGCCGGCTGTCAGGGGACAAGAATTACGCGGAGTACGGCGCCGCCCTGGACGCAGGCTTCCGCGCTGGCGGATGGCCCAGTGCCGCGCATAAGGCCATCGAAGTTTTACTCGCGCAACGCAAAGCCAAGGCCAATTCCCTTGCCCCATTTCTGATCGCGGAGCTATATGCTGAGTTAGGCGACAAAGACCAAGCCTTCGAGTGGCTCAACACCGCATACCTGGAACACTGTCCCTACCTGGACTTGACTCCGGTCGACTTTCCCCTCGATTCGTTGCGCTCCGACCCGCGTTACGCGGAATTTGTGCGCAAAGTCGGCTTTCCGAAATAACTTTCACGGTTGCGTTCCCGCCCCCATGATTTCTTTGCCCTCGCCTTCTGCGACTCCGGGATACGCCGCCGCTTTGCGCCGCCGCAGGTCGTTCGGAAGTTGCGAGCGCAGTAGCCACAAGCCCACAACGGTCGCCGCGGCCCACGTGACTGAAATCAACGCTAGCTGCAGCACGTCGGCGACGCGGCTGCCGTAACCGGAGACGAACGGCGTGACGCTTCTTGCCACTTCTAGGCTTACTCCTCCGGCGACGACCGCAATCAACAAGGACTTGCCCAGCTCGTCCCAACGCAACGTTTTCAGCGAAACCAGTTTGCGGTGGTGCAGAAGAAGCGCCAGCGCCAGTAGATTTGCTCCGATGCCAATGTCCGAGGCGTACGCCAGGCCGACTACGCCGTATCTGTGAAAGAGCAGCGAATACACAGGCAACGACGCGCCCGTGATTATCGTGACCGCAGCCATTGGAGTCAGCGTGTCGCCCGCAGCGTAGAAGGCGCGGGCGTAGAGTCCCTGGGCGGACCAGAGAGCTAATGAAAGCGAGAACCAGAAGAAATAGACGGTCGTGGTCTGCGTGTCGGACACCAGGAAGCGTCCGCGGCGGTAGACCAGATCGATCAGCGGGAAGGCGGCGGCCATCATCCATCCCGTGGCGAGAAGCGACGCGGCAGAGACGCGGTACACGGAATCATTTACCGTCGCGCCAAATTCTTGCATACGCTTTTCGTTGAACAAGCGCGCGAAAAATGGCAGAGAGGCCTGCCCTGTTGCCTGACCTAACACAGCAATCGGCACGGCGAACAATCGTTTGGCGTAGTTGAGGCGGGCGATGTCGCCCACGCCGCTGGAGGCGTAGTGGCGCAGGATCCAGTCATCGGCGGTGACCAGCGATACTCCGAGCATCAGGGGGATGGAAAGCTTCACCCACTCGCGGAACGCAGGATTCGTCACATCGAACGACGGACGGTATCCGGTTCCGATGCGGGCTGCGCCGATCACGCTGGCCAGAAACGGTCCCGCAACAGCTCCCGCCAGCGCGCCATATGCCAGTGAGGCAATCCCGAAATGCCGCCCGCCAATGACGCCACCAAGAATAATGATCAGGTTGTAGAGTAGCGGCCCAAATGCCGGCAATAGAAACAACCGGTGCGATAACAATACGGCGGAGACGACGCCTCCGACGTAAAAGAAGATTTGCGCCGGCAGCAGAATGCGGGTCAGATGGACCGTCAGGTCGACTTGCGGGGGCGAGAAACCGTGAAACATCCAGCGGACGAATTGCGGTGTGAAGATTTCGGTGATGATGGTGCCGATAATCATCACCGTGGTCATGACCGTGATGACAACGGAAAAGGTTTTCTGCGCGTCGGCGTCGCGCTTCTCCGCGAGAAACCGCGTATAGATCGAGATAAATGTAATGGAAGCTGCGCCGCCGGCCACGATGTAGTTTAGCCAATCAGGCAAAGTGAAGGCGGCGACGTAAGCGTCGGTCTGCGGGCCGGCCCCGAAGGCGAAAGCGATGTAGGCCTCGCGAATGTAGCCGATCACGCGCGACAACATGACCGCCGACATCAGCAGAAGCGTGGCTGAGAACGGCGAGTGCTGGTGCGAGGGGCGAAAGAACCGCAGAAGTCTGGTCATGGCCGCAGATTTACGCCGCCAACGCCGAGATGTTCTTACTCGCGCGCGAGACGTGAATTTCCTTCAAAGCCTACCAGAGCCTTTCGCTCACGACTGAGTTTATCGTTCGAACCAGACCCGCATGGTTCCTTTATTGACACTGGCGTGGCGGCCCTGGCGACGGTCTCAGATTCTACGGCCGCAATTCCTTACGCACGAAGTAGTACTCGTTGATGGGCCGGTCATCGCTGAGAGGGGGCGTGGCGGGAGAGGCCGCGATGAGCTGATCGATGGGCAGTTCGTAGTTCAAGAGGTGGACAAACCGGGCCTCTGGGTCGGGTTGCTTGTCCCACTCGACTAAATCGGCAGCGGCTGCTGCCGGAAGGCGGCCAGCTAGTTCACTCGCGGTGCGATTCGGCAGGGGCCGATCGCTGGCGAGAAAATGAAATCCCCAATTCTTTCCAAAAGCGAACACACGGAGATAGGGGAAGGATCGGCGTAGCGCCAGTGTGACGGCCGCCACGTCTTCCGCATCGCCAAGCGGCAGCCACTGTTGCAGGATGCCCCCCGGGCGAAGACGCCGCCGGATGACGGAATAGAAATCTTCGGAATAGAGCAGACTGGATCCGGCAGCCTCCACGGGTGGCGGAGGATCGATCGTGATCACGTCGTATTGCTGCGTTGTCCGTTCCAAATAGCGGCGGCCGTCGTCGATCTCCACGTGGGACAAAGGAGAACTCAGAATCTCGGGAGCATCGCTATGAAAATAGTAGAACAATCGCGGCACGCTGGGGATCAATTCGACTGCCGTGACTGGAATTCCCCAGGAGTGCAACGAGCGAAACGTTGTTCCCATACCAAAGCAAACAACCAGAGCGTCTTGCGGAGGGCGGTCGAGGAAAGCCAACGGGAGATGCGCCATCATTTTTGTGATCGGGGTCAGCGAGGTCATGCCGTAGCCGTTGACTAGCAACTGCCTGGTCATCCCAGTCCCGGTTGCGATAACCGTGGCGGTGGAGTCACGCAGCACTTTGCCGTCGTGGTACTCCTTTTCGTAGCCCTTGCTTGCCCAGAAGAACCCCAGCGCCAACGGCAATAATAGATAAGACGCGGCGCGCGATGTGACGCTCGGAACCAACGATCCGGGCAGACGCACGAGGCGTACGCCAACCACCAGCCAGGGTGCCGAGAGCAGCACCAGCGACCAGCGTTCGCTGATCCAGGGCAGGAGAAGGAAGCCGGCCAGCAGCGGACCAAGGATGCAACCCAGAACATTCACCGCGTATGCTTTTCCAGCCCTGGCAGGATCGCCTGCCGCCCAACGGTCGACCAGCATGGGCGTCAGATACCCGAGTAGGGCGGTAAAGGGCGCGATGCCCACCACCAACCGCAGCCAGCTATCGAGAGAGAGGTTAGGGCTGGCCGCCAGTAGCGGGAACAGTGAGTATACCGCCAGCACAGTCCAGAGCAGACTCTCATCCGCTTGCCCGGAGTCCCAGCTTCGGTAGATGCGCGATCCCACGAAAGTCCCGGTCAGGTAGACGGCTAGAATCGACGCGAAGGCGTATACCACGGTTCCGATATAAGGCGTGAATTCGCGGACCCAGACGACTTCCATGCCCATGCTCGTCAGACCGGTGGCGAACAGCAGTGCCAGAAGATATCCTTGGCCGGTGGCGGTTGGAGCAGGCTCACCGAGTTGCGGAGCTTCTTTCGACACTTCTCTCGACACTTCTCCACGTACTTCGCCATCTTCCTTCCGCCGCGTCCTCGATACCAGCAGAGCCAGAACCGCAATCAGGACGTTGCAAGTTGCACCCACGCGGAGGGTCCCGTGGAACCCGAGCAACTCGATCAGCACCAAGGGAACACCTGTCCCCACGACCGCACCGGCCACGTTGGCCATGTACAAGTAGCTGAACGAACGGGAAGATTCCCGGGGGAACATGCCCCTGATCGCGAGCATCGCGACCGGAATCGTCGCTCCCATCAATGTGCACCACGGAATCAAAGTGAAGGCCACCCAGATGGCGGAGACGAGGTAATATTCCACCGAGGAGGTTGAACCAAGCCGCTCCAGAATGCCGCGTCCCAGCCGAAGCTCATAGGGAACGAGAATTCCCGAAACGCCGATCAGCAACTCGATGGCGGCGTAAAGCAGGAGGGGTGGGAAGCCGATCTTGTCTCCTCGCCGGCGCGTCCATGCCCCGCTGGTCCACGACCCCAGTCCTAGTCCCGCCATGAAGACCGACAGCACAATGGAAACCATGGCGGTGGTAACACCGAAATGAGCCATGGACAAACGCAGCCAGACCAGTTCGTAAAGGACGCTGCAGAACCCCGAGATGAAGAACAAGGTGAAATACCAGAGCACGAGGCCTTCTTTCTATGTAAAAGAGGTTGGTCTAAAATTCTGCGATCGCGACTTCCAAATCCAAAATACCCTACTCAGCGGTAAACAAAAGAAGCCTTCCCGCCGGATGATCCTCGGTTGTAACCCTCTACTGCCGCAACCACTTACCAGTTGACGTGCGCTTGAGGAGTGCTTGAGCAGCAGTGCATTGTCGCACGCCGGTTCTTCGGCGCAAAGTGAGGATGCTGCGGGTCGCAGGTATCGGGAGTTAGGGGTCCCTAAGACCGAAGACCCAAGACCTTACTATCGGAGGCCCAATGCCGAGTCGTGCTGTTGTGAGCGCCGCTCCCCAAACAAGGATGGAACTCTTCGAGCAACTGAATCCGCGTGTGCCGCAGGAGATGCGGCGGGTACAGGAGAGCTGGGTGGCGGGCTCCGAGAAGCAGGCATTACTGTGGCTAGCCACGCGTACGCCGTTATGGATTGGTCCCGACCATCTGACGATGTTGGGATTGGTGGCGCAGATCGGGGCGGGCGCGTGTTATGCCCTGGCGCCGTGGAACCGGTATTGGCTGCTCGGGGTGATTGCCTGCCTGGCGCTGAATTGGCTCGGAGATTCGCTTGACGGAACGCTGGCCCGGGTGCGGCAACGACTGCGTCCGCGTTACGGCTTCTATGTGGACCACATGGTCGATAGCTTTGGCGCTCTGGCGCTGATGGGCGGCCTGGCCTTGTCGGGCTACATGCGCCCCTGGATCGCAATCGGATTGCTGGTGGCGTTTCTCCTGCTTTCCATTCAGTCTTATCTCGCGACGCAGGCGCTGGGAGAGTTTCGTCTCTCGTTCTGGCGCTTTGGACCGACCGAGTTGCGCATCCTGCTGGCGGTGGGCAACGCGGCACTGTTGTGGAAGCCGCGCGTGCATTTTCTGGACGGGTATTACAACCTGTTCGACATCGGGGGAACGATCGGTCTCGCGGGCATGACGTTGATGGTGGTTTTTTTCACCGGACAGAACACGGTGCGGCTTTATCGCGAAGAGAGGATAGCCAAGTGAGAACTGCAGATCTGAAAGGCTCACGAGAAAGCACGAACTGGGAAGGGCGCGACTTCAGTCGTCGCCGCCGCCGCCCCATCACCGGCGGCTTCAGCCGCTGAGGGAAACCGGCACGGAACCGTGCTGCGCTGGTTGAAGTTCAACGCCGTGGGAGTGCTCGGCATCGGCGTGCAGGTGGCCGTCTTGCTCACGCTGAAGAGCGGATTCCATCTCAGCTATCTCCCGGCAACTGCGCTCTCGGTCGAAGCGGCCGTCTTGCACAACTTCCTCTGGCACGAGCGCTATACATGGAGCGACCGCGTGCAGCCGTCTTGGAGGAAGTCTCTCCCGCGATTGCTGCGCTTCAATCTAACCACCGGCGGAGTCTCTATCGCCGGCAATCTGGCGCTGATGAAATTCATGGTTGGCCTGGGCCACATGAACTACCTGGTTGCCAACGGTATTGCCATCGCACTGTGCTCGCTAGCGAATTTTCTGGTGAGCGCGGAATTGGTCTTCGCGAAGCGTGACCAATGGACGCAAAATTCGTCGAGGCTGCCGCTTGCCGGACCGCCCGAATGATTACATACTCCGAATCATGCACCGCCCGGGCCCAACCGAAAAGGGTGCGCTCTTAATGGCGCTGGCTGTGTTGTGTATCGCGCCGGCTGCGGCACAGACTTCTTCGCCTTCCGCTCCTTCTTCATCCTCGCAGAGTAACTCTCCGGAGCGTCCCACTCAGAAGCTTACCGTCACCGTGACCAACGAAAACGGCGTGGCCGTTCCATCGGCGCGCGTACAGTTGCAAGCCCCGTCTCCGGTCATCCCGCTGCGCTGTACAACCGATTTCGCCGGGCATTGTGAATTCACCAACTTATCTGCCGGAACATACGAACTCCGCGTCGAGAAGACCGGCTTCTACGCTTTGGTTCAGTCCGATCTCCAAGTCGGCCTCACCGCCAATGTCGACGTAACTCTTCACCATCAGCAGGAGGCGCATGAGGTGGTGAACGTGGTGGAATCGCCGCCGGCCATCGATCCGGCGCAAGTTTCCGCCAAGGAGGAACTCACCGGCACCGAGATTATCGACATTCCCTACCCGGTAACCCATGACTATCGCAACGCCCTGACCTTCATCCCTGGAATCACGCCGGATGCCTTTGGTCAGGCGCATGTCGCGGGCGCCGAGACTTACCAGACGCTGCTTTTGCTGGACGGCTTCAACGTGACCCAGCCCACGAACGGCCAACTGGCCGTGCGGACCAGCGTCGACTCATTCCGTTCCATTGAGGTGATCCCGAGCCGCGAGCCGGCCGAGTTTGGTAAAGGCTCGGGCGGCGTTCTCGCCCTGAACACGCGCATGGGCAATGATCGCTTTCGCTTTACTTCCACCGACTTCACTCCCGGGCTGCAGACCGTCAAAGGGATCTCGATCGGCGAATGGACGCCCATCTACACCATGTCCGGCCCAATTCGCAAGGGGAAGATGTGGTTCATCGACGCGCTCGACGGCGATTACGACAACACCATCATCAAGCAGCTGAAAACCGGTGATACCGATCATCTCTGGCGCGTGGACAACCTGGCCAAGCTGCAATCGAACCTAACCGCGCGCAACATCGTGACCGTCAGCTTCCTGTCGAACTACTACCACGACGAATACGCCGGACTCTCGGTTCTTCAAACTCAGCCGACAACTCCGACCGACGCCGAGACCGCCTACATCGGATCGCTCAAGGACCAATACTATTTTCGCGGCGGCGCGCTGCTCGAAACCGGATTCGGCGTAGATCAGTACAGCGTGGCGCTCACTCCTCAGGGAACTGGTTCATACATTCTGACAACGCAGGGCGCCGCGGGCAACTACTACCTCCGCCAGAACACTCTGGCTCGCAGAGTGCAGGGACTGGCGAACCTGTATCTTCCGCCTCATTCGTGGCACGGGCGCCACGACATTAAGTTCGGCGCAGACCTTGACCGCTTGAATTATGACGCGCAGTTCCTGCGGCAACCGATTTCGTTCTTGCAGCCCGCATTACCGATGCCAGGCCAAACTGCGCAGCCCTGTACCACCGATGGCAGCGGCGTTCCGGTGGTCCCGTATACATGTGCGCGTTATTCGAGTTTCTCCGGAGGCGACTCAAACACAATCTTTAATACCGAAGCCAGCGCCTACGTTGAGGATCGCTGCCTGATCACCAATCGGCTGCTCATCGAGCCGGGCCTGCGTGCAGACTGGGACCAAATCGTTCGCACGCCCCTGGTTGCGCCAAGGCTGGCGGGAACTTACATTCTCGACGATGAAGGCAATACCAAGCTCTCGGCAGGGATTGGAATTATTTACGACAACACCACGCTGGGACTGATCCATCAGCCGTTGGAAGGTCAGAGAGTCGATTACTTCTTTAACGCGATGATGCAGCCGACGGATGCGAACGGCAACGTCACGACAGCACCGGCGCCCGTGCCGACCACGTTTGCCGTGAGTCGGAGCACGCTAGCCGCGCCGCGGTACTTGAACTGGAGCATCGGGCTCGAGAAGAAACTGCCGGCAGCGGTCTTTCTGAAACTGGAATTCATCGAGAAGCGTGGCGTGCATGGCTTCGCCTACAACCCACTCAATGGCGCGGTCGATGGCAACTTCATCCTCGAGAACCACCGCGACGACCGCTACGACGCCTTCACCGTCAGTTTGCGTCACCGCTTCCGCCAGCACTATGAGATCTTCGGCGCCTACACGCGCTCCCGCGCGCATACCAACCAGGTGTTCGATTTCAGTTTGGATACTCCGCTGTTGAGCCCGCAGTTGCCCGGTCCTTATCCGTGGGATGTGCCCAACCGCTTCGTCGGATACGGTATGCTGCCATTTTTCAACCTGCCCATCCTCCACAAAGTGGACATGGTTTATTCCGCCGAAGCCCGCACCGGTCTACCTTTCTTCGCGACCATCGACCAGGGAGAGATCGCTCCGGGATATCCTCCGGGAACGCTGCGCCTTCCCACTTACTACACTGTGAATCTGCAATTCGAAAAGCGCTTTCGTCTGTTCAACCGCTATTGGGCTTTGCGCGGGGGCTTCAACAACATTACCAACCACGGCAACGCTCAGTTGGCAAACGGTATCATCGATTCCGCGCACCCCTTCCCGACTTTCGTCGACGGCAGCGGACGCGCCTTCACTGGCCGCATTCGGTTCCTGGGAAGGCAGTAACTCTCAAATCCCCATTTGAGCCTTTACTCGCCAGACATCAAAAAAAAAGTCAAAGCCGCGGGCAAGAGTGCCCTCTCCACATGGGTTGTTCTCATGTAATCTTCAGCACGACCTTCCCATAGTTCTTGCCTTCTTGCAGCAGCTTGTAACCTTCCACGGCACGGTCGAGGGGGAACACTTGGCCGATCACCGGAGCGAGCTTGCGTTGCGCGATCCATTCGGAGAGCTGATTCCATGCGGGTTCCATGATCTCGCGCTTTTGCGAGAGGTAGGTCAGCCACAGGCCCTGCAGGCTGGCAGATTTGGCATAGAGTGCCCGCACGTCGAGTTGCGGCGGTTTGCCGGTGGCGGTTCCGTATTGGATGACGCGTCCGAAATCCCGCAGGCAGCGCAGGCTCTTCGCGGTGTGCTCGCCGCCCAGCATTTCGAAGACGGCGTCTACTCCTTCGCCGCGGGTGAGATTCTTTACGACTTCTTCATAGTCGTGCCGTTTGTAGTTGATGCCGTGCTGCAAACCGAGTTCTTTCACGCGCGCGAGTTTTTCGTCCGACGACGAAGTCCCGTACATTTCAACGCCGAGAATGTGTCCGATCTGCACTGCTGCCGTGCCCACGCCTCCAGCAACCGCGTGAATCAGCGCGCGATAGGTGCGGTCCGCGGCCGGCGGGTTCGTCATGCCGGCCTGCCAGTAACCGAGATAAGCCGTAAAGTAATTGACGGGGAAGGCGGCGGCCTGTTCGTCGGTCCAATGATCGGGGATAGGCCAGAGCATGTTGGAGTAGCCAGCGACTCTTTCGGCAAAGGCTCCCCACTGGACGTAGCCCATCACGCGGCGTCCGCTGCTCTCTTCAACTCCCGAGAACTCGCGTCCGGCGATCAGCGGCGGCGATGGAGTTCCGGGATAGCCGCCCTGGGTGGTCATGAAGTCGGCAAAATTCACGCCCCCGGCAACGACGCGCACCAGCGTTTGTCCCGGCTTCAGGGTGGGTTCGGGAGTTTCTTGGATGGCAAGTGCGTCCGAACCCGAGAGGCTGGTGATCACTAAGGCTTTCATGCAGGGAAGTCTAGCAGGCCGGGCCGCCCACTAGCCTGCACCTTCGGGCAGAGAGATGGTCGCTCGCTTGCTGCGTCCCGTCCGAGCTTGCGACGTTACTCTGTTACGCCGACTAGATGGTACTGCCTGGTTTTCATGTCGCTGAACAAGAATTCGTAGACCCGATAAGAATCGTAGGAGGTTTTGTGCTCATCTCTCACAAGTTTCGCTTTGTAATCGCCGGGCGCCAACAGTGAGAGGGTCGCAACCCCCCGGAGTTCACACTTCTTTCCGTCAATGATGGCAGCTAACCTCGGCCAGCTGCCGTAGCCTTCGCTCAGGCGCGATGAGGTGACATGGACGTTGATGGTGTACTCGGCGGGAACGGGAGCCTTGCCCGCCCAAGCCAACGCGGAGAACAGCAGCAGGACGACGAGCGCGAGCTTCTTCATAGCTTCCTCATTTCTGCCTTCGAGCCTACAGTATGCAAAGCCCGCGCAGGCATGAAAGTTGCGCGCTGCGAGCTCAACTGACAATACTTTACTCACGGCCGGCAATGGTGTCATAAGTGGGTAAGGTACGCCTGCCGAGAGCTCACCGGCCCAATTACTACGTTTCTTCGACGGTTCCTCACTTCCGGTATATACTCGTGGCGTAGATTTACTGAGGTCCTTCCGGCCAAGCCTCCACGGGCCGGGACGGGGCGTACATTCATTCCCCTATTTCTTCCACGCCCCGCATGCTGATTTGCCGATTCCCGCCCGGGGCGGCGAGGAAATGGCACCGGTGCATCGCGCAAGAGGTTGAGCGGAGCTGCATCCGGGGGAGGTTATATTGTGGATTTGATTCTGGTACGTCTTCTTTTTGTCATCGTAGTTTCAGTTGCATGCTATTTCATTGAGCCGTTCCGCCTATCCCAGCCGCAGGATGCGGGAGTGGGAGCACTGGTTGGGGCGGGGATCGTCCTGTTCGAATGGAAGCTGCGGACGGTCAGCCTGAAGCGGCTGATCGGCGCGGCCATCGGGAGCCTGCTCGGCATCTGCGGAGCCTACCTGTTTACGCTGGTAATTCGCAGCAGCGTGGCCGAGGGACCGACGCGCAATTTCCTGCAAATCCTGGTCATGCTGCTGATGGCCTACGTGGGCCTGATCGTGGGCGCGAGCAAGGGCGACCTGCTGAACCTGGCTGCCTTGGGCGGCGTCTTTGGCGGCGAGAAGCAAGGCAAGAAGAGTTACAAGATCCTCGACACCAGCGTCATCATCGACGGCCGCATCGCCGACATTGCCGAGACCGGGTTCCTGGATGGCATCATCGTTACGCCGCAGTTCGTGTTGCGCGAGCTGCAACTCGTCGCCGATTCGGCCGACTCGCTGAAGCGTAACCGCGGCCGCCGCGGCCTCGACGTTCTGCAGCGCCTGCAGAAAATGGCCACGCTGCAGATTCAGATTGTGGAGGATGATTTTCCCGCAGTCCGCGAGGTCGATCTCAAACTGATCGAACTGGCGAAGGTGTACGAGGGCAAGATCATCACCAACGACTTCAACCTCAACAAGGTGGCGCAGTTGCAGGGCGTCGAGGTGTTGAACATCAACGAACTGGCCAACTCCCTCAAGCCGATCGTGCTGCCGGGCGAGATCATGAAGGTCTTCATCCTGAAGGAAGGCAAGGAATACAACCAGGGCGTCGCTTACCTGGATGATGGCACCATGGTGGTCGTGGACAACGCCCGGAAAATGATCGGCAAGACGATCGACGTCTCGGTCACATCGGTGCTGCAGACCACGGCGGGAAAAATGATCTTCGGCAAATGGGATGAACGCGCCTTCAGCCGAAGCAGCGTGGCAATACCTCCCGCAGCGCCAGTGGTCACAGGTACGGCGGTGCCGTCAGCAGTGGTCCCGAGCACGCTGGTGGAGACCAAGCCTCAACCCTGAACGCAGTCGCAGTTTCGGCAATATCAAATCGAAGTGATTTGCGGATCTCTGTGCTCACCGCGGATGTTCTCGGGGGTTCTCCGCATGAGAGTTGATAACTTCGGCAAACACAAATCATAAACGCGGAGGTCGCGGAGAACGGCCGCGGAGAAAACTGAGATATCACCGGATTACCCATGCATTTGAACTCCTCGGTCCCCACTCGTATACTTACAGCCCGCTATGAAGGTGGTGGTGATTATTCCGGCTGCGGGGCTTGGAACCCGCATGGCGCCCGTGCCCGTTGGCGCTAAGGGCAGACAGAAGAAGGCACCGCCCTCCAAGCAGTTCACCGAACTGGGCGGCACGCCAATTCTCATCCATACGCTGCGCAGGTTTGCGGCCGTCGATGCGGTGAGCGAGATTTGGATTGCTCTGCGGGAAAGCGAGATTGCGGGGTTTCGCCTACGGCTTGAGAGCGAAGCGAAAGAGGTCATCAAGAAAAAGGTCGAGTTGGTGGTCGGCGGCGAGCACCGCCAGCAATCGGTGCAGCACGCTCTGCAGGCGATTGCGGCGGCTGCGGATGATATCGTTCTGGTGCACGATGCGGTGCGGCCGCTTGTGACCCGGGAAATCATTCAGAAGGTGATCGACGCAGCGAAGAAATATGGAGCCGCGATCGCCGGACTGCCCGCCGTCGACACCGTGAAGCAAGTAGAACGCACTGCCGAGGGCGCGCTGATCAAGGCGACAATTCCTCGCGCAGGCATCGTGATGGCGCAGACGCCACAAGGTTTTCGCTACGCGGTGATCAAGAAGGCCTTCGATGAAGCGTCGGCGGACGGATTACTCGGCACCGACGAAGCGTCGCTTGTGGAACGATCAGGCCACGATGTGGCGGTGGTGATGGGTTCGCCGCGCAATATCAAGATCACGACACCCGCGGATATGGAACTGGCGGAGTTCTACTTGAAGAGTGCGGATCGGCACTAACTCGGAATGCAAACGACCAACGACCTACGACCAGCAACGCGCATCGGCTACGGATTTGACTCACACGAATTTCGCGAGGGGATTCCGCTGAAAATTGGCGGCGTCGCGTTGGCCCACGAGAAAGGGCTAGGCGGGCACTCCGATGGCGATGTGCTGCTGCACGCTATCACCGATGCGCTACTTGGGGCAGTCGCTGCTCCCGACATTGGCACGCTGTTCCCAGCCCTCGGACCCGAAGTGGAAGGGTGCGGACTCGGTGGTCTTTCTGCGCGAGGCGCTGAAACGCGTGCACGATGCGGGCTACGGCGTGTCGAATCTCGACGCCAGCCTGATTCTGGCTGCGCCGAAAATTGGCTCGCATGCCGCGACGATTCGCACGCGGGTGGCGCAATTGCTGGGAGTGCGCGCCGATTGCGTCGGGCTGAAGGCGAAGACTCCGGAGGGGCTCAATCTCGAGAACACCGCGGTCGCGCACGTGGTCGTGCTGCTGGAGAAACGGCATCCGAAGCGGGCGCGGAAGAAGACCAAGAGGCCTTGAATTATTTGCCCTGCTTTTCCCCGGCTTTGATCTTCGCGGCTTCGATCAGGGCGCGGAAGATGGCGCGGGAGGGTTCGTCTTGATCGACTGAGCGCTCGGGATGCCATTGCACTGCTAGCACGAAATGGTCGGGCGCAATGCCTTCCAGCGCTTCGATGATACCGTCGTCGGGGCAGCGGGCGACGATTCGCAGGCCGTTGCCGATCATGCTCGGCGGATTGGTGATGCGAAGAGTTTACCGGGACGATGAGCTTGTCTCCGTCAGAGGCTAAAGCCCCATTTCTTCCGGACTCGTTATCGACACGGCTGAAGCCATGCCCTCCCCCTGGCGGGCTGCGCTCGACCGGACAGCCGAGGGCGGCTGTCCCCACATACGATTTCTGCCAGCCTGGAAGTGCTCTCAATCTCGACTCGTGCGCGACCGCTACCTTCTTCCCGGCTTCGTGATTGACGCGCGTGCGCAGGTCCTCCGGCAGAAAATCAGGGATGTGCTGGATTAGCGACCCGGCGCGATAGACGTTGAGGCTTTGCAGGCCGTAGCAGATGCCGAGGATGGGCTTGCGCAGGTTGTAGGCGTCGTGCAGCAGGAGTTCGTCGACGGCGTCGCGGCGCGGGTCGGCAGCCGCGGTGTGCGGGGAGCGGGTTGCGCCAAACTTGGCGGGGTCGACATCGGCGTTGCTGCCGGGCAGGAGCACTCCGTCGCAGTGCTCCATTATTTTCAAGACTTCGGCTTTCATCACTTCGTCCCGCGTCTGGCCGAGCAGGATGCGTACCGGCTCGCCTCCGGCTTGCTCGACTGCGCGTTCGTATTGCGGGATCGCCCGCTCGCTGTATTCGATGTCGATCGAGTGCGGCATGGGGATGGCGATTCGGGGCGGCATGGATCGATTGTACTCCTGGGAGCGTTTGCACGGGTCGCCCCGGCTGTCAGGAGAAGCCGCCTTCGGCTTCGCTCGGCTGAACAGCCGAGGCGGCTGTTCCCACGAATGTTCTCGAGGCTTGGCTCATCCTTTCAGCTCATTCTTTCGATGGCGGCGAGGGTTTTAGACTGGCGGTAGTGGCGGATGTCCGTGGCCAACGCCAGGACAAAAATGATGCTGCCCGCGACTAACGCTGCGGGTAGAGCGATCATGCGGTAGGCTGCGGTCATGTTGGGATGCATGTGGCGCAGG
Source organism: uncultured Acidobacteriaceae bacterium (assembly GCA_963807655.1). Taxonomy (GTDB): domain Bacteria; phylum Acidobacteriota; class Terriglobia; order Terriglobales; family Acidobacteriaceae; genus Sulfotelmatobacter. The sequence goes on along the minus strand of CAWEDF010000030.1, from coordinate 39,376 downwards.
GTTGAAACGATCACTATACCGATGATGCCGAGCAACAGGCTGACGGCGAATGAGATGAGCGTGCCGATGAACGTTACCAGAAAGACGCGAACCGGAATCGCGTACCAGCGGGGTGGGCGCGGGTCGGCGGCATACTTCTAAGCTAGCCTAGTGGTGTATAAAAGAGCAAGAATGTCGCAGGCAGCGCCAGCTATTACGCGGAGCCCCGCGGATGTGGTCCGGATGACGCCGGTTTCGCAGGCGGCGAATGGGGTGTGTTACGCGGTGGCCGGGGAGAACGCCATTGGCTCGTTCGACCTGGAGCGCATGATTGCCGCGGTGCCTGCGTCGATCGCCTCGGCGCTTCGGCGGAAGGCTTATTACTTTGTGCCGCTGACCGTTAGCCAGGGGGAAGAGGTCCTGATTGCGGATCGCTATGATGTGGCGCTGAGCGACAATGCGGTTTGCCATCGCAATCTGAATCTGGGCGATTCGCAGTGCGTTTTTATTTCCACGCGGCTGACGGACGATAAATTCTCGGTGGCCTTCGAGTTCTACATCAACGTGGGGCATGCGCTGGTGGAGTGCGCCGGAGTTTCCCACGAATTCAGCGAGTTGGCCTGGAGGCAGGTGGAAGCCGGGGCGCGCGGCGAGACTTCGCTCGATGCCTGGGAAGCGCGCAAGCTGGCTATGGCCGGTGGCCCTGATGCGGAGCGTTTCAAGAACGAGTATTTCGAGGCCACGTTTTCCGACACGATCTCGATCTACCTGCTTTCGCTGTATCTGGATGTGGACTATTACGATCTGCGAGAGCGGGATTATCCGCTGCTGGCGCCTTCGGCGCTGGCGGAGCGGTTGAGAAAAGTTGCGGAGTTGTTTCCGGCGAATGCTGGATTTGAGTTTGCGGTGCTGTACAAGCGGAGAGGGTAGCGGCAGTCAGTTTCCAGCTTCTCGTATCTAGAAGCCATCATAGGTTCTAGTTTCCTGCAGACCCGGTGTGCCTCCTGATGCGCATGTGCTGCCGGCGGTTGTCGGACAGGAGTGTCCGACCCACACGATCAAAACCAATCCTCTACTTGTTACCGATCACGAAATTTATTGTGCTGGGCTGATTGGCCTTGACCGTTATAGATTTTTCCCAGGTCTTCGGTTCGGTGAACAGGGGGCGCTGTACGGTGCGTTCGGTGAGGACGTCGAACGCCTGCTCTTTGCCAGCCAGGCCCCAGCCTTCATGCCAGGCGACGATCTGATAGGTGCCGGGAGGAACGCCGGTGAATTCGAAGCGTCCGCTCTCGTCAGTGACGGCATAATAGGGATGGGGGACGACCATCATCTCGGCATTCATCCAGACGTGGCCGCCATTGCAGCGCAGGTTGACCAGGCCGGGGGATGACATGGTGCGTGACGTGATCCGATTGGGAAACGGGAAGGGCAGGTTGTAGCTGGCGGCGCCATTCATGTGGATGGTGTGGAGGGTGGCGTCGGAACTCTGCATCTGCAAGTCCGCGTTTTCGGGCACCAGAAGAATGTGCGGAATGTAACGGCAGTGGCGCTGGTCCAGGTGACGCTTCTGCTCGGGCAGATCCATGGCTTTTCCGGCGGAGACGTTCTTGAGGTAGACGATGGTGTTGGCTACGCCGCTCTCGGGTCCGACGATAAGGCGATCGAGGCTGGCCGTCTTATTGCCGTCCGGGGCGCAGATCTGGGGATCTTTGGTGATGGGAAAATCCAATTCGTGGGGAACCGCTCCCGACCATTTGACGGTCCCGGAGATGGTGCCGCCGTCGGTGACGGGTATGACTTTGTAGCTGCCCTGCGCGGCGGCTGAGGCTGCAGCAGCAAGAAGCGATAGAAGTAAAGAACAACGAGTCATCACACTCCGCATGCAAAACCCCTGATGTCCGCCGTCTGTTGGTCGCGCTTGCGAAGTCGCGGTGCAACACGGCTCAAATTTCGGACGAATCTTCTTGCTTTCCGCGCGCACCGGCTTGCACCCAACTTGCGGGGAGCGCTCAAACGGTCCCGCTTAGGGGCGGGGAGCGCTCGTGCTGCGGTCGTTCTCGGTTCCAACAGGGAGGACCGTCACCGGCTCATGGGATTGGAATCACATATTAGAGTGCCCTGATTCTAGGAGGAGGTCGAGATTACCAAGGTGGTGTGTCGGGCGGGGGCAGCCGATCAAGGCGTGATCTTGAAGACGGTGCCCCGCCGGGGGGTCGTGGTCGCCACCTGTTCTGTTCCTATCGGCATTGCCGCGTTTTCAGATACGCCGTTTTTAAGGTGCGATCTTGAAAATCGTGCCGCTGTTAAAAGCGCCGCCGGTGAGGGTGGTGCCGTAGAGACTGCCCGCGGCGTCCAGGATCACTCCCGCGTTAGGGCCCAGCCCGTGGGATTTCGGGGGAGTGCGGCTCAACAGGTTGATCTGAAGATCAAGCATCCGAATCGGGGCAGTTGAATTTACAATCGTTCTTCCGTGACTACAACTGTTCGATCGTTCGCGAAGATCAACCTCGGGCTGCGTATTGGCGCTCGCCACGGGGATGGATTTCACGAGCTGCTGACTGTGTATCAGACGATCGGGCTGCATGACGTGATCCGGGTGAGCGTGGGGCGCGGGAGCGGGATTGAGATTCGGTGCGCCGACCCACGAGTTCCGAAGGATGAATCGAATACCTGCTATCGCATTGTCGAGAGCGCCATGCAGTCGCTCGGTGCGAAGGGGCGGGTCGTCATCGACATTGAGAAACGGTTGCCGGTGCAGGGCGGGCTGGGCGGAGCTTCGGCGAATGCGGTAGCTACTTTGCTGGGGCTGGAACGAGCGTTGAAGAAATCCTTGGCGGCTGTACAGAGGCTGCGGATCGCGGCGGAAGTGGGGTCAGACTTGCCCTTGTTTCTGGTGGGGGGAACGGTGCTGGGCGTGGGGCGTGGGGAGCAGGTGTATCCGCTGGAGGATTTGCCGGGAATGGCTTGTGTGGTGGTGACTCCGGAGGTGGGGGTTTCGACTCCGAAGGCATTTGCGGAGTGGGACCGAAAATTGACGATGACGGGGGCATCCGATAGAATGGTTGAGCTTGGCCGCGGGTCTTTCGGCGTGGCTGAGCGAGAGTTACTCCGGTGCTCCTCGTCAGATTTACAGGAGGGGCCGGGCCGAGAATCCGCTTCTCGAGCTTGTCCGGGCCGGGATCAAGAACGACTTTGAACAAGTCGTCTTTCCTGAGTATCCCGAGGTAAGTGAAGGCAAGAGCGCGCTGGAGCGCGCGGGCGCGAAGTATGCGTCGCTGTCGGGCTCCGGGTCGGCGTTGTACGGGCTGTTCGCTTCGAAAGAAGCGGCGCGTGCAGCGGAGGCAAGGCTGCGGAAGCAGGGCTGGGCGGCGCAGGCGACGGTTACGCTGACGCGAGGCCAGTATTGGCGGCGAATTTTTGATTGTTGATTTCTGATTGTTGATTGACAATAAGAGTGTTGGTTGACCGGGTTCAATCAACAATCAACCATACAAAATCAACAATGGCTTTATTGGGCCGTCGACTAATGGTAGGTCAAGTGCCTTTGGAGCACTTTGTCTAGGTTCGAATCCTAGCGGCCCAGCCAGAAAACAGTTCTCAGTTCTCGGCTCTCAGTTCTCATCTCAGTTAAGAACCGAAGCCAGCAGCTGAGGACGGCCAGAAAACCGTTTTCAGTTCCTTCAGTCCCTGGTTCTCAGCTATGTGCTGGAACCCAAAACTGAAAACTGAGAACCGAGAACTGAGAACTTCTTATGGCTACTTTGGTGACGCCGACCGAGAAGGCAGAGAAGACGGAAAAGAACGTCCCACCTGCGCCCGAGGAGAAATCAGACCGCAAGCAGCGCGCGCGCGTGGACGAGAAGTTCAAGATTTTCAGCGGGACGGCGAACGAGCCGCTGGCCGACGAGGTTTGTCAGTTTCTTGGGATGCAGCGGGGGCAGGCGCAGGTGATCCGCTTCGCCGACGGCGAGGCGTATGTGCAGATTCAGGAGAACGTGCGGGGCTGCGACGTGTTTGTGATGCAGCCGACTTGCCGGCCAGTGGACGAGCATTTGATGGAGCTGCTGCTGATGATCGATGCCTTGAAGCGGGCATCGGCGCGGCGCATCACGGCAGTGGTTCCCTACTACGGGTATGCGCGCCAGGACCGCAAGGACAAACCGCGGGCCCCGATTTCGGCGAAGCTGGTGGCGGACTTGCTGACCACGGCGGGCGCTCACCGGGCCTTGATCGTAGACCCGCACACGCCGCAGATACAGGGTTTTTTCAATATCCCGGTGGACCACTTGTTCGCTTCGCCGGTGCTGGTCGACCATTTCAAGAAGTTGAATTTGCCGAACCTGACAGTGGTTTCGCCCGATGCGGGCGGCGTGGAGCGGGCCCGGTTTTTTGCGAAAAAAGTGGACGCAGCACTGGCCATTGTGGACAAGCGCCGCGTGGAAATGAATGTGGCCGAGGTCATGAATGTAATCGGCGATGTCAGGGGGCGCTCGTGCCTGATCATTGACGATCTGATCGATACTGCGGGAACGACGGTGAAGACGGCAGCGGCGTTGATGGAAAATGGCGCGACTTCGGTTTATGCCTGCGCGTCGCATGCGGTGCTCTCCGGTCCGGCGGTGGAAAACATTCACAACTCCGTGATCGAGCACGTGGTAGTGACGAACACGATCCCGCTAACGGCGGAAGCGCGAAGTGAATCGAAGATTATGGTGCTTTCGATTGCGGGATTGATTGGGCGGGCGATCCAGTCCATTCACGAAGAGACTTCGGTGAGCAAGTTATTCATGTAGGCAGGGAAATCATAGCAGCGGCAAACAGCAGGTTCCTCACCGCGCCTTCGGTCCGGTTCGGAATGACAGTTGTTTGGGATTGGGATTGAGACTATGGCATCAACATTGGAACAAAACGTTCTGGAAGCGCAACCGCGGGAAGCTGGGACGAAGAATCAGGCCCGGCGAGTGCGTCGCGAAGGCAAGATTCCGGCCGTGGTTTATGGCGCGAGCAAAGACGCGGTGACAGTGAGCGTGGATCCGCGGCATGTGCTGCGCATTTTGCGCTCGGACAGCGGTCACAACACGATTTTCGACCTCGCGCTGGACGGCGGCGCGCGCACCAAGGCCATGATTGTGGATTGGCAATATGAGCCGATCAAAGGCCATCTGCTGCACATCGATCTGAAGCGCATCGCCATGGATAAGGCGTTGCGGGTCAGCGTGCCCATCGTTCTGCAGGGCGTGGCTGAGGGTGTGAAGACCGAAGGCGGCATTCTTGAGCAGATGCTGCGTGAAGTGGAGATCGAGTGCCTGCCGGCCGACATTCCCAGCCACATCGACGTCGATATCAGTCATCTCACTTTTGGCAAAGTGCTACGCGTATCCGACTTGCCGCACGACGAGAAGCTGAAGTTCCTTTCGGACGCGAACCAGCCTGTGGCTCACGTGACCTCAGTGAAGGAAGAGGTTGTGGCTGCGCCTGAAGCGGTGGCGGCGGAAGCTGGAGTGGTCCCGGCTGAGCCCGAAGTCATCAAGAAGGGCAAAGCGGAGACCGAGGAAGAAGGCGAGGCTGCTGCCGAGAAGCCGGAGAAGGGCGAGAAGAAGGCCGAGAAAAAGGAGAAGAAGTAAGGAAGCGAACCAAACGCGCGATTGTTGCGTCGCAAAGAACGCGACGCTTCGCGGGGCTCGCCCAGATCCTTGCTGCGCAAAGAACGCTTGCTCAGGATGACAACGAGAGTCCACTGCGAGCGGTTGGAAACGGAAACTGCGTGAAACTGATCGTTGGTCTTGGCAATCCTGGCGATCGAGTATCAAGTTTACTCCGCATAACCTGGGCTTTCTGGTGGTGGATCGCATTGCCAGCGAGTGCGGGGTAGAGATCAGGAACCGGCAGTGTCGGGCACTGACAGCGCGAATACAGGTACGGGACGAGTTGGTGTTGCTGGCCAAACCCGAAACCTACATGAACCTGAGCGGGTTGTCGGTGCGGGAACTGGTGGCGGAGTACGAACTCAAGCCGGAAGCGGACTTGATCGTGATTCAAGACGAGCTGGATTTTCCGCTGGGTACGTTGCGGATCCATACGCGGCGAAGTTCGGCGGGGCATAACGGGATTGAGTCGATCATCGGAGCGCTGGGCACGCAGGATTTTTTGCGCATCCGGATTGGCGTAGCCCCGGACCGCAAGGTGGAAGACGGTCAGAGTTATTTGTTGGCACCGTTTCGTAAGGCTGAACTGGTGGTCGTGGACGGAATGATCGACACAGCCGCAGAAGCGGTGAAGGCGATTTTGATCGAAGGCGCAGCGGCGGCGATGAACCGGTTTAACAGGAAAGAAGAGCAGTGATCAGTGGTCAGTGGTCGGTGGTCGGTGGGTGAATAAGAATCTACGGATTTGACGAAATTGTATTTGCGGTTGCGGGTGTCGCTGGTCACTGACCACTGATCACTGGCCACTGCTTGGAGATGGAAATGAATCGTACTTATGAACTGATGTTTATTGTCCGGCCGGATATGGCGGACGAAGATCTCGACAAGCTGATTGCGAACCTGGAGTCAACGGTGACTGCGGCTGCCGGTTCGATCAAGAGTATCGATCGCATGGGGAAACGGCGTCTGGCGTACATGGTGCGCAAGTTCCGTGAGGGCGTCTACATTCTTATGACGATTGAAGGCGCGGGCACCGTGGTGCACGAATTGGAGCGCCGTCTGCGCGTTACCGAGCCGGTGATCAAGTTTCTTACCGTGCGCATCGACGAAGAGCAAAAGCGACTGGATAAGATCAAGAAGCTGCGCGACGCGAAAAAGAAGGTAAGCGCGCAGCCTGCGGCAGTGGCGGAAGAAGCGCCCGCGCCGCCGGTGGCGGAGACTCCAGCAACGGCGTAAGAAGGTGGCCAGTGGTCAGTGATCAGTGGCCAGTTAAACCGATTTCGTTTTATGAGCTGGCCACTGGCCACTGATTGAGGGGCGTTTATGACTGAAGAGACCAAAGCACCAGCGGCATTTGCCGAGCGGCCATCGCGGCCGGCGGGCGACGGACCGCGTTCCGGAGGAGACCGTCCGCGCTTCGGCGGCGGAGGCGGAGGAGGGCGTTCAGGGCCCGGCGGTCCGCCGCGTGAAGGTGGGCGCAAGTTTTTCCGGCGCAAGAAAGTTTGCAAGTTCTGCACGGAGAAGATCTCCGACATCAACTATAAAGACTACCGGCTGCTTGGGCAGTTCGTGGCCGAGAGCGGCAAGATCGTGCCGCGGCGGCTGACCGGGGTATGTTCGCCGCATCAGCACCGGCTGGCCGCGGCGATCAAGCAGGCGCGCAATATTGCATTGTTGCCGTTTGCCGGGCGGGCATCGTAGAAAACAGCCATCAGCTATCAGCCTTCAGCTTCAGCTTGTTCGTGCTGGAGGTTTCGACTTGCTGAAAGCTGACGGCTGAAAGCTCAAAAACATCGGAGTCATACCATGGAAGTCATTCTCAAAGAAGACGTGAACAAGCTGGGAGCGCGCGGCGACGTGGTAAAGGTTGCCGAAGGATATGGGCGCAACTTTCTTCTGCCACGCAAGCTGGCCATTGAAGCCGATGCCGGCAACAAAGCCGTCATCGTGCAGATGAAAGCGGCTTCTGTGCGCAAGTCCGCCAAGGAGAAGTCGCAGGCTGAAGAACTGGCTAAGCAGTTTGAGGGGCTCTCGGCTACGTTCCGGAAGCGGGCGGGCGAGCACGATCAGTTGTTCGGCTCGGTCACCTCCGGTGACATTGCCGACGCCATCGTGAAGAAGGGAATCAATCTGGACCGGAAGCAGATCCAGCTTCACGAACCGTTGAAGACCCTGGGCGAGTTCACCGTGCCGGTGAAGCTGCACAAGGACGTGACCGCGCATTTGAAAGTGGTGATTGAAAAGGAAGCGGTCGTAGAGTAAGAGCGAAAAGCAAAGCCGCACAGGGAACGCTCTTCCGCAACTTGATGGCGGGTCGCGGCGGTGGTGTTCTTTCCTAGCGTGGATGTCCCGATGCTCCGCGCCGCCCGGGTGTCCGAGTCGATGGGAAAACGAATTCCGGATTTTTTTCGCTCGGACTTCGGCGTGCTGGCGCTGGTTGCGACTGGTCGTCTGCTGTTCCACGTTGCGACCAATGGCTCGTATGGATTTCACCGCGACGAACTGCAGACTCTTGACGACGCACGCCACTTGGATTGGGGTTTTGTAGCCTATCCTCCGATTACCCCGTTGATTGGCCGCCTGGAATTAATCCTGTTCGGGACTTCGCTTACTGGTTTTCGGGTATTCTCTGCGATTGCGGTAAGCATGGTCATGGTGCTGGCCGGGTTGATGGCGAAGGAACTCGGCGGAAGGCGGCACGTGCAACTGCTTGCCGCAGTAGCGGCGGGAATCTCCCCCGTTTCCCTCATACAGGGGGCAGTATTCCAATACGTTTCATTCGACTATCTCTGGGGTGTCACCGCTACCTATCTCATGGTCCGGCTGCTGAAGTCCGAGGATCCCCGCTGGTGGGTACCCATTGGCGGCGTCCTGGGCCTAGGTATGGAGACTCGTTATACGATAGGGTTTCTGGCGCTTGGCATTGCGGGCGCGGTGCTGCTCACGCCCGCGCGGCGTTTTCTGCGTAGTGGCTGGCTTTGGGCCGGCGTCGGCCTGTCGGTTCTGGTCTTTCTGCCCAATCTCATATGGCAGATCCGACATCACTTCATCGCGCTGGAGTTCCTGTCGTATCTGCACGCCCGGGACCTGCGGCAGGGTCGATACAACGGATTCCTGCGCGAGCAGCTTTTGGCCTGCGTCAACTTCGTTACAGCTCCCCTGACATTCTTAGGCTTGTGGTTCTACTTCGTTGGCCGGGAGGGCCGCCGTTACCGTTTGCTTGGCTGGACATTCGCCGTCACATTCGTTTTATTCGCAATCGCCGGTTCTCGCTCCTATTACACAGCGCCGCTATACCCGATGTTGATTGCCGGCGGGAGTGCGCTGCTTGGAAGCTTGCTGGAAGGCTTGCACCCGGGGTGGCTACGCCTCGCCTACGGCTTGCAATGGGCCGCGATTCTTGCCGGAGGAGTTGTTTTTGTGCCGCTGGTGACGCCGGTTGCCCCCATCGGGAGCAGGCTGTGGAATATCACCAGCAAGATGCACGATCAGTTTCGTGAAGAAATCGGCTGGCCGGACCTGGCGGATTCCGTTGCCAGGGTCTATGGTTCGTTGTCTCCGGCAGAGCGGGACCAGGCAGGAATTCTTGCCGGAAACTATGGGGAAGCCGGCGCCCTGAATCTTTACGGTCCGGCGCGGGGCCTGCCGCACGCGATGAGCCTGACGAATTCTTTCTGGTACCGCGGATACGACCCGCGCGCGCCCCAGACCGTGATCCTCGCGGGCTTCGACCTCGATGAAGGCAGGGAACTTTTTGGCGGCTGCGTTGTAGCCGCCAAGAATACGAATCCATTCGGCGTCGAAAACGAAGAGTCGCGCGATCATCCTGACATTCTGCTCTGCAGGAATTTGAGTATGCCCTGGCAGGCTTACTGGGAGCACTTCAGGCGGTTTGGATAATCTTCTGGTCGCCGAGGGGGACAAGAGTGAAAGAATTTGCAAGGTGGGCGCGGAACAGTCGAGGGCGGCTGTCCCCACATATGCGTCTTTCCCGCTTGGACTCGACCGTCCGCCCAACCTGTTGAGTCTCAAGCAGAAATCCCTCCTGCCAGCCTATAATTTCTGCTCACGGTTCCGCTGACGATCCGTCTATTCCTATGCAAGCCTGGGTACGGCATTGACACCGGGCTGCGAGGGAACGACGAAACATGCCGGCCGAGGTTTGGGCAGTAACCCTTGCGGTTGGAGAACGGGCGCTCTCGAGAGCGAAGTATCGAGCGGAGAGGGTCAGCGGTAACTGTGGAAATGAGAACCAGAACCCTGCGCGGGGCCGCATGGCTGGGCAAGAACGCCGCATCGACGATACGATCCTCATCCGCGAGGCGCAAAGCGGGAACCGCGGCGCCTTCGAGGAACTCGTGCGTCACTACGATCAGGCGGTCTTGCGGCTTGCGCTGCATCTGACCGGGACCGAGCACGACGCCCAAGACGTCTATCAGGACGCCTTCCTCAAGGCCTACAAGAACATCGGAAGCTTTCGCTTCGAGTGCTCTTTCTATACCTGGATTTACCGCATCGTGACCAATCTTTGCCTGGATCACCTGCGCAAGAAGACGGTGCGCAAGGAAGATGCGCCAGTGGCGAAAGACGGCAACGGCGGGGAGTATGACCTGCTTGGTCAGGTGCCCGATGGGCGGGCGGGCGCGAATCCGGAGCGCGATTTGATGCGGCGGCAGTTGGGGGCGCGGATTTCAGGGGCTTTGGAGAAGTTGACTCCGCGCGAGCGCATGGTGTTTGAGCTTAGGCATTATCACGGGTTGAAGCTGCGGACGGTGGGCGAGATTTTGCATACGACGGAAGAGACGGCGAAGAACACTTTGTTTCGGGCTACACAGAAGTTGCGAGGGCAGTTGGCGGATATGAGGTGAAGGTCTCAGGTCTTAGTGTCAGGTCTTAGGCCCAAGACCTTAGGATCTAAGACCCGAGACCAAGATCCAGAAGGTGGAACTTTATGAAGTGCGAATGGGTTCGAGAAAATATTACGCTGCATGTTTATGGCGAATTGGCCGATGACGCGCGTCATGAACTGGAGCAGCACGTGGCGCGCTGTACTGATTGCGCGGCGCAGTTGAGGACGGAGCAGGAATTCCACGCTCTGCTGTCGCAGGATCGGGCAGCGGAGCCGACGCCGAACCTGCTGGCGGCTTCGCGCATGCGGCTGCAGGAAGCGCTGGAGACGGCCGAGCAGGGTGGATTGTGGCATCGTCTGGCTTTCGATCCGGCGAACTGGCTGCGCCAGGTGCGTTTCTCACCCGCGCTGGCGTCGGCGATCTTGATTCTCGGCTTCGCCGGTGGCGCGGGAACTTCGTACAAAGTATTCGCTCGTCCGCCTCAGGGTCCGACGGTAGCGGCTCCCGCTCCCGCCGAGGCTTCGATCACCGGCATTCAGTCCATTACCCAGCAGCCCGGCACCAATCAGATTGACATCAAGTACAACACAGTTTCCACGCAGGAGGCGCAGGGATCGATGAACGACCAGCGCATCCAGCAACTGCTGCTGTTTGCCGCGCGCAACAACTACAATTCCGGCGTGCGCATGGATTCGGTGGATCTGCTGACGCAGAAGCCCAATGTTTCGCAAGTGCGCGATGCGCTGCTCTACGCGCTGCGCTACGACACGAATCCGGGAGTGCGGCTGAAGGCTATGGATGGTCTGGGCGGCTTTGTGAAGGATGATGTGCGGGTCCGCGACGTGGTGCTGGAAGCCTTGGTAAACGATTCGAACCCTGGCGTGCGCACCGAAGCGATGCGGTTGATCGAGCCGGTCAAGGCGGATGGCAGCGTGCGCGGAGTATTGATGACGCTGGCGGCCAAGGACCAAAACCAGTACATCAAGTCGCAGGCGCGCACCATGCTGGCGCAGTTGCCGGAGATTGATTGAGGCGAGCGGAGTAGGGAAAAGCAGGTTCCTCACCGGGCTTGTCGCCCGGTTCGGAATGGCAAGAGGTTGGCGCGGCTCGCCCAGATTGCCTTGGGCTTCGCTCAGGTAAGGCTCTTCACTGAGCGAAAAGCTCTTGTTCAGGACGACAGTACAGAAACTGAGGTGTTTATTTTGAAGCGTTTGCCACAATTCGTCGGCCTGCTATCCATGCTGGCCATGCTTGCGCCGCTCGCACTGGCGCAGGAAACACAGGTATCGCGCGAGGGGGGAGCATGGGTCCAGGTCATGACGGGATCGCTGGCCGGAGTCAAGAACCTGAGAGTCAGCGTCGATGCGGGCTCGGTGGTCGTGCATGGTGCGCAGCGGTCGGGTATCGATTATGCGTTTCACATGCGATCGAACGGGTCCTCCGAGGAAGATGCGCGGCGCCAGTTCCAAACCTACAAGGTGAGCACGTTCGTTAAAGGGGATACGGCGTGGGTGGTAGCGGAGGCGAAGGGTGTACACAGGATGCATGTGGGTTCGGCGCGCTTAAAGGTTGAGGTGGGTCCGGCGTGCAAGTTCGCCGGCGAGTTTGTGATTAACGTTCCGCGCGACACGGAGCTGGTGAAGATTGAGACGGGCGGGGGCGGGGTGGAAACCACGGGCGTCACCGGACGGGTGGAGATTGAGACCGGCGGCGGCAAAGTGCGAGTCGATGATATTGGCGGTTCTGTGAATGTAGAAACCGGGGGCGACTCGATCGACGTCGGAACGATTGGCGGGGATCTGAAGCTGGAGACTGGGGGCGGCAACATTTCGATCGGAGCGGTGAAAGGGAAGATACAGGCGGAGACCGGCGGAGGCAACGTGGTAGTGCTCTCCGGCGGACAGGGCGTTGTGATCGAGGCGGGCGGCGGAAATGTGGAGATCAAGCATTGTGTGGGGAGAGTGAAAGCCTCGACGGGCGGAGGCAGTATCAATCTGGGTGACATCGGCGGCCCAGCGGATGTCGATACCGGTGGTGGCAGCATTCGCCTGACTTCCGCAAAAGGCCGGGTGGGGGCGAATTCCGGTGCCGGGTCCATCGAACTCTACGGTGTTCCTTCAGCCCGGGTCGAGACCGGAGCGGGTGGGATTACAGTGAAGTTCATCAACACTTCGGCAGAGCGGACTGATTCTGTACTGGAGACCTCGGCGGGCGACATTGCGGTCTACATTGCAGCGGATGTGGCGCTTAGTGTGCGCGCCAGCGTGGACCTGGGCAACGGGCACCACATTACTTCCGACTTCCCGGACATCCATGTGGCCAGCGAAGGCGGCCAGTGGAGTCCGAGGACGCTGAACGCTGAGGGGAAGTTGAATGGAGGCGGTCCGGTGCTCAAGGTTCGGACGACGACCGGAAATATCAGTTTCAAGCGGGCAAATTAGTATAAGGATGCGAGTGACACGAGCCAAAAGCAGGTTCCGAACCGGGCTTGGCGCCCGGTTCGGAATGACAAGCCTCGCAAAGAGCGCCTGCGTCAGGATGACAAGTATCACATTTCGGGAGGATGGCCATGCGTAAACACATTTTGACGACGATTGCCTTGCTGCCTCTGCTGCTCAACCCGGGGCAGGCCGCACAACGATACTCGGTTGACTCCGCCCAGCCTTTCGGCATTTCCAGCGAGGATTGGGATGCGAATTCCTATCTGGGCGTGGACATCGCAAACATCACCTCCGACAGGCTGGGCGTTTTGAAGCTGAAGGAGGAACAAGGCGTGGAAGTGACGATGGTCGACCAGGATGCTCCCGCAGGCAAGGCGGGAATCAAGGAACACGACGTCATTTTAACCATGAACGGGACGGCCATCGAAAGCAAGACGCAATTGCAGCGGATGATCCACGAAACGCCTCCGGGACGCATGGTCACGCTTGGGTTGAGCCGCGATGGGCAGGCGATGACCCTCAAGGTGCAACTGGCCGACCGGCGCAACGAATTTGCCCAAGTGTGGCCGAAAGACAAATACAAAGACAAGGACTTCCATGTCGAGATACCGCCGATCCCCAACATTCCGGACATCGACATTCCGAATATTGGTGTCGTAATGGTGCATTCATCGATGCGCAGCGGGATGATGGTGGAGAATCTTACGCCGCAACTAGGCGAGTTTTTTGGCGCGAAGAACGGGAAGGGAGTACTCGTCCGATCGGTGGAGAAGGGGAGCCGTGCCGAAAAAGCCGGCCTGCGCGCCGGAGATGTAATCACTCGCGTCGGGGACCAGCCAGTCGTGGACACCAGTGACTTCACTCACGCTTTGCATTCTCACGGCGGAGGATCGGTGAGCTTGGGAGTGATCCGGGACAAGAAGGAACAAACTCTTACCCTCACTTTGCCGGAGCGTAGGGAAAACGGCGAGATGATGGAGGAAAGCCTAGAAGTGCCCGAACTGGATGCGGACGTTCAGATCGACTTGAGCGAAGTGCAGGATGAGATCGCCAAACTTCGCCCTCAGATGGCACTGGCGGTTGAGCAAAGCCGCAAGGCCGCAGACGAACAGTGTAAGGCCATCCGCTCGCAGCAGAAAGAGTTGAAAAAGCAAGCTGAGAAGCTAAGTCAGGAATTCGGGTCCGAGGTCCGGGAGGAACTCCAGAAGAACCGCGAGAAACTTCAACAAGAGATGGAACACCTTCGCCTGGAGATGCGTGCCGACGGGCTCGACATTTAGAAGCAGTGGTCGGTGGTCAGTGGTCGGGGGCCATTGAGGCAGCGAGCAGGGATGATCTTACTGGACACTTATCGCTGATCACTGGCCACTGCTTTACTGGCCGCTGATTTTTCGGGCCCTGAAATCGAAGTAGCGAGGCAGACTCTGTTTCGTCCGGCCTGCTTGGCGGCGTATAGGGCGCCATCTGCTGCCCTTACCAGATCGTCGCGGGTTGTGCCGTGATCGGGGTAGGCGGCGGCTCCGGCACTGATGGTTACTGTCCGGGGTACTCCCGGGAACTGCCAGCTTGCGACCATCTTGCGCAGTTTCTCCGCCACACTCATCGCGTGGTGCGCATCGGTTTGACTGAGCAGTATCCCGAACTCCTCGCCTCCGTAACGGCACACCACATCAATCTTCCGCAGTTGCTGGTGAAACAGAGAGGAAACCTGGCGCAGGACTTCGTCGCCCAGCACGTGTCCGAACTCGTCGTTAAGCCGCTTGAACTGATCAATGTCGGCCATGATGACGGCCATACCGGTTCCGTAACGGCGGGCGCGCTCAATCTCTTCCATGAAACGCAATTCGAAAAAGCGCCGGTTGAAAATGCCGGTGAGGCCGTCGAGGTAGGCAAGTTGCTTTACGCGCTCGACGTAGTGGGCGTTCTGAATGGCCGTGGCGCATATGTCGGCCACCGATTCCAGCGACTGTAGATCGCCGTCGCGGAACGCATCCGGCAGAGTGCTGTCGAGCGCGAGAATTCCCAGCGTTTGCCCGAACGAGACCAGTGGGATGCACATGCGCGAGGCCGATTCCGCAAAGAATTTCATGCTGGCGGGTCCGCTACGGAGATCGGTTTCGGTCACGGTATTGTTGCTGGCCAGAATGTCCGCCCAGGGTTCGGCCGGGAAGCGTCCACCCTGCGGAATGCGGGGCGTGAGGGTTCCGTGGTGAGCCCGCAGCACCAGGTCGTGGTCTTCGCGCAAGAAAAGCGAGACGTGCGATACCCGGAACGCGTCCTGAATCAACTGGCAGACTCTGCTCAACAGTTCTTCAAGCTCCAGAACCGCCGTAGTTTGCTGGGCAATGGCGTTGATTGCCTGCAGTTGACGAGCGCGTTGCTGCTCCAGTGAGTAGAGGCGCGCGTTCTGCAAAGCTATTGATGCCTGTGTGGAGAAGAGCGTGAGCAAATCGATGGTCTCTGGGTCGAAATGGTCCACGCGGTCGCTCTGGCAATCGAGCACGCCGACCACCTCATCCCGAACCATCAGCGGGATGGCGAGTTCAGAACGCGTGGACTTGGCGGAGCAGAAATAGCGCGGGTCCTGTGTGACATCGGGCGCATATACGGGTTGTTTTTTGAGCGCCGCGGCTCCCGTCATTCCCTGGCCCGGCGATAGTCGAATCTTGTCTTGACCTTCGTCCCAGCCAATCTGCGAGCGGACGTACAACCGCTGCGACTGCCGGTCCAGCAGCAGAATGGCGACGTTCCGCAAATGAAAGTAGTCCCGTGCGATGGCCAGAATGCGTTGCAGCACCTCGTCCGGATCGAAGGTGGACAGTACGGCCTGGCCCGCATCGTACAGGACCGCGATGTTATTCATAGCTCAGGGGGTATGGTAACGTGGCGGGGGCGGTTGGCCGAGGTTCCTAAAGTAACGTTGCGGCGGCGTCCCGGAGGCAGTCGCGATGGCTTCCCCGCCTCAAGAGGGAGTCAATGCTCTATTTCCATTTTCTTGCAGTGCGGATCAGGCCATAGGCAACTACACAGAACCAGAAGTCTACGAGCAGGCCCGCGTCGAGTTGGAATGGCCGGTGGCGCGGCAGTGGCAGGGACGGCGCAAGGAAGAAGTACGCCACGTTGCCGAGGATGATGGCGCAGAGAGCTTGAATCAGATTTATGAGCACCAGGGTTTAGACACCGGGGTCATCGTATGTGGCGTTCGCCGCAACGGTAGTTCACTTAATTCGAAATTCAGTGAACG
This sequence comes from uncultured Acidobacteriaceae bacterium, assembly GCA_963807655.1. Classification (GTDB taxonomy): domain Bacteria; phylum Acidobacteriota; class Terriglobia; order Terriglobales; family Acidobacteriaceae; genus Sulfotelmatobacter. The sequence continues at coordinate 23,214 of CAWEDF010000030.1, read as the reverse complement.
TTCCCATATCTTTGCTGGGAAATGCCTGAAACATTGCGCTGTGTATCTATGACAGTATGTTTGGCGCCTTTCAAGTATTTATCAAAGAATGCAATTATGTACTCCTCAAGAGGCTCAAGCGCCTTCGATCCCTTGGCGGAGTCTTCTCTGTTTTCGGCTTCTAGCATCCGCCAATCCGTGAAGCTGAAGTGATCAACGCCCGGCCTGTCAATGGTTACGTGGTAGCTGCCGCTTGTGCACGACCGTAATTCTTGTTCATAACCCGCCAATCGTGCCTCGTGTTCTTTCTCCCACTCTTGGCGCGTGATTTTGTAGAGTGCGAGGCTCTCGTCTGTGGGTGGCGGCAGGGGTGTGGTCTCAATCCACATGAAGGGTTGCCGCAAGGGTCTTGCCCCTGCATACGAAAAGATAGGTCCGTCTGGGCCAGGCCCGTCGGCGTCGAGGCAGGCTCTAATCCGCGTAATCAAGCTGGCAGGCTCTAGCCGCAGCTCTTCCTCCGATTGAATGTCCCCACGCTCCTACCTTCTTGAAATCAGTGCGCTCTGCAAAAGGCGCAGCCCCACTTCGGTGCATGGGTTCGCTCTTAAGCTGATCGATCACAAAGCGCATGTCCGCCGCCAGTCGTTCAAGGTGTGGCGCCTCGTGGACGTGCTGCCGCTTGAGAAAATCCTCTCGGCTTTCGCTGGGCAGGCCCTGCCGGTTTTTGGATGCCTCAGGCAGCGACCGTATGACGCGCCCGTCAGGAAAGCCGACCGCTGGGCTCTCATAGGTAGGCTCAATCGAGGCTACCACGTAACCTCTGCTGACGACTTCCTGAAGCAGCGTTGTATAAATAGTGGCGGGCATGCCTTGCCCGGGAGAAAAGATGAGGAGCGGGAACCGCTCCCTTCCAGACGCGACGGGAGCCTTCTCATGGGTGTCTGTCAGAACCTGATTCGAGAAGATCTTGCGCCATGAGTGTCCCCAGCCATCCTCGAGCTCAGTGCTCGCCAATTTCGCGGCAATTTCGTCGGCGTACGGCAGATACTCTGACGTGCCGCCGCTCAGATTGCGCTCGGTGGGATACCAAACGTAGACCATGATCTCGCGGTGCGAACCAGAGTCTTTCGAAAAGCTGTCCGGACGGCTGCTATCGACCCAATCGTAGACAATTCGCGCCACGCCGTATTTCCCGGAAGGGTGATGAAGCTGGATCTTGCCCGGCTTCGTTGGCTGCGATCGGGAACTTGTAAACGCCAGGCCAGGGAAGCGACAAGAGAAATAAACTTGTGCCTTCTCGTTCTCATAGCGCTCCCTCGGATCGCTCCCTTCCAACTCGCAAGAGCAATTCATCAAATAATTGACCGAGTGTATGCTGGCCCGATCCCCAATATCAATGAAGCCTGGATCGCCATGTCATCAAGCGCCGGGGAATATTTATAAGCCGAGTTGCTGCTAACATTCTTGGGAAAGCTCCGCCATGCTTGAACTCACCACGCCGGTGCAGTACGTCAGGGGGATTGGTCCGCGGCTGGCAGAGATTCTTGCCACCAAGGGCATTGCCACCGTTGGCGATCTGCTCAACTATCTGCCTTTTCGTTATGAAGACCGGCTGAATCCGCGGGGGATTGCGGAATTGCGCGCCGGCGAAATGGCTACCGTGATTGGCGAGGTTCGCAACTCAGGCTTGTTTCGCACGCGGAAGATGCCTATCTTTCAGCTAACCGTGGGCCAGGGACGATCCAAGTTGCGTTGCCTTTGGTTTCATGGCGCCTACCTGCAGGATAAGTTCAAGCCCGGCCAGTTGATCGCGCTCTACGGGAAGGTGGAGCAGGACTCGCGCAGCGGAGAACTGCAGATTGTGCAGCCGCAGTTTGAGATGCTCGGCGATGCTGGCGGAAATGCCGCGGAGGACAAAGCCGCGGCATCGCTCGAAATGGGACGCATCGTGCCCATCTACGAGTCGGCGGGGCAGGGACGCGTGACGGCACGCTGGTTTCGCCGGGTCATCCGCACGGCTCTCGACGATCTGACTCCGGACCTCGCCGAAACTATTCCGGCGGCCGTCCGCGAGCGTCTGGCGCTGGTTTCGCCGCGGGAGGCATTGTGGAAAGTTCACTGGCCTGAAGCTGGAGAGAGCCTCGCGGATTTGCAGTCGTCGCGCACGCCCGCGCACATGCGCCTGATCTTTGAGGAGTTGTTCTTCACCGAGCTGGGGCTGGAACTGAAACGCCGCCAGCAGAAAGCGCAAACCGGCATTGCTTTTCGTCTCGACGACCGGGTGCGCCAGGCGATCAAGAAAATTCTTCCCTTCCATCCCACGGCGGCGCAGAAACGAGTGCTGAAAGAGATTGCTGATGACATGCAGAAACCGCATCCCATGCGGCGTTTGCTGCAGGGAGATGTGGGATCGGGAAAGACTATCATCGGCTTCCAGGCGGCGATCATCGCCATCGAAAATGGCTGCCAGGTGGCGCTGATGGCGCCCACGGAGATTCTCGCCCAGCAGCACTATTTTTCCGCGCGCAGGATTCTGGAGAATGCGGGATACCGCATCGTCCTGCTGACCGGCTCTCTGGAGGCCGACCGCAAGCGAGAAATCCGCCGCCATATCGCGCAGGGAAACGCGCAGCTCGTCATCGGCACGCACGCTCTGCTGGAAGAGAAAGTCGAGTTCGCGAAACCCGGCCTGGTTATCGTCGACGAGCAGCATCGCTTCGGCGTTTTGCAGCGGCTGAAGTTGATGAAGAAATCCGGTGAAGGCAGCGATGCCACGAATCCCGCCGAGCCCGACGTCCTGGTCATGACCGCCACGCCCATTCCCCGCACGCTGGCACTGACTCTTTATGGCGATCTCGACCTCAGCGTGCTCGACGAGCTTCCACCGGGCCGCACGCCCATCGTCACGAGGAGAATCACCGACGACCGCTCGCCCGAGGTGTGGGATTTTGTGCGGAAGCAGGTCGCGAAGGGGCATCAGGTGTATGTGGTCTATCCGGTCATCGCGGAAAATGAAGAGACTGAACTGAAAGCCGCGATCAAGATGTATCGAGAACTGAGCGGGAAAGTTTTCGCAGATCTGAAGGTTGGGCTGCTGCACGGCCGCCTTGATTCCGATTTGAAAGATCAGGTCATGCGCATGTTCCAGAAAGGCGAGTTGCAGATTCTGGTGGCGACCACGGTGATTGAAGTTGGCGTGGACGTGCCGAATGCGACCGTGATGGTGATTGAGCACGCGGAACGCTTTGGCCTGGCGCAGCTTCACCAGTTGCGCGGGCGTATTGGGCGCGGAGCCGCGAAATCCTATTGCATCTTGATGACCGGCGGCAAAGTGACGGAAGAGGGCGAGCGCCGCCTTGACGCCATGGTCGACACCAATGACGGCTTCAAGATCGCAGAACTGGATCTCGAATTGCGCGGGCCGGGAGAATTTTTTGGCACGCGGCAGGCCGGGATGCCGAGCTTCCGCGTGGCCAACCTGATTCGCGACCGGCAGTTGCTGGAACTGGCCAAGCGTGAAGCCGCGGCGGTGATGGCCGGGCCTAACTCGGAAGTCACGCAAGTGGAAATCAGTCGCGCCCTGGTCGCGCTACGCACGCGCTGGCAGCATACCTACGGATTGGTCGAAGTGGGCTGACGAAGATGGTGAACTGATAGAATCGAATCGATGGCAGGGACTTCTCAACTAATTCAGATCGAGGTCGGGCCACCGCTTCGTGTGCCTAAGCCGGAGTGGCTACGGGCCAAGGCTCCCGTTGGTGACAACTTTCACGAGCTGAAAAAGCTGGCGCGGGGATTAGGCCTGCACACGGTTTGCGAGTCGGCGCAGTGCCCAAACATCGGCGAGTGCTGGAACCACAAGACCGCGACCTTTATGCTGCTGGGCGACATCTGCACCCGGCGCTGCGGATTCTGTGCGGTGCCCAAAGGCCGGCCGGAGCCCATCGACTGGGACGAACCGCGCCGCGTAGCGGAGGCGGTGGCGACGCTGGGCCTAAAGCATGCGGTCGTGACCAGCGTGAATCGCGATGATGACAACGTCGGCGGGGCCAGGGTTTTTGCGGAGACCATTCGCGAGATTCGCGAGCTGATTCCCGATTGCCGCATCGAGGTGCTGATCCCGGATTTTCAAGGCCTGGAAGAGCCGTTGAAGATCGTGCTCGACGCGAAGCCTGACGTGCTCAATCACAATACCGAAACCGTGCCGCGGCTTTATCGCGCGGTGCGCTCCGGCGCGCGTTACGAGCGCACGCTCACACTGCTGGAGAACGCCAAGAGATTTTCTCCGGGCATGGTGACGAAGAGTGGCGTGATGGTCGGCCTCGGCGAATCCACGGACGAATTGATCGAGGTGTTCCGCGATCTCGGCGGCCGCGGCGTCGACATTCTTACCGTCGGCCAGTATCTGCGTCCCTCGCGCGACCACTTGCCCATCGCCCGCTTCTACACGCCAGAAGAATTCCGCGAGCTGCGCGGTGAAGCGCTGCGCTTCGGCTTCCGCCACGTCGAGTCCGGGCCGATGGTGCGGTCCAGCTATCATGCGCACGAGCAGGCCGAGTCCACCTCCGCGCCCCGGGTGGTGTCATAGACGCGGAAATGCTGAGCGCGCTCCTTGTCTTGCTGGGCTTCCTCGCCGGATTGCTCGGAGCGTTGACCGGCATCGGCGGAGGCGTTTTGCTTTCGCCCATCCTCGCACTGCATTTTGGAATTCCCATCCGGCAGGCGATTGGCACCAGCCTTGTCGCCGTGATTACCACCTCGGCAGCCAGTTCTTCCGTGCATCTCCAACGGCACACCACAGACATTCGGCTCGGCATGACACTCGAACTGGCAACATCTTTTGGCGCGGCCGTTACTGCCTACCTGGTGGGATACTTCAATCGCAATGCGCTTGAGGGACTCTTCGCCGGTTTTCTGCTCTACAGTTCCGTGATGATTTTGTTGCGTCGTGGCAAGGTCAAAGATCAGGAAGAGACCGTCCCTAACGGCAATGGTGAAACCGTGATCCCACCGTACGAGCCGCAACGTTATCCGCTCGGGCTGGGCGCGTCGCTGATCGCGGGCGGACTTTCCGGCTTGCTCGGCATAGGCGGCGGCCCGATCAAGGTTCCGGTGATGTTCATCTTCATGAACGTTCCGCTGATGGTGGCCACGGCCACGTCGAATTTCATGATCGGAGTAACTGCGGCAGCCAGCGCCATCGTTTACTACCGCCGCGGAGACATTCTTGTTGGCATCGCTGCTCCACTGGCGGTCGGTGTGTTCGTGGGGTCGCTGCTGGGAGCGCGCCTGGCTCCGCGCATTCACACGAAATACGTCGTTTATCTGTTGGTTGCGATCATGCTCTATCTTGCCGGCCACTTGTTCGTTCACCTGCTCGCGGGAGGCGTGGCATGAGTCAAGTGCGGGAGCCGGCCTTCGATCGCGTGGTTGCCCTCGTGCTGCGCGTGGGCGCGTTCGGATGCTTCTTCATCATGCTGGCGGGATTGATAGTTGAATTTTTCGTTCCCGGCCGCATTCCGCAGGAAATTGAACGGGCCGGGGTGCTGCTGATGCTGGCCACACCCGTGGTTCGGGTTTTGGTTGCGGGCGTTCTTTTTTTGCTCGAAAAGGATTGGAAGTTCGCGGCAATCTCGTTTGGCGTGCTCGCGATTCTGCTGCTGGGCGCGATTTTCGGCATCGGCGAGCACTAAGCTATGCGTACTCGTATATTTCAGATTGACGCCTTCACCACTCGCCGCTTCGCAGGAAATCCGGCTGCGGTAATGCCAATGGAGAGCTTTCCGGCGGACGCGGTGCTCCAGGCCATTGCCGCCGAAAACAATCTAGCGGAGACGGCTTTCTTGGTTCCCGAAGGCGCCGACTATCGCTTGCGCTGGTTCACGCCCATGATCGAGGTGCCGCTCTGCGGCCATGCCACTCTGGCCAGCGCCGCAGTGGTCATGGAGCGACTGGAGCCGGAACGCAGTAGGGTGGTATTCCACTCGGCGAGCGGGCCGCTGACGGTGAAGCGCGTGGGTGCAGGTTACGTCATGGACTTCCCGGCGAGGCCTTCCGAGCCAGTCTCGGCTCCTCCCGAGCTAGCCCAGGCGCTGGGCATGGTTCCAGTCGAAGTAATGGTCAACGCATTCAACTACATGGCCTTGCTCGAAAGCGCCAAGGTCGTGCGTGAGCTTGCTCCCGATATAGCGGTGCTTGCCGGCATGGACCGCCCCGGTGTGATCGTAACCGCATCGGGCGACGGAATCTACGACTTCATCAGCCGCTACTTCGCTCCAGCCAAGGGCATCCCGGAGGATCCCGTGACTGGCGCTGCCCACTGCATGCTGGCGCCGTACTGGGCGAAACGTCTGGGCAAGAATGCGTTTCGCGCTTTTCAGGCCTCGCGGCGCGGAGGTGAGATCATTTGCCGACTGGCGGGCGATCGTGTCGAACTGGAAGGCGCGTGCGTCTTCTATCTCGAAGGCGAAGCAGAAATCTAGGAGATTCGCGCTCTCAGACCCCACTGCTCAGAAGATGTGCAGCTTGATGCTGAGATACTTCTTGGGATTCTCCCGGATCGCCTTGATCAAGCCCTGAGTCTCCTCCATCACATGGTTGGCATTGTTATAGAGAGTCTCGTCCTTGAAGAGCTTTCCGGCCGTGCCCTTGCCCGCCTCGAGGTCGCTGGTCAGCGCCGCCAGCTTGGTCATGGTGGTGTCGATCTTTTTCCCTAGTTCCTCGTCTTTGAGCAACCTTCCCGCCGTGCCCTTGCCTGCTTGCAGGTCATCGCTCACCCTTTTCAAGTTGGCGACGGTGTCATTGGCATTGTTGTAGAGAGTCGGGTCCTTCAAGAATTTTCCGGCTGTGCCCTTGCCTGCTTGCAGGTCGTCCACCACGGCGTTCATCTTATCGAGAGTCGCAACAAACTTTTCGTATGCGTCATTGCTATTAATCAACTTGCCCAGGCTGCCTTGTCCCTTCGCGATCTCGTCGACAACTTGTTTGAGTTCCGCGACCGTCTGCGAGAGGCGGTCATAGAGCGTGGGATCGTAAATCAACTTGCCGAGAGAGCCCTTGCCGCTTTCCGCAAAGGCGAGGATGCGGTCGGCGCGCTTCAGCAGCGCGTCCATATTCTGCAGAGTGCTCTGGCTGGAGCGCACTACCTCGTTGAAATCGGGATGCACGCGCGTGGGAAGCGTGTCGCCATCCTGCGCCGGCGGGCCGATGGCCTGCGAACTGTTCATATCCATGAAAGTCTCGCCTAATACGCCGGCAGTTTCGAGCGAAGTGACCGTATCCCGGCGGAGGTTGAAGCCGTATTTGGTGCTCACCTTCATCACCACTTCAACGGGAGTGAGTTGCTTGTCTTTGTCGCGAACGATGAGAATTTTTGAGACGTTGCCGATATCCACGCCACTCAGCCGCACCGGCGCGCCCACCCGCAATCCTTCTGCGTTGTCGAAGTATGAGATCAGGGTGATCCGGTGGGAGAACCCGGTGGTTCCGGACATGAGAAATAAAAGCAGCCCCAAAACCAAACTCGCGATAATCACCGTGATACCTACGCGAAGCTGCGACCACTTGAGCTGCTTTTGACTTGGCAAGTGATTTCCTCAGACTGCGATCTGCGCCGCTTCCTGCGGCACACGGAACAGTCCCACGCCCCTGCTGTCCCTTCGCAGCATCATAGCAAACCCCGAGCCCACTCTTTAAGTTCGTTGTGCTCGAAGGGTTGGCAGCAGCAACAGGGCGAGCAGGTAGCCCGCGACTCCGCAGGTCAGGGTCACGGTCAAGCCAAATTGGATGGCGATCACCATGGCCAGCACGGAACCGAGCACGCTGGCGGCGGCGTTCATCGCCCATGCCCACTCCACGGCATTGCCCTCAACACTCGCCCCATTGGGGACGTCGACGAGAGGACTCGCAGTCAGCGCCCGTAAGCCCGTGGGGAACGGCATTCCCATCACGAAGCCGAGCGGCGCCAGCAGGAGGCCGCTTACCGCAATTCGGTGGTAAAGCCCTAATCCCACCCAGGCTTCCAGCCAATCCGGCAGGAAGAATACGTCCACCAGCAGCGCGGCGATTACCAGCGTGATAGGCCTCCAGGCCAGTTCGGTGCGGGGAAGCCAGCGGCGCGAAAACAGGCTTCCGGCCCCGCTCGACAGCATCAGCAAAAAGATCACCACGGTCAACGCAAAGGTCGGATGACCCAGAAAAAGCACGAAGCGCTGGATAAAAGCAATCTCCACCAGGATGTAACCCAGGCCGACCGCTACAAAATAAAGCAGGGGAAGCGGCGACTGGCGGCCTCCCTGGAGCGCGAGCGGCAGAATCAAGAAGGCGAGCACCGCCGCCAGAGAAATAACCAGCACCAGAATCAGCACCAGCACGCCCAGGTTTACCTTCCAGTCAATTCCCTGCCGTCGCAGCGCCTCGGCAAGGATTTGTCCGGGTTTGAGCGTGAAAAAGAAAAACGGGGCGTTATCGCTGACCGGCGCCACGTTATAGGAATAACTTTGGGAAAACTGGTGAGGATCGTTGCTCGCGATCAGCTCGGCAAAAGGATTCTTGGCAGGATTAGAAGGCAGGTACAGCGCAGCGAGTTCGGCATATTTCTTGAAATGAGCCTGCACGGCGGACTCTTCCTCGGGGGTAAAAGCGCTTTTCTTGGCCAGAACCACAACGGGGATGCCGTCTTCATCGAGCGGCCCTTGCGAAGCCACGATAAAGTTGCGCGCCGGATTCGCTACACCAAGACTATGCAAGGCTTGCATCGCCACCGATACCACGCGTAGCGCCTCCCGCGGCCGGCGGAATTCCCAGCGAGTGATGGCGATCATCCCGTCGGGTTTGAGATGTTCGAAGTATTCCCGGAAGGCCTCAACGGTGTAGAGATTGTTTTCACTCAGCGCGAAGGCGCCGGCTGCGGTGGACGCCCAGGTGTCCACCAGCGTCATCTGAACCACATCGAAGTGCTGCGGCGTGGAACGCAGGTAGGAGCGGCCATCGGTCACGTGAATGTGAACTTCGGGGCGATCGTAAAGATGCATCGCGTAATCGGCGTAACGCCCGCGCATGATGGTATCGGCAATGATGGGATTAATTTCAACGCCGGTCACGCTGGGACTGCCGTTCGCCACCGCGCGCAGCACGTCCACACCGCCGCCCGGCCCGATGATCGCGAACTCCCCGCGCGGCCGCAGAACGTTGGCCAGCGCCGGCGGAGCCGACATGAGATCGCGTTCCCAGGTCGTGTCATGCCAGTGCGCCAGGTCGCAGTTCATGATGAAAGTGGAAGCGTCGGCGTCAATGACGATGGTCTTGGCCTGACCCTGGCGATCCACTTCCACCCGCGATAGCGCATTCCAGCGGGCAAACTCCACCCAGCCCGGGTCGCGAAACAGACCCTTGGCATAGGTCACATCGATCAGCCGGCTAGAATGGTTCGCCACAATCAGGACAACGAACAGAGCCAGCAGGCCACCTGCCACCTTGCGTGTTTTCGACGACGCTGCCCAGATCATGGCGGCCGCAGCCATCGCAACGGAGGCTGCCAGAATGGTGTTCGGCGCTCCGATCCAGTTGAGCAGCGGAACCACCGTCAGGCACGCGAGGGCGCCGCCACCCAAATCCGCTCCGTAAAGCCGAGGGGCGCGCCAAGTCTCGCGCGCGAAAACCACCGAAAACAGCAATCCAGTCATGAAGAATGGCAGCGCCGCGGCGACATAAATAGCGCTCAGGTGCAGAAAATTCCTCCCCGACACTTCGAGTGCGACCGGCACGCGCAGAACGATTTCCAATACGAACAACACCAGGATGGAGTTGTCTATGCACAGCCGCGCCGCCAGGGCGCGCGTGTCTGTCCGGGCAAGGCGCTTCTTCAGCAAGTAGGCGAACACTCCGCCGGCGCCCAGTCCCAGCAGCGCAATCGAAATCGCGAGAAACGCGAAGTGGTAGAAGAGCACCACGGAAAACAATCGAGTCAGCGACAGTTCGAGCAACAGCGCGGCAAAACTGGTGAGCCCCAAACCGGCGAGGAGCGTGCGTTCGGGAACCTCGGTGGACGATGGAATCGCCGGAGCAGCCTGAATGATTGCCGACATAATGAATTGGAATTTGCCAGTCTAGCAGAGGGTGCGTCAGAGTGCGGCGTTGGCAACAAAATACCTGAATAGTGATCCCGAGCGAAGCGAGGGATCCTGGTGTTTGCCCGCAGCAACGATACAGGCCGCGCAGGCAGAAACCAGGATCCCTCGCTTCGCTCGGGATGACCGACGCGTTATTAGCGGGTCTTGCTTGAAAGGGCTAGCTCTCAAGAATGACTTGCGCGATCGCTTGCTCAGCTGTGTGCGAAATCGAGAGTGCGGCATTCTTCATGCCCACTTCGCGCCTGTTTCCATAATTCGGAGATAACGCTGTAAGATACCCCTCGTTCGTTTCAGCCCCCGCACGCGCGGAAACAGGACACGTCAACTGGGAACCGCTTGGACTCGGTGGAGTAGCGCTCGAAGGACTCGAAGGGGAGGACACATGGACGCGACAGGAATTGCGTTGTTGTTGCTGTTGGTCGTCGTCCTTTTCTTCGTCTTGAGCATCGTCCTGGGATCGTTCTTCACGGTGGAAACCGCGCAGGTGGCCATCGTTCAGCGGCTCGGGAAGTTCGCGCGCGTCGCCGGCCCCGGCTTGAATTGGAAGACGCCGTTTCTCGAGGCGGTGATCACGCGCATGAGCATGAAGGTGCAACAGTTCGACGTGCAAGTGGAAACGAAAACGCAGGACAACGTGTTCGTGCAAATACCGGTTTCGATTCAATACAAGGTGATTCCCGACGGGGTGGAGTCGGCTTTTTACAAGTTGACGAATCCAGTCAAGCAGATCGAATCGATGGTGTACAACGTGGTGCTCGGCCACGTTCCGAAAATGAAGCTGGACGATACCTTTCTAAACCAAGCGGATATCGCCGGCGACCTCCGGGACAATCTCGACGGCTCCATGAAGGAGTACGGCTACTCGATCGTTAAGGTGCTGATCTCGGACATCGTCCCGGACCCGAAAGTGAAGGCCGCGATGAACGACATCAACGCCGCGCAGCGCGAGCGGGAAGCGACCGTCTCGCGGGCCGAGACCAACAAGCTGCTGCTGGTCAAGCAGGCTGAAGCGGAGGCCGAATCGAAACGCCTGCAAGGAGAAGGCATCGCCAATCAGCGCAAGGCCATCATCTCGGGGCTGAAAGATTCGGTCGAGGACTTCGCCAAGGCCGTGCAGGGCTCGACGCCGCAGGACGTCATGCAGCTAGTGCTGATGACGCAATACTTCGACACCTTGAAGGAAATCGCGGCAAACGACCACACCAACACGGTGCTGATCCCGCACACGCCGAACACGCTCACCGACATTTACGGCCAGATTCGCAATGCCATCGTCACCGGCGTGGAGCTGACGAAACACCCGGACATCGCCGCCGCGCCGGTAACAGCCGACACGCAGAAATGAATGAAGGTTCACTTGGCCTTGGCAAGTTTGTTCTTCAGCTCTCTGGCAAATTCCGACGCGTCCCAGTTCCTGGTCTCTTCATGGTCCGACCAAAGGAAGGGATACGACAGCAGGACGTGGTTTCTTTCGAGTTCCACGACGTCGAGATAGCTGAAGGGCGCGTGCCCGGTGCTCTTTTGGTAGAGGACACCCGCGATGCCTCCCGAGTTCGAGAAGGTCGGCCTCACCTGCAAATCGGCCTTGGTTCTTTCGGCGATAATGTCGACGGGGACGCCGGCGGCACGGATGGCGCTGACGACGTTGCGTTCATAGCCGTTCATCGACCGGGATAAAAATGGTTCTGAGCGTTGCGGCCTCTCGGGGCTGCGGCGTCGTTGGTCCCGCGGTGTTGCGCGCCGCACACGCCGAGAGCGTGAGCGGCTAGGATCGAGAGCGCGAGCAATTTGTATTTCATCGGTGTCGACTCTCGCCGCCGGCGCGAGCCAAGCTAGGCGCTCGACGACAGCACTCACTTCGCAGTTGGCGGATACGCCGCCCGGATGTGGCTCACGTCGGCATCCGACAAGCCGGAGACCGAGGCAATATCGCTTCTCGAGCGAAGCTGCATGCGATAGCGGGTGAAGTAGTAGACGATGTCTCCGCCGTACCCGAAGTAATACATAATGTCGCGAAAATCCTGCGTGTGCGGGAGCCCCAAGGCGTGGCCGAGTTCGTGCAGGCAGGTCAGGTAGACGATGCTGTCGCGCAGCAGGTCGTCTTTTTGGGCGAGGGGAGCAACATCGCCTAACGATTGCACGTCGGGCCTGATGAACACGGCTGCTCCGCGCCGGCCGCCGACAACCAGCGGCTGCATCTCCCCGTATTCGCTGCCATCGGGTTCGGCCCAATTGAGGCGGACCAGGGCACTCGATTCGGGCGCAGCCTCGAAGTGAAAGCGGCCTCGCGGCGCTGCGCTCCCAAGCTTCGAAGGCCCACTGCGCGAGTTGCCGATCCGAAGAGCGATAGCCGCTCTCGCTTTTCCCCTCAGCGATGAAGTAGGTGATTGGACGTTTCGCGTCGAGAGTCCGCAGGGTTCCGGCTGCTGGCCGAGGCCTACGAGGACGCCGAGCGCACAAAGAACAACGACAGGCGCGATCGCGACAGCCGCAGATCTAAATGCGGATCGGGTCATGGCAGGACTATCTTAACGAAGATAGCCTACGGCTGAAACTTGGAACTAACGATGCCGCTTGACGGGTGGCGCTGAAGTCTTGCGCAGGTTCCGGCTACCCCGCTTTCGGCGCATGGTCTTCCTCGCGAGTCAGGAACAGCATGAAGGGCGTGATCTCGAACGGCATCTTGTCGCGCTCCGAAATGTTGCCCACAGGTGCGCTCTTGAGCAGCGTAAGAACGTCGCTCCACGGATCGATCTTGACGCGGCCGCCGAGCGGCAGCGCCACAATTTCATTCGCAGCCGGCTTGTCCTCGGTATCCGCGGCCACCGCCGAATTGGCGAAAACGGCGTCTCCCAATCGCGGGTTGATCAAGCTCGGGATTTGCGGGGCGCGTTGCCTCAGTTGCGCCATGAACAGGCCAGCCGTTCTGAGCTGGCCTTTGTAGGGCGAGTTCTTCAACAGCTCAGCCGCTTTCGCGCTAGCCGCTTGCTCATCCGCCGGCGTGCCTGTGAGCTTGAACTGCCGGATTCTTTGCTTCTCATCCGGGCGCAGAAAACGATCGTAGAAGCCGAATTTGGAATCCGCCGGATTGGACAGAATCACGCGGCCGAGTTGCTCGGCCAGCATCGCCGCGAGCGTAGCCTCGTCGGGCAAAACATCGATCAAGCCGCGACTTAAAACAATCGTGTGGCCGATCGCGAATGACTCCATGGTGGAAGTCATCAGTACGCGGCAATGAACCTCCGGCTCGATGTCCAGATTGTTGGTGACTTCGAGGTTGTTGACCACGGTATCGAGAACGCTGTCGACCTCGCCCTTTGGCGAAACCAGGCCGATTCGCTGCAGATCATCGACCACGTTATCGGCGGCCTGACGATTCCACTCTCGTTGCTCCTGGAGCGGGGAGAGGTCGTTATTCGTCTCCGATTGATCCTTGACCGGGGACGCCGATTCGACCAGCACCTTGCTCAGCTCCTGCTCATCGTTGCCGTGGGCCGCACCGTACCCCCAAAGCCGTGTCTGGGCCTTGTACTGCTCCGCCTTTGTGGCGAACAGGTTGATCGGCGTTTCCTCGCTATAGATGTCCGCGGGCAGCCAGAGATTTGGCCCGATGTTCATGCGCCAACTGTCAAAATGGAATGCGCGCGCTGTGTCCTTCACCCCGGAATAGGTGCCGTTGAATCTGACGATCGTGAAGGTCCGGTCGTCAGCCCAAATACGGCCCAAGAAGCGGCCCTTTTTTGCTTTTTTCGATGGCGTGACGTCGAACACCAGCGTGCGCACCTCGCCCAGGAACTCCTGGCGCACGTATTCAAAGTTGTAGTTCGCCGGATCGAGACCGCCTTGGTCCACATAGATCATCTGCAGGAAGCCCTTGGGCGCAAACTCCGTCTCGAAGTCGAAGACCTTGTTCACTTCGCCCGCAAAGCGGCCAAACAGGCTCGCGTAGCGCGGGTCAAGAGACTTGACCTCGAGACCCTTCGCGAATTCCGCGCGACCTATGAAGTAGTGATCGCCATCCGGCGACCAGACTCCGCCTTCGTTGGGCTTTGCTCGTTGGATGTACGTCTCTACCAGCGGTGAATACTGGCGGATGACCTTCATCTCTTCGTTCTCGCGAGCGACGATCCTAGCAACGGTCTGCTGGGCCGCTGCGGAAGGCGGCTGCTGAGCGCGGGCTCCCGCGCACAGCGCAAAAAACACCGCAAGGAATAAGACGCACCTCAACTTATCCATTTGGGAATCCCCCAGTTAGCCCACTTATCCTATTTACGTTTATCGGCTGAGACTGGAGAAGACCCTTCCAGTCTCCTTGCCTTCGCCTTCAGCCGGCGGCTTTGTCTGGAGCGAAAAACTCAAGCGCTCCAAGGAATCCGCAATCCGAGCCATTTGAATGATCGCCGTTCGGATGGCCTCAGATTCGCCAATGACGACGACGTGACGGCGGCTCAAGCGTGCCACCAGCCAAAGCAGCAAAAGCACCAATACAACTCCGGCGCCGGCGGCAACAAGAACAACTTTAGGCAAAGCAGCGATTGTTGGCGCAAATCGCAAAGGCGACATGATTCTTCCTTCGGGCCGGGCCAAACGCAAGCAAAACGTTGGATGCGCTCAGGGAGCTTCGGGACGGCATCCCTATACTCGATTGTTGGTCAGTCACAAGAGCCCACACTCCGACGGCATACCGGTAGGCAAGTCGCATTCCAGACGGCGGAGCACTTAACTCATTCAGAGCCGCCACTATAAGGAGCGTCGAACGCAATACGACTGGGGAAGAATTACACTGAGCCGGGGATTTGGGAGGTAGTTAGACGCCAAGCAAAATGGCCATGCGGCGTTTCCTCTCAGTTCTTGTTACGGCCACCTTAAGCAGCGTCCGAGAAATGCCTAGGAACTGGCATCCGAGTTGGTTATGCGAACTGAGTTGTCGCCGTCCAAACTGGATGATCGTGCGACGAAATCAATTTGCCTTCACTTCACGGAGGGCGGGGTGTATATAAGGGCCAGCCGGTAGGGCAAAAAATGGAGCTGTCGCTACAGGAGGTTACCTGTGAACCGCAAGTCTCTGGGAGCTTTGGTGCTGGTTGTCACGGCCCTTTTTTCGGGCCCGCTGTTTGCGCATCATGGCAATGCCGGGGTCGATATGACCAAGAAGGTTGTGTTGAAGGGTGTCGTTACGGACTGGCGCTGGCAGAACCCCCATTCGATACTGAAGTTCGATGTAAAGGCTGACGACGGCAGCATTGTGCATTGGTCGGCGGAGACCAACAATCCGGCCGACATGGTCGAAAAAGGCTGGACGGCGAAGTCCATCAAGATCGGAGACGAAATTACGGTCACGCTCCATCAGGTGAAAAATGGTTTGCCGGTAGGAATCCTCGTGGAAGTGGTGCTTCCGGATGGAAGAACGCTGGGCACCCAGTATTTGAAGGATAATTAGTTCACGGCCGCTTGAGATGCAGACAGGAGCGTCCCGAGACGGCTCGGCGTCGCTCGGAGAGGGTGGACCTATACATGCGCCTCCGCCTGGTGCTGATCGGGCTGTTGGCATTTGTAGCTTTTGGATTGACGGAGGCGGCTCTGTCGCAGCAGTCGGGAGCCCCTGAGGGTCAGAAAGCCGTTTCGGCTCCCGCTCCACGCCACGATCTCTCTGGGATTTGGGGGCCGGCCACAGCCCCCAGCGCCGGAATTCAGGCGAATGGCGTGTCGGCGATGCCCGACGACGGGAAGCCGGAACACGTCCCGCCATACAGCGCTTTGGGTTTGAAAACGCTGGAAGCCCACAAGCCGCTCTACGGACCAAGAGCGGTTTTCCCCTCCACGCTCAGCAATGATCCCAGGTCGATATGCGATCCGCTGGGATTTCCTCGCGCCGACTTTTATCAAATTCGCTACGAGCAGTTCATCCAGAACGATCGCGAAATCGTGCTGTTGTACGAGTTCGAGAAGAGATGGCGCTCGATCTGGCTAGATCGCGAGCTGCCAAAAGAAATTCCCGATTCTCGTTGGTATGGCTATTCGGTTGGGAAGTGGGCCGATGACACCACACTGGTCGTCCAAACCGTCGGCATCATTGGAGAACCCCGCGCCTGGTTGGACGAGACCGGCCGTCCCATCAGCGAAGACGCGAAAGTGGAAGAGCGCTTTCATCGCGTGGACCACGACAACATGGAGTGGACCGTAACGATAGACGATCCTCAGATGTATACCAAGCCCTGGGTGGCCATGAATAAATTCCCGATGAAGTTGCAGTCCCCGAATTTCGATATCTGGGGCAAGTACCAGCAGGAAATGATCTGCTCTCCTTCCGATGTCAAAGCCTATAACGACTCCATCGGTGGCTTCGAGAGCGAGACCAAATAGCCCGGGCCCGGCAGCACCGCCTCACGACGCGATCGAGCTGAGAACGGATAGTGGCTGTAACGGATGACTTAGATCTCTCGCTGTTACTTTGCGACTCCAATTTTGCGACGCTTCGATGACGCAGTCGGTATGATTGACGTGCTGGATCGGCCTGCCGCGGCAAGTCCTCCGCCTGGAATCTTCAAATCGTGGCTTAAAAGTTGGGGAAAGTGCTGGCGGACTGCCCCCGCGCTCCAGGTTGTTCTTGCCCCGGAGAGCGGGCCTCCGGTGTTCAATTTAGAAATTCAACTTCAAGCCGAACTGTATGTGTCGCGGCCCGCCGGAACCGAACACGGCATTTCTTGCATCCGGTGTCGAGTTGGCATAGCCAAATTTTCCGTTCAGTCCCTTGGTTGGGTCCGTGGCGCCAGGGGCTCCCACGGTGGGCATGATTGAACAGGTTGAAAAACTCCGCGCGGAATTGGGCGCTGTAGCGGTCGCCCAAGTGCCAGGATTTCGAGATCGACATATCCACATTGTAGAAAGCCGGGCCCCTAAAACTGTTGCGGCCGGCGTCGCCGTTCGTTCCATAGGCGGGAGGCGTCATGATGCCTCCACCCCGAACGTAGCAGGCGTTGTTCGCCAGAGCCTGGAGGGCCAACGCTTGCTGTGTGGCGTTGCTGTAGGGAGCCTGTGCGGCGGTAGTGCACGCTGTCTGTATGGCGGCAGGGGCAGAAGCAAGGGAGGTGCATCCGGCGATCTTGCCATTGGCTCCGTTATAGCAGGGAATGGGGGCGCTGCCGGAAGCGAATGCGGACCGAGGACCGGTGAAATTCCAGTATTGAACGTCGCCGGTGTTGTTCGATACGTATTGGTTCAGGTTTTCACCCGTTCCCACCCAGTCATTCCTGGTGTTGTCCTCGGGGTCCCAAGGCAGACCGCTTTGGAGAGCCAAAATGCCACTCAGTGACCAGCCTTCGAGCATCTGCCCCGGCGACTTTTTCCCCGGAATGAGCCAGGTCGGCGAAAACCGGAAGCGATGACGGATATCCTGATCGCTGTTTCCGTACTGCGCCTGCGGATTGGCCGGATCCGCAACCATTTCCGTACCCTGCGAATTCTTGCTCCACTGATCGAGTGCGTGCCCATAGGTGTAGGCCGCAAGAAAGGACAAGCCGTGATATGACCGCCCCTCCAGAGTCACTTGCAATGCGTTGTAATTGGATCGGAATCCGCTCGTGTTTTCGACAATGTAATTAAACCATGGAAACTTGGCATTGTAGGGACGCGCCGCAACAATCGCGGCCGTATTGACCTTACAGCTGCTGGCATTTGCCAGGCAGGCGGCAACCGTTGTCGGATCCCAGCCGGTCCCCACGGGAACCGCATTCAGATCACGGGAGTACTGCTCGTTGTAGCCATGGACACCAACATAGGCCACGTCCAAACTCAGTTGATTGGTGAGGGCGCGCTGAATGTCCACATTCCACTGAGCAGATCTAGGATTCCTGAAATTGGGATCGATCCCGCCGGTTGTGCACTGCACAGCGGTCGTGCACGAGAGGCCTGTGGCTGAGACGATAGGGAATACAGGCCCCGTCAGATTCCAGCCGCCCAGCAGTTGAGCGGCCGTGAAACTCAAGTTATCTGCTGTATGGCTGTTTAAGGCCGTCCCGGCATTGTTGATCCCAGCTTGGGGGATGCTCGCTCCCACCGGAACGTACTGGGCGGAGGAAGTCATGGCCACAATGTTGGACATGAGGCCGATCCCGCTTCGCAACACCGTCCTGCCGTTACCCCGAATGTCCCAGGCGAGACCGACGCGGGGAGCAAAGTCGTCTTTTTGTGCGTGATATAACTCGGAATACGGCAAGCCCGGGCCAACCTGTGCCATGCCCCCGGGCAAGGTGGGGTCGAAGTGGCCTAGATAGTTGTTCAACTCATGCGGAGGCCCATCGTACTCATAGCGCAGGCCCGGGGTTACGGTGATCCTCGGAGTGACGCGCCAGGTATCCTGAATGAACGCGGCGTTCCATTGCTGGCGCAATCGTACCGTCGGATCGCCGGTCTGAATACTTCCGTTTGTCGGAATGCCTTGCAGGAAAGTTGTGAGGCTATCAAATAAGATGGTGCCTCCGTCCAGATTACGTTGTGAGTTATCGAGGACGGAGAGAACGTGTTCGAAGCCGAATTTGAAAGAGTGCTTGCCGCGCAGATAGGAGACGCTATCCTTGAATACGGCTTGGCCGTCCGGTCCTTTGCTACTGGCTGGAGTGATCCCCAAACTGGTGATGCCGTTGTTGAAATTGATTGTGGGGAAACCGCCTAAGCTGCGATCTGTCACCCCCGTATTAAAACTGTATCCAGTCGGGTAGGGATCGGCAGGCAATTTCGCGTTATCGGGGTAATTGTTTATGTCCGCCAGGTCCGCATAGCCGGCCCTGAACTCATTCACCCAAGTGGAGTTCGGAGTCCAGGTCCAGCTTCCGGCATAATCCTCGACACTGTTGATGCCCTGGTTTGTCCAGTAGGGTTGGAGGGCCCCGCCGACGAGTGCGGTGTTCTTCGATACAAAAAGGAAGGCGCTCAAATGGTTGTGGTCATTCATATTCCAATCGCCTTTTGCCACGCCGTTGTTGAGCGGTTGACTGGTGGCAACCGTGGGGTAAAAGACATTCGACGTGGTCGGATTGTAAGGAAACACGTTCTCGATCGTCGAGGACGGCGCCGAAACCGCGCAGGTTGCTGGGTTCAAACCCACCAACTGCGCGCTGAGCGCGTTGATCTGATTGTTGGGCGCCGCCTGTGCCTTTACGGCGTTACAGGCATCCACCATGCTCAAATTCGGGTTTGCGGGTGTCAACCCGACATCCGATGGGATCGTGATCGAACTGATGTTGCCAACCGTAAGACGCTGACCTTCATAACCGGCGAACCAGAAGAGCTTATCCTTGATGATCCGTCCGCCCGCCGTGGCGCCAAACTGCTCCAGCGTCGCCGGAGTGATCACATGCGTAAAGTAATTCGAGGCGTCCGTTGCACTTGCATCCCGGCCGAAGGCATACGCCGTGCCGTGCAGATTGTTGGTGCCTGACTTGACACCAACGTTTACAATCGATCCGTCCCTCCAGCCATATTCCGCCGGGGGGTTTTGCTGGGTATTGAATTCTTGAATCGCGTCTATGGGCAGGGCCGAGGACGAATCTCCGCTTCCCTCGCCGGCTCCGTTGATGATGTTGTTGCTCGTCGTCATATCGAATTCAGTCAGACCCTCAACCAAAATGACGTCGGATCCCGTACGCCGGCCATTGCTGGTCGAGGACCCCGACCTGCTTCCAGGAACAGTGACGATGCCGGGACGCAATTCCAGCAGGCGAAAGAAGTTACGGCCGTTCAAGGGCAGTGCGAGAATGGATTGGTTGCTGACGGTTCCTCCCAAAGTTGCGGAGGTCGTATCGATTGCCGGGATCTGTTCCGTAACGGTGACCGTCTGCGTTGTCGCGCCGGGCGACAGCACAAGATCGACGCGAACATTTTGGCCAACTTCAACCAGTACATTATTCCGCTCCAGCACGTTGAAGCCGCTGGCCTCGGCGCGCACCGTGTATGTGCCCGCTGTGAGCGCGGGAGCGACATACTGACCCGCATCATCCGTCGTCAGATTTCGCGCAACGCCTCGCGCAACGTCGGTGACCGTCACTTTTGCGCCCACGATGGCGCCACCGCTTGAATCAGACGACGCCGCCCTGTATCGTCCCTTGAGAACCTTGCGAGAAAGAAGAAAGAGGGGCCGCTACTATGGTCACAACGAGGATGAGGACTCGAGTGACACCTTGGAACAGTGTTCTCATTCATCAGGATTTTCTTAACGATGCTTAATGACCTGTTGTATCCGCACGATAAACGATGCATAGCAATGCCCCTTTCCGACGTATTCCAGGAGGGTCTCCGATAGCGGAGCTGTTAACACATCATTTGAACAAATGTCAAGTTTAAAAACTGGGGATCATATACGTCCCTCCCTCGGTTTTTTAGCTGAGCGTAGCCCCGTCGCAGTCAACCCCAGCAACTTCGCAGTGACTGCTGCCCTCCTGGCTTCGTGTCTTTCGGAACTGCTCCTCCGTTTCCGGTGTCGAGTAGGCCCGGATGCCGCGCCAGATCAGCAGAAATACCTCGATGATCTTTTGTCCGCCGGTCGGCGGACCCGAACGGGTCCCTGAAGTTCATGTTCCGAATCGATTTCTTGGATGATTATCTCGCTCTGAAACCCCTCATTGACTGCGGTCGCTTGGCCGAGCTAATTGAGGGGAAGAAAGGCGTGTTGGACAAATTCAAACCAATCGCAAGAATGACAAGAATGAACTGATGAGTACCACTCCCAACTCGCTGAAAAGATTGGTGGACGTGAGGGGACTCGAACCCCTGACCCCCTGCTTGCAAACTGGGGGGAAGGGTCAGCAAGAAAAATCCAAGTCGTTGTTTGGGCTGCGCTTAGCTCATCGTCCACCAGAACCAACTCTTTTAATTGCTCCCAAGTTGCTCCAAGAACTCGTCGCTCAGTTCACCGCCGCCCGCCGCAGCACTTCTTGTACTTTTCTCCTACCCGCACGGGCATACGTCATTCCTTCCGACCTTGGAGGCAATGCGTCTCGGCTCATGGATCACTGGGCGCGGTAGGACACCTAGACTCGCACGCTCGACCATTCCCCGACCTTCGTGACGCGCACGCTCCCGTCTGGCTGCCCGCGCACCGACACCCTGTCCAGCCGCGCAGCGGCGTACAAGCCGGAGCGGAATCGGTTGCGGCTCCTCTCGTCCGTGCCGATGCCCGGAACGTCGAAGTGCTGACCGACCTTCAGCCCATGGACGCGGTCCGCGATCTTGCGGTACTTGCGCGGCTGCTCGACGCGTGGACGGACGCAGGCGTGCCGCAGCGCGATGCAGTGTTCGTTGCCGCATCGGGCATCAACAACCTGACCGTGAGGCACGGAACCGTGCGCGTCGATCCAGTTGCGCCGCCTCCGACCGTATGCGGTGGACGGGTTGGCGACCTCCTCGCAGTCGCCGTGTAGCTTTGTTGGTGAGAACTTTCCCATTGGCAGCCAAGTTCGGGGCGCGGATTCCTCGCCGGGGATTCTATCAAGAGCGGAGCATCGTTGATGATTCGGAAGAAAAGGGCGATTCAGTTCACCGTTGCCCCGCCGCAGCACTTCTTGTATTTCTTTCCCGAACCGCACGGACAGGGATCGTTCCGCCCGACCTTGGAGGTCGTGCGTCCAGACTCAGGCGCAGATGCACTGCCCGCGTAGGCTTTTTGGTGCTCCCGGAAATACCGATACGCCCCCACCAGCCCAGCCGCCATGTGAACGATGATGTCCTCCCGCTTCTCTGGGGTGATCGGCTTGGGACGCATCTCTGGGTCTTCGTCGTGCTCGTGGCAGAGCATCATCATGGGGATCAGCCATCCGCCGTTCTCCTCGTCATTAACCAACTCAGCCCAGCCGTCGTGGCGCATGTGCATGCCCCGCATGAAGCCATGTGCCCAGTCGTTGCCGTGCGCCATCCCGTCCTCGTCCTCCAGCAGGAGCGGAACATAGACTTCGCCATTGAACAGTGTCCCGGCGATGGTGTTCCAGTGCCGCATCATCAGCCCCAAGATTTCGTTCGCCTCTTCGAGGCTGGAGAACTCGCAGGCGTCCGACATCTCGCCGCCGAAGACCTCCCGGTAGTATTCGCTCGGCATCACGGTTTCCGGCCCGGCGATCAGGGCGGCGAAGAACCCGTCAAGCTGCTCGACGTTCATCGCCTTCCCGCCCTTGCAACTTCGGAGGAAGTCCCCGAGGCGGTCGAGTTCGGCGTCGGTTAGTGGCTCGGGCTTGGTGAACATGGTCATTTCGATTTCCAGATGCTCTGCAATCGTCGCTTACGATACTACCCCTTGTTGCCCGGTGCCTCGAAGACTGGCGAGAAGCCCCGAATACCGCCTCTGCGGACGGTCGTTGCGGACGGCGATCCCCAGCGCCTTCTTCTGCCCGATCAGCACGAGCAGCCGCTTGCCCCGTGTGATTCCCGTGTAGATCAGGTTGCGTTGCAGCAGCATGTAGTGCTGCGTGGCGAGCGGGATCACAACTGCCGGGAACTCCGACCCCTGCGACTTGTGGATCGTGATCGCGTAAGCCAGCGAAATCTCGTCCAGTTCGCCGAAGTCGTACCTCACTACCCGGTCGTCGAAGCGGATCGCGACATGCTGCTCGACCAAGTCCACCCGCTCGACGATCCCCACGTCCCCGTTGAACACGTCCTTGTCGTAGTCGTTCTCGGTCTGGATGACCTTGTCGCGCATCTGGAACCGCCAGCCGAACCGCTCGACGCTAGGCTCGCCGGAGCGAATCGGATTGAGAACCCGCTGCAAAGCAGTGTTCAGTTCCCGCACGCCGAGCGATCCACGGTTCATCGGGCAGAGAACCTGAACGTCGCGGATCGGGTCGAGACCAAACCGTTCTGGAATTCGTTCCTGTACCAGCTTGACCAGTGTCGCGACGATTTTCTCCGGCTCGTCCCGTTCGACGAAGTGGAAGTCGGAATTCGGCCCTGCTCCACGCACATCGGGCATCTGCCCTCGTCGGATACGGTGCGCGTTGGTGATGATGTGGCTGTCCGCCGCCTGCCTGAACACCTCGGTGAGGCGAACGACTGGCACCACGCCGCTCTCGATCAGGTCGTGAAGCACCGTCCCCGGTCCCACGGACGGAAGCTGATCCAC
>CAWEDF010000029.1:0-99081 GCA_963807655.1 uncultured Acidobacteriaceae bacterium | reverse complement strand
TAGGGATAACGGCGGAACGGGAGAAAGGGTTACGGACTACCCTCGATTTCTGGCTCGACCGTTTCCTCCCTCAGCCACTCTGCGGTACAATTTTGCATTGTCATGCCTGCCTTGTGGAAGGCTGCTGCCCTTGCTTCCCTGATCGTAGCCGGGGTTTCTTCTCAATCTGCTTCAGCCACGGTCTGGCAGGACAATTCGACTCCACGAGCAACTCAAACTCAGAACCTACCGCAAAGCCCACAACGGATCAAGCACCAGCTCCGCCTGCTGATTCTACAAAGGCCGAGATTCTCAAGCGCGAGAAAGCCATCTATCCGCCGGAAGCACTCGATAAGGGACTGGAGGGGCAGGTCTGGGTAAAAGCACTGGTCTCCGAAACCGGGGATGTCGAAAGCGTTGAGGTCATTAGCGGCGACCCGGCGCTTACAGGCTCTGCGTCGGATGCGGCCAGGAATTATAAGTTCAGACCCTTTATTAGGAATGGGAAGCCAGTTCACTTTTATACGAAGTTGTCGTTCAACTTCGCGCTCCCGAAAAACACTCGCGAGGACAAAGCGCGGGTACACGAAGGAACATTTCCAGGACTGGACCACGGCGCAAGACATAGCGCTGATTAAAGCATTGGGCTTCGATCACGTGCGGTTGAGCGTCGATCCGCAACCGATGATGGCGATCCACCGGCCGGACGAGATTCCGGCGGAGTATCTGGGATATCTTGACGCCGCGGTGAAGATGATTCTGGATCAGGGGCTGGCGGTGGTGATCGATCTGCATCCGGAGAGCGAGTTCAAGACACGGCTGGCGAAAGACGACAGCTCGGTGCAAGAGTTTGCCGATTTCTGGCGGGCGCTGGCGCGGCATTATTCGAGTTGGGATGCGGAGCGGGTGTTCCTTGAAATTTTGAACAAGCCGGAGATGTCTGACCGCTACCGCTGGTACGGGGTGCGGGCGAAGCTGGCGGCGGCGATTCGCGAGGGGGCTCCGCGGCATACGATGATCGCGGCGGGAGCGCGCTGGTCGGACAACGACGACCTGGTTTTTGTCGAGCCCCTGCGCGATCCCAACGTGATTTACAACTTTCATTTCTACGAGCCGCACATCTTCACGCATCAGGGGGCAACGTGGGGCGCGTATTTCTGGCATTGGGTGAAGGGGTTGCATTATCCGTCGTCGCCAGAATCGGCTGCGAAGACGGCGGCGGGGGTGCCGGAGGCGGCGGACCGTCTGGCGGTGATTCGTTACGGGCAGGATCATTGGGATGCGGCGCGGATTGACGCGGAGATTGCGCAGGTCGCGGAATGGGCGCGCGGGCGCGGGGTTCCGGTGGTGTGCAATGAGTTCGGAGTGTTCCGCGATCATGCGGAGTCGAAAGATCGCGAGGCTTGGATTCACGATGTGCGTGCGTCGCTGGAGCGGCACGGCATGGGCTGGACCATGTGGGATTATTCGGGGAGCTTTGGCGTGGTGATTAAGAAGGATGGGCGGAACGTGCCGGATGATGGCACGGTGCGGGCGTTGGGGCTGGCAGGAAAATAGTTGGTGGCCGAGAGCGGACCTCAGGCGCTAAAGAGAGTGCACGTGAGAACTAGTGCCGTCCCTCCGGGACTCGTTCCATTTCCCACCCGTACCCCGGACTTACGTCCGGGACTAATGAATGCCGCCCCTGAAGGGGCTGGGGTCCGATGATTCCAGTCCACCTCTTTCCCGGACTCTCTAAAGCCTATCCACATCGGTGCTTTTGACGCAGGCCTTGGAAGGCCTCTCCACCCTTTCTGCTCTACCCTCTCTGCTCCTTCGCTACGGAACTGACGCGGGCATGGGCTGGCCTGCCGTCATCTTGAAGACTTTGATGTTTTTGCCGAAGGACTCGGAGTGCAGGTTGTGGAACTCCGCGAAGTGCTTCTGCAGGTCGGCGGGAAGATCTACTCCCCAACCTGCCTGAAAAATCCAGACGGTGTCCCCTGGTTTGAGATTGTAGGATTGCAGGAATCGCTGCCACTCCTTGGGGAAATTGTCCGCCCAAAACATCCAGGCGGTTTTATAGCCGCTGGAAACGATGCGGTGGCCGCTACAAGAAAATTGTTCGAAGTTGGCGGGGGCAGGGTCGAAGGAGATGGGGCGCTGTTGGCAGAGATAGTGGCCGAGCGTGAGATCGGTCTGGTAATCGACGAAGATGAAATCGGACGGCTTCATATTTTCGCGCACAAAATCGAGAGCGTCGGACATGTGCGTGCGGGATTGATCGGCGCGCTCCATGCGGGGTTGCCGCGGTTTGCCGAAGGCGATGCAAGCTGCGAGGACGAGAGCTGCGATGGCCAGTCCGCGATTCCATCTTTTTTCCGTCGAACCAGTTTCGGTCGAACCGGTTTCCGTCGAACCGGTTTCTGTCGAATCGGCCGCCAGACACGCCATGGCCACGCTGACGCCGGCCACCGCGGGGATGATCAGGAACGCAACGTGGCGCGTGCCGCCGTAAGGATAAAAGTGAGCCAGGCTGAGACTGCCGGCAATCGCAAAAGGAATGAGCAGGAAGATTGCCAGTCTGCGGGAAGAGGTTCGAGCCTCGGGCGATCCTTTTCCGCGCAGAAGAATTGCGACTCCGGCGATGAGGAAGATTCCCATGGCAATGCCCACGGCGAGTTGGCCGAAGAAATATTGAAAGACTCCGAAGCTGTGGCCGACTAGAAACTTCACGGGATTGTCGTGGGCGGGATCGAAATATGAGCGCTGCAGATAGAACTCGCTCATCCAGCCTTGCATCGCCGTTCTTGAATCGCCTGCGCCCAGCTTCGAAAGATGGGTCTTGTACAGGAATGCGGCGAGAGCCAGACCTCCGAGTTGGCTGACGACCCAGGCTGCCGCCAATCTTACGGGCGGACGTTCGAGGACGATTCTTAGCAGCGCATAGATACCGAGTGCGGCGGCAAACAAAAATGCCGAGTAGTGAGTCAGCATGGCGAGGTACAGGCACAGGGAAAAGGCTGCCATGCGGCTGGGCGAGTTTTGCGCGAAGGCTTCATCCAGGAAGTACAGAGCGCTGGCGAGGAATGCCAGCAGCAAAGTGTACTGGCGCACCTCCGCTGACAGCGCGACTATGGGCGGAAGCAAGGTGACGAAGAGAAGCCCGATCAAGCCGGGAAGGCGGCCGGCGGCTCTGGTTAGCCACTTGTAAAACATCCAGCAAAAAGCTGTGCCTGCGAGCACCGAGGGCAGGCGCAGCCAGAGTTCTGAAGTGCCCAGCACGCGCCAGAAATGGAGGAGGAAGATGTACAGCGGAGGATGAGCGGCGGTGAGAGCTGCCTTGTAGGCAAGGCCCAGCGAGGGCTGGTTGGCCAGGCGGAAGTGCAGGGCTTCATCGGGATTGAGGAAGGTTCCGGAGGCGGTCCAAAGGCGGGCGAGAAAACCGAGCAGCGTGAGAACAACTGCGGCCGCGCCAGCCTGGTTTTGGAGCCACTGATTCTTGTTTTCCGAAGTCGCCGTCATTCTCGCCCAGTCTCAAATGCGCCCAGCCATTTTACGGGCAGACGCGCAGCCAGAGCGTTGGCCAGCCGTTCGTCCGCAGTAATCATCTCGGTCTTGAACTGAATGGCGAGGGCAACATAGAGGCAATCGTAAACGCTGCGGTCGTGGACCAAAGCAATCTTCATAGCATCGGCCAACAACTCCGGGGACGATACCGTGAAGAAGTCCTGGCCTCTAATTTCCGAGGTGGCGCGTTCAGCGATGGCCTGTGGCCACCGGCGCTGACGAACGCCCTTCCACAAGACATTTCCGATTTCCGCCCAGAAAACGTCGGGCACGATAAAGTTGATATCTCCGTCGGTATAGCGTTTCAACAATTGGACGGATTCGGTGGTGAGCGTTTCTTTTGCGGACGGAATGGCCCACTTCATCGCCACGCTGGCGTCGAGGACAAGGGCAGTCAACGATCCCGGTCCTCGCGGATCATTTCCTCAGCCGTTGGAAAGGGACCGAGGCTCTCGGGCTGACGGGCGCGGAGTTCCGCCATGCGTATATAGAATTCGCGGCGCCCCTGCAACTCTTTTGCGGTTGGTACGTTGCGCTCTAACAAGGAAATGACCTCGGCTGCGATCGACTTGCGATTCTCACGGGCGCGTTTGCGGAGAGCCTGGTAGAGGTCGTTCGGGATATTCTCGACGTAAAGAGTTGGCATATGGACTGCCTATGGAAAGTATAGCATAACCATAGGCCGGGAAAAATGAGCTTTGGCACCGTATCTTAGGACATTACCCGAGCCAGGATAGCGACGCACTACTCAGGACCATGGGAGCGTGAGACTAATCGTAAAAGACTATTGCTGTCACTCGCACTGGGGAGTAGGCTCTGCTCCTGTTGATCCATACCTAAACCCTTCGTGCCCTGACTTCCCCACAGAGGTCAGGGCACTTTGTTTGCAATGCGTCAGAAGACCGCCTAAAGAGCTCAGGTAGTATCGTAACAGTGCGTTGCTGCTTGGTGGCGGCCTCGGAAAGAAAGGCCGCCACACCTGATCAATCGAAGAATTGCTACAATCGGGTTAGCGGAGTAAGATTCCGCGAACGAGTAAGCCCGCCGTTCACGCGGGTTACTTGTGTTTCCGATTCGTCACGTCTGGCAACGCTTCTAAAAGCGGATCGCTGGAGCTATGCCCGATGCAATCTCTCAATTGTCCCGCATCGGATATTGTCACTCTTCCCCCAGAGGATGACGCAGCTATGGCAGGAATTACGGTGGCTACACTGGAAGAGCGCGTCAATAATTACATCAAGTTTTTCTGGACAGTCGTTGCGTTTGGCTTCGTTTGGTTGACGGGACTGACGGTGTTCATGCTTCATATCAACGACACCCTCAACCGTATTGAAACAACACAGACCAGCAAGCTCGGGGGCATCAATCAATCCATTGAACAAATCCGCCGCGATTTGTCGCCCCTACAGATAAACGCTCAAGCCTCTTTACCGAATGATAGCTTTCAGGCTGAATTGCCAAAACTGAAGGCGGCGTTAGCAACAGCCAAAAAGGCGCAGCTGCCCGTCTCACCTTACGTTCTGACGGAAGTGCAATCAAAATTGCTGAGCACCAACAAGGACAATCCGGCTTTTTGGCCCACAGTCTCCGAGTTTGTCAGTTACCGCTCTCAGATCAATGTGGCAGACTTCCAGAGCTTACTGCATCCCGACCTTCCCAACTGTACCGATCATGATCCGCTACCGATGAAGGTAATAGAGGAGGGTACACATCAGCGCCCTCCAAAGGTTTCGCCAGCATACTACGATGACTGCCGCTTCACTTTGGACTCTCCGCAGGACAATGCCAAAGTTAATTATCTGCTGGTCAACACCGTCGGCTGGATCACGTTTAGGCACTGCCTGATTGTGTATAGAGGAGGGCAAATAAATCTGATAGTGGCTTTCAATCAAAGGCCGTCTAAAATCGCCGAAGTCGGACACCCGGAACACTCTATGGATGTGACATGGATAGCGCAAACTCTCCATTTCGATAATTGCTTATTCAGCTTCGATTTTAGTGGTTCGCCCGCGTTAGAAGGGCAGAAGTTTACTCAAACACTTTTGGCGGGGAACATTTCAGCAGTCGAACTTCCATTGGGCAAATCATAGCAACGCACTATTAGCACTACCAGAGCTAATCCCGCCTTGACACTGCTTTCTATCAGCCTTTATCCTAACTCTTGCTCCTTGCGGTACTTGCGCCTTCTAGGCGCGCTTCCGCGAGCCTGGGGCGGCAATGGACGGGGCGCGGAGGTTTCCGATGTTCTTCGAAATCAAAGATTTGGAACTTCATCCGGTAGAGTTTACGGAGAAGTTCGCGCCGGGCGCGATCGATCTGGGAAGCGATTACCGGCAAGTCACCCCGATTGAGAGCAGCGGGCGGGCCGATCTGGTCGAGGAGCATCACGGCAAGCACAAGATAATCCAAGACATACGCATCAAGGGACGGTTGGCGACCAGCCTGGAAACGATCTGCGCGCGCTGTCTGGAGCCGATTACTCAGGATGTAAAGCGCGAGTTCGATCTGCTGTATCGTCCTCAGGGCGCGGACGCCGGGCGGGACGAGATATCGGTGACCGATGCCGAGGCCGAGATCAGCTATTATGAAGGCGAGGGAATTCTGCTCGACGATGTGGTGCGGGAGCAGGTGCTGCTGGCCGTCCCGTTGAAGGTTACGTGCCGCGAAGATTGCAAGGGATTGTGCCCGCACTGCGGCCAGAATCTGAATGAGGGGCAGTGCTCGTGCGCAGTGACGCTGGAGGAACCGCGATGGGCAGCGTTGAAAGAAATCCGCGACAAGCTGGCACACTAGAATAAGGACGCGAGCCAAAACGCGCGATTGCAAAAGCAGGTTCCTCATGACATTCAAACTGAGATTGATTCATGCGAGGCGAACGAGCCTCGGCGAGAGGAATTCATAGACCATGCCGAATCCTAAACGAAGACATTCCCAGAAGCGCACGTCGACCCGGCGGGCGCACGATGCGTTGAAGAGCCATTCGCTCTCGGAGTGCCCCAACTGCCACGAGAAGAAGATGCCGCATCGCGCCTGCGTCAAGTGCGGCTACTACAAGGGACGCGAAGTTGTGGAAGTAGAGGAAGCCAAGTAATCTCCTGCCACCATGCCTAGCGTAATCGCGCTGGATGCGATGGGCTCGGACCGAGCGCCCAAGCCTGAAATCGAAGGCGCAATTCACGCTGCGCGCAATTACGGCGTGCGCGTGTTGCTGGTCGGTCCGGAAGCCACCATCAAAGCGGAGCTGGACCGTCATCCGTCGGCGGCCCGGTTGCCGCTCGAGATCGTTCACGCCAGCGAAGTCATTTCCATGGAAGATAAGGCGGTGAAGGCGGTGCGCTCCAAGCGCGATTCCTCGATGCGAGTAGGGTTGCGGCTGGTACGCGAGGGGCAAGCCGCAGGCTTCGTTACGGCCGGCAATACCGGGGCGGCGATGGCGACGGCCAAGATGGTGCTGGGCGCGTTGCGCGGCGTGGACCGGCCGGCGCTGGCGGCGGTTTTTCCTACGGCTCCGGGGACGGCCGCGATTCTGCTCGACGTTGGTGCGAATGTGGATTGCAAGCCGCATAATCTGGAACAGTTCGCGGTGATGGGCGAGATTTATTTCCGGTCGATGTTTGGGAACACCATGTTTGGGAATCCCAAGTCCGGCAGCGCCAGAATTGGCGAGTCGACGTTTGGACGCTCTATGTTTGGCGCGGGGAGACGGCCGCGTGTGGGATTGCTCTCGATCGGCGAAGAAGAAACCAAGGGCAACGTGCTGACTCGCGAGTCGTTCCAGCTGCTGAAGCGGCTGCCCTTGAACTTTGTGGGCAATGTTGAAGGCCGCGACCTGTTCAATGGCCATGTGGATGTGATTGTTGCGGATGGGTTTGTTGGCAACGTGGCGCTCAAGATTTCCGAGGGAGTGGCGAATCTGGTACGCACGGTTCTGAAAGAATCACTGAAAGCTACAATTACCCGGCAGGTGGGCTTCATGCTTTCGCGCAGCGCATTTTCCGAATTCAAAAAGCGCATCGACCACACCGAATACGGAGGCGCGCCGCTGTTGGGATTGAAGGGCGTGTGCATTATCACACACGGCTCGTCGAACGCGAACGCCATCAAGAACGCCGTGCGGGTCGCTGCGGAGTTTTCCGAGCGGCATATCAATGAGTCGATCGAGCGGGGACTGGCCGAGCTTCGTCCCGCACCGGCCGAAGTGGAAGTCGCACCGGCTCACTAAATTTCGCAAACCAAGATCTCGCAAGCAAGATGATGACAGAATCAAGCAACGGGCGCGGCGCCGCCACATCAAAGATCGCATTTATTTTCCCCGGCCAGGGATCGCAGGCTGTGGGCATGGGCAAATATCTCGCCGAGAAATATCCCATCGCGCGGCAGACGTTTGAAGAGGCCGACGATGCGATGGGCTACAAATTATCGCAAGTGTGCTTTGAAGGGCCGGAAGAACAATTGAGGCTGACCGAGATCACGCAGCCGGCGATTCACACCACGTCAGTCGCGGCCTTGAGAGTTCTCGAGGGCGTTATCCCGCGGCCGAGCTTTGTGGCGGGCCACAGCCTGGGTGAGTATTCGGCGCACGTAGCGTCGGGGACTATGAGTTTCGCCGACGCGCTGCGCACCGTTCGCAATCGCGGAAAGTATATGCAGGAGGCGGTCCCGGTGGGCGTGGGGGCCATGGCGGCGATCCTGGGCATGGAATTCGAGAAGGTCGCCGCGGTTTGCCGGGACGCGGCGCAGGGCGAGGTTTGTTCTCCCGCGAATATTAATTCGCCGGAGCAGATTGTCATCTCCGGCAACACCGCGGCTGTCGAGCGCGGCGCGAAACTGGCCGAAGAGCGTGGAGCAAAACGTGCCAAGGTGTTGCCAGTGAGCGCACCGTTTCATTGTTCGTTGATGAAGCCTGCGCAGGACCGCCTGGAAGCGGACTTGAACGCACTGAAGATGCAGAAGCCGGTATATCCCGTCGCCTGCAATGTGGAAGCGTCGTTGGTGAGCGATGAACTGCGTGCGCGCGCGACCCTTGTGGCTCAAGTCACGGGCTCGGTGAAGTGGGAACAATGCGTGCGCCTGCTTATCGAGCAAGGCGTCGATATCTTCGTGGAAATTGGGCCGGGAAAAGTTCTGTGCGGGCTGATGCGGCAGATCGACCGGTCGAAGACTTGCCTGAATGTCGGCGACGAGGCGTCGCTGGCGAAGACTTTGCAGCAGTTCGAAATTAGCGCCGCGGCCGGCAGTTAGCGAAATTCCAGATCGCAGGGCGGCGTGCTGATCGTCTTATCAGATTTGTCCACGTACAACTGGGCGTGTTGCGCGCGATCGTTCACGATCAGGTCGACGACTACGCCGCTTCCACCGCCGGGACAGTTGCTGGCGCCATAAATCTTGAAGGTCTTGACCACTCCCCACTGGCCGCCGGGACCCCAGTCGCGCCAGAACTCGCTGAACGGATACTGCGCGTGATTCTGTGGGTGCGTCTTCCATTCGGGATCGCGATAGTAGATGCCGTAGGCGGCTTCGAAGTCCTGTTTCTGCAACGAAGAAAAGAATTTATCGGCGATGCGTTGTTCCGGCCAGAAGCGGTTCCACCAGGCGGCGAAAGCAAGAAGCAAAATTAGAACTAATGCTGAAATGATCCGGGCTGTTCGCTTCCGCTCTTTTTCGGGATGGTACTCTTTCGCGTCCAGTAGGGTCATCGCTCTCTAGCATAACGGACGCAGCGGGTAAGTCAAAAGTTCCGGGAAATTGAGTCATTGGGCAATTGAGCCATTGAGCGATTTGAAAATCAAACGCCCTCGATGCTGCCGACAATTGCCCAATTGCTTAATCGCTCAATTTTCCTACAGCGTGCGCTTGAACAACGGGATGGCGATGCCAAGCGTAACGGCCGCGAAGATCGACAGGAACAACATGTCGCCCCAAACGGCGGAGAGGGTTGTCTCTTTCAGCAGCAGACATTTGAAGCCATCCACGGCGTAGGAAAAAGGGTCAATCCTGGCGATCGCCCTCAGCCACGGCGGAAATGCCTGAATGGGATAGATTGCGCCGCTGGGAAAAAACAGCAGCGTATTCAGAATGCCGAACATGGCGCGCGGCACCAGCGGATCTTCGATGCGCACCATCAGCAGAAACATCATGGTGTTGAAGGCGAGCGAGGTCAGCACAATCATGATCAGCAGTCCGAACATCGTAACTGGATTAAAAATCGTGCTCACGCCGGAGATTAACGCTCCGATCACACAGATGATCACGCCCGTCATCACCGCCTTGATCGCGCCCGCCAGGTTGAGTCCCAGCACCAATTCGAGCTTGGTGATGGGCGTGACCAGATAGCCTTCATGCACGCCGCGCGCCTTGTCGTCGATGTAGAGCATGCCGCCGCCGATCATCACTGACACGAACATCGCGAGCGTTAGCGAGCCCGGAAGCAAGTACTTCATGTATTCGATGTAGGGATAAAGTTCGACAACCGAAAGAGCAGTTTGCTGCAGGATGCGCGGCTCGACCGTAGGCTGGTTCAGCGCGCTGGTCAGGTCGGTGAGTTCCCCCACCAAAGCGGAACTCATGAAGTTATCGCTGTTATCGACCACCAATGCGATCTGCGGATGGTTGTCCTCATAGATGCGCCGTGAAAACTGCGGTGGAATGATCACCGCGCCATCGAGCTTGCCGTTGCGGACGTCCTCCATCGCTTGCTTTTCGTTGTCGTAATAAATCGGCACAAAGGTGCGAATGTTGGAGCGTACGGAATCGAAAGCCTCGCGCACTCGTAGCGCCTGCGTGCCTCCATCTTCATCGACGATGGCGAGCCGGGCGTCGCGAATTTTGCCGCCGAAGGCGTTTCCCAGGATGACGAGCTGCACCAAAGGGAAGATCATCGACGCCAGCATGAGCGCCGGCGAACGGAAAAACTTGCGCATCTCGCGCTCGACAATGGCCATCATTCGATTCATAACTTCACCCCGAGGGGTTCATGGCCGCAACCCCGGGCTCTGCGGCATGGTGAAGGCGTACGCTTTCTGCAGTTCGTCGCGCAACTGCCTGCCCGTATAGTGCACGAATACATCATCCAGAGTGGTGTTCTGCACCGAGAGCGACTTCACTGCAACGCCAGCCTCGACGGCCATCTCGACCAGTTCGGTAGTCGTTCGCGAGCCGTTGCCGGTGAGGATTCGATACATACCCGCTCCTTCGTGCTGCACCGACGTGACGTCGTCGAGCGTGTGCAGCCGCTGCTCCCAATCGTCCGGAGGATTCTCGAACTGCGCTTCAATTACATTTGAACCAGGCACGCTGGCCTTCAATGCGACGGGCGCGTCGAGCGCTACCAGCTTGCCATGATCGACGATGGCGATGCGGTCACAGAGCCGGTCAGCTTCGTCCATGTAATGCGTCGTGATCAGAATCGTGAGCTGGCGCTGGCTCTTGATGTTGCCCAACATCTCCCATACGGCGACGCGCGAGACCGGGTCCAATCCCGTTGTAGGCTCGTCGAGAAAAAAGATCTTCGGATGATGCACCAGGCCACGGGCGATCTCCAAGCGCCGCCGCATACCGCCGGAGAGAGTCTTGGTCGCTGCGTCGCGCCACTTGGTTAAATCCACCAACTCCAGCAATTCATCGATCGAGCGCTTTCTTTCTTTCGTGGGCACGTCGTAGAGCTTGGCGTAGATGTTCAGATTCTCTTCGACTGTGAGGTCGAGATCGCTGGTCAGCGCCTGCGGAATGACACCAATCGTTCTCCGCACCGCTTCCGGATCTTTGGCAACATCGTGGCCGGCAATGCGCGCGATGCCGGAAGTGATCGGAATCAGCGTGGTCATCATGCGGATCAGCGTCGATTTCCCCGCTCCGTTCGGCCCCACAAGGCCGAAAATCTCGCCGTCCTTCACGTTGAACGAAACATCGTTGACAGCGGTAAAGTCGCCGTACTTTTTGACGATGTGCTGCACATCGATTGCGAGAACTTCGGTGGCGGCAGCAGGAGATGCTCCGCTCTTCGCTTTAGCGTTGACGTCCGTCATTATTGCTGCCCCGCCGCCGCCGCGCTTTGCGGGCTGCCTGCTTTCAACTGCCCCGGGGAAACCAGCACCTCGGCCGTCATTCCCGGCACGAACGCGCCTTTGGGATTTTCCAGCCGGACTTTCAGCACGATGGTTCTGATATCCCGTTTGCGCCGGCTTACATCACGTTGCGTAGCGAAGTCGCTCTCCACTCCTTTGAAAAACACTTTGCCGCTGGTGATGGTCCCGCCCGGCATTCGCACGCGCAGCACGTCGCCGTAACCGATGTGATCGGCGTAAGTCTCCGGGATTGCGGCTCGCGCCCAGGTATCCGTGAGATCGACAATGGTCACAATAGGCGCGCCGATATTTACCACTTCTCCCTGCCGCGCCGCGCGCACCGAAACCGTGCCCGCCACTGGCGCATAAACATTGGTGTAGCCCAACCGAACCGCGGCCTGATTTTTCTGTGCGATGGCGTTCTTCAGATCCGCCTCGGTCGATTGCACGGTGCTCTTCGCCGCGTCGGCTTGCTGCGTACGCGCGATGGCAGAGTTCAAGGTCGCCTGCGCCGCCCTCACCAATTCCTCCTGGGCCTGCACGGTCGCTCTAGCGGCCTGCAGGTTGGTTTCTGCCTGCACACGTTCCTGATCAGACTGGACGCCGGCCTTGGCCAGTTCGATCATGCGACGGCTGTCGCTCTCGGTGCGATCAAGCGTAGCTTTCGCCTGCGAGAGCTGCGCTTTGGCGGAGGAAAGCATGGCCCGCGCATTGGCCACATCGCTGGAAGTGGAGCCCGACGTAGATTTCTCGGTGTGCTGCATCTCTGAAACTTTGTGTTGCAGGCTGGAGATGTTCGCCGCCGCCGCGGCTTCCTGCATCTGCAACTCTGAGGGATCAAGCACGGCAATCAAATCTCCGGCTTTCACCGGCGTGCCTTCGTCCACTAGCAGTTTCTGAATGCGGCCTTCCACCTGAGCGCTGACGATTACTTGATTCGAGTCGACGGTGCCGATCAGAACCAGGTCTTTGGAATGATCGGTAGAGAAAAAATAGTAAATGGCGGAGATCACGAAGATGATGCCGAGAAGAATAAAAAATCGGTTACGAGCGCTCATTTGCGTACTCCTGATTTGCCAGCTTCCCGTTCCGCGCTGGCGCGGGGCTCGAACAGCGCCGCGGAAATAAAATCCAGCACTGCGGCCCGCCGCTCGGCGATGTGTTGCGGCGTCAACGGATTGAAGCGCACGATCCGCTGCATCACCGGAGCGCTGCTGAAATAGAAGACAATCATCGCCACCATGGAAGGAACGAAGTGCGCGGGGTCAACTTGCCGGAATTCGCCTTCCGCAATCCCCTTATGTAACAGCTCGCCGACACGCTTATAGATCGGTTGAAAGTAGGTCTTGACCAATCTATCGATGTGCTCGGATTGGCCCTCGCGCGCCCGCATCATCTCGCGCTGCATCAGCTTGGGATAGATCTGGTTCGAGGCGATGAAATCGAAATACGCGCCCACGTAAGCCATAATCTTCTCGCGCGACGGCAGGTCGCTGTCGAGCACATGGAAAACCTTCGCCTTCATCCCGGAGAACGCGTCGTCGAGCACCGCGCCGTAAAGCGTTTCCTTGTCCTTGAAGTAGTAATAGAGCAGAGCTTTGTTGACGTGCGCTTCGCGGGCGATCGCGTCAGTGCGGGCTCCGGCAATGCCGAGTTCAGAGAACTCCCGCGCCGCAGCCTGCAGAATGGCGGCGCGGCTTTCTTCCGGTTGCCCGCGAGAACCCATGCGGGGAGGATGATCCTTATGACGGAAGAGTTGAGCCATGACTAATTAACCAGTTAGTTAGATTAATTATCGCAGGGCTTGCCAGAAATTGCAACCGGCTGGGTCAAAAAGACTATCGCCCGTGGACTATCTTGCCCCGCCCGCGATCGACGGGACCAGCAGCACTTCATCCCCATCGCTGAAGATGTAATCGGGCCCACCCAGGAAGCGGATATCTTCTTCATTCACGTAAATATTGAGGAATCGACGTATCTTTCCCGCCTCGTCGCGCAGGTGGGGCTTCAGGTCCGGAAACTTTTCGTCGAGAACGGAGAACAGTTCTCCCAGGTTCGCAGCGGCGCACGCGATCGAGCCAACGCCCGCCGTGTGCCGCCGCAGCGCGGTCGGAATTTGTACCGTGATTGCCATAGGCCAACCTCAGCGGCTAAAGCCGCTCTTCATTCTTGTCGATCAAGATTCTTGTCGATCAGGGCGCGGCTGAAGCCGCGCCCTTTCAAAACAAACTCTATGCCCCCACCGTGGCGGCCGCTTCTTTCGCGACTTCGACAGTGTCCAGCGTCTCGTGCAGATACTTCTCGAACTCAGCCAGCTTGGGCGCGATCGGACGCTCGATTTCATAAACGCCGGCGAGCACGTCAGTTGTCTTCAAACCGTTTCCGGTGATGCACAGCACCGTCGTTTCCTCGGGCAGAATGCGGTCCTGTCGGTAGAGCTTTCCCGCCGTGCCCACGGTGACGCCGCCGGCGGTTTCGGTGAAGATGCCTTCCGTTTCCGCCAGCTCTCGGATCGAATCGATCACCTCGGGATCGCTCACGTCTTCGCTCCATCCGCCGCTGTGCTTGATGGTCTTGATGGCATAGTGCCCGTCGGCCGGATTGCCAATGGCGAGCGAACGCGCAATGGTCGCCGGCTTCTGCGGATCGATCTCTGAGCTGCCGGTCTTCACCGCCGTCGAAATCGGAGAGCATCCCGTAGCCTGCGCTCCGAAAAACTTCACCGGCTTTTCTTCGACGAACCCCAGCTTGATCAGTTCGTCGAAAGCTTTCTTGATCTTCACAATCAACGATCCGCCCGCCATGGGCACGACCACGTTGTCGGGCAAGCGCCAGCCCAGTTGCTCGGCAATTTCGAAGCCGACGGTCTTCGATCCCTCGGCGTAGTAGGGCCGCAGGTTCACGTTGACGAAGCCCCAGCGGCGTTCTTCGGCAATCTGCGAGCACAAGCGGTTCACCTGATCGTAGTTGCCCGCGATGCGCACCACGTTGGCGCCGAAGACTTGTGTGCCCAGAATCTTTGCCGGCTCAAGATCGGACGGGATAAAGATCCAAGCCTTCAGTCCGAGCCGCGCCGCATGAGCAGCCACGGCGTTGGCCAAATTGCCTGTCGAGGAACACGCCACCGTATCGAAACCGAAAGCCTGTGCCTGCGCAAGCGCGACGGCCACAACGCGGTCTTTAAAGCTCAACGTGGGCAGGCAGACGGCGTCATTCTTAATGTAGAGATTCTGCGCTGCGGTCTTCCCATCGGTAGAGCCCGCGAGTCGCGCCGCCAGTCGCGGCGCCTGGAACAACGGCGTGAACCCGACCGGCAGCCGCGGCTCGAAGCCCGCAGGCAGCGGCAGCAATTCGGCATAGCGCCACATGTTCGGCGGCCGCTGCGAAATCCGTTCACGACTGAACGTTCCTTGTGCAATCGAGGTCTGGATCGCATCGTAGTCGTAAGTGATTTCGAGGGGAGAGAAACACTCGTCGCAGATCGAGCGGGGCTGGTTTCCCCAGCTTCGTCCGCATTCCCGGCAGCGCAGTTCGTAGTGAGGTTGACCGTCGTATGTCGACATGAGGCTACCCGCTTTCTGATTACAGCGAATAGCTGGGGACGAGCCGGGGAAAAAGTGCCCTAAAATACGAAGGCCTCTTTCCCAGGAAATAGGAAAAGAGGTTATCGGAATGCAAATAAAAATAAACTTCGCATCCGAATCTCATGTTCCCCGTTTCCGGGCGGGAGTTGGCACCTGGCGGTCAGGATATATGATCCAGATCCGGTTGCCGTGGCGTCACAGGGCTCGTCCCTCAGCCACTCTGCATGAAATTCAGCCTGCCCCGAAGGGCAAACTTGTCCAGTCAATGGTACACAACCGACCGGCCGCCGTCAACCTGGAAGGCAAGATTGCGGCGGAATTTTCTGTAACCGGACCAGGCCCTGGCCCCAGGGGTCGTCATCGCTTCCAGCCCCTAGGTGGTCGGAGGAATGACAATATTTCGCAATTTCCGGCTCAGAGACACCCTGCTCCAGGGGCAAAAGCATCTTCTTGTCCACTGGAATGACGATACAAAGTGCAGTTTTTATTGCGATATTAAAGTGCCTGATTGCCGGCAGTCTGGCGAAGTGCTTTCTCGAACGAAACACGCCGGGTAAAGGTTTGTGGCTGATGTATGTAACACGCAGTAACATATCCTTCTATCTTGATGCACGGCGAGGATTTAGTATCTGTAACTGTATCACACCTGGAAGATACTTTCTTTGCACAACGACTTAGCACTAACTTGCACACATCCAGTCACGTTCCCACCGCGCTCCGGGCTAACTGCTGGCACAATTTCCTCAGGAGAATCAACATGAATCGAGTAACTGACCGCTTCTATAACGGCGACAGCACCAACGATAACCCTCCCCAGAGTGCGGGGCTCTTCGATTCAACCAAGACTAACTGGCACTTGTACTGGGGCGGGCGGTATCCCCGTCGTCCCAGCAGTGGGGTGGGATATGTCAACGTAAATTGGCAGTACTGTCGCAGGAAAACACTTCGATGAGGGCCGGCCCGAAGCCAGCCTTCTTTCGCACCTGAAAACTGTTTACCGGCTGTATTGGTTCTTTTTCTTATCCGCGTGCCGTTCCAGGCCAAACCGGATCAGTTTGTCGATGAGGTCTGCGTACTCGAGACCCGAGGCCGCCCACAGTTTGGGATACATGCTGATCGCAGTGAATCCTGGCATGGTGTTGATCTCGTTCAAATAAATCTTCCGCGTTGCGGGGTCCATAAGGAAATCCACGCGCGCCAGGCCGGAGCAATCCACCGCTTGGAAGGACTGCACTGCCAGTTGCTGCACCTTCTTCGTTTCCGCCCTGGTAAGCTTTGCAGGAATAATCAGCTCGGAACCTTCGTCCAGATATTTGGCGTTGTAGTCGTAGAATTCCTTGACCGGAACAATCTCACCCGGGATTGATGCGGCCGGCTCGTCATTGCCCAGCACCGAGCACTCGATCTCGCGCGCTTTATTCTTCTTTCCGCCCACGCCCTGCTCGATGACAATCTTGCGGTCGAACTTCGCCGCTTCCTCAATCGCGGGACCGAGTTCCTTGCGGTTGTGCGCCTTGCTGATTCCGACCGACGATCCCAGGTTCGCGGGCTTCACAAACACCGGATATTTCACCTTGCTCCGAACCAACTTCTCAACTTTCTTCGGCTCCTTCTCAAAGGCACTGCGCAGAATGGTGACATGCTTCACAATGGGCAATCCCGCGGCAATAAACAAAGATTTCATAATGTCTTTGTCCATGCCGGCAGCCGAGCCCAGCACGCCCGCGCCCACATAAGCGATGTCCGCCAGTTCGAGCAGACCCTGAATGGTTCCGTCTTCGCCGAACGTGCCATGCAGCACTGGAAAGATCACGTCGACGTTGATGGCGCGATCGCTGGCGCGCCGCGTGAGGGCCACGTCGGTTTGAAACGGCACGAGCCCGCGCTCCCGGTGTACTGGCTCTGGCGGCACTACCACCGACTCTCCCTGAGCCAGCACCGCCGCTGCCTGAGTAGTTTCAGGATCGCCGGCCCGCAGGTGCCGCGGCTCGATCACCAGCTTGCCCTGCAGCAGGTTCTCGGCGTCGTCCGCGGTCAGCCAGCGGCCGTCCTTGGTGATGCCGATAGGCACAACCTCATACTTGTCTTTGTCGATGGCTCGCAGAACGGACGCAGCCGAGAGCAGCGAAACCTCGTGCTCTCCGCTGCGCCCGCCAAAAAGAATTCCTACGCGAAGCTTCTTCATAGCTTTTACAGAATCTTCTTGCCAAACGCCGACAGCGCCAACTCGACCGCCAGGTCTGCGGTCTGGTTGTGCTCGTCAATCACGGGATTCACTTCGACGATCTCGAAACTCAGCATGCGCCCGTGGTCGGCGATGATTTCCATCGCCAGATGAGCTTCACGATAGGTAGCGCCGCCGCGCACCGGAGTGCCCACGCCAGGCGCGTCCTCAGGATCGATCCAGTCCATGTCGAGCGAAATGTGATATCCGGCGGTCCCGCGTCCAGCCATGCGCAAGGCCTCTTCCATCACGGTTCGCATGCCGCGCTCGTCGATGTCGCGCATGGTGAAAACTCCAATGCCGGCGCGGCGCACGTTTTCTTTTTCAATCGCATCGATGTCGCGCACGCCCACCAGCACGCAGTTCTCCGCCTTCACCTTGGGCGAAAAGTCAAACATGTTCGACAGCTCTGCCGGGCCCAGACCCATGAGCGCGGCCAGCGGCATCCCATGCACATTGCCGCTCGGCGAACTCTCAGGCGTATTGATGTCGGTGTGCGCGTCGATCCAGATAAGCCCGATCCGCTGGTTCTGACGGCGGTAAAACTCCGCCACTCCCGATACTGTGCCCGCCGCCATCGAATGATCGCCGCCCAGTGCCAGCGGAATCTTTCCCGCTTCGAGCGTCTTGATCACCAGTTCCGCGTGCTTGGTGCAGGTCGCCGTGATTTCCTTCAAGTACTTGGCGTGGGTGTCGCCTTCTTTTTTCTGCTCGGGGATAGCCACGGCAACGTTACCGCCGTCTTCAACTTGATGCCCCAGCGCCTCCAGCCGTGCCTCAAGCCCCGCCACCCGCACGGCGGAAGGCCCCATGTCGACGCCGCGCCGCGACTGGCCCAGATCCAACGGGACGCCGATCACCCGAATCTTTTTGGGAGCGATGTTTGTGGTGCTTATGGATGTCATAAGATTTTGCGATTGGGCGATCGAGTGATTTGGCAATTGAAAATCAACGGCCGAAGCCTCTGACTCTTAAATTGCACAATCGCCCAATGGCCCAATGACTCAATTCTTCACGGGTACAAACGGTGCAGCATGCGCGGAAACGGAATCGTCTCCCGCACGTGCTCCAGCCCGCAGATCCAGGCCACCGCGCGCTCAATGCCCATACCGAAGCCGCCGTGCGGCACGCTGCCATACTTGCGCAAATCCAGATACCACTTGAACGCTTCCTCCGGCAATCCGTGCTCGTGAATGCGCTGCACCAGCAATTCATACGAAGCCATACGCTGCGAGCCGCCAATGATTTCGCCGTAACCTTCAGGAGCCAGCACATCGACGCACAAAGCTAACTCAGGCCGCTTCGGATCAGGCTCCATGTAGAAGGCTTTCACCTTCGCCGGATAACGATGCACCATCACTGGCTTGTCGAACTGCGCCGAGAGATAAGTTTCGTCGGGCGAGCCCAGGTCGCCGCCCCACTCGAATTTAGTTTCCAGCGCGCCCTTCGCATGGCCTTCCTGCAGATTCTTCACCGCATCGTCGTAACTGAT
The DNA here is from genome assembly GCA_963807655.1 of uncultured Acidobacteriaceae bacterium. Lineage (GTDB taxonomy): Bacteria > Acidobacteriota > Terriglobia > Terriglobales > Acidobacteriaceae > Sulfotelmatobacter. The sequence continues at coordinate 80,190 of CAWEDF010000029.1, read as the reverse complement.
GCGCGGGAAAGGCGGCTCAATCTTTTCCAGCTTCGACAAGTCGCGGCCGATCGCCTGCAAATCCGCGCGCCGCCGCTCCAGGCAGCGCTTCACCACAAAACTGATCAGCCCTTCGGCCAGATCCATCAGGTCATCGAGTTCGGCATAGGCAATTTCCGGCTCGACCATCCAGAACTCGGTGAGGTGACGGCGTGTCTTCGATTTCTCCGCGCGAAAGGTTGGACCAAACGAATACACCTTGCCCAGCGCCATCGCCGTAGCTTCAATGTAAAGCTGGCCGGACTGAGTAAGGTACGCCTGCTCGTCGAAGTAATCGACAGGAAATAATGTGCTCGTGCCCTCGCAAGCCGCCGGAGTAAGAATCGGCGGATCGGTCAGCGTGAATCCACGCTCGTCAAAAAAATCGCGCACCGCTTTAACGATCTCCGCGCGCACCCGCAGAATCGAAGCCTGCCGCTGCGACCGCACCCAGAGATGCCGGTGCTCCATCAGGAACTCGACGCCGTGATCTTTGGGCGTGATGGGATAAGGATCGGACTCCGGCACGCGCTGCACCACCTGCATGTTCGCTACATCGAGTTCGTATCCCCCGGGTGCTCGCTTATCGGCGCGGACCTTACCCTCGACGATCACGCTCGACTCCTGCGTCAGCGTCTTGATCGCCTCGAACACCTCCGGCGTAACCGCGTTCTTCGGCACCACTCCTTGGATCACGCCCGAGCCATCGCGAAACTGCGGGAACAGCAACTTCCCGCTCTCGCGCAGGTTATACAGCCACCCACGGAGGGTAACGGACTGACTCTCGTGCTTCCCGATCTCTGCGATGGTAGTTACAGGGGACATAGGAATTTGTAATTTGGTAATCGGGTAATTTGGTAATTTAAAAAACCCCAAGGTCGGAAGTGTTCAAATCCTACCCCAATTCCCAAATTACTCAATTACCAAAATGTTCTAAATTCCTTCCAGCTTGTCGAACGTCGGCCCAAGCTTCTCCAGGGGGTTCACCTTCCCGTCCTCTTCCAGTTCCAGCGTCAAGGCCGGCGTCTGCGGCGCGGAGCGCAGCAGTTCCATCGCTTCCTTCCAGTCGATGGTTCCGTCTCCCGGCCACAGGTGCGAATCGTGGACGCCGGTGTTGTCGTGAACATGGGTCGAGCAGACCTTCTTCCGCGCAGTCTCGAACGCCTCGGACACCGAACTCATCATGTGAGCGTGCCCGAAATCGAAACAAATTCCCACATCGTCAAAGTGCGCGGTCTGAATCATCTCCATCAGCCGGTCCGGCGTGGAAAGCTCGTTGGGAATATTTTCCAGCAGAATGCGCACGCCCAGCGGCTTGGCAAATGCGCGCAAATGCTCGAGAGAAGTCATCGCCGATTCGAACTTCTTCTCGCTGAAGCTCTCATTCTGCAGTCCCAAGTGCTGTATCAGAAAACGGAACGGAATCTGTTCGGCGATCTCCAGCGCCCGTTTCACCTCATCCATCGCGTCCACCAGTCCCGCTCGGTCCGTCGACGCCAGGTTGATGGGAGGCGATCCGGCCCGGCCCCATTCGTAATCGGCGTACAGCGGCGAGTGCACGGAATTCAGCGGAATCCCGCTCCCCCGAAACCATTCGGCAATCTCTTTGACGTGGGCCTTGCGGTTGGCATAGTCGAGGTGCTGCCGCGCCGCAAAAATCTCGATCGCCTGCACTCCACTGCGAGTCAGGCCATCCAGAATTCCCGGATGCAGCCGCTCTTTCACGTAAAGATACGTCGATACCGATCTCAACATGCCCGGTCCTTATCGAGAATTGCTGATTGGTGATTGCTGATTGATGATTAAAACCCAAAACTCAACGGTTTTGATTTTCAACCATCAATCAACAATGAACAATCAACAATCATCAATCAACAATATTTTCTAGTAGCCTACTGCCTTTCCGTTGTTCCGCCCATCGCTCGCGCCCAGCCGCTCCCCAGTCTTCGCGTCGATGGCGATGCACTCCGCATCGCTCCAATAAGGATAGACGGCCCCACCCTCGTGCAACCCAAATTGCACGTCATAACCCATCTTCTGCAGCGCTTGCACAGTATCCGGCGAAAACCATTGCTCGACGTTCAGCACATCGGGCAGCCACTGATTGTGAAAGCGCGGAGCATTCACCGCTTCCTGGATATTCATCCCGTAATCCACCACGCCCATCAGAACATTGGCCACGGTCGTAATAATCTTCGAACTTCCGGGCGAGCCCAGCACCAGCACTGTTTTACCGTCCCGCACCACGATCGTCGGCGTCATCGACGACAACGGCCGCTTCTCGGGCCCAATAGTGTTCGCCGGACCCTGAATCAATCCGTCGGAATTCGGCACGCCCGGTTTGGCGGAGAAGTCATCCATCTCGTCGTTCAGCAAAAACCCCAGGCCGTCCGCCGTTACCCGCGATCCAAACCAATCATTGATGGTAGTCGTGACCGCAACCGCGTTTCCCTCCGCATCCACCACGGAGTAGTGCGTAGTGTGCGGCGACTCATGATTCGCCCCCGGCTGCGGATGCGCCGCGGCATATTGCTCAAGCTCACTGAAAATGGCGGGCCGCTTCAAGTCTTTGCTGGCGCTGGCGCGGTCTTGATCGATCGATTCCCGCCAGGCCGCGGCGTATTTCTTGTCGATAAGTTGCGCCACGGGAATCTTCGAAAAGTCAGGATCTCCCATGAATTCCGCGCGATCAAAAAACGCCCGCCGGAATGCCTCCGTCGTGAAATGAATCGACGATGCCGACCGGCTCCCGGCCTTGGCGAGATCGTATCCTTCCAGAATATTCAGCGATTCCATCAGCACGGTCCCGCCCGAAGACGGCGGCGGCGCGCTGATGATTTCATATCCGCGATACGTCCCGCGAATCGGCTCGCGTTCTTTTACTTCATAATGCGCCAGATCGCCAGCCGTGATCAGCCCTCCGCCCTTCTGCATCGCGGCCGCCAATTCCTGCGCCAGCGCGCCGTGATAAAAATCATCCGGCTTCGCGGCAATCCGTTCCAGCGTTCGCGCCAAATCAGGCTGGCGAAAAATTTCGCCCGGCTTGTAATAGTTGCCATCCCGCTGAAAGATTCGCCGCGACTCGGCGAACTTGCCCAGATATTGATCGTCCTGAAAATCGCGAGCCTCGCCCCAACTCAGCGCATAACCCTCGCGCGCCAGCCGGATCGCCGGCGCCATCACCTGCTTCAGCGTCAGCTTGCCGTATTTCTGCTCAGCGTACACCATGCCCGCCACCGATCCCGGCACGCCGATCGCCTTGTATCCGTACTCGCTGGCCCCCTCGATCACGTTGCCCTGCGCATCGAGAAACATGTCGGCCCTCGCCGCCGCCGGAGCCTTTTCGCGATAGTCGAGGAAATGCGTCTTGCCATCGGCCATGCGAACCAGCATGAATCCGCCGCCGCCCAGATTTCCCGCCGGTGGATGCACCACCGCCAGCGCAAACCCCGTAGCCACCGCGGCATCGATCGCATTGCCGCCCGCCTGCATCATCTCGACTCCCGCGCGCGACGCCAACTCGTGAACGCTGACCACCATTCCGTGAGCCGCGTGTACCGGCTCCGTGGAGCCGAGTGCGGCGGGCGCTGCCCACACCGCAACCGCCGCCACCAGCAGCAGAATCAAGGATCTGTAGCGGAATCGCATGAGGGTCGAAGATATCCAGGAGCGGTGACTCTTGAGGCTAGCCGACGGCGGCAAGCAGAGTCAAATCAGGTGCTCGTGTAGGGGCGCAGGTGGGGCGGGCACTCCTGCCCGCCAACTCTATCCACGAAGCCGGGACCTTATCTCCTCTTCGACTTCTGCGACTTCCTCTTCCGAGGACGGACCTTCGACGCCTCTCGTTTTCTCCCAGGCTTTTTCTTCGGCGCCTTAGCCGCCACCATCTCATACGACTGAAGGATCAACTCCCGCAGCTCGTCCCACCGCACCGCATCCAACCGGTCCAGCATCACCCACTTGTAGCGCCCGACGTAGGGCGCCGGACGAACGTCCTCGCGCTCGATCAGTTCGCCAAAAATCTCTGGCGTGCACTTGAAACAGAGCCGCGGATTGTCCAGGCCGATGATCGCAAAAATCTTCCCGCCAATCTTGAAACAAAGATCGTCGCCCCATTGCAGATTCTCAGTGGCTTGCGGAAATGCCAGGCAAAATTCGCGGATCGTCTCTGTATTCATGTCCTTTCGATTCTGAATCGGATTTCCCGGGCCGTAAATCAAACTCCGTAAGGAGAGATTAAAATGCAAACCCGCAATCTTGGAAATTCCGACTTACACATCACTCCCGTCGGCTATGGAGCCTGGGCCGTCGGCGGTTCCGGTTGGCAGTTCGCCTGGGGATCGCAGGACGACAACGACTCCATCGCCGCCATTCACCGCTCCCTCGAACTCGGCGTCAACTGGATCGACACCGCCGCCGTCTACGGCCTGGGACACTCCGAAGAAGTCGTCGCTCGCGCCCTCAAAAGCTGGTCCGGTCCGCGACCCTATGTCTTCACGAAGTGCGGCCTGCGCTGGGATGCCAAAGGTCAGGTGCAGAAAGTCCTGAGCGCCGATTCGATCCGCCAGCGAAGTCGAAGACAGTCTCCGCCGTCTTGCCGTCGACGTGATCGATCTCTACCAGATTCACTGGCCTCCCGATCCTGATTCTCCCGCGCTCGAGGAAGGATGGTCCACGCTCGCCGCCCTGCAACGCGAAGGCAAGGTACGCTGGATCGGAGTCTCCAACTTCAACGTTCAGCAACTGAAACGCGCGCAAGCCATCGCTCCAGTAACTTCTTTGCAGCCTCCTTATTCGTTAGTGCACCGCGAGATCGAAGATGAGATTCTCCCGTACTGCCTGCGCGAAGGCATTGGAGTGATCGTTTATTCCCCAATGGCCTCCGGCCTTCTGACCGGAGCCATGACCCGCGAGCGTGCGGCCCGGCTGCCGAAAGACGACTGGCGCGGGTCGCATCCCGACTTCACAGAACCGAATCTCTCACGCAATCTGGCGCTCGTCGATCGCTTGCGCGAAATTGCCAAGCGGCATAACCGCTCTGTCGGCGAAGTCGCAATCGCCTGGACCCTGCACCATCCCGCCGTAACGGGAGCAATCGTCGGAGCGCGCAACGCTCGCCAGGCCGATGGCGTAATGCCCGCCGGCGACGTGCGCCTCAACGATAAAGAAGTGAGCGAGATAGAAGACTTCTTCGCCGAAACCGCCGCGTGAGCCCTCACGGATGCAAAACGACGCTTGTCATTCCGAAGTCATTCGCGGCCGCGCGAAAGCGCTGCGAGAATGACGAGGAATCGGCTGTCCCATCCCGAGCCGCGCACCGTCCGGGACAAAAGAACCCTAAGCCTTCCCCACCTCCTTAATCACGGTCACCTTGCTGTAAGCCACGCGAAATCCGAGCCGCTCGCAGTTGCGCTGCGAAATCGTTCCGCCCTGGGTGACCACAACGGCGTACTCGCATCCTGCCTCGGCCGCTGCCGCCAGGCGAACCCGCAGCAAAGCGGTCTGCAAACCCCGCCCGCGAAACTCGGCCAGTGTTCCGGCCCCGCACACCGCGAATATCCGGTGCTCCGCAATCACGAGCCCCGCCCCGCAAGCCGCCATTTTGCCATCTACACTGGCCAGGAAGGTTACAGCACCTTCCATCTGGTATAGAGGCGTGAGCAAGCCGGTGAACGCTTCGGGCGCGCCATCGGGAAAGAATGCGCGCTCCACGACGGCCGACTGCGCCTCCGCCTCCTCGCGAAGGCCGCGGCGAATCTCGCATCCTGCCGGAGCCGCCGGAAATTGCTCGCGCCGATCAAGTCGCCGGTAGAGCACATTATTCAGCTCCGCAATGCCGTACCCGCGCTCCTTAAACATCTCAAACACCGTCGCCTCGTGCAGCGGACACAGATCCACTTGCGACGGAGCCTGCCGCGAGCGATAAAACTGTTCCACCCGATCCACATCCGCAGCCGTAAACGGCCGGTCCAGGCCCAAGCCGGTCGCTCTGCCGATGGGCGATCCCAGACCGGCAAATATCATGTGCCCGCCGCAGATCTCTTCCTCTGCAGCTCCAATCGCAGGCCGGGTCTTCTGAAACTCCCGCGCATAGTAGACCTGCGGCATCTCCTCGCACGCCTCCAGGCGGCGCGCCAATGCTCTATCCACGAATTGCATGTGAAGAATCCTTTCTGGATTGAGAAAGCACTAACCAGAGGGAACGACGATGCGCACTCTTCGGCGTCAGTCGCTCAAAGTTGCAAGCTGCGGAGTTAGCGAACGGCAGTCATAGGCAGGAAGACAGCCTAATCTGGACGCCCGAAAATTTCAAGAGATAATGATTCGTCGGTAGTGGCTGAAAAATGTCGCCAGCACCCGATCGTCCACCACGCGACATCCTCGGGTGCTGAGCTGATAGCTGACAGCTTAGTTCTTCTACACCTGTTCCCGCGCTTCAGCCAGAGCTACGCTCACGTCCATCTTCTTCTTGTTGCGGTAGATCGTTACCTTCACCGTATCTCCGGCGCGGTGGTTGTTCATCATTTGCGACAAGTCCATCTCGTCTTCAACTTTTTGTCCGTCGAGGGCCACAATCAGGTCGCCGCCCAGCATGATCAGCTTGTTGCCCAGATAGGCGCGCTCGGTGCCGCCGTGCAGTCCGGCCGCGTCGGCGGCGCCGCCGGGGGTCACCTGCAGAATCAGCAGGCCGAAATCCACGGGCAAGCCCATCTCGTCGGCCAGGTCCGCGCTGATCGGAATGGTGCGCACTCCCAGCGCCGGGCGGCGCACCCGCCCCAGCGTCATCAGATCGTTGAGCACGGCCTTCGCGGTGTTGATAGGTATGGCGAAACCGATACCAGCGTTCTGGTTCACGCTCGAAAGAATCATCGTGTTGATGCCAATCACTTCTCCGTGCCAGTTCATCAGCGGACCGCCCGAGTTGCCCGGATTGATCGCCGCATCAGTCTGAATGGCATCGCCAATCGTCGCGCCGTTGGGCTCGCGCACCGGGCGGATGGAACTCACAATGCCGCGCGTCATCGTCCCCGCCAGGCCGAACGGATTGCCGATGGCGTAAACCTTCTGCCCCACCTGCAAGTGAGCCGAGTCGCCGAGCACCGCAGGAACCAGGTCGGGCGCCTTGATCTGGATCACCGCCAGATCGTGCGCCTGATCGGTGCCCACCACGGTCGCCTTGTACTTCTTGCGGTTGTGCAGCGTGACTTCCACCTGCCGCGCGTCGGCGATGACGTGATAGTTGGTGAGGACGTGGCCATCCTTGTCGATGACAAAGCCCGAGCCCTGGCCTTCCTGCGGGACCATCCCATAGAAGAAGTCGAACGACATGGCGCGCGAGGTGACGTTCACCACCGACGGAATATTCTTGCGATAAACGCTGATATTGTTCTGCTCTTCGCCGTCGAGGCCCTTCGCCGCCGGAAGCCTCAGTGATCTCCACGTGCGCGGGCTGGCTTAACCAGTTCACCGGATTCGCACCCGTGAATTTCGCATTCGAACGCCAGGTGGTGAAGTAGAAGAACGCGCCGGCGATTAGCAGCGCGAATATTGCAGGTCGTATGAGTTTCATAGGATTCAAACCTTCAGGGCCGCGAACCGGAATCCGAGAAGAGGCCTACTTCGATTCTACGTTTGATTCTAAACAATGTTCCACTTGTAGGCACGCGGCCAGCTTCTCGGCCTGTGGCTTCCGGAGGGCACGAACCACGTTGGGACGGCCGCCCCGGCTGTCCGGCGGTCCGGGTGATCGGGCCGCGGCCCTTCGGCGCGAAGACGCGAAACGAGCCACCTCTAGTTTCTTATTCTTTCAGGCCATCCTAAACGCGGGCCTCAGGATGACAAGGAGGCAATTCGGATCACGCCCGCCTGAGAATCCTCAAGCCTCCGTTCGACATCAAAGACTTCCAAACAGAGGCCTCCATGTCCATACGACCCGTCAAGCGGCTGATCAAATCGAAGCCAACTCTTGAAGGCGCGGGCGTGCATCTGCGCCGTGCCTTCGGCTTTGGAAACACGAAAGAGACTGATCCGTTCCTCCTGCTCGACGATTTCCGCAACGACGTTCCCGAGGACTATCTTGCGGGTTTTCCCTGGCATCCTCATCGCGGCATCGAGACCATCACTTATGTGCTCGCCGGCACCGTCGAGCACGGCGACAGCATGGGAAACCGCGGCGCCATCGCCGCCGGCGACGTGCAGTGGATGACGGCGGGCAGCGGCATCATCCATCAGGAAATGCCGAAAGGCGATCCAGCGGGACGCATGCACGGGTTTCAGTTGTGGGCAAATCTGCCAGCATCACTCAAGATGACCGCGCCGCGCTATCAGGAAGTAAAGACGCTCGATATTCCCGAGATCAAAGATGACGACGGCACGCACGTGCGAGTCGTATGCGGAACTTTCTGGGGAAAGAAAGGCCCGGTGGATGGCATTGCCGCCGATCCGATTTATCTCGACGTCTCGGTCGCTCCGGGCAAGAAAAAAACATTGCCGGTCGAGACGACTCGACACGCGTTCGCCTATGTGTTTGGCGGCGCAGGCAAGTTCTGTAATGCCTCCGGCCCGCTCACGGTGCCCACCGAGTCCGTGAAATGGCTGGACACAACGCCTCCCGTGGAAGCGGATAATCGCTCGCTCATCCTTTTCGACCGGGGCGACGAGGTCGTCGTCCAGGCCGGCGACGACGGCATCCGGTTCCTGCTGGTCTCGGGAAAGCCCCTGGAAGAGCCGGTCGCATGGTACGGCCCCATTGTCATGAACACGCAAGCAGCAACTCCAGCAGGCATTCGCGGAACTGGAGCAGGGAAAGTTTCTGAAGAAGTCTTGAGTTAGAATTTACGACGCCTGTTGCCACCACCTTTCCTCAAGGAAGCGAACATCACGACCAACATCTTCGACTTCGAAATTCCACCAACCACACCCCCCTAAGGAGAGAACTTTATGGATTCGATCACAACCAAAGACGGCGTACGGATTTACTACAAGGACTGGGGCAAGGGCCAGCCCATAGTCTTCAGTCACGGATGGCCGCTCACCGCCGACGACTGGGACGGGCAGATGATGTACTTCGGCCAGCGCGGCTATCGAGTGATTGCGCACGACCGGCGAGGACATGGCCGCTCCACTCAAACTTGGGATGGCAACGAGATGGACACCTATGCCGACGATCTCGCGCAGTTGACGGAAAAACTCGACTTGAAGGACGCAATCCATGTGGGCCATTCGACCGGCGGCGGCGAAGTTGCCCGCTACATTGGGCGGCATGGTTCCAAACGTGTCGCCATGGCCGTGCTGATCAGCGCGGTGCCGCCGCTGATGGTGAAGACGGACAAGAATCCTGCGGGCGCGCCGATCGAGGTATTCGACGGCCTGCGAGCCGCATATACGGCAAATCGGCCGCAGTTTTACCGCGACATTACCCTTCCCTTCTACGGCTACAACCGGCCGGACGCAAAGATATCGGAAGGCATCCGGGAGAAGTGGTGGCTCCAGGGAATGATGGGCGGAGTGAAGGCAGGCTACGACTGCATCAAGGCTTTCTCCGAGACCGACTTCACCGAAGATCTAAAGAAGTTCGACGTTCCAACTCTCATTCTTCATGGCGACGATGACCAGATCGTGCCCATCGGCGCGGCGGCCATGCAGTCCTCGAAGCTGGTGAAGGGTGCGACGCTCAAGGTGTATCCCGGCTTCCCGCACGGGATGCCCACCACCAATGCGGACACGATCAATGCGGACCTGCTGACGTTCATCAAGCAGCGCAAGCTGGCGGCAGCGTGAGCCTTATCCGGCCTTCGCTCCGGTTCGTGGGTCTTAGGTCATAGGTCACAGGTCTTAGGTCATGGGCCTAACACCTGCGGCCTGAGACCTGCAATCGGAGCGCTTGAGGCTTGGGTTGGCATCGGCGACGCCGCGGTTCAGGTTGCAATATTCTTCACACTCGCTTCCGGGCTTTAGGATTTTTATTTTTTCATTTAACACATTCGAAACTGGGGCACTTGAGGTTGAACGTGTGGGAACGAGCGCCTCGCGGGCCTGCCCTGAGCGAAGCCGAAGGATTCAGCCAAGCGCAGCAAGGCGCCGGGACCGCACATGCCTAAACTAGCTCCACACGAAGTTTTTCCCAGAGCTGACGTACTTGCTGACGCGTCTGGTCGAGCGTGCCGGAGTTGTCGATCACGTAGTCGGCGGCTTTGATTTTTGCTGCGTCGGAAAGCTGCGCGGCCATGCGGCGGGCTACTTCTTTACGCGCCGCTTTCAGGTCTAACTTTTGGCGCGCGGCAAAGCGGGCGATGCGTTGCTCGTCGCTGCACGTGACTACGATCAGGCGGTCGAACCGTTTCGCTGCGCCCGCCTCGACGATCAGCGCTGCTTCCACGATGGCCACGCCGTGGGGATCCTGCCGTCCCATTTCTTCCATCCATTCTTCCTGGCTGCGAATCACTGCAGGATGTACGATCCGATTCAACTCCTGCACCCGTGATGGGCTTGCGGGGGATCCAAAGGCAGCCTCGGCCAGCTTGGCGCGATTCACGCTGAGATCGGGATTGAGAATGCCACCCCCGAAATGGCGCACGACTTCGTTGTACACGGGCTGGCCAGGCACCATGAGATCGTGGGCAATCCGGTCGGCCTCAACGAGATGCGCGCCTAGGGCGACCAACATCTCTCCGACAACCGATTTGCCGGAAGCGATGCCGCCGGTGAGTCCGACTTTCAGCATAAGCAGTGGTTAGTGGTCAGTGGTCAGTGGTCAGTGAGATCACTTTGCACGAAATTGTTGTAGGAACCTTCCAAGATTTTTCCAGCGCATAGCCAAAACCGAACGCAAGTCCACTGACCACTGACCACTGACCACTGCCTTCTGATCACTGATCACTGACCACTGCTTTCTGGCCACTGACCACTGACCACTGCCTCTCCGCATCTTCGCGGCTTTCACCGTGTTATACATCAGCATCGCGATGGTCAGCGGGCCGACGCCGCCGGGGACTGGGGTCAGTGCTCCCGCGACTTCGGCCACTTCCGGATGCACATCGCCGGCCAGCGTCGATCCCTTCTTTTGGAACGCAGCTTCACGCTGGGAATTCTTCGCTAATCCGTTTCCGAACAGGCGCCGGAATTCAGCGGGGTCCGTCACCTTGTTTATGCCGACATCAATCACGGTCGCGCCGGGCTTCACGAAGTCGCGCGTGATCATTCCGGTGCGGCCGAGGGCGGCTACGAGAATGTCGGCGCGGCGACAGACTCCGGGCAGGTCGCGGGTTTTCGAATGGCAAACGGTGACCGTGGCGTTGGCATTGAGCAGCAGCATGGCGGCGGGCTTACCCACGATATCGCTGCGGCCAACGACGACGGCTTCCTGGCCGGCGATGAGGATATCGCTACGCCGGAGTATCTCGATCACTCCGGCGGGCGTGCACGGCACCAGGCCGGGGCGCTGCGTCGACAGAAAGCCGACGTTGACCGGATGAAAGCCGTCCACATCTTTTGCTGGATCGACGGCCATCAATATACGTTTGGAGTCCACTTGCGCGGGCAGCGGCAACTGCACCAGGATGCCGTCAATCTCGTCGCGGCGGTTGAGATCCTCGACCAGCGCGAGCAGGTTGGCAGTGGTCGCGGTTTCAGGCGGCGTGTGCTGCTCGCTGTAGATGCCAATTTCTTCGCTGGCTCTGACTTTGCCGCGCACGTAAATCTCCGACGCCGGGTTGTGTCCGGCAAGGATGACGGCAAGCCCAGGAAGCACTCCTGCGGCAGCCATGGCCTTCACCTCCGCAGCCACTTCGCTGCGGATCTCGCTCGCGATTTTCGTGCCATCGAGAATCCTGGCGGGCATTCGGGCTCCGGGCGTCGGCTTTCGGGCGCCGGCTAGAAAATCTTACACTGCCGGGACGGAGAAATTCACCATTGAGACTCTGTGAGTCAGTGTTCAGTGTTCAGTGTTCGGTGGTCAGTGGTCAGTGTTCAGTGTTCAGTGTTCAGTGTTCAGTGGTCGGTGGTCAGTGGCTGGTGGTCAGTCGCCCTGTCCTAGGTTTGGTTTGGCGTTGAAAACATTTCGCTAGCTCCAGAAGGAATCTGATGCGAGGCTCCCTTACTGACCACTGACCACCGACCACTGACCACTGTCGTACAATGCCTCTCATGATTGCCAAAGACTTGCTGGAAATTCTGGTCTGCCCCGCGTGCAAGCGGCCCCTCGAGTATCGCGAGAACCCAGAGAGCTTGAAGTGCATGCAGTGCCGCCGGGTGTATCCCGTGAAGGACGACATCCCCATCATGCTGGTGGACGAGGCAACCATCGAGGGCTAGCCTCGGATCTTCGTCCCAAGATCTTCGCCCCAAGATCTTCGTCCCAGGATCGTCGGCCCAAGATCGTCGGCCCGATCCGTCGCCTCAAACACCGGGGACCTCGTCTGTCCGTAAGCCGGGCCCACCCCCACCTTAGGCTTGCACTGCTGGCCTTCCTGTAGGTGTCCGCCTGCGGAGCGCGGTGTCATTCCCGAAATGACACTCTGTGTCCTTTTTTGGGACAGGGGAGCCCTGTCAGCCGCCCCCGGGGGTAGGGGAGTCTCGCGGGGCCCTCCGCAACTTCTGATATTCACAGGGGTTTATGAAACCAAAGCGGCCTGCTTTCCGTACTTAGAAGGAGAGGGCAGGAGCGGCAACCAAATTGCATGCAACTTGCATGGCTGCCGATGAGTCTAATAGGCAAAAGCGGTCCAAGGTCGGAGTCGGAGGTGATGACGGCCATGTTTGAAAAGGAAATGTTCGAAAAAGAAATGAACGACAGAGTCAACAACGATAAAGACAGGTTCACGGCAACCGAACTGGCGGCGTTGCGCAGCGATCTGCTGCAGGGTGGCATGATCGATTCCTACGAGGCTGCCGAACTCCTGCAGGTATTCCTGATGGGGCGCGGCTACGGGGTGTCGCCCAAAGCGGCGCTGGATGCGGCGGGCCGCGTGGAGATGGCGGGGTGCGCCCTGCCGGTCCTGCAGTATGAACTGGAGAACCTGGCGTTGGTGATGTAACAGACTGGCGTTGGTGATGTATCAGGAAGAGTTGCAGCGCGAAGCGGGCCGGTGACCCCGCGGCGCGAAGCAGGAGTGAAGGCAGGAACGGAGTTGAAGTTGCGGGCTCCTGGCCGGGGGTTAAACCGCCGCCGGAAGTGCCAAGAGTTCGGCTGGCAAGTGGCAAGAGTCGCGGCAGTCGCAAATTTTCGAGATTCGCGATGTGACATTTCGCGATTTGACATTTGGGGTCGGCTGATCGAAACAAGATTTACCGAACCAGTTCCACAAGAGAGAGCCGGGCCAACCAGCCCGGCTTTGTGTTTTTTGGGTGGCCCCGCCGGCCCGCGTTTCACAATAAGTCCCTATGGCTTGGGCCTGACTTCCGCGAACGCGGGATTATTCTTCAAGCGGTCGGGAAAGTCCTTTTCATAGCTCGCGAGGCCGGGGCAGAGAAAGTGGTGCGCGCGCGTGAATCCGAAGGACTTCATCTCGATCATGGCTTCGTCGGCGGTCCAACTCTCTTCCGCCATCCGGTAAGCCGCCACCATCATGCCGGTGCGGTCGTCCCCCAGGCGGCAGTGCACAAAAACTTTCTTGCCTTTGTTCTCCTGCAGGAGCTTCAGAAACCTGGCGAAGACTTCGTCCCTCGGCCAGGGACAGTGCCACGGAATGGCTACATACTGCAGGCCCAGGCTGCGCGCTTCCTTTTCTTCGTTGGCGTCATTGGCGCGCAGATCCACCACGATCTTGACGCCCATCTTGGCCAGCGCCTTGAGGCCCGTGGTGTTGAGCAGGCCTCCGCGATAAAGGTTGGGAGTGACTTCGCCGAAATTGGGGACACCTTTTTCCTCCAGGCGGCGGCCGATGGCGCGCACCTTGGGCGACTGGGTTTCCTCCTTGGTCTGAGCCGCGGCGGCGCCGCCTAGATTCAGGGCGACGGGCAGGAGCAAGGCAAGGGGCAGAATTCTGGTGACGCGAAACCACCCGGTCATAGGATCGATGCTGTCATCATAAATGGTTCCGCGTGAAACCAGCCCGCTTAGGGGCGTGCGAGGGCGCTTGCAAATTGGCGTTATGTTCCAACTGGAACATTTCACTTTGCAGAAAAGTTTCGGCGTAAGTCGTTGATTCCTCATGCAGGGTTTTGGGCGGATGAATGGAATCAAGGGGGAGGGGGTCGAATGTCTACTAAAGTAGACTTGACAGGCGGGAGGAGTACTTTTTAAGGTACGCGGCGGCGGGACGAAAGGCGGCCCGGGCTAAATTAATTGCCCGTCGTTGACTTAGCGATTGCCCGACCCTAAGATTGCATCCTGAGTTCCCGCGTCGAGACATGACAGGTCAGACAATCTCTCACTACCGCATCGTCGAAAAGCTCGGCGGCGGCGGCATGGGCGTAGTATTCAAGGCTGAGGACACACGCCTCGAACGTTTCGTGGCCCTTAAATTCCTGCCGGACGACGTGGCCCAAGATCGGCAGGCTCTTGAGCGATTTCGGCGTGAGGCTAAGGCGGCATCTGCGCTAAACCATCCGGGCATCTGCACCATCTACGACATCGGAGAAGAAAATGGCCAAGCCTTCATCGCCATGGAGTTTCTGGATGGCGTGACGCTGAAGCATCGAATTGCAGCGAAGCCTCTCGAGACCGATGTCCTGCTTTCCCTCAGCATTGAGATTGCAGACGCGCTCGATGCGGCGCATTCGAAGAGGATCGTTCACCGGGATATCAAGCCCGCAAACATTTTCGTTACCGAGCGCGGCCATGCGAAGATTCTCGACTTCGGTTTGGCAAAGGTCGCATCGCTCGGCAGTTCAGCGAGCCAGATCGCATCGGCCAACACACAGACGCACACGTTGGACGAAGCACACCTGACCAGTCCCGGTGCCACCGTGGGCACCATCGCCTACATGTCGCCCGAGCAGATCCGAGCGAAAGAGTTGGATGCAAGAACCGACCTGTTCTCGTTTGGCGTGGTGCTGTACGAGATGGCCACCGGTGCGCTGCCGTTCCGGGGCGAAACCTCGGGGATGGTCTTTGAGTCAATCCTGAATCGTCTTCCCGTAGCGCCGGCCCGGATCAACCCTGAGGTTCCCCACAAGCTGGAGGAAATCATCCAGAAGGCGCTGGAGAAGGATCGTGAGGTCCGCTACCAGTCGGCTGCGGAAATGCGGGCCGAACTCAAACGGCTGAAGCGTGATACCGAGAGCCAGGTTGTCGTGGCGGCCCCGGCGAAGGTTGCAACTCGCAATCGCCCGCAGCGGCTCCTCTGGGCTCTGCCCGCGCTGGCGTTGTTGGCCGCAGGAATTCTGGCTTGGCGTTTCTTGCGCCCACACACCTCGGACGGGGCGGCCATCCATTCGGTCGCAGTCCTGCCCTTCGCCAACGCGAGCAAGGATCCCGAGATGGACTACCTCAGTGACGGTATGTCCGCCGCTCTTTCCCGGCTTTCTAATCTCCAGGTGATGGCAAGCAGCACCGTGGCGCGTTACAAGGCGCGGCAGGATGATCCGCAAGGCGTAGGGCGCGAGTTGCATGTCGACGCAGTGCTGACCGGGCGCGTCGCCGAACACGGCAATAAACTTGACGTCGAGGCTGAATTGGTCAACGTGACTACGGGAGCGCAACTCTGGGGACAGCGTTTTGAGCGCGGTATCAACGATGCGTCGCAGCTTCAGGCCGCCATCACGAGTGAAGTTGCCGGCCAGTTGCAGCCACGACTCAGTGGGAGCGAACGTGAGAGTCTCGCCAGGGCCGGGACGAGTAACGCCGAGGCTTACCAGCTTTACCTCAAAGGCCGCTATCACGAGGAAAAGTACACTCGAGCGGATGTGAACACGGGAAACGACGAATTCCGGCGGGCGATCCAGTTGGACCCAAACTCCGCGGCGGCCTACGCCGGACTTGCCTATTCTTACGTGATCGCCAATGACTTTTTCCTGTCGCCAAAGGACTCGATGCCACCTGCGCGGGAGGCGGCTAACAAGGCTTTGCAATTGGACGAGTCGAATCCCGAAGCTCATATCGCCCTGGCATGGGTGAAGTGGGGTTACGATCACGATTCGGCCAGCGGAGAAGCAGAACTCAAGCGTGCCATCGAGCTGGCGCCCCGCGACGGCACAGCTCACTGGCCCTACGGTTTGTTTCTCGTCCTTGGGTTAAAAATGGAGGCTGGAATCGAAGAAGGCAGGCGTGCGGTGGCGCTTGATCCAGCTTCTCTGGAAACCAATACTTTCCTGGGTTGGGATCACTACTATGGACACCGCTACGACGACGCAGTCAAGCAGCTTCGCGCCACCGTCGACATGGAACCGAATTATTGGCTTTCTCACATGCTGTTGGGGATGGCCTACGAGCAACAGGGCAATCTAAGCGGCGCTCTGGACGAGCTTCAAAAGGCGACTGCCGTAGAAACCGAAATTCCCTGGCCTCTGGCTGAGCTGGGCCACCTCTACGCCCGGATGGGCCGAAAAAGCGATGCTGAGAAAGTCCTGCAGGAACTCACCGGCCGGGCGGGGAAAATCTATGTGCCTCCCTATAACCTGGCCACGGTCTACATCGGTCTGGGGCAGAAAGAGCAAGCGCTCGGGTTCCTGGAAAGAGCCTATGCCGAACGTTCCCTGATTCTAATGAATGTCGACGTTGATCCCGAACTCGACAGCCTCCGCTCCGAGCCACGTTTCGCCGCTCTGGTGGCGAGGGTGATTTCGCACTAGCTTCGCGCCTTCGCCATGCCAGCAAGCCCGACCTTCTTCCCATGCTCGCGAATCGCCGCCACAATGTCGAGGGCGAGGCCGAGAGCGCGGCGGCCGTCTTCGAGCGGCACCACTGGCGTGGAGCGCTCGCGCACGGCGTGCAGAAACGACTTCAACTCCGCATGCAAAGGCTCCTCGGAACTAACCGGCGGCTTGGCTACTTTGATCTGCGGGTTGACAGTGGGAGCGCCCTGACGCCGCGGCATCGGCCCCGACGGTGAAGACGAGCACTTCCTGGCGTCCGTAGTCGACCGAGACATATTGCTGGGGCTGAAAGAAACGCAGCTTGCGCACGCGCTCGGTAGAGACGCGGCTGGCGGTGAAATTGGCCACGCATCCGGATTCGAATTCCAGCCGCACGTTGGCGATGTCCACTTTGCCGGAAAGAATGGGCAGCCCGACGGCGCGAACCTCCTTCACCGAAGAATTGGCAAACGAGAGCACGATATCGAGATCGTGGATCATCAGGTCGAGCACCACGTCGACATCGAGCGAACGCGGAGTAAAGACGCTCAAGCGATGCACTTCGAAAAACATCGGCTGCGTGAGCAGCGGAATCGTGGCGCGCACCGCGGGGTTGAAGCGCTCGAGATGTCCAACCTGGGCGATACGGTTGTGAGTGGCCGCCAGGCGCGCCAATTCATTCGCTTCGGCAAAGGAGGCGGCCAGGGGCTTCTCGATGAGGAGGTCGATCCCGGCTTCCATAAGCGCGCGAGCCACTTCCAGATGATGGACAGTAGGCGCCGCCACCGACGCCGCCCGGACCTCGTTGTGCGTGGTCAGCATCTGCGCGACCGAGCCGAAAGCGCGGCAGCCGAACTCGCGCGCCACGGCATCGGCGCGGTCGAGATTGGGATCGACCACTCCTACCAGCCGCACCGCTTCGCCCTGCTGCTCCAGTTCTTTGTAGACGCGGGCGTGATTGCGTCCAAAGACGCCCACTCCCACCACCGCGACGGAAATCGGATTGTCAGCTTGCAGGAGGACTCTCAGCCGGCCGGTTGCCGGCAGGAAAACAAATTGTAAACGTAAAGCCGGCAAAGAGCATCTGCAAGAGCATTAAGTAATTTTGCAATCGGGTGATTGTGCAATTGGAACTCGGTTATGCGTTAAGGTTGTTCAATCGCCAAATGACCCGATCACCAAATCGCCCAATTAGGAGCGTTTCCCCCCATGCGAACCATCGCGCTGCTTACCGTTTCCAACATCTTCATGACCTTCGCCTGGTATGGCCACCTGAAATACCGCGACGTGCCATTGTTCAAGGTAATCGTGATCAGTTGGATGATTGCGTTCTTCGAGTATTGTTTTCAGGTGCCGGCCAACCGCATCGGCTCCTATGAGTTCAGCGCCGCACAACTCAAGACGATTCAGGAAGTCATTACACTGGTCGTGTTCTCCGTGTTCTCAGTGCTCTATCTGAAGCAGCCGGTACGCTGGAACCACGCCGTCGGATTCGCCATGATCGTAGCGGCCGTAGCGGTGATCTTCAAACAATGGTGAGCGGAATTGAGTGATTGAGTGATCGGGTGATTGAGCGATTGGATTTTCAATTGCTCAATGGCTCAATCACTCAATCGCGCTATTCCCACTTTCTTCAGGATGGCAATCTGCCCGGCGTGGTAGAGCTCATGCTGCGCGACTCCGTGCAGCATGAAATAGAAATCGTATCTTTTGCCGGGAACGCGCTCGCGGAGGCGCGCTTCAGGCAGCGCAGCAACCGTCTTCACAAGCACATCATGCGTGTGCGTCGCCTGAGCAATGGCCTTACGCCATGCGGCGTCGGTGGGTTTCGGAACCACTGGAAAATTCGCCGTGCCGGTGAGCTGAACGGTCTCCCCGTCGAGCCTGCGGGAAGCGGCCCGTCCCAGGCAGCAACGTGCAGTAAAAGCTCCCAAATGGTGTGAACTTCCGGCAGCAGTCTGGCCGCTGCGGTGCCAGTGTCTACATTTTGTAACACCTCAAGCAGCGCAGGACCATGCCAGGCATCGCCTTCGAAGGCGCGGCGAAGCTGGTCGGCGAGGAGAGCAGGTTCGGAAATCGGGGAGGTCATGTCTTAGTTTCCTTCCTGAAAGTTTTGGTGAGCAGAATACGCGTAGGCCGGTCAAGCCAAGTCCGCCAACACAGCAATCCCCGCAGCATTCGCCGCATCCAGGATCTTTTCTCCATCCAGCAACAGGCACTTCCCCGCATCCAGCGCGAGGCACGTCGCCCCTGCGGCCTGCATGACTTCGATAGTCTTCACGCCGATCACGGGAACGTCAAACCGCATATCCTGATTAGGCTTGGCGATCTTCACCACGGTGAGGGCGCGGCTGAGCGTGGACGCGGCGCCGTGCAGCGAACCCATGATGCGCCCGGCGCGCTCGATGGTGGCGTCGGTGCCCTCCATGGCTTCGACCGCCACGCAAGCGGATTCGGCGATCACGACCGTCTGGCCAATGTCATGCTGCGCGAGTTGGCGGGCCACCGCGCGGCCGTAGTCGATGTCCTTGCGTTCCTGCTCAGTGGGGCCACGGCGCGTGAGCGTTCCCGATTTCACCAGCAGCGGTTCGAGCAACCGAGTGGAATTCTCCAGCGTGATGCCTTCCTCCGCAAGCGCCTTGGCCACGGCACCGAGCAAGCTGTCGGTGTTGCGCGTGGCAAGTGAGAGCAAGAGCTTGGCCATGCGCCAGTCCGGCCGGATGGCGGAAAAAATCTGCTTATGCTTGACCTGCCCGGCCATGATCACCCGCCGCACGCCTTCCCGCTGAAAAGTCTCGATCAGCTTCGAAAACTCGCCCAGCGACAGCCAGTGAACCGAAGTCGCGCCGCGATCCTCGATCTCAGGAAAGGCTTCTTCCTTGATCGCAACCACGACCACTTCGTATCCCTGAGCGCGCGCGGCATCGAGCACGAGGAAGGGAAACTTGCCGTTACCGGCGATGAGGCCGATGCGCATGAGTAGTCAGTGGTCAGTGATCGGTGGTCAGCGGCTACAGTGCCGGGTCTTACTGGCCACTGACCACTGACCACTTATTTAATCACTCCTCGCTCCGACGCCTCAATGAACCGGATCAGCACGTCCACATCTTCTCCCCGGTCCGTCTCAGACTTCAGCTTGTCCAGCGCTTGCGACGTGTTCATCTTCGACGCCAGGAGAGTCTTGTACGCGTGGTGAATCTTGCCGATACGCTCATTGGAAAAGCCGCGGCGCTCGAGGCCGACTTTATTCATCCCATAGGCATGCGTGTCGCGCGCGGCGGAAGTCATCGAAAACGGCAACACATCCTGCGTGATGGTGGTGCCGCCGCCGATGTAGGAGTGAGCCCCGATGCGCACGAACTGATGCACCGGGCAAAGCGCGCCGACCACGGCCCATTCTTCCACGATCACATGTCCCGCGAGCGTGGCTCCGTTCACCAGCATGCAGTGGTCGCCAATCACGCTGTCGTGCCCGATGTGGGCGTAGGCCATGATCAGCGTGTGGCTGCCAACTCTGGTGACGCCGCCGCCTTTCACCGTGCCGCGGGTGATGGTGACGCACTCGCGAATCTCGTTGTGGTCGCCGATCTCCAGCCGCGTCGGCTCGCCTTTGTAGGTAACATCCTGAGGATCCATGCCGATGGCGCAAAAAGGAAAGAAAGCGTTATCGGCGCCGATCTTCGTGGGTCCTTCGATCGCGACGTGCGACACCAGACGGCAGCCTTCGCCAAGTTCGACCTCGGCGCCGATCACGCAGTAAGGCCCAACCCGGCACGACGCCGGCACTCTTGCTCGCGCATCGACAATGGCGGTGGGATGAACATTCATGATCGAGTCATTGAATCATCGGGGGATCGACTTACGGCGGAGGCTGGCAGACTCCGGTTCATTCAGTGGCGGCACCGTTATCAGCGCCATCCGGTCCCTGGCCGCGCCCGCGCGAGCTGTCGATCAGTTGGCACGACACGATCGCTTCCGCCACCTTCTTACCATCGACATAAGCGACGCCCTGCATTCTCACCGCGATCATGCGCGCAATCGCCCGCCAGCCCTTCACTTCCACTTCGATCCGCAGTTGGTCGCCGGGGCTCACCGGACGGCGAAACTTCGCCCGCTCAATCCCCGTAAACACCATCACCTTGTCGGTTCGATCCTCCACCTCGGTGAGCAGCAGCGCCCCTCCGGCCTGCGCAATGGCTTCCACAATCAGCACGCCCGGCATGATGGGCAATCCCGGGAAATGGCCGTTGAAAAAGGGTTCGTTGATGGTGACGTTCTTGATGGCCACGATGCGTTCTTTGCGTTTCAACTCCAGCACGCGGTCAATCAGAAGAAGCGGATAGCGATGTGGCAGAATTTTCAGGATGTCGTGAATGTCGAGCCCCGTCTTCGGTGCGGCCGCGCCGGGATCGGGAGGAGTGCTCTCGGGCATAGTCGTTTCAATCAGCCTGAAGATTATACTGTACCCCGTCGCACACTTGGCGGATCAACGCTTGCCAACGAGAGGGAATTGTGCCCGGTAAGAAGCCAACAAAATCTGTGGCTGCCACGCAGCCCGCGTGGGCCGATCGCCTGCGCTGCTTCTCGGAACATCAGCACCGGATAGTCAGCACGATTCGCGAGCTCGTCGAAATCGAATCCCCCAGCGACAACAAGCAGGCGGTCGACCGCATAGCAGCGTTCCTCGCTCAAAAGTTCCAAGCGCTCGGCGGACGAACTCAACTCCATCGCAGCAACGATTTCGGCGACAGCTTGCAAATCGACTTCCCCGCCGAAGCTCAAAGCAAGCCAGTCCTGCTGCTAGGCCACTACGACACTGTTTATCCGCTCGGCACGCTGGCGAACATGCCGTGCAAAATCGTCAACGGACGCCTGCACGGGCCCGGCGTTCTCGACATGAAGTCAGGCATCGCGCTCATTCTCCATGCCATCGAGTCGCTGCAAACCTGGCACGGCGCGCTGCCGCGGCCGGTCACAGTCTTTCTGGTTTCCGACGAAGAAGTGGGCAGCCATTCTTCACGAAAAATTACCGAGGCCTTGGCGAAACAGTCCGCCGGAGTGCTGGTGCTGGAACCTGCCGCCGGGCTCCGAGGCGCCGTGAAGACCGCGCGCAGAGGCGTGGGCGAATATACGCTGCGCGTGAAAGGAATAGCGGCGCATGCTGGACTCGATCCCGGCAAAGGACACAGCGCGATCCTCGAATTAGCGCGCCAGATCGCAGTAATCGCGAAGCTGAACCACCTGCGGCAAGGCGTGTCAGTAAATTCTGGCGTGATTCAAGGCGGCACGCGCACAAATGTCATTGCCGCCGAAGCGTCCGCCGCCATCGACGTCCGCATCAAGCGCGCGAAACAAGCCTCCGGCATCGACCGCAAGCTCCGCTCCCTCAAGCCCTTCGACAAGCACTGCACACTCGAAATGACAGGCGGCATCAACCGCCTCCCCATGGAGCGAACCGCCGGAGTGGCCGCGCTCTACAAGAAAGCTCACCAAATCGCCCGCCATGTAGGATGGAAGCTCGAAGAAGCCGCGGTGGGCGGCGGTTCCGACGGAAACTTCACCGCCGGCCTGGGCATTCCCACGCTCGACGGCATGGGCGGAGTGGGCGAGGGCGCGCACGCGATTCACGAATTCATCGTCATTTCCGAATTGCCGCGCCGCGCGCTCTTGCTCGCAGGAATGATCGAACAGGTTTAAGGACCGCTCTCCGGAACCAGCACCAGAAAGTAATCCATCTTGTCGCCCTTCACAAAGTCGTACTGTTCGAGCAGCCGGTAACCCGCCTGAGCGGCCTCGCGCAAAACGACCTCGCGGCCGACACCATGATCCTCGCCATTTCCATTCCGGTCGATGATTCCAACCCTCGCGCCCGGACGCAGCGCCCCCCGCAGGTTCCGCAACAAAGCAACCGGCTCGGCAACTTCGTGATACGTCTTCAGCAGCAGGACGGCATCGACGGCGCCCGCGGGAAGAAGAGGGTCGTCAGGTTTGCCGAGAATAGTTTTCACGTTGCGCAGCTTCTCCTTCTGCGTACGCTCGTCAATATACCGAATCGATTCCGGACTGATGTCGACGGCGTAAACCACTCCTGCATCGCCCGCGCGCCGCGCCGCTCGCACGGTGAACCAGCCCGATCCGGCTCCAATATCGGCGACCGTTTTCCCGCGCGTGATGCCGAGAATGTCCATGACGCGATCGATCTGCAGGCGCTTATCACGTCCCGGAGAATCGAAAATGGAAAGATCCCCAGTGTAAGGTTCGCTGGTCTTGCGATGTTCGCGCGGCGCGGCGGCCGGGGCCTGAGCAGCAGTTTGCGCTGAAACGAGCGGCACCGCGTGGCACGAAACCAGCACCGCCAGCACCAGAACGTGACGTTTGAGAATCACTGCAAACCTCCTGGAACCACCCTCTAAGCATAGACTTCAATAGGACGGCTTGGTGAGCATTGATGGCTTGGCGGTCAGAAAATGACAGCGCCTGTTTCTTTGACTCCGAAGTTCGCATGGCCTAGACTTTTCGCAGGGACTTCGGACGCCTCACACAGCATTCGCCCGGAGCGCCCGGAAAACCCCGTGGAGAGACTTATGGGTGAAGGTCTTTTTCAGCCCTTGCACTTGCTGATAATCATAGCGATCATTCTTCTGATCTTCGGCACCAGTAAGTTCGCTGCACTTGGCAAGGGCATGGGCGAAGGCATCCGCAACTTCAAAGCCGCAATGAAAGACCCCGAAGAAGAAAAGAAAGAGAAGAAAGAGGAAGAAAAAAAGTCGTAGCCTTGCCGTGCTTTACGGCCAATCAAACCACCCCTCGCTCTAGCAGCATGCGATAAACCAGCGCCACCGGCAGTCCCACCACATTGCTGTAGTCGCCTTCGATGCGCGGAATCCACCGCGAAGCCACGCCCTGAATCGCATATGCCCCGGCCTTATCCATAGGCTCCCCGGTGGAAACGTAGAAGCGGATCTCATCGTCCGAAAGTTCGCCAAAAGTCACAAGCGTAGTTTCGCAAGCGGTCTTGGTGTGACTGGCCACTGACCACTGACCACTGATCACTGGTGCCCTGACCACTGGCCCGACGATGCAGACACCAGTAATCACTAAATGCGTCCTCCCCGACAACAAGCGCAACATGCGAGCAGCGTCCCCTGTATCGCGAGGTTTGCCGAGAATAATGTCATCGACCACCACGATCGTGTCCGCGCCCAGCACCCATTGCTGCGGATTGAGTTGAAAAACCGCCAGCGCCTTTTCCCCCGCCAGCCGCTCGGCGCACTCCCGCGGAGATTCGCCGGCAAGTGGCGTTTCATCGATTGAAGCGGGTTGCACGGTAAACGGAATGCCAGCGTTGCGCAGCAACTCCTGGCGGCGTGGCGAGGCAGAAGCGAGAACGAGCATGAGGTGTCATTCTAAGGGTTACCTGGCAACGTTGGGAGAAGTATAAAGCGGGGCCTGCTAAAGCGAGCCCGGAAAAGGAAAAGGCCTCGAACAATCGAGGCCTTCAATGTTCTGGGCTAGCACGGCACCCCGCGACAGAATCAGTATGACCCTGCCATCAAAAAGAATCAAGTTACTTTTGTTGGGAGCTTATCCTCGCGTTTCGCCCCCACAGAACCGACGCTTCGCAACAGAAGCGTGGACCCGACGGGATTCGAACCCGCATCTGCTACCGTCGCGAGGTGCCGTGTTTCCGTTACACCACGGGCCCACAGAAACAGTAGCGCTAAGCGGGAAGAGAATCACACATTTGGCAAGCGCTTTTTCGAAGTGCGAGCCCAAAACGGGAATTACACCTCGCCTGTTAAAATCAGGTCAGCCCGCACCTATGGACGCAATCTACCTCCGCAACTTTGCCATCATCGCGCATATCGACCACGGTAAATCCACGCTGGCCGACCGCCTGCTGGAACTGACCGGATCGTTGACCGCGCGCGAGATGCAGGCCCAGGTGCTCGACTCCATGGACCTGGAACGTGAGCGCGGCATCACCATCAAAGCCCACGCCGTCCGCATGATGTACACCGCGCACGACGGTCAGACGTATCAACTCAACCTGATCGACACCCCCGGCCACGTGGATTTTTCCTACGAGGTCTCGCGCTCGCTGGCCTCGTGCGAAGGTGCGCTCCTCATAGTCGACGCCTCCCAGGGAGTGGAAGCGCAAACCCTCGCCAACGCCTATCTCGCGATTAATAACGGCCTCGAAATTATCCCCGTCATCAATAAGATCGATCTGCAAAGCGCCGACATCCCCCGCACCAAGGAAATGATCGAAAGCGCCGTAGGGCTTGATGCATCCGACGCCGTGCTCATCAGCGCGAAAACCGGCCAGGGTGTGCCCGACGTTCTCGAAGCCATCGTAAAACGAATTCCGCCGCCGAAAGGCAATCCTGACGCCCGTCTTCAGGCGCTGATCTTCGATTCATGGTTCGACTCCTATCGCGGCGTGGTGATACTCACCCGCGTATTTCAAGGAACGCTGCGCAAGGGCCAGAGAATTCGCCTGTGGTCCAACGGCACAACCTTCGACGCCGAAACTCTCGGAGTGCAAAGCCCCAAGCCGGTTGAGATTGACGAACTCAAAGCCGGCGAAGTCGGTTTCCTGATCGCGAATATCAAGAATGTAGCCGACACGAAAATCGGCGACACCATCACCGACGACGCCAACCCCGCCTTCGACGCCCTTCCCGGCTTTGAAGAAATCAAGCCTATGGTCTTCGCCGGACTCTACACCGTAGACGCCCACGAGCACACCCGCCTGCGCGAAGCGCTGGAAAAACTGCGCCTGAACGATGCGTCATTCTTCTTCGAGCCGGAAAGTTCCGTAGCCCTGGGCTTCGGATTCCGTTGCGGCTTCCTCGGCCTCCTCCACATGGAGATAATTCAGGAGCGCCTGGAGCGCGAGTTCGCGCTCGAGCTCAATTACCACCGCGCCCGGTGTCCGTTACAAAATCTATAAGACCGACGATGTAATGATCGAGGTCGACAATCCCTCGCGCTGGCCCGACCCCAGCGAGATCGCAAAAATCGAAGAGCCGGTAATTCTGGCCACGATTCTCACCAACGAAGAGTACGTCGGCGGAATTCTGAAACTGGTCGAGGACAAGCGCGGCAAGCAGAAAACCTTCGAGTACGTCAGCTCCTCGCGCGTGATGTTGCACTATGAGTTACCGCTGAATGAAATCGTTCTCGATTTCTATGATCGCTTGAAGTCAGTCTCCCGCGGCTACGCCTCGCTCGACTATCACCTCGCGGACTATTGGGAGTCGCCCATGGTGAAGCTCGACATCCTCGTGGCGGGCGAGCCGGTCGATGCTCTCTCCATCATCGTGCATCGCGATTTTGCCTACGAGCGCGGTAAAGCGCTGGTCTCGAAAATGAGGCAACTCATCCCCCGGCAAATGTTCGAAGTCGCGATCCAGGCGTCGATTGGAGCGAAAATCATAGCCCGCGAAACCGTCTCCGCCATTCGCAAGAACGTTATTGCAAAGTGCTACGGCGGCGACATTTCCCGCAAGCGCAAACTCCTCGAGAAGCAAAAAGAAGGCAAGAAACGAATGAAACGGATCGGCCGTGTCGATATCCCCCAGGAGGCTTTCCTGGCGGTTCTAAAGGTCGGCGAAGACAGCAATTGAGAGACCCGGAGGGACGTCTGAAGCCCCGCAAATATCCTTTCAGGGCTCCTAAAACTGAGGGTCCAAGCCCCCAAATGTGCAAATCTCAAAAGTGGGAATAACCTGACTTTCCGCGGGTCCGGCCTATGTTAATGCCGAATGAATTGCCTAACTGGTTACTATTCAGGACTTTAAGGGGTAGCGGCCCTGGAAAACCAAATCACTCCCACCATCTTTTTCGTTAGCCGGTTTTAACCCGCCCAGCCTTCCACAAACTTTTCCACAGCACATTTGCACCAGCGCAACTCGAATCGCCTAAGGGACTTACCCCGCAAGACTACAGGCTTTCCTGTACCACTAGGCAAGGGCTCCTAAAGCCGAAATCACTCCTCTGGAGCCATCCCGCCGCCTTCAGCCATCATCTCGAACCTCGTGCAGTTCTTCCGGAAAGCCAGCATCAACTTGCCGGTAGGTCCGTTGCGCTGCTTCGAGATAATGATCTCCGCTTTGCCCTGCAAGTCAGGATCGTCC
The DNA here is from genome assembly GCA_963807655.1 of uncultured Acidobacteriaceae bacterium. GTDB lineage: Bacteria > Acidobacteriota > Terriglobia > Terriglobales > Acidobacteriaceae > Sulfotelmatobacter. The sequence continues at coordinate 53,296 of CAWEDF010000029.1, read as the reverse complement.
TGCCGGTAAACCTCTTCGCGGAAGATGAACATTACCAGATCGGCATCCTGCTCAATCGATCCCGACTCTCGCAGATCGGAAAGCTGCGGACGATGGTCGCCGCCCCGGCTCTCCGGAGCGCGGCTCAACTGCGAAAGCGCCACCACCGGCACGCTGAGTTCCTTGGCCAGCGCCTTCAGTCCGCGGGAAATCGCCGACACTTCCTGTGTACGGTTTTCGTAACGCTTGCTTCCTCCCGACATCAGCTGCAGATAATCCACAATGATCAGGTCCAGCCTTCCCTGCTGCGCTTGCTTCAACCGCCGCGCCTTAGCGCGCATCTCGCTCAACGAAATGCCGGGCGTGTCGTCGATGAAAATCGGAGCGTGCGCCAACTGCTCCATGGCTCGCACCACCTTGCGCGTGTCATCCTGCCACAGCGAACCCGTACGCATTTTGTGCGCATCCACCTCCGCCGTCGAGCAAAGCAGGCGCAGCAGCAGCGCCTCGCGCGACATTTCCAGAGAGAAACACTCCCACCACCTTCTGATCTTTGATCGCGGCGTTCTCCGCAATGTTCATGGCAAACGCGGTCTTGCCCATCGAAGGCCGCGCCGCAATGATCACCAGGTCGGAACGTTGCAACCCGCTGGTCATCTCGTCGAGATTTTCATAGTGCGTGGCCAGCCCAGTAATCCGCTGCCCACGTTGCAGCAAAGCGTCGACCGAGCCGAACGACTCCCGGACAATCTCCTGCACGCCCATGAAGCCGCGCCCAATGCGCTTCTCCGAGAGCTGAAAGATCGCGGCCTCGGCGTCGCTTAGCACCTCCTCCGCCAGATCGGATTGATCCGCCGCCCGCGCAATCGCCGTATTCGCCGCATGTATCAGCCCCCGCAGCAAAGCCTTGTCGCGCACAATCTTGACGTAATGCTCAATGCTGGGCCGGTCGGGCACGCCATCCAGCAAACTCGACACATACCCCACATCGCCGATCGCCTGCAGATCCTTGTGCCGGTCAAGCTCCTCGATCAGCGTAATCATGTCGATCGGACGCGAAGACTCCGCCAGATCCACCATCCGCCCATAAATCCGCCGGTGCGAGTCCAGCGAAAAATCTTCAATGCGCAGATGCTCCGCAGCCTGGTTGTAAGCAAAGTTGTCCAGCAGTATCGCGCCCAGAATCGAGCGCTCCGCTTCGACGTTCGCCGGAAGAGTACTGATGCTGTAATCGGTGGTCGCCATCGTTTTCGTACAACACTGTGTCCTAAACTTTCACCTAGGATAAGCGAAGACAAAGCGAAGCGCCAAATGAATTGTGCAGAAGCTGTGAAGGCAGGCAATATGTTGTGGAAGACCTGAGAAAACAGGTCCGACACAAAAATCCCCCGACTCTGATACAGGTTTATCCGCGCCGATCCGCGCAAATCCGTGGCGAAAAAAACAGCCTTCAAAAACAAATGCGACGCCGGCCAGCCACCGACGTCGCATCGTTCGTGGATCTCTCGACTTGCCTTCCCGCCGCTAGGAGCGGCGAGACGATGGTACTGGTCCGACAGCGCTCGCAAGGAGCGCCACTTTTACCAGTACGGACTGCAGAAGCGTGATTCTGTGAATCACTTCTCTGCAACCCTTGCGGCTAGCCGACTGCCCAGCCCGCTCAAGAGCAGACTGTGGAGGAGGCCGCAATGCCCGGGCAACCGGCACGCGCTCGCGCGCGTTTCCGAATTTCCCCTGGCAATTCACCCTCGAGAATTGCCAGTCTGCCACCGGCGTCACCGCAATCATTCATTGGCAAGCTTTGAGAATTGCCACGTATTCGCTGAACCCACTCTGGTACGGAATGTTGCGAGTCGCAACAGAAAAACATTTCCTGCTTGTGCAGAAACTGTGGACGATAGTACTTCCTTGTGGAAGTCTGAGGAAAACCAAGAGCGAATTCGCTCTTGACGCCACGCCCCGCTACGGCAGATTCAATAATGCAAATTCAATAGTTTAGGCCACGTAAGGCCAATTCCGGTGGAAGTCCAAGCCGGATGCGGCTACCGCCCCGGTTTTTGAGCCAAAACCCGTTCCTCCCGATGCTATTTTGGCGCCGCTTCGCGGCTGGAATCAGATCGTACACTCCACTCTTCCTTCCGCAATCTGGTTGCGAGACAGGCTCTGAAGGCCTGCCCAGCCTCGTGAGTACTTGTCGAGCTGCGCTCGAATGGACAGCCGGGGGCGGCTGTTCCACATGAACCTTGCTTTTCTACTTAAACCTTTATGGGAATTCCACGGTTACGAATTTGGCGGGATTGGGGCCTGTGTTGGTTACTGTGTGGGAGTAGCCGCCGGGAAGCCATTTGGAGTCGCCGGACTTGAAGTGGGCGGGCATGGGGCCTTGGCCTGCTACATCGCTGCGGAGATCCAGATCGGTGACGGCTACTACGAGATGTGGGCCGGCGTGGTGGTGCATGGGGACTACTCCGTTTGGCTGGAGTTCGAATTCGGAGACTCGGATGCTGTCTTTTATGAAGAGGATTTGTTTGGTGCCGCCCTGCAGGATGTTGAGGGAGCGGTCTTCGTCCCATTTTGCGGCGGAGTTGCGCAGGGTTGCGTCTTCGAGAATCTCGATGGTCACGTTGCGGAAGGGGTGGTCGGCGAGGTTGCGCGCTATGTGGGCGAAGGTGGCGGGAGAGAAGCGGGTTTCGCCATCCCGCAGTTTGACGGTCACAGGAGGCTTGTCCTTTACGGCGTTGACTACCTCACTGTCGCCGAGGGTTACGTAGACATAGTCGTGGCGGTGCCAGTGCATCAGGGTGTCGCCGTGAGGCGGGACGTCGACGTTGAAGACGCGGACCGATTTGTTTTCGAGGGTCAGGTGATGGTGGGGCTCGGCAGTGATTTCGACCTCGGGAGCGGTGGCTTGGGCAGCTAGTAGAGTGGCGATCAGGCAGAAGAGCGCCTGGCGTTTCATGCGGAGGATTTTAGCATTACCGGCGCAGGCAGACTCGGGGGCTAAAGCCCGAATCATTTGTGGCGATTGACGCGGCGCTGAAGCGCCGCTCTTCCACGGTAGCGCGTGCATTCCGGTGATCCCTAGCCAAATCAAGATCAAAGGCAGAAGCAAGAGCAAATCAAACTCAGCAAAGGCAAAGTCAAAAGCAGCGGGCAGGAGTGCCCGCTCGACACAGGCTTCACTCACACTTGCTTCGCTCGCTGGACAGCCGAGGCGCCTGTCCCTACATGCGCGACGCTGTTTCTACAGGCACAATCTAGAGGGCGAAATAGGTTTTGTGGTGGAGAAGGCTGTTTTCGTCGCCGATTACTACTCGGTCGGGCCAGCCGGGAGTGGTGGTGATCAGGAGGCGCAGGCTTTTGGGGCCGGCGCCGGGCGGAACCTCGAAAGCTAGTTGAGTGGTGTAGGAGTCGGAGGGCTTGAGAGGAGTTTCGAGCGGCGTGCCTTGCACGGCTACCGGCCGGTATTGCTGGCCCGAGAAATCATCGATGAGGAGGACAGTGCGCGGACTAGGAGTTAGGGGGGCGTCTTTGGGGCGGGTTGGAGAAGTGGTGGTTTCATCGAAGCGCGTGCGAATGGTTACGACGTAATGGGTGGCCCCGACAGCAGGCTCGGTCTTGACGTCCAGAAGAGAGTAGGCGAGGTGGCAATCAATCTCGCAGAAATATTTTTCCTGGGCGCGAGTGAGGATGTGCGGGCGGCTGACGAGGGCGAAGCCGAACAGGAGTCCGGCATAGAGGGTTGTGCCGCCGGCGAGGACGAGCAGGCAGGCGCGGGCGAACTTCGGCCTGCGGGCAAACCAGGCGATGGCGGCCGAGGCCAGGGCCAGGATAACACCGGCACAGGCGGCGAGGAATGCCATGACGGCCAGCGGGGCGGGGAAGTTCATATTGCTGCTGGGTGGTGTCCACATAGGTTTCATCTCCGGAGCAGGCTTGCGGCTTGGCTGACGTAGGGATAAATCTCGTCGTTGATCCAGTAGCTCTCCAGCACGACAGCGAAAAGAGTTCCCAGTGACCAGATCGCCCAACGGCTGCGGTTCCAAGCGATATTCGGCACGAGTTGTTGAATGGCAAGATCTGTGAGGTACGCGGCGCAGTAGCAGAGGTTGGCCAACAGCGCCAGCACAGTCACGATCCCGAGGGAGGACCAGGTCAAGGCTGGAAGGAAGTGGGTCCAGTCCTTGATGAGCCAGAAAAGGGCGGTCGCGGTCAGAACAATGTTGTAGATGAGGCGTCGCGGCTCCCAAAAGCGTGTGGCGCTGCGGATGGAGAAATGACTGTGTTCGTCTTCAGTAATAGGGTTGTCAGGCGTCACTGGTTTCTTCACTCTGCCGTCGTTTTTGCAATGCACTTTGTACTACAAAGCATGCGGCCCAAAAAAAAATTCTTTTATTCTTCTTCGCGGGTCAGGCGGATCCATTCCTCCATTTGATTGAGATAGTGGGCCAGGGCGCGGCGGCCGGTCGCGGTCAGGCGGTACTCGGTGCGGGGGACGCGGCCTTCGAAATATTTCAGGCAGGAGATGTATTCGGCTTCCTCGAGTTTGCGGGCGTGGACGCTAAGGTTGCCGTCGGTGGTTTTGAGAATGCGTTTGAGGTCGTTGAAGCTGAGGCTGGCGTTGCTGGCTAACGCGCTTACGATTCCCAGGCGAATGCGTTCGTGAATAAGACGGTCTAACTCGGGAAGCTGCAGAGCGCGGGTGGGGATGTGCCCGCGCGCCGGGATTGCGGCGGCTTTTGTGGGCTTGCGGCGCTGGGCGAGGGCTCTAGCCACCGTGCCTCCTTGCGATTAAAAATCCGAAGATGATGTGAAGGCCACCGAAGCCAGCGGCGAGGAAATAGTTTGCCCAGGTTGCCGGGGCGACTACTGCGAGTGCGCCCGTGGCCATGAAACAGAGGCCCATGACCGGGACTATGGAGACGGAATACGCGCCTCCTGTGATAATGCCTGCGCCGTATAGAAGAAGCCATGCGGGGGCGAGGGCGGATTCCAGACCTGCGCGTTGGAGCGTGAAAGTTAAGAGTGCGCCGGCGATCAGCGGGGGAAACAGGCCTAGAGCGACTTTGCGTCCGGGCCCGGTGAAGAGTGGGAGGCCGCGGCGGTTGGCTTTCCAGCGCATGGATAGAAAAGCGATGATTGCGGCCAGGAGGGCTTCGGCCAACCAGACTTTGAGCCAGGCGGCGGAGTTCGGTTGGCGGGCGGCCAGCGCGGCGGCGGCGAACGCGGTTGCGCCCAGGATGACCTGACCCCAGCCGGGGACGGCGGTGAAGGAGGCGGAACGCTCCATGGTGTCGCGGATAAAGCGGAGGTCGGCGGCGGGATCGGGAGTGAGATCCGGGGCCTGCCGGGGCGCTGGTCGGTGGGGGCGGCGGATGCCGTGGTGGCGGGGCTCGGGCATTACGAGGACAGAGTAGCGGATGGGGAGTTTATTGTCAAGTACTTTGTATTGCAAAGTTAACCGCTCCGACGGAGACGGCCTGCGCGTATTCGTACGTGCGGATTTTGTCGGAAGCGTATGTGGTAGCGGGATTACAATAGAGGGCGGCTAGGTTCTCTGGGGGGCTGCGATGGAACTGGGGAAACTGTTGGTCATCTTCGGGGCGATGCTGGCGGTGGTTGGAGTGGTGGTGATAGTGCTCTGGCGGATGCATGTTCCGCTGGGGAAGTTGCCGGGCGACTTTTTATATCGCGGGAAGAACACTACGGTGTATTTTCCGCTGGCCACGTCGCTGATCGTGAGTATGGTGCTTTCGATTTTGCTGTATGCGGTTAGCCGGCTGCTGGGATGAGGGTTTTTCTTTCGCCCCTTCGGGGCTGTTTGGCACCACGTGAGTCCACCCACGGCTTGCGCCCCTTCGGCAGGCTCAGGACAGACAGTGCGCTGTATTCTTCAGCCGCTTCGCGGCTGGGGACGTACACCGGGTTTCGGAGTGTGCATGGAACTTCAGTCGTCACCCGGGACTGATTCCCTTTTTCTAACCTTGACCCAGCGCTAAAAGCGCTGGGCTATTATCGCGATGCCTCTCCGGGGCGGACTCCCTGCGCTTGGAATATCCTACCTTGGAGTACACTGCCCTCGATGTCTTCCATTAGCGATCAACTGGGATTTCGGTTCGCGCCGCCGGAGCGGCGGGTTTGGACAGTGCGTGCGCTGGTGGCGGCGGTGCGGACGCTGGTGGAGCGGGAGTATTCCGACGCGTGGGTGGAGGGAGAGATTTCTAATTTTCGGGCGCCGGATTCGGGGCATCTTTATTTCACGCTGAAAGATGGGAATGCGCAGATCCGAGTGGTAATGTTCAGTTCGAAGGCGCGGCTGTTGCGGTTTCGTCCGGCGGATGGGATGCAGGTTGTGGTGCGGGGGCGGGTGACGGTTTATGAGGATCGCGGCGAGTTGCAGATCGCGGCGGAGTACATCGAGCCGAAAGGCGCGGGAGGATTGCAGGTTGCGTTTGAGCAACTGAAGGCGAAGCTGGAGGCGGAAGGATTGTTTGCGGCGGAACGGAAGAAAGCGATTCCGGCGTTGCCGTCGCGGATTGGGATTGTAACTTCGCCGCAGGCGGCGGCGCTGCGGGACATCCTGAATATTCTGCAGCGACGGCATCACTCGGTGAATGCGGTGATTTATCCGGCGCAGGTGCAGGGGGACGCGGCGGCGTTCGAAGTGGCTGGCGGAGTTCGATACTTCAATGAAGTTCGAGGTGATGACAACCGCTGCGTCGAGGTGATTATTGTGGGGCGCGGCGGCGGGTCGGCGGAGGATTTGGCGGCGTTCAACGATGAAGGGTTGGCGCGGGCGGTGGCGGCGTCGGAGATTCCGGTGATTTCGGCGGTGGGGCACGAGACGGATTTCACGATTGTGGATTTTGTCGCGGACCTGCGGGCGCCTACGCCATCGGCGGCGGCGGAGTTGGTGATCCGGTCGCGCCTTGAAATCGAGAATCAGGCCGAGGCGGTGCGGGAGCGGCTGGTTCGGGCCATGGAGCGGCGACTGCTGGAGGCCCGGCATGCGTTGATGGAGCGGGCGCAGCATGGGACGTTTGCGCGCATGATGGATTTGATCCGGCAGCGGCAGCAGAAGGTGGATGATCTGACTTACCGGCTCGAGCGCGGCGAGCGGTATGCGCTGGAATTGCTGCGGCGGCGTTTGGAGGCAGTCGCGGCGGCGGTGCGGCATTACGATTTGCGGCGCGTGCTCGCGGGCATTCGAGGAGAGCTTGCGGCCGGGACTGCGGCTTTGAGGGCGGCGATGCGGAATCAGCTTTTGCAGAAGAAGGTTCGAATTGAGCGCATGGGGCGGGCGCTGGAGGCGCTTTCTCCGTTGGCGATTTTGGAGCGGGGGTATGCTTTGGTGTTTGACGGGGCGGGGGAGTTGGTGAAGGACGCTTCCCTGGTGAAGGTGGGCGAGGAGATTTCGGCGCGGGTAGCTCGGGGAGAGATTCGGGCTACGGTGAAGAAGGCGGACGCAGATGCGGGCGCCCGCAAAAAACAATAGGGGAAGCGAGCCAAACGCGCGAGTATTGCGTCGCAAAAAACCAGGCTGCGACGCATCGCGGTGCTCCCCCGGATCCTTCACCGCGCAAACAACGCTTGTTCAGGATGACAAAGCCTAACCTATCCTCAGTGGCATTAGAATGTAGGGTTCTACTACTTAGAAACTTCGCGGATGGAGAGATTTGGTGACGCAAATGTTGGCGCCATGGTTGAGAGTGTCGTTTACGGTGCTCGACATTCTGCTGGTGGCGGTGATCATTTACGAAGTGCTGGTGATGATCCGGGGGACGCGGGCTGCGCCGATGCTGGCGGGACTGGCGGCGGTGGCGGCGGCGTTCTATTTGGCGCGGATCGGCGAGCTGGTCACATTGAACTGGCTGGTCAGCCATTTGCTGCCTTTTGTGGTGTTCGCGCTGATTGTGGTGTTTCAGTCGGAGATCCGGCATGTGCTCTCGGATGTGGGGCGGCGGGTAAGCTTTCTGCGCGGATCGGCGGTGGAGGGGGATTCTTACGACGACATTGTGCTGGCGGCAAATTTATTTTCGCAGCATCAAACTGGCGCATTGATGGTGATCGAGCGCGAGATCGGGTTGCGGACTTATATCGAGAGTGGGGTCGCGATGGATGCGCGGCTATCGTACGATCTGCTGGCTACGATCTTCCGGCCGAGCGCGCCACTGCACGATGGAGCGGTGATTATCCAGAAGGACAGGCTGGCGGCGGCGGCGTGCTTTCTGCCGCTGTCGATGAATCCGGTGCTGTCGACGCAGATGGGGACGCGGCACCGCGCGGGCATTGGAATTACGGAGGAGACGGACGCGATCGCGGTAATCGTTTCGGAGGAATCGGGCGCGATCAGCATGGCTGTGGGGGGCAGGATCGAACGGGACCTGACGGTGGAACAACTGCGCGAGCGGCTGAGCGGCGAGCTGCGCAGTTATATGTCGCCGGTGGCGTTGCCTACAGTTGCGCCGCCGAGCGAGGACTCGGATGCCGCGCTGGAATCGCCGCTGCGGGCGGGCGGGCAGATGAGTGCTGACGAAGAGTCCTCGCCGGAAACGGAGCGTCCGCTGTGATGAGTTTCTTGCGGCGCTGGGTGCTGCATAACTTCTGGCTGAAAGTTTTGTCGCTGGTGCTGGCGACCGGGCTGTGGCTGGTGATTTCTCCAGACCAGGAGCCGGCAGAAATTGCGGTGCGGGTGCCGATTGAGTTTCAGCATGTGCCATCGGGATTGGAGATCAGTTCGGTCACCATTCCCGATGCTCAGATCCGGGTGCGCGGGCCGGAGAGGCTGATCCGGGAATTGCGTTCGACGGACATTCACGCCGAGCTTGAACTGGGGGATGCCAAGCCGGGCGAGCGTACGTTTGACTTGACTTCGCAGCAGATTCGCCACCAGCGGGATTTGACGATAGTGCAGGTGGTGCCGGGGCAGGTGCATCTCAGTTTTGATACGCGGCTGACGCGCGAAGTGGAGATTCATGCGCGGGTGACGGGAAATTTTGCGGAGGGAGAACAGATTGGGAAGGTGCTGGTGGATCCGGAGAAAATCAAGATCACCGGGCCGCAGCATCACGTGGAACTGGTGGATGCGGCGACGACCGATCCGGTGGACGCTTCCGGAATCAAGACCACCGGGACCTTTGTGACCAATGTGTATGTGCCGGATGCGCTGGTGCAAGTGGTAGAGCCGACGCCGGTACGAGTGACCGTGATCATGGAGAAGAGTACGCCTGCGGCGGGCGGGCGTTGAGGCGCTCTGAGTCGCAGCGCCTGAAGGCGCGATTCGATATGCGGCCATTACGGTATGCCTGAAGGCATACCCTGATACGAATTTTATTTCTAATTCCGGCTCTTCTTAGGAATCCGAAGAATCTTATGAGCGCTCAGGGCAGACAATTGTTTGGCACGGACGGGATACGCGGCGTGGCCGGCGAATTTCCACTGACCGGGGAAAGCACGTATCTGATCGGGCGGGCACTGGGACACGATCTGGCTCGTGGAAGACAGCGGACGCAGGCGCTGATCGGGCAGGACACACGCGAATCGAGCGGATGGATTGCGGACCGTGTGGCGGCGGGGATGGCGGCGGTGGGTGTGGACGTGCACAGCGCGGGCGTGATCACGACGCCGGGAGTGGCTTATCTGGCGCGGTCGCGCGGATTCGCGGCGGGAGTGGTGATCTCGGCGTCGCACAATCCGTGGACGGATAACGGGATCAAAGTTTTCTCCGAGGATGGATTCAAGCTGACGGATGAGCGGGAACTAGCGATCGAAAAAGAAATTTTCGCGCTGCTGGCGAAGCCGGGGGCGGCGGACGATACTGCGATGAAAGTTGCGGGGCCGTCCTTACCGGGAGAAACGGTGCTGCGAAAGGCGTACATCGAATCGTTGGCGAGCAGCGTGGCATCGGACTTGAGCGGGATGCGCGTGTTGGTGGATTGCGCTCATGGAGCGGCTACGGCGGAGGCTCCGGAGCTTTTTCGCGGCATGGGGATCCAGGCAACCTTCACTTGTATAACGCCGGATGGGAAAAATATTAATGAAGGATGCGGGGCGTTGCATCCGGACACTTTGGGCAAGACGGTGGCTGCGTCTGGCGGGAAGTTTGACCTCGGCGTGACGTTTGACGGGGATGCCGATCGGGCTCTGTTTTGCGATAGGACGGGCCGCGTTGTGAATGGGGATGGCGTGCTGCTGCTGACGGCGCGCGACCTGCAGGCGCGCGGGAAATTAGCTGGAGCGACCGTGGTGTCTACGACGATGTCGAATATGGGGGTGGAGATCGCGCTGAAGAGCGCGGGCATCCGGATGTTGCGGGCCGATGTGGGCGATAAATATGTTCTGGAAGAGATGCTGAAGACGGGGGCGACTCTGGGCGGGGAGCAGTCGGGACACATTATTTTTCGCGATGGCGATGCGACGACCGGGGACGGTCTGTTGACTGCGCTGCGGGTGATGGATGTGATCGTGCGTTCTCAGAAGACACTCGCGGAGTTGGTGAGCGATCTGAAAGTGTTTCCGCAGAAGATTCAGAACGTGAGAGTGCGGGAGAAAGTTCCGTTCGCTCGGGTGCCTGAAATACAGCGGGCGATCGAGGCTGCGGAGCGCGAGTTGGATGGGAAGGGGCGCGTGGTAGTGCGGTATTCGGGGACCGAGATGTTGGCGCGGGTGATGGTGGAGGCGGAGTCGGAGGAGAAGATGCAGGCGTTTACGGCGGGGATTGCGGGGGAGATTCAGCGGGCGCTGGGAGTTTAGCGCCGCGACGGCGTCGATGGTTCGCAGTGCAATGAATATGAAATTTGATTACGGTGACGAGGTGGTCTTCCGCACCAAGGACGATGCGGGAAATGAGGCCGACAAGAGCTGTTCGGTAGTCGGTATTACGCCGATCGAGCGTGAAGAACAGGCCGAGTACTTCAAGCGCCCCGTCGGTTCTGTTCTATATACGGTCGAGTTCGGTGATGGTTCCGATGCGTTAGTTTCGGAAAGTGATTTACTACCCGCGAAGTCAGAATAGGGTCAACGTCCCCGAGAGTACGGTTGTGCCAGCAGTTGTCGGACAGGAGTGTCCGACCCACACGGGCCTTGCCGCTGCCTTCTAATCCAGATCTCTCCAGTTGGGGCCTACTTCCATTTCTACTAGCAGCGGGACGGCTAGGGCGTGGACTTTTTCCATTTGCTCGCGGACTAACGATTGCATCGTTTCCACTTCTTTTTCCGGGACTTCGAATACTAGTTCGTCGTGGACTTGCAAGGTCATTCTTGACTTTAGTCCGCGTTCTTGCAGAATCGCGTCGATGCGGATCATGGCTACTTTGATCAAGTCTGCCGCCGTGCCTTGCAGCGGGGTGTTGACGGCGGTGCGTTCGGCGAAGCCGCGCTGCATGAAGTTCTTGCTGTTGATGTCGGGGATGGGTCGGATGCGTCCGTGGAGGGTTTTTACTTTCAGGTCACGGCGGGCTTCTTCGAGCGTTTTGTCGATGAAGGCGCGGACTCCTTTGTACTTTTCGAAATAGTTGGCGATGAATAGTTTGGCTTCGGCGGGCTCGATGCCGAGATTTTGTGACAGGCCGAAGGCGGAGAGGCCGTAGACGATTCCGAAATTTACTACCTTAGCCTGTCGGCGGTGGTCGGGCGTGACCATTAACGGCGGGACTCCAAAGACTTGCGAGGCGGTCAAGGTGTGGATGTCGTCGCCGCGACGGTAGGCTTCGACAAGGAGCGGATCGCGCGAGAAGTGCGCTAGCAGGCGGAGTTCGATTTGCGAGTAGTCGGCGGTTAGGAGAACGTGGCCGGGCTCAGCGATGAAGGCGGCGCGAATGCCGCGTCCCAGTTCGGTGCGGATGGGAATGTTCTGCAGATTCGGATTGGCGGAAGAGAGGCGGCCGGTGGCCGTGCCTGCCTGATAAAAAGTGGTGTGCAGGCGTCCGGTGTACGGATTGATTAACGCGGGTAACGTGTCGACGTAGGTGGATTTCAGCTTGGTTAGCTGGCGGTAGTCGAGGACTCTTCTGGCGATGGGATGTTCTTCCGCCAGAGTTTCAAGGACCTCGACTGCGGTTGAGATGGTGCGTCCTTTGCCGTATTTCACGGGCTTGGGAAGGTTCAGACGGCTGAAAAGCACGTCGCCGAGTTGCTTGGGAGAGCCGATGTTGAATTCCGTCCCGGCGAGTTCATAGATCTCTTTGGCTTTCGTGCTGCTCTCGCGCTCCAGCTGTGTCGACATCTTCGCGAGCGCGGCGGTATCGATTTTTACTCCGGCTTGCTCCATGCGGGCGAGCACCGGGACTAACGGGAGATCGATTTCTTCGTAGAGCTTGGTTAGTCCTGCCTGCTTGACATCTTCGCGCAAAGTGGTGGCAAGCCTGCCTGTTATGTCGGCGGCCTCGGCTAGATCGCCGCTTAGCTTGAGATTGAAGCGGCGGAGGGCGACGTCAGCCAGGCGATGCGAGGAGTAGGTGGGATCGAGAAGGTAGGAGTAGAGCATGGGATCGCGCTCGACGCCTTGTAACCGGATGCCCAGGGAATCGAGCGCATGGATCGCGGCCTTGTAGTCGTGGACTGACTTGGGCGTGGCCGCGGTGGTGAGGACCGAGCGTAGTTTTGCGGCTGCGGCGCTGGAATCCAGTTTAACGATCGCGGCGGAGCCTGCGGCTGCGGAGATGGCGACGCGGCGGGCCGCGGGTTCGGGTATTGGCGCCGCGGGGGATGAGTCGTCGGTCAGCGCCAACATTCCTGACTGCGGTTCTTCTTCAACTACTTCTTCTTCGTTTTCGAGAATTGGTTCTGCTTGCTCCACCGCGACGGCTAGCGCGCCTTCCGTCTCGACGGAGTTCAGGGCGCTCTCTACATCGGCGGCGGACTTAGCCTCGCTGTAGTGCGCTTCGGTGACCTGGGTTTCCGGCAGTAGTTCTTTCAGCAGCGAAGTGAATTCGAGTTCCGTGAAAAGCTGGCGGAGGAGATCGAGATCAGGCTCGCCGGCGCGCATGGCTTCAACGTTCAGTTCGACCGGAACGTTGGTGTCGATAGTCGCCATGCTCTTGCTGAAGAGGATGGTGTCGCGGTTGTTCTGGAGGGATTCGCGGTAGGTCTTCTTTTCTACTTCGTTGGCGCGGTCGAGGGCCTGTTCGACGGTGCCGAAACGCTTGATGATTTCGACAGAGCCTTTCTCACCGATGCCGGGCGCCCCGGGGATGTTGTCGATTGAATCGCCGCGGAGGGCCATAATATCGATCACGCGCTGGGGAGGGACTCCGAGAATTTCTTCCACCTTGGCGGCGTCGCAGATCAGATTGTCTTTGGGAGGGTTCAGGATCTGAACGTCGTCGCTGACCAGCTGCATCATGTCCTTGTCGCTGGAGACTATGTAAACGGGATGCTTTGCGGCTGCGGCTTTGCGGGCTAGAGTGCCGATTACGTCGTCGGCCTCGAAGCCGGCTAGCTCGAGGATGGGGATGCGGTAGGCTTCGAGGGCGCGGCGGATGTAGGGAATCTGCTGTGCCAGGTCTTCCGGCATGGCGGCGCGGTTAGCTTTGTAGCCTTTGTATTCGACTTCGGTGAAGGTTTGGGTTTTGATATCGAACTTCCGGACGGTGGTGATGGCTTCGGCCTGCGTATCGCGGAAAGTTTTGGCGGCTACGTCGAAGACTGCGGCCAGATAGTTGGGGGAAAAATCCTCGCGCAGTTTCCGCAGCATGTTTACGAAGACATAGATGGCCGCGGTGGGGAGTCCGGATTTGGTGGACATGGAGCGTTGGCGCGCCATGGCGTGATAGGCGCGGAAGATGAAGGACATGGTGTCGATGAGGAAGATGCGGTTGGGGTCGGATGCGGCTGGACCTCCTTTGCTGGATTCAGGCGCCGGAGATTTTGTTCTGGGGGGCAAGCCAGTAGTTTAGCAGTCTGCGCGGGCGGTAGAGGGCCGTTGCGGCTATCACCTCAGGGGCTGAAGCTCACAATTACTGAGGCTCTTTTGACGCAGGCCTAAGAAGGCCTGCTCCACCCTGGCAGGGCCTCATGCCTTCAAAGAGCCTCGCTGCGCTTGGCTGGACGGCCGAGACGGCCGTCCCTACATAAGGCGCCCTTAGTTAGAAGTCCACTTGGAAGTCTGCTTGTACTACCTTTTTCGCTGGACTGCTGGAGCTGTTGCGAAAGATCAAATAGTACTGCACCGGGTGATCCAGAGTCGCGGGAAGGCCGAAGCTCACATCCTGATCGTGGGAAGGGTCTACGGAGTAGACCGTGTCGGCGGGTTTGCCGCGTCGAAAGTCTGCGTATTGCCCACCATTCATTAAGAGAAGATCGATGTCCGCGCTTTCGTCGCTGGATTGAAGTCCAGCCTGGCGCACGAACGAACGAAAGGTTCCGTGCAGTTGAGGGCTGGCAGCGTGGGGCGGAATTTCGAAAGAAAACTTTGCTGGGGCTGACACGGCGAACGTCTTGCGCACGATGGCGCTGCTGGTGCCGACCGGGGATTCAGCGATGTGATCGCTGGGATATGGTTTAGGCACAGGGCGATCTTCGGGAGCTTGCGCCTGCGCCGGCTTTCCGTCCTGCATCCATTGGGCGAGCGGTCCTACGACTGCGACCGTTTTGTCCGGGTCTTGCGCTGCCGGCTTACCCTCGATCGACTGAGCTTGCCCGGTGGCCTGCGCATTCGGCGCGGAAAGCCGATTGTGGTAGTAAGAATAGCCTCCCACCAGAGCAGCGCCCATGAGCAGGCAGGCAAATCCTTTTAACATGATGGTCGGTTCTCCCCACTTTGTAAATTAACCCGAAGAGTTCTCGTGACCAATAGATTTTCCAGATGAGGAAGTTACGTCGGTTTTCCGTATTGAGTGGTGTAGTGCAGTTTGATTTCTCCGCAGGTGCCCTGCTCGGCGGAGTAAACGACGCAGGTGTCGAAAGGCCGCGAATATACGTGCAGGCTCACGGCGCGCTGCTTGAACTCGCGGGGATTGAAGACACGGTGGACGGGCGCTAGCGGATCTACGGCGCAGGGCTGCGACACATTCATCTCGACCGTTTCCGTGGCTTTGATCGTGGATTTGCCTTTGGTGAGATCCTGATGCACCACGTGAAAGTTCTCCACCAGCAAACGGCCCATGGGGACTGCCATCCAGCAGTTCTGGTCGCGGTGGTTGTGGACGGAACTGGCCTGGCCGACTTCCCAGCAGATGGCAACGAACTCGTAGAGAGAGTTTTTATCGATCAGGTTGCGGGTGTAGTGCTGGCGGTCCCAGGTTAGATAGGGTGCCAGGGAGTCCGGGCTGACGGGGGCGTCCTGGAGGAATCTGCGGAGCTGTTCGGTTTCGTCGAAGGCGGCTTCCGGGAACTTGCGTAGTTCGGCTACGAAGCTGTGAATTGGGACCTGCTTTACTGCGGTGGACATGGGCTGCTCCCGGAAGAGTATAGCGCAGACGAGAAAAAATCTTAGCTACAGAGGACACCGAGGAGCACAGGGGTACATTAGAATCATTCGATGAACGCTATTCGGTGAACGTTATTCGATAAACATGCAGTCTCCATAGGAATAGAAGCGGTAGCGCTGGGAGACTGCGTGGTCGTAGGCGCGCAGAATGTTTTCGCGTCCGGCCAGGGCGCTGACTAGCATCAGCAATGTGGATTGGGGCAAGTGGAAATTGGTCAGCATCGCTTTGACTACTTTGAATTCGAAAGCCGGTTCGGAATCTGGATAGATGAAGAGGTCGGCGGTAGCCGGGCCTGCGGTGATGGTTCCAGCGCCTAGCCGAATCGAGTGTTCGAGAGCACGAACTGTGGTGGTCCCGACGGCGATGATGCGACGCCAGGCGCGAAGAGCTTGGTTGATGGTGGCGGCAGCATCAGAGGAAATTGAATATGGCTCGGAGTGGATTTGGTGATCTTCAACGCGCTCGACGCGGACGGGCTGGAAGGTTCCCAGGCCGACGTGCAGGGTGATCTCGACGGTCTCGACCTCGCGCTGGCGGATGCGGTCGAGTATTTGGGGGGTGAAATGAAGGCCGGCGGTGGGGGCGGCTATCGATCCGCGCTGCTGGGCATAGACGGTTTGGTAGCGTTCGCGATCGCTGGGAGAATCGGGCCGCGCGATATAGGGCGGGAGCGGGACGTGTCCGAGGCGATCGAGGAGTGGCGAAGAAATCGGCGCATTGAGAGATGGGCTGAAAGCGGATGCGGCGCTCGCCGAATTTGCCGCGAGCGAGGACTTGGGCCTGCACTTTGTCCTGATTTTGGCCGCCAAAGAGAAGGCATTCGCCGACGCCGATCTTGCGCCCGGGACGAACCAGGCATTCCCAATCGTTGGGATCAGTAGTTAGCTGGCGCGTCAGCAGAACCTCGACGCGACCGTGGAGGAAATCCCGGGCCGCAGGATTGTGCGGACTGACCGGCTGAGCATGGGTGCCTTCGCGACGGCCATAGAGGCGAGCTGGAAAAACGCGGGTGTTGTTGAAAACCACGACATCGCCGGGGTGCAACAGGTCGGGGAAGTCGCGGAACAGGCGGTCAGAATGGCCGCCGCTTCGCAGCAGGTGGAGCATGCGGGAGCCGTCGCGGGCGGCGAGCGGTTCCTGGGCAATCAGATCGCCGGGAAGATGGAAATTGAAGTCGGAAACCAACACGGTGGTCAGATTATAGGAGGAATCAAGGGGAATATCCGGCATGGGCTAAGGCGACAATGGGGCTGGCAGTGGGCCTAATTATTTGTTGGTTTTGATAAACTTGTTTGTCTCTTCGGGGCAAGTGCGGTACTATGCGGGGGCCGTAAATTTAGCCGCTTTTCGTCACTCCCCGAGAGAGTTTCTCCATGTCCGCAGAACGCAAACACAGGGAAGATATTGTTCGCTACGGGCGGATGTTGCACGATCGCGGGTTCGTGGCGGCGATGGACGGGAATCTGTCGGTCCGGCTGGACGGGGAGCGGATCCTGGTGACGCCTACTTGCGTGAGCAAAGGCGCGATGCGGGCCGGGGACATGGTGATTGTGGACCTGGAAGGCACGCGGGTGGCGGGGCGGCGGAATGTGACCAGTGAGATCGGGATGCATCTGCTGATTTACCGCACGCGGCCTGACATTCAGGCGATTGTGCATGCGCATCCGCCGACCGCGACCGGGTTCGCCGCGGCGGGCATGGCGCTGACCGAGCCTCTGGTTTGTGAAGTGGTGATGGGGCTGGGATGCATACCTCTGGCGCGCTACGGCACACCGGGAACGTCGGAACTGGCGCAGACGCTGGAACCTTACGTGCCCCACTACGACGCCATTCTGATGTCGAATCATGGCGTCGTGACCTACGGGGACACCGTTGAACATGCTTATATGAAAATGGAAACGGTGGAGCACTTCGCGCAGATTGCGCTGGTTACGCACCTCCTGGGGAAGCAGCAGCCGCTTACCGGGGTTGATATCGAGAAACTGCTGTTGGCGCGGACGAAATATTTTGGGGGGAAGATGGCGGCTTCGATGCCGAGCGACAATGGTGAGGGAGCTCCGGAAAAAGTGAGTTGAACCGCGGCCCTCTCGCGCGTATTGTCACTGCTCCAAAGCAAATCATTTGCGGCATTGTGAAGATGCGCCTCGCTGCGCTCGGCTGGACAGCTCGGAGGCGGCTGTCCCGCACATAATCGCCCTCTCCTGATTTTCCTTCCCGTGTTATTCCGCTCCTATGCGGAAGCGAAAGCCAGAGCGGAAGTTGACGGGCAGGGCGGGATAGCCTACTACTTCGTTGTAGTGGTGGTCGAGTGCGTTTTCGACATTGGCATAAGCAGTGATGCGGGAGTTGATGGCGCACCAGCCGCCGAGATCTACTCGCGCGTAGCCTGCCGCATGATCCACCGGGGTTGGTAAGACAAAGAAATCAGAATCAGGCCTGCGTCCCACGACGCTCCCACCCAGGTTTGCTCCCCAGCGTCTGCCCAGGTATGAGAGCAACAAGCTTCCCGAATGTTTGGGACGACGCAGCAACGGACTTCCCGGCTCGTGCTGTGGATCGAACGCAAAAGGCTGCTCGAGAATCTGCGTGGAGGTGTAGTTGTAAGCAGCGTCGAACGATAACCGGGTCAGCAGTCGGCCGTGAAACTCCAGTTCCGCCCCATGCGCGAAGGACTTGTCAATGTTTTCGTATTCGCCGGTGAAGGTCATGGGGTCGACGATAGCGAAGTCTATTTGATTGCGAAACAGGTTGTTGAAATAGATCGCGGAAAAGGCAAACCTTCCCGCCAGGAATGACTGCTCGATTCCAGTTTCGAAGGCGCGGTTTTCTTCAGCTTTCAAATTGGGGTTGGGGACGATTCCCGGCCCGGTGGCGAACGACTCTTCGAAGCGCGCCTCCTTGATGCCGGTCGCGTAGGAAAATCGCAGCCGCGTCCCGGAAAAGAACTGGCTACCGCGCAGTGCCAGGAAGCTCAGCGCCACTCTGGGGACAAATTTGTTGCCGAAGGTTTCGTTGTGCACGAAGCGCCCTCCGCCCACCACAGATAATCTGCTGAGCTGCAGCACCTGCTGGGCGTAGGCCGCATAGTTACGACGCAACCCGTGAAGCACGGGCGGGGCAGTCGGATCGCCGACGAAGGCGTTCTCGTCCTCAAACTCGAAGCCGAGGGTGGAGTGGGTCCAGGTGCGTTCGGCGTAATCTCCCTGATAGTCGAATCCGGCGCGATTGAAATGGTCGACCGCATTGAAGGGACAATCGAGGAAAACAAAGTTCACGGGATCGCAGCCCCGATCGGGAACGGTATCTTCGTTCTGCCGCCTGTGGTTGTATTCAAAGCCGACGAGGTGGTGCTGCCAGCCCGATGGGCCGCTGAGGGTCAGCTCGGCGCTGGCCAAAATATCGTTGGTGCGGGCTTGCTGATCAGCGTCGGGAGGAAGCAGCGGCTGGTTGTTGAAGTCCCATTCACCCTGCACGCCGGTGTGGCTGTTAGCATGCCGCGCGCGCACGCGGAGCAACGCGGTGGGGCTGAGTTGCAGGCCGATATTTCCCCCTGCCAGCGAGTTAGAGTAGTCGTCGTTCGGGCCTTTGCCCGCACTATTGAACTGATCGCCGAAAAGATTGAAGTCCCAAGGTCCGCGTGCGCCTGAGACGCTGGCGAAACCATGAGCGGTGTCGAAGTTCCCTCCATCGGAGCCAAAGCGGAGTTGGGGAACGCGTGTGTTGCCGGCTGTGCTGAACGCCTGAACCACGCTGGTCATCGCGTCAGAACCGTAAAGCGTGCTCTGGGCGCCGCGAGCGAACTCGATCCGGGAAACCTCAGACAAAGGAACCACGCCGAAATCCATGGTGCCTCCCGAATCGTTCACCGGCACGTTGTCAATCAGCACCTTGTTGTAACGGGAGTCCCCACCGCGTACAAACAGTGAAGCCAAACCACCACGCTGCCCGGAGGTGTCCACGACCGCCCCAGGCAGGAACCGGAGAGCATCGGAGGCATCAAGCGGTTGCATGACCTGGAGCTGGGAAGCATCCAACAGCGCGACACTTGCTCCCGATTCGGCTGCGGGCACGGGGGTTCTGGTCGCGGTGACCACCACCACTTGCGTCGCGGGGGCTAGTTGGAGTTGGGCTGTAACAGCCTCTGGGCGAGGGGCCGTCACGCTGATGGTGAGGCTGGCGAATCCGGGCGCCAGGATCTGCAGCTGATAGTTGCCGCTGGGGACGTTTCCGAATGAAGCACTGCCATCGCCGATGGAGGTGGCAGTGTGCAGGACGGCTCCATCCGGCTTGAGAAGCAGCACTTGCGCGCCGGGAACGGCGGCGGATTGAGGGTCGACGACTTTGACTTTAAGGTCGGCAGCGGAAGCTGCCGCGAGAGCAACGAATAGCAAGAACGAGGCGCGAAGTGCGCGCATAACCATCCTCCTTTTCACGCGAAAGGGGTTAAGGTGGACGGTTTACGCCGGTCTCCTGGCTTTGCGAGTGAGGATGGCTGAGCAGTAATTGGCAATTACAATTGGCTCGAGCATCCGAATCTTGCAGACGGCCTTCCCGGGAGGCTCCCAGTGGACGGCTGCGATTTTCTCGCTTACAGTTGCGCGGCAGCGCGGGAATTGCACCCGCTTCCCTGTCTTTGCTACGGGGCAAAGACGCGCAAACCGAAGGACATTTCAAAGAGCAGGAAATACTGGTTTGAGGAATTTACCGGGTGGCGATGGGGGAAGTCAACCGACTGCTTCCGAGTGGCCAATTGTCCAGGACTTTGGTACTCACGGGTCAGGTAGGCATAAACTCCTTACGCTCAAGAAAAATGGAAACCTTTCCCCCTCGATGCTCGTATTCTGAGTAACACTCTGCGAACGATCCCGTGCTGACGAATCGACCAATCGGCAGGCTGGTGCAAGGGGTTCGTGACTGACTGATATTCGTGAATGACCAACAGGAGTGTAGACGATGCGATTGCCGTTACTAGTTTTTCACATCAGCGCCGGCGTCTTGGCGATGTTCGCGGGAGCCTTCGCAATTTCCTTTCGCAAGGGTTCCCGCTGGCACGGCGTGGCGGGAAACGTCTTCGTCGCCTCGATGCTGAGCATGGCGGCGGCCGCCTCATTCCTTGCGTACATGAAACACCAACCGAACAATGTATTCGGTGGCGTACTGACCATTTACATGGTGGCGACGGCGTGGGCGACGGCCCGGCGCAGAGATGGAGAAACGGGCATTTTGGATTGGGTTGGCTTTCTGTTTGCGTTCACAATCGGAATTCTCGGCGTGTTCCACGGATTCCAAAAGATCACGGGGCGGGAGCCGGTAGATCCTGGAACGTTTGCCTTCATGCAGCTTTTCATGAGTTCGGTGATTCTGCTTGCTGGGCTCGGAGATCTGCGCATGCTCGTCCGCGGAATTTCCGCCAGACGACGTATCGCACGGCATCTTTGGCGCATGTGCTTTGGGTGGTTTATTGCCACAGGTTCATTCTTCCTGGGGCAGCAACAGGTATTTCCCGCCTGGTTGCGCGGATCACCTGCCCTCCTGGTCCCAGCCCTGCTGCCACTGGCGCTGCTCGTCTTCTGGATGATTCGAGTTCGCTTCACAGGCGCATATAAGAAAATGTCGACGCCGCGTGCCGGGCAGACTTCCTTGTTACGCACTTAGCCTTCGAGCTTCCCTGATCGCCAGACGCCCAGAAGCCCATAAGGCGAACCGGCTTCGAGTCGGCCTCTGGTCATTCCGGTACAAAAGGCAAACTGAGTTGTCGCCTCAGGCCCGGGTGTAGTACGGAAACTCGATCGTGCCGGCCTTGCTCACATTCCCCTCCGCGAATTCGCGGACGCGGTCGAGCGAATCCTGCAACTCCTGTTGATAGCGCTCAAGGTCTTCGTCGCTGGCATCTGGCGGTACCGGGATGAGCTTGCCGAAGCGCATCAGGACTCGAGAAAATGGCTTCGGGATGATCAGGCGGTCCCAGGTGTTTAGCATCCAGGCTTGGTCGACTGCGATATGAAACATGGTCAGCGGGACGGCGGAGGATCGCGCCAGAGCAACTGGCCCCGGTTTTACTTTCTGGCGCGGGCCGCGCGGGCCGTCGAGGGTGAAGGCGACTGCCCAGCCTTGCTGCAGGGCGCGGCGCAGACCTAGCAGGGCGCGTACGGCGTTGCGGCTGCTGGAGCCTTTCACGGCGACGAATCCGAATTTGCGGATGATGCGTCCCATGTATTCGCCGTCGTAGCTGTTGCTGCTCATCACGCGGATTCCGACGTTGCGGAACAAATACGTGGCTGGGATGATGCAAGCGTGCCAGAAAGAAATGATCAGTGGACGCTGGCTTACGGTTTCCTGCGCGCCTTCTTCGCGTGAGACGCAGACTCGCAGGGTGGGGCCGATGAGGCGGATGAAGCAGTATCCGGCGGCGATGATGATGCGGAGAATAATTCTTTGGCGGAGGGTGAAGCGGCGAGGATCAGGTGCAGCTTCTGTGGCAGGCGGTGCGCTCGTGCTGACCTCAGTCACGGGGTTATTGTAATGGCAGGTACCTCCGGGGCTGAAGCCCGCTAATTCCGGGGCCTTCTTGACGCAGGACCTGAAGGACCTGCTCCACCCTCTTGCTCCACGCTTTAGCTTTCCAGATAGGCGTCGATCCAGTCTTTTACTCTGTGGCGGCGGTCGTCGGTGGGGTCGAAGTGGATTCCGAAAGACTTGCTCTTGCGCCAGGTCACTACGCCGCGCACATTCACGCGCGGCAGCGTGAGCAGGGAGAAGGAGACGTCGACATTGGTTCCAGTGGGAATGTCCTCGGCGCTCTTCACCGACATGCCGCCGGAGCTGATCTCGAGGCTAGAGGCGGCCACACGCCGGCCATCGTTACTGGCTATGGTGACCTCGGTCATGATGGGGATACGCGTGTAGCGGCGGAATTCGTGAAGCACCAGCATGTGGGTGGCGCGGACCAATTTCAGCGCAGCGGGCCGCTCCAGAGGCTCGTGGAACATGGCGTTGATTCCGTACTTGGAATAGCGCATGGCCTCCTGCGCGCTGCCGCCGAGACCGTAGAGCACGAGGCGGCTGTTGGAGGGAGAGGTGCGGGCAGACTCCATGACCGCTTCGGCGCCGGGCGCAAGATTGAGCACGCAGGCTTCGAATTTCTCCTGGCGCAGGCGCTCGGCTGCGCTCGAGGAGACCAGCACCGTCTCAATGCCGAACTGGCGGAAACATTCGTTGAGAAGAAATCGGGAAGACTCTTTAAGGTCGACCAGGGCGGCGCGAGCTGCCACCTTCTTGCCGGGGGCGGGAGTGCGGGCTGGGGCAGTACCGAAGGCTCTTTCCATGTCAGCGGGACCGGGTTTCCAGTACGAAAGTTATTGTGGCGTGCCGTGAAAGGAATGGAAAGACCCTAAAGGAGCAAGCGGGGGGGTCCAAAGGTGTCATTACCAGAGTTGGACTGGTGGGTGGAGAACGAGCTAAATGCCGGAATGACCGATGACGGCAACAGGCATCTTTCCCGCCTGCCGTCCTGGGAACGGATATGCCTCGCACCGTGACCTCAATCATAGACTTGAGGCCGAGCGGGGCGTGCAATAGCGGGTGTAATAAAGAACCGATCCTGCCCTGGGAGAATCCTTGGGTCTTAACCGGAGGCGGTCAACCGGCTGCCCACGCTGCCGAGGAGTTTCTCGGCCGCCTCTCCCGGATCCTGGGTGGCAAAGTTTTCGTCCAAAACCAGGACGGAGACGGCGGGATCGATTTCCTCCAACATCTTCTGTGTCGGTTTGCCGTGTACGGATTGAAAGCGCGAAGAAAGCACCACCAGTTTCGCCTTGGTTGCCTTGAGCAGAATGCGGGCGTCGTTGATGCTCAGCGTGGTCATGGCATTGTATCCGGCGCCGCACAGCACTTCCCGCAGGAAGGTGCAGACATCGATGGACTCGAAAACGCAAAGCATGCGTAGCCGTGCGTCCCCGGATTTTCCCCGCGAATAGCGCGAACCCAGGTAGGCGGCTGTGATCGCTTCTTCGACTGAATCGTAGATTTCAAACTGCGAGAGCAGGTTGGTCAGTTGGAGCATTTTCCGGATTCTGTCAGGAACTCCGCTGAGTTTGAGGTCTCCGCCCTTCGTGCGTGCGGCGCGCATCAGGCGGACCAGGGCTCCCAACCCGCTGCTGTCGATGAACTCCACCTGATCGAGTTGCAGCACGACGTCGCCGTACTTGTCGATGGAGTCGCCGACCTGAGAATGCAAGGTAAATACTTCGTTTCCGGCCACGATTCGCCCGTGGCACTGAACAATCAAGACTTCGCCGACCGGGCGGCTCTCCAGGCGTAGTTGCATCCCGACTCCTTGGAGGCGAATCTTACGTGGGCGAACCCGGCAAGTCAATCAAAGCCTTGGACTGGTAGCGGTGCAGTTAAGGAATCGAGCCAGACTCGCGGCTATTGGGTCTTGAGAACTTGAAACTTGGAGAAGACGGTAAAGGATCAGCCGGAGCAAACGGCGATCATAGTCCAAAAGATGCAGCTACCCTTCCTCGGGATCGCAATCGATAATGGCAGACTTCTTCGCATTCAGAGAACTTGTCGCCAGTCGCACATGCTGTCGAATGGCGAGGCGGAGTTGGCGAGCGAGTTTCCTGAGTTCTGCCTCAGCCTCCGGGCTAAATGGGCCGTGACACAGATCGCGAATCGCCGCAATCATTTCTTCTATCTGCAGATCAGTCGACGTCGGCACCCCGGTATTTTAGCGATATGCCGGTCTCTCTTCGATACAGTACATACCCGAGCCTGGCGCCGGGACACCGCATCCCTGTAATTCTGACTTGAGGATGGGCAGGTCGAAGTTCTCGATTCGGCGAGAGTTCGTGCAATATCTTCGTACAGCCTCTCGCTTCCCGCTCTCAGGGTGCGATGCTAAACCCTTCTCTGGGAGTCATTTGGAGCGGATTCTTTGGGCGGGTGGATTTCGAAAACTTTGGCCCCAGCGTTGCCTTAACTCATGGAATGAATAATCGAGAAAACTTTAGCATTGACGAAAAACAATGGCGAAAGCTCTCCGAGTTGGTAGCAACCGAGCCTGACCCGGAGCGGCTGTCTGAGCTTGTGGACCAGCTCGTTAGTGAACTCGATTCTCGCCGAGAGGCGCTTCGTAAGAGCGAGAAGGCATTCTCGACCACAGCCGACTCTTAGTTTGGGCTAACAATTCGGCGGCATCGGACTCAAGCGAATCACTGAACTTGCCGATGAAGAGCTAAGAAGCCATGGGGCACCAAAGCTCAAGCAGCTCCCGTTGAAAAGCTCGCTCCCTGCATAGCAAGGCAGCCGATCCTGACCGCAGACGAAAGAGTGGTGGGCTATGAACTCTTCTCTGAACGCATATTATGGTGCGATCCTTCTCCGGGTCCATCCGGAACAGCAGTGCACCGTTGGTGCCGCCGAAGCCGAAAGAATTCGACATGGCGTATTCGAGCTTGGCCTTGCGGGCGTGATTGGGGACGAAATCCATGCCAGCGGTTTCGGGGTCCTGGTTTTCGAGGTTGATAGTGGGCGGCAGGACCTGATCGCGCAAGGCAAGCACTGTGATACCAGCTTCGAGGCCGCCGGCGCCGCCTAGGAGATGGCCAGTCATGGATTTAGTGGAGCTGACGGGGAGTTTGTGCTCGCCAAAGAGATTGCGGATGGCGTGGGCCTCAAGCGTGTCGCCGATAGGCGTGGAAGTGCCGTGGGCGTTGACGTAATCGACTTTGTCGGGGCTGATGGCGGCATCGCGCGCCGCGTTGCGCATCACCCGGAATCCGCCTTCGTGCTCCGGAGCGGGCTGCGTCATGTGATAGGCGTCGCCGCTCATGCCATAGCCGGCTATTTCGGCAAGAATGGGGGCGCCGCGCCTTCTTGCGTGTTCGAGTTCTTCGAGCACCAGAATGCCTGCGCCTTCGCCCATGACGAAGCCGTCGCGATCTTTGTCCCAGGGGCGGCTGGCTTTTTCGGGATCGTCGTTGCGCGTGGAAAGCGCGCGCATGGCGGCAAATCCGCCGACGCCCATCGGCGTGATTGCAGCCTCGGAACCGCCGGCAATCATCACATCCGCGTCGTTGTGCTGAATGATGCGGAATGAATCTCCGACTGAATGAGCACTGGTAGTGCAGGCCGTGGCCGTGGCCTCATTCGGGCCCTTGGCGCCGAGCCGCATGGAAACATGACCGGCCGCAAGATTGATGATGGCGGCGGGAATAAAAAACGGAGAAATTTTGCGCGGGCCGCCTTCGAACAGGGCGGTGTGTTCGCGTTCGATAATGTCGAACCCGCCGATGCCAGACCCGATGTGCACGCCCACCCGCTCGTCGTTTTCTGGCGTAATCTTCAGACCAGACATTTTGAACGCCTCATCCGCGGCGGCAATCGCCAGGTGGATGAAGCGTCCCATCTTCTTGACTTCTTTTTTCTCGATGAAGTTCAGCGGATCGAAGTTCTTGACCTCGGCGGCGATCTGGCAGGCGAAATTCGTGGCGTCGAATTGCGTGATGCGGGCCACGCCGCTCTTGCCGGCGAGCACGGCCTGCCACACCTCCCCGGTGGTGTTTCCCACTCCACAGATCAGCCCGAGGCCGGTAACTACGACCCTGCGTCCCAAACTACTTGCCGCCTTTCGAATGCTTCCCAATGTAGTCGATGGCGTCCTGCACGGTGCGGATCTTTTCCGCGTCCTCGTCGGGAATCTCGATGTCGAAGCCTTCTTCAAAAGCCATAACTAGTTCGACGGTGTCCAGTGAATCCGCGCCCAGGTCGTCTACGAATGATGCACTGGAGGTGACCTCGCCCTCATCCACACCCAACTGCTCTACGATGATCTGTTTTACTTTCTCTTCGACAGCTGCCATGATTTTCCTCGCTTAAACTCGATTTGACTTGAAATTCGATGTCCGGGATGCAAGATCGCCGGGCTGCAAGATCGTGCAATAAAAGTCGACGATAAAAGCTCGTCCAAGCGTTCGTCCAACAGAAGACCGCTGCATCCCTCCCCAGCAGTCCATTGCAACGGACAAAAGGCGAACGTGTAGTGTAACGTCCCTGTAAATCGCTGTAAAGGAAGCGCAGACCCTTGCAGGCCGATGCTGTGGTATACCTTCAGCATCCTAAATGTGGCCGCTCATACTGGTCAAACTACATGCGCGCTGTCGTGCAGCGGGTAAGCCGCTCCCAAGTGTCGGCGAACGGAGAAATCAATGGCCAGATTGACCTGGGGCTGCTGGTCTTGCTGGGCGTCGGCCGGGACGATACCGAGGCCGACGCAACCTACTTGGCGGAAAAACTCTGTGGGCTACGAGTTTTCGACGATGACACGGGAAAGATGAACCGCAGCGTGCAGGAGGTTGGCGGCAGTGTGCTGGCGGTTTCGCAGTTCACGCTGTACGGGGACGTGAGACGCGGCAAGCGGCCGTCGTTCGACGCCGCCGCGCCGCCGGAAAAAGCGCGCCAACTCTACGAGTTCTTCGTGGAACAGATTCGCGGCGCCGGACTGCGCTGCGAAACCGGCCGCTTTCAGGAAATGATGAAAGTGGAGTTGGTGAACGAGGGGCCGGTGACGATTCTGCTGGATTCGAGGAAGGTATTTTAGACATCCAAGTCAATGGCCTTCCTTTGAGCCGACTTCGGTCAGGCGTTTCGTCATCAGGACCAGTCCGAGAATCTGCGTCCATTCCGAAACGATGTTGCCGACGACTTGTCCCCACCTGCTGTTCGGGTCCATCGCTTTGAACGCCACAACCCAGGCAAGGCCAGTTATCAGGAGAAAGATAGTGAGCGAGTGCTTACGCAGGAATTCCATCGCCGCTGAGCGTTCCTTACTTTTCGGTTTCTTGCTCTCGGCCGATCCCTTTTCGTAGAGGTGCTTCGTCATGACAACAGTTACCAGAACTCCCGACCAGTCGGCGATTGCATTGCCGAAAAACGAGCCCCAGTGAGTGGAAGGGTTGGACCGGGAGTACATCACGATCAATACGACTACTACGCCCAACGCGGCCAGACCGAGAGAGTGCTTGCGGAGGAATTGATTTGGAACGCGGGTCTGCTTCATGGATTTACTGTACTTTCAGAGATCGTGGTTCCGCGTGACCCTCGCCCGCGCAGTGAATCGCGATACAGCGCGGGGTTCCAGCGGCTCGGCTTGAGGTCAGCTCGGCAAATACTCCCTACGTCGCGCTCGCTTCCAGCAGCGGATCGGCCTGCTCCCGCGCAAGATCAGCCAGTTCCAACTGAAGATTACCGGGATTGGTGGCGTAAGCCAGTCCGGTATCCATGTCGAGGGTTCCTTCGCGGATCATTCTGTCGATTTCGCCGTCGAAGTGCTGCATGCCGTCCTCGCTGCCGACGCGCATGCAATCCAGCAAGGTCTTGCCCTCGCCTTCGCCTTTTTCCACGTACTCGCGAGTGCGCAGCGTCGACTTCAATATTTCAATGGCAGCGATTCGTCCAGTTCCATCTTTGCGAGGGATGAGTCTCTGCGAAACGATGTAGCGAAAGCTCTTCGCCAGTCGGTTGCGCACCGTGTGTTGTTCGGCCATGGGAAAAACTCCCGCGATTCTCTCCACCGTCTTCGAAGCGTCGATCGTATGCAACGTAGAGAGGACCAGGTGGCCCGTTTCCGCCGCCTCCATGGCGATCTCGATGGTTTCACGGTCGCGCATCTCACCCACAAGAATCACCTTCGGAGCCTGGCGCAGCGCCGCCCTTAAGGCCAGCGCAAAGCTCGGTGTATCGGCGTGCAACTCCCGCTGATGAACAATGCAGTTCTTGTGGGGATGCAGAAACTCGATCGGGTCTTCAATGGTGAGCACGTGATAGAACTGCTCTCTGTTAATCTTGTCGATGATCGCGGCCAGCGTAGACGATTTGCCGGATCCGGTCGGGCCGGTCACCAGCACAATTCCGTTGCGCAGGTTTGCAATCTTCCCCAACTCAGAAGGCAAATTCAGCGCTTCGAAGTCCGGGGCCTTGCCGGGAATTACCCTCATCACCACGGCACAAGTGCCGCGCTGCATGAAGACGTTGACCCGAAATCGACTGGAACCCGGCAGACTGTAGGAAACATCACACGATCCGAGTTGCTTCAGGTTGTCGATTGCATGCTGGTTGTCGCCGATCAAATCCGCCCCAATGCGGCGGGTGTCTTCACTGGTGAGGGCGCGCGCGGTTCCGGCGGAGGCCAGTTTGCCGTTGATTTCGACCAGCGGCGGCTTTCCGGGCGAGAAAAAGAGATCGCTAACCTTCGCTGAAGTTCTTAGCATCGACGCCAAGAGTTCGGGAGTCGAGATCGGTGCAGCAGCAGGGGCAGCGGCAGTTGCGGCCCGTGCGGCGGCGACAGGTGCAGCAGTAGGAACGACATTCGGTGGGCGATTGGCAGGGGATGACATATATGAGGAGGTCCTGTTCTCGTTGATTGTCACGATCGTACAGTAATCGCTGTCGAATTGATTGGGATGCTGGCGCAGTGGCGTTACCTAGGTCACGCCGGCTGAGGACGTATTCATTGCGGGATTGCGATTACTCCACGGCCTGTGTTTTTGGATTGATTTTCGATCAGTGCGTTTGGAGAATCGCGTCGGCCACGCGAGCAGCTTCTACGGCCGGCTTTACGTCGTGCGTTCGCAAAATGTGCGCACCCTTGAGGATCAGGGCAGTGTGAGCTGCGAGATTTCCGTAAAGCCGGGCGGCAGGGGCAGCGTCTTTTCCATCTTTCGCCAGCGTGCGGCCGAGGAACGATTTTCTTGATGTGCCCGCCAGCAGTGGAAAGCCGAGCGATTGCAATTCCTGAAAGTGAGCTATTAGAGGATAATTCTGCTCGAAGTTTTTTCCGAAGCCGAAGCCGGGATCAAGTGCGATTCTTTCCCTGCGTACGCCGGCCAGCACGGCCGCCTCCGCCCAATCGCGGAGTTCGCGCTTCACCAGCAGAACGATATCGCCGGGTGGCGGCAAGGTGCGCCATTCTTCGGGACGGCCGCGCATGTGCATCAGAACGGCCCCACATTTTAGTTCGGCAATCGTCCTGGGCATCAGCGGATCCCAGCGCAGCGCACTAACATCGTTGACGATCCCGGCTCCGGCCGCCGCGGCGGCGCGTGCCACGCCGGCTTTGTACGTGTCAATAGAGATCAGCGCATCTGGGCGCAATTTCCTGATCCCAGTGATCACGGGCAATACACGCCGTAGCTCTTCTTCGACGCTCACGGCGATCTTGGCGCCGGGACGCGTAGATTCTCCGCCAACATCAATCATGTCGGCGCCTTCGTCAAGCAACTGGAGCGCGTGCTCGATCGCTTTTTCGGAATCGAGATACAGGCCGCCGTCAGAAAAAGAGTCCGGCGTAACGTTGACGATGCCCATGATCAGCGTCCTCTTGCCCAGTTCGAGCGTGCGCGTGCCCAGGCTCCACTGAAAGACAGCTCTCATGCGGCAGATTCTAAATGAAAGGGAGAGTGCGCGAGCGGATCCGGCTAGCGGCGCCGGACTGCCGCATCCCGCATGCGCATGGAGCGGAGCGCGCCGGGACCGGTGCCCCTCGGCGGTTTGCGCATTCCGTCGAGCAGGTCCTTCAGCACCACTGCATTGTTGTGCATCTCGTTCTTCGAGGCATACAAGAGCGTGAGGCGTGTCCTCTTGTGGGCCAGGCTGTACAGTTTCTGCAAATCTTTTTCTGCTTCCGGGCGGGACAATTCCTTCAGATAACGCTTGCGAAAGAGGGTCCATTGTTCCGGTTGAGCGTGGTACCACTTCCGCAGCGCGTCAGAGGGAGAAAGATCGCGAAGCCATGCATGCAGGGCGATTTCAGTTTTTCGAAGACCGCGAGGCCACAGGCGGTCGACGAGAACGCGCGCTCCGTCGGAACGCGACACCGGTTCGTAGACCCGCTTCACGGCAACTGGCATGGCTTTGCAGATTTCCTCTATCATTGTAAGTCCAGTGGAACGGCAGCGGCTGTGGGAAACCGCGCACAAATACAGATCATCGAAGGGTCGCGATAAAGATGCGAGTTGCAGAGTTCGATGAGTGGCGTCACCAGAAGAGCGTCATACGCAATCGGCGATGGTTCACCACGGCCATGGCCTCATGCTTTGCGCTCACCGCGCTCACGGGTTGCGATGTCGAGCGCCGACAATCGGACGCCGAACTCGGCCTCAACCCGCAGCAGGCCGCCGGACGCAAGATTTATGACAACTACTGCGACCGCTGCCATCGGCCTTATTCCACCAAAGGGAAAAAAGGCCCAGGATTGAAGGGCATATTCCAGCACCAATACCTTCCAATGAGCGGGTTGCCGGCGAATGACGACCGCGCCAGCGAGATCATCCGCTTTGGCCGCCACGAAATGCCGGGCTACAGCCAGACGCTGGACCAGCAAGGCATGCAGGATCTGCTGGCTTACCTGCACACGCTTTAGCGGTTGAGTCAGCCGTGCGTAGATCGTCCTCTTCATGGGATAATCTCCCCGTGAAAAACGCTGCGCTATCGGAACTCTTTCGCAAGCTTCCTTCGGTGGATGACGTGATGAGTGCGCCAGCGGTTAGTTCGCTAGAGGCAAGCTATGGCCACGATCCCGCCGTGGACGCGGTTCGCGTCGTGCTGGCCCGGTTGCGGCAGGAAATCACTTCGGGATTGCTGGACGAGGATGCACTGGAGCTTGCGCTCTCAGGTCTCGCGGGCGGGGTAGAGAACCAACTTCGCCAGGCGCTGGGTTATTCTCTGCGGCCCGTGATTAATGCCACCGGAGTGATCCTGCATACCAACCTCGGCCGCGCCCCGCTGAGTGATGCGGCGATCGAACACATCCGCGAGACTGCCTCGAGTTATTCCAATCTGGAGTTTGAGCTTGGTGCGGGAGGGCGTGGCAAGCGGGACGTGCACGTGGATCGGCTGTTTCGCAAACTGCTGAGCGAGGAAGTGCAAACCGCCGCGCTTCGCTCGGCTGGACGGGCCGGAGTGCCCGTCCCCGCACGAGGGGCTGTCTCTACACGCGCAGTCTCGACCATCGTCGTGAACAACAACGCCGCGGCGGTTTTGCTGGCGCTGAACACTCTGGGTGATGGCGGAGAAGTCATCGTTTCGCGTGGCGAACTGGTGGAGATTGGCGGCTCGTTTCGCATTCCAGACGTGATGGCCAAGTCAGGCGCAATTTTGCGCGAGGTGGGGACGACGAACCGCACCCGCGCCGCTGACTACGAACGAGCTATTACTGAACGAACGCGGCTGCTGCTGCGCGTTCACCGCTCGAATTTTGAGATCACGGGCTTTACCGAGCAAGTGTCCGCGGTGGAGTTAGTCGCGCTCGCCCGCAAGAGCGGCATTTCTCTGATGGAGGACTTGGGCAGCGGCGCGCTTTTTGATCTCCGCTCTGTCGGAATCGGCGAACCGGGCGTACTCGACAGCTTGCGGACCGGCGTCGACATCGTCACGTATAGCGGCGACAAATTGCTCGGCGGGCCTCAGGCTGGATTGATCAGCGGCAGCGCGGAATTGATTGCGCGCATGCGATCGAATTCTCTGTTCCGCGCCTTGCGCGTGGATAAGCTGGTCTACGCCGCGCTGGAAGCGACACTGCTCGCCTACGTCCGGCGCGATCACGACTCAATCCCCACGCTGTGCATGATGCGTCTCACCAAGGAAGCAATCGGTGAACGGGCTAAAGCGCTGGCAGATCGAATTAACACGCCGAGGTTGAAGATTGAAATCGTGGACGGTGAATCGCTTCTCGGCGGTGGCGCCGCGCCATCTTCGGTTCTGCCCACGCGAGTGCTCGCGCTGACATGCGAAGGCCTTAGTGCGGACGAACTGGCCACGCGCCTGCGGAGTGCCGATCCTCCAGTCATCGCGCGCGTCGACGAAGGCCGTGTGTTGCTGGATTTGCGCACGGTGTTTCAAGAGCAGGATGAGGCGGTCGCTGCTGCTCTTGGTCGCATCGTGGCGTGAGGTTTCGCATCGAAAAGACGTTGGCTCTCCTCTGCACTATCGGACACTCGACCCGTGCGCTCGATGAACTTGTCGAGGCTCTGAGGGCCCACCAAATTCAGACACTCGTGGATATTCGTGCCTTTCCCATGTCGCGGCGGCTGCCGCAGTTCAATCGAGAATCCCTGGAAAAGAGTTTGCCCGCGGCTGGAATCCGCTATGCTTGGATGAAGGCCCTTGGCGGCTATCGCAAGCAGAGTCGCGAAGACTCCCCGAACATCGGGCTTCGCAACGCGAGCTTCCGCAATTACGCCGACTACATGTTGACCTCGGAATTTGAAAATGCGATGGCCGAACTGGTTGCGCTGGCCGAGAGTTCACGCACCGCCTACATGTGTGCCGAGCGCGTATTCTTTCGCTGTCACCGCATGCTGGTGTCGGACTGGCTGGCCGCGCACGGGCATGGCGTGATGCATATCGACGGGACAGGACCAGTCAAACCGCATCACCTTAGCGCCGAAGCTCGCTTGATAGATGGCGGATTGATTTACCGTGGAGACCGTCTGCTGTAGAGTGTCGAAATCATGATCGTCGGCACAGGCATTGACATCGCCGAGGTTCCGCGCATCCGGGAATCGATTGCACGCTTTGGCGATCGCTTTCTGCGGCGCATCTACACCGCTGGCGAAATCCGCTATTGCGACTCCAAGGCCAACCGGGTGGAGCGCTACGCGGCGCGCTTCGCCGCCAAAGAAGCGGCCATGAAGGCTCTGGGCACGGGCTGGAGCCACGGGGTCCGCTGGCGGGATTGCGAAGTTGTCCGCATGCCGGGCGGACGCCCGACCATCGCTTTTCACGGAAAAGCTGGCGAGATTGCCGCCAGGTTAAGCAGCCAGCGCGTCGGGATAATCTGGATAGATGCGCAAAGCGGCTTCGAACTGGGCGCGCGCGGGATCGAGTTGGTGTTGCGCCATGTACTCCGATCCCAGGTTGCTGTGTGCTTTGGCGCTGTCCGGCGCCGCACGCACGGCCGCAGCGAAAAGAGTCAGATTGCTTCTCCAGTCCCGATTCCGCGCCGCCGCGCGCGCGCCTAGGGCCGCCACGGCCACGACGAGCAGCGCCAAGGCCAGCGTCCGCTGGCGCTTCTCGAAGGTCGCGCCGAATAGCCGCGTCCAAATCGCGGCCAGCAACAGGCAGAACCCGGCCGACGGAAGGTACGCGAGCCGCTCGCCCAGGATGGTCCCCGTCGGTATCAGGATATTTGCCGTGCGTCGCGAAGCCGGCCAGATAGATGCCACCGGCCAAAACCCATTCGCTTTTCCGCTTGCGGACCGTCCAGAGCCATGCGCCCACCACCAGGGCCGCGGCCAGGGCCGCGGGCAGCGTGTGGCGCCAGTCTTTGTAGATCTGGATTTGGTTGAAGGAGTAGTCGCAGGAAAGCGTGGCCGGATAGAGCTGGAGAGCCACGTATTTCCAAGCCACGCGAATCGCGTTGAGAATTCGCCACCCGGCCGGAAGTGCGGCGAGCGGATTATCGAGCGGTGCGATGCCGGGCTGGCCGAAGCGGCCTCCTTGGACCTTCCACAGCAGCCCGAGGTAGAGCGCAGTCACGCCGGCGATGCGCGCGTAACGCACAGGCGGCTTCCACTTGACGCGGGCATAGTCTCCCACCAGCACCAGCGGCAAAAACGCCGCCGCCGATTCCTTCGAAAGCAGCGCCAGCGAAAAGCAGAGCAGGGCGGGTATTTCCCGATCGCGCAGATGTAGGATCCAGGCGCCCAGCAGGAATGCGGCAGCCAGCAATTCGGAGCGTCCCACAATACTGGCGACCGCCTCGGTATGGATCGGATGCACGGCGAAAAGCGCTGCGGCCACCAGCGCCACGGTCTTGCCATTCGCGGTTTCTTCGAGCAGCGCGCAGAGCAGCAGGTACAACAGCAACGTCACTGCCGCGTGCAGCAAGAGATTGAGCAGGTGAAACCCGAGCGGGTGCGCTCCCTGTAGCGCCCAATTGAACGCCAAGGTAGCAAAGGTGAGCGGCCGGAACACATGGGTGACCCGGTTGGCCGCCAGCAGCCCTCGCCAGGAAAATTGGGTGACCTGCGGATTCCGCATGATGTACAGCCCATCGTCCAGCGTGAACTGATTCAGTAGGGTGTTGGCGTACACCAGCCCCACCACGGCTACCAGGAATCCGATGCGGAGACGTTCGTTCGTACGGGCCTTCATACCAGCC
Source organism: uncultured Acidobacteriaceae bacterium (assembly GCA_963807655.1). Taxonomy (GTDB): domain Bacteria; phylum Acidobacteriota; class Terriglobia; order Terriglobales; family Acidobacteriaceae; genus Sulfotelmatobacter. The sequence continues at coordinate 18,727 of CAWEDF010000029.1, read as the reverse complement.
AATTCCTCGATCATCCATTCGCTTCCGGGCCGTTGTCCGGGTCGCCGGGCGCCTGGAGGGACGCTGCCTGTCAGTGTATGTTCTCGCGCGCCAGGCCCCGGGAAAAGGATTCACAAAGAGGGCGGCGGCGAATCCGTACACGGTGGATGGTGGGACGCGGCTTGCCGCGGGTGGCCGAGGCCCGCATCTACGCCAGAAGTGCTGCTTGCCTTTTGACTGTGTGCTTTAGAATAGGCGCCTGTTGCCGGCCCTTACAAAATTCGATCGTGTATGTGTGGTTCTGGTGGCGACGCGCAATCCCCTGAATATGGGCGCAGCCGCGCGCGCCATGAGCAACTTCGGTTTCCGCCGGCTGCGCGTCGTGAATCCCTACCATGAGGCGTTTCGCGAAGCGCGCTCGGCCGTCGGCGCCGCGCATGTCCTTGCCAGCGCGGAAGAATACGCAAGCGTGGCCGAGGCCGTAGCCGATTGCTCGCTGGTGGTGGGAACCACAGCCGTGGGCCACCGCCAATTGCAGCATCCGCTGCGGCACTTGCGGCAAGGCGCGCGCCTGATTCTCCGGCAGGTGCAAAGCAATCCTCCCCGCCGGGTGGCGCTGCTATTTGGCTCGGAAAAGTTTGGCCTGTCGAACGAGGAGTTCAGTCACTGCCACTGGCTCCTGCACGTGCCCACCAGCGAAGATAACTATTCGATGAACCTCGGCCAGGCCGTGGCGGTCTGCCTCTACGAACTGACCCGCGACGCAGCCTTGGGGAGGAGCGAAACACGCGCGGGGTCCCTTCTGGCCGAACAGCAGGAACCTGCCGCGGCGGCCGATGTCGAGCGAATCTCGGCCCTGTTTCTCGACGCCATGTTCGCCAGCGGCTATCTGAAGCGGAAACCGACCGCCGACGCGCAGGCCAGGTTGCGCCGCTTGGTGCGCCGCCTCAAACTGCCCGCTCGCGACGTCGCCGCTTGGCTGAGCATCCTGCGGCAAATCGTCTGGAAATTACAAAAGCCGGAAGAAGAGGGGCGTTAGGCATCCCATGGCGCGGTCTACGTCGCCAGGTCGGCAACGGCTTGCAGGGGATCGCCAATCAGGCAGATCGATTTCCACTCGTCGAGAAACACCGCATCCATATGGCTGAAAAAGCCGATGGCCATTTCGTTCCAGTCCAACACTTCCAAGCGAATGCAAAAGTAATTTTCTCGAATGGCGATGGCCGAGACGTGCGCGAGAAGCGCTTTGCCGATGCCCTGCTTGCGGAACTGCGGCAGAACAAAGATATCGTCCAGCACCAGGCCGGCGCATCCTTGAAACGAGGAATAAAACTCGAAGAAGAGCGCGTATCCGGCGACCTGCTCATTCGATTCCGCGATGATGGCGCGAAATTTCGGGTGAGCGCCAAAGCCGTCGCGAGCGACGCTCTCTTCGGTGACGGCCGCTTCATGGCCAAATCGCTCGTACTCCGCCAGTTCGCGGATCAAAGCGGCGAGCATCGGCGCATCGGCGATGGTGGCAGAGCGAATGGAGATCATGGCTTCCGTCGCGAGTCACGCCTCGCGAGTCCGTGATTATAGGCCAGCCAAGCGCCGACTGTCGCCATCAAAGCGCGTTCGCTGGCAGTTGGGTCCAATTCCGATAAGCCTGAACACATGTACCCGCAGGCCCGACGCCGCCTCAGCTCCCATCGCGGATAATTCTGCAGGACTCGATGTCGAAGCTGGCCTCGCCGATGGCCAGCTGCGCCTGATCCCGGAAGCGCGCCGCAAACTGCACGAAGCGCCAGGCGTCCGCGAAATTCGACGCGATGCCGAAGGAAACGCGGATCGCTCCGGCGCTCTTGCCGCCGCGCTGCTGCATCAATTGCACGAAGCTGCGCAAATTGATGCCCGGCCCTTCGGCGAGCCCCGCCAGCATGTCTTCCTCGGTTAATCCTTCCGCCATCTCGCTCGAGCCCGGATTGCAGAAGCATCCCGTGCGCAGCGAGATGCGCTCGGCATTGGCCAGTTCCTCGACGCGCCGGTAGTCCAGCAAATGGCCCTGCGGATCGTAGAAATTCAGCGCCACCGTCGCGCCGCGCGCCTGCGTCGAGATCGGTCCGTAGATGCGCACCAGGGCCCGGCCATTGCCATGCCGCAACGCCAAAAGCTCTTCCAGCAGCCAGCCCGTCAGGCAGCGCACACGCTCCGCGATCGTCTCGACGCCGATCGACTCGAGATAGCGCAGCCCGATCTCCACAGCGGGAATCGCAAGATAGTTCAGCGTGCCGTCCTCGAAGCCGGCCTCGCTCGGCGATAAGACGTGCGCGCTGCCCTGCACCGAAACGAAGTTCACAGTCCCGCCCGCAAACCACGGCCGCCGAAGTTTCGCGAACGCCGCGCGGCGAATCAGCAAAGCCCCCACGCCCGTCGGGTAGCCGAACATCTTGTAGAACGACAAGCTGACAAAGTCCGGCTGCACCGCGCCCAAATCCAGACGTCCGGTGGGCGCCAGCGCAGCCGCGTCCAGCAAAACGTCCCAGCCCTTGCTCCGCGCCTGCGCGACCAGTTCCAGCGGATGCCGCACGCCGGAGAAATTCGACTGCGCCGGGTAGGCAAAAAGATTCGCCTTGTCCGGATCGGCTTGGGCCAGCAGCGCTTCCAGGCGCGGCCGGTCCAGGCGCAGCTCGGGCGTGGTCAGCGGAGCGTACTCCACCTCGGCGCCCCGGGCGTGCGCGAACTCGCGAATTCCGTTCACGGAGTTGTGGTTGTCGAAAGTCAGCAGGCAGCGCCCGCCCGGAGCGAAGGGATACGACTCGCCGACCAGCTTCAAGGCTCCGGTGGCGTTGGCCGTGAACACCACGATGTAGTCGTCCGGACGGCCGTGGAAATAGGTCAGCACGTAGCGGCGCGCCCGCTCGACGTGCTCGGTCATGGCCACCGACGCGGGATTCGCGGAGTGCGGATTGCCGAACACCGCCGAGCGCAGCAGCTCCATATGGTTGTGCAGTTGCGATTCGCCGTACAGCGACCCGCCGGTGTAGTCGAGGTAGACCTGGCCCTGCTGATCGATGCGCGAGTATTCGACGGCGCGAAGGATATCGAGCCCGGTCGTTTCCTGGTAGCTCGGGTATCGCGCCAGGAAATCGCCGTAGGCTTCCTCGATGGGTAGAGACGGGCCCTCGGAGGATTCCGTCATGAGGAAGGTTCCGTCACGTGGAGGGTTCCATCATACGGCAGCGCGGCCAGCTGCTCGCTTTTGGCATTCCGCCTCGCCGAAAGTATACGCCGGGTGCAAGGGGGCCTGTAGCATCCCGCTCGTACTTCTCAGTTAGGGTCATCGGCCCGGATCGTCGCACGCGGGTCATCGCGCTTAACGTCGAAGCGCAGGACGGCGGCAGGGCAGGTAGTTTTTTCATAAGCTGAAAGCTGTACGGCCTCGCCATGCCTCTAATTCTTCAATCAGTTACGGCGCATGAGTTTTGGGCAGCGACATGCCCCCATCTCTCCCGGTGGCAGGAGGTGAGCGATGCAAGCCGGTGCTTCCACGTTTATCCACATACTCGCTTTCCAGTGTCCCCAATGCGAAAAGCCCATCGTCGAATGGATGCTCAGCCCCATGCGCAGCCCGGAATCGATTGATGGTGCCACATTCAATCTGAAGTGCTCGTGCGGCTGGTCCGACGGCTGGCTCGGGGCACAGGCCCGCAGGCATCTGGTTCTACCCATGGTCCGCCTCCGAGCGCTGCGCCGATTGAAGCCCGTCCCCAGGACCCTGAACAGGCACTTGACGACGAGAAAAAGACCGAAGAGGATACACTGAATACTTTATAGCCAGGGGGCACGTTCTTCATCTATTGTTGTTCCGCCTCAGCTAAGGCACCGTCGGGGAGATACCTAAATTAGCGTTCGGATACTAGTAGTCGATGACCATGAAACTGTGCGGACCGGGGTGCGCGTGACCCTGGCGCGCGAGCCTCACTTCGAAATTTGCGGCGAGGCCGAAAACGGCCAAGATGCCGTGGCCAAGGTCCAGAAGCTTAAGCCCGACGCAGTGATCCTGGACGTGTCCATGCCCGTCATGAACGGCCTCGAAGCTGCCCGGGAAATACGCCGCGTCTCGCCTTCGACAAAAATCGTGATGTTCAGCATGCACGACTCCTTTCAGATGATAGAAACCGCCCGGCAGGCCGGTGCTGACGCCTTTGTGCTCAAGACGGCGCCGGCGCGGGAGCTCGCCGGGACGATTCGCGATCTTCTCACTGACAAGAATGGAAATGGCTCCCATTAACCGCATCTTCCGCCCCTGAACGAACGCATTCTCAAGCTAGCCCGGTCACGCAACTCCTGCCCTGATCTGTGCCCACAACGCTTGCCCCGGCTGCCCGAATGGATCGGCCTTGCCATCGTGCTTCGGCCCGCGTGGTGTTTCGCGGTGGCGTGTGCCATGATGAAAGCTCACGATGAGCAAGCAAGCTGCGTCCGCCATTGTCCGTGAAGTGCTGCCGAACGGCTTGGCCGTGATTGCCGAGCCCATGCCGCACGCCCACTCGATTTCCATCGGCATGTGGGTGCGTTCGGGCTCGCGTTCGGAGCCCCAGCAGCTCAATGGCATCGCCCATTTCATCGAGCACATGGTGTTCAAAGGCACCGCGCGGCGCACCGCGGAGCAGATCGCGCAGGAGATGGACTCGGTCGGCGGCATGCTGGATGCCTTCACCTCGAAGGAATCCGTCTGCTTCAACGCCAAGGTCCTGCACGAACATCTCCCGCTGGCCTTTGACGTGATCTCCGACCTGGCCCTGCGCCCGCTGTTTGCCGAGCAGGACATCGTCAAGGAGCGCCAGGTGATTCTCGAAGAGATCCGCATGGAAGAGGACAATCCCGAATCGGTGGCGCACGAATTGCTCACCAAGAATTTCTGGCGCGGCCATTCGCTGGGCGCGCCGATTCTAGGCACTCGGACAACCGCGCGCCGTTTCACGCGCGCCGCCCTGATGGATTGTTTTCGCTCCTGGTACGCGCCGAAAAACCTTCTGCTGACCGCCGCGGGCCGCATCGAAATGCCGCAACTTCTCGAACTCGCCAGCGCCGCGTTTGGAGCGCTCAAGCCGGGCAAGCGCGCTCCCCATTCCGCTTCGGCGCCCACTCCGCACGGCCTTCTCGCGGCGCGCAACAAGCCCACGCTCGAGCAGGCCCACATCACCGTGGCGCTGCCCTCGCATCCCCTGGCGGACCCTCGCCGCTATGCCACCTCGCTGCTGAACAACATCCTTGGCGGCGGCATGTCCTCGCGGCTGTTCCAGAACATTCGCGAGCAGCAAGGCCTGGCCTACGCCGTCTTCAGCGAGCTGACCCCCTACGCCGACGCCGGAATGCTCTCGATCTACGCGGGAACCGCGCGGCAAAACGTCGAGCGGGTGCTGCGCCTGATTGCCGCCGAGCTGCGCCGCATGAAGGAAGAGCTGGTCAGCGAGGAAGAACTGCGCCGCGCCAAGGACCACTTTCGCGGCGCCCTGGTGCTTTCGCTCGAATCCTCCGGAGCGCGCATGTCCCATCTGGCGCGCCAGGAGATGTATTTCGGCCGCTTTTTCACCATCGCAGAGCTACAAGCCTCGATCGAAGCCGTCACCCGCGAGCAGATCCAGCAGATCGCCCGCGAATTCTTCCGCCCGGAAAAAATTGCCGCCGCCGTGGTCGGCCCGCTCAAGGGTTTCCATCTGCGCCGCGACCTGCTGGCCTGCTGAGCGTTTTTCGCCTCCCGTCTCCTGCGGTGGCGAATCTCGAAATTTCCTCGCTGTAAGCCGTTGACGCTCTCGCATCCCTCTGCGATGATTCCAGCGTCCCGCCAATCCTCTGCACCATTTCGCGGGACCGGTTCGGGGGAATCGCATCAGCCTTCGCGTGAGCATCCTGGCGTCGGGCAGCTCCGGCAACTGCACGTTGCTCGAGACTTCGCAGACGCGCCTGCTGGTGGACGCTGGCCTGGGCAAGAAGGAAACGCTCCGGCGGCTTGCCGCAGTCGAACGGTCGGTCGACCGGCTCGACGGCATCGTCATCTCCCACGAACATTCCGACCACATTGGCGGCTTGGACCTCTGCTGGCGCAGTGGCGCACCACGGTGTATATCACCGCGGAAACGCATGCCGAGACGCTGCACATCCTCTCCGAGTCGCACGCCAAGCGGCTCGAGCGCGTCGAGTTCATCGAGGCGGGCCAGCGCTTTACCGTGGGCGATATCGAAGTCTCCCCGTTCCGCCATTCCGCATGACGCCGTCGATCCCCTGGGCTTCACCTTCCGCGCCGGCGGTGTCAAGGTCGCGATAGCGACCGATCTCGGCTACATGACCGAGCTGGCCAAGCACCACCTGCGCGATTCCGACGCCATGATTCTGGAATCGAATCACGATCTCGAAATGCTCAAGGTCGGCCCGTATCCCTGGCACGTCAAGCAGCGCGTCATGAGCCGCACCGGCCACCTTTCGAACGATACGGTAAGCCAATTCCTCGCCGATCCCGAAGGCTTCGACGCCCGTTCCCGCTATCTGGTCCTCGCGCATCTCTCCGAAGCCAACAACAACCCCGACGTCGCCCGCATCTGCGCCGAAGAAGCCCTAGGCCGCCGCGCAAGGCGACTCCGCCTTCCACGGCGAATTGCTAGTAGCCTCGCAGCACGAGCCTCTTGCCGCCGATCCAGCTGTAAACCTGTCGCGGGTAAGTGGACGAATGACGAAATGACTGCGCGAATCATCATTGGAGTTGTGGCGTTGGCGTCTGCTGCGGGCTGCGGAATGTGGGTGACATTTGTGAACTTCGAGATAATCAGAATGGTGAATGACCAACTCCCGAAAGAAGAACAATTTGCGACGCTGGACTGGCATTTCTTTAAGTATCAAAAACTTCGTCGCGACTATGTGGCGCTCTATCCGGATGGGCACCTTCTCCGACGACGACGCATTCTGACGGTTCTTATGGCGGTCTGCGTGCTCATCGCCGCTTGGAGCCTTGTGCCGTTGCAAATTCCGACCTGACACGCCACAATCCCTCTTCGCATGATTTACCGATGCACGCGGTCGGAAATGGGCCGCATTTGGAGTGACCAAGGCATCTTCTATCGCTGGCTCGAAGTCGAGTTGGCGGGTACCGACACGCTGGTCGAGGCCAGCATCCTCCCCTTCACCGCTCCCGACGACCCATACGTTTTCTACGACCCATCGGGTTTTGGCGGCAAACGTGTGAGCCGGCGCCGCCTCAGAAACTGTAGCTGAAACCCGTGGAAAGCACCGGCCACAGACGGTAATAGAACTTCGTCGAGACATCGTGGTTGTACTTGGCTTGTTGCGCCGCAACATTGCTTTGCACCGTTGGATCGGTGGCGGCGTTCACGCAGGTAGGCCCGCTGGTGCTCGGAGGCATGCACGCGAAGCCGGTCACTCCGAACGCGATTTTCGGCGCGCCTTCGTAATCCACTCCAAACTCCGCGTTGATGCTCCAATGCCTGTGGCCTCGAGGGACCAAATTTCCTACTCCCAAGAGGATTTCCGGTGCCACCTTGTTGACGGTAGCAGTAAATTGGGCGGTCATTGGGTTGGCCGAGGAACTCTCATATTCCGTGCCGCCCGCCGTGAACGTTTGCCCGCCGGGAAGAAAAGCATTCGCGCTCAGGTTATTCCCGTTGTACAGCACCACGCCGGGGCTGATGTGAAACGAACGGAACAGGAAATAGTCGAAATGCGCTTCCGCCGATCGCAAGTGCAGGCTTCCGGAATAGTCGATTCCATTGCTGGCGGAGAAGCTGTGGCTGAAGCCAAGCAGATTGAATCCACCTCGCACATTCGCTCTGCGCAAAACCCGGACCGCCACTTCACCGCCGATTCCCAACGTCGAAATCTTCACGCCGATCCCCACTCTGGCCTCGTGCGAAGTGCCCGCCGCCGGTGGCGCGGCTCCAGGCTCTGGAACAGCCGCGACGGCCGCGCTCGACACGGCGGACACACCCGGCGCATTGAACCCGTCCAGTCCGGCCCCGCCAGGAGCTAGAACGCCGCTATTTGTCGATACAAGTGTGCTTTCAGATTGGGCCAAGCACACGTTCGGAAGGAAGCCAATGAAGCCTAGCAGCACGCCTGCGAACAACGATAATTTTCGCAATCTTGTCCTCCGCGGATAACCACTCGGATCCTGCGATGTGAGCACTCAACTGGCTTAATCGAAGTGTAGCAACCCTTCTGGCGGAGTGATTACCAACTCTAGAGTAGTTTCCTAATTACCAAATCAGGACGCTACCAACCCCCAGCTGCTTGTACTTAACGACAATGGGTTTGCCATTCGTCAAGACGGATAGCAATGTAGATAAACTCTCCATCTCGGTCGGCCGTGTAGGCTTTCCCGGACTCCATCAAAGGGCATAGATCCGCGCGCCGAACGCATTCATAAATCACGTTCTTTCCGTTGACCTGGGTGAACATCACGTCGGTGTAATGGAACACTTCGCCCGGCGGCGAGCCGTGGGTCTTCGTTTGGGAGGAGACAACCTGAAGCTCGATGGTCTCTCGTTGCTTCGCGGTGGCAAACGCGACACTCGGAATGATCACCGCCAATGCCAGGATCATTCTCGCCAGCGTTTTTAGCATGGTCCCACTCAGGTTCCTCCTCAAAAGAAGAAGTCTGGAGCCTGTGAGTTCGCAATCAGAGAGCCAAAGTCACGAATCAGGCATGCGCCGCATCTAGCAACAAACAAGAGGCATAGCGGGAACGCGTAATCGGATAAGTGGCAGGTGCGGTCCTACTTTGGGAATTAGCCAAGAAGACGACCCAAGGTGGTAATGGCTCATGGACGGCTGACTGGCAGCCATCTGCTGTGAGAAACAACCATCGTCGGCAATCGGCCCGCCTACCGGCGAGCGATCCGTTTGCAAATTGCCAAGTGACACGCCACAATCCCTGTCCGCATGATTTCCCGATACACGCGCCCGGAAATGGGCCGCATCTGGAGTGACCAGGGCCGCTTCGAGCGCTGGCTCGAAGTCGAGCTGGCGGCCAGCGACACGCTGGCCGAGACCGGCATCGTGCCGCGCGAGGCTGCGGCGCGCCTGCGCGAACGCGCGCGCGTGGACGTCGCGCGCATCAACGAAATCGAGGCGCGCGTCAAGCACGACGTCATCGCCTTCACGCTCGCCGTCAGCGAAACCATTGCCGACCCGGCCACCGCGCGCTGGCTGCACTACGGCCTCACCTCGAATGACGTGGTGGACACCGCGCAAGCGCTGCAATTGCGCGACGCCTCGCGCATCATCGAGCACGGTCTGGTGAGCCTCGGCGAAGTGCTCGGAACGCGCGCCCTCGAGTTCCAGCACACCCCGCAAATCGGCCGCACCCACGGCGTGCATGCCGAGCCCATCACCTTTGGCCTCAAGGTCGCCACCTGGTACGACCAAAACCGCCGCAACATCGAACGTTTCGCCGAAGCGGCCAGGCAAATGGCCGTCGGCAAAATCTCCGGCGCGGTGGGCAACGCCGCGCATCTTGGCACGCGGGCCGAGGAGGCCATCTGCCGCCGCCTGGGCCTTGCCGCGACGCCCGTAGCCTCGCAAGTGATCCAGCGCGATCGCCACGCGCACTACGTCGCCACGCTGGCCATCATCGCCGCCACGCTCGAACAGATCGCGCTCGAGATCCGCCACCTCCAGCGCACCGAAGTGCGCGAGGCCGAAGAGCCTTTCGCCAGCGGCCAGCGCGGCAGCTCGGCGATGCCGCACAAACGCAATCCCGTCGGCTGCGAGCAGATTTGCGGCCTGGCGCGCGTGGTGCGCGCCAACGCCCAGGCGGCGCTTGACGACGTCGCGCTCTGGCACGAGCGCGACATCTCCCACAGCTCGGTCGAGCGCATCATCCTCCCCGACTCCACGATCCTGGTCGACTACATGCTCGCCCGCATGACCGAAATCGTCTCCGGCATGCGCGTCTTCCCGGAACGCATGCGGCGCAACCTGGACGCCACCCAAGGCCTGATTTTCTCCGGGCAGTTGCTGCTCGATCTGGTCGAGGCCGGAGCGCCGCGCAGCGAGGCCTACGAGTGGGTGCAGGAAAACGCCATGGCCGCCTGGGAGTCGGAAACCAGCTTCCGCGAGCGCGTCGCCGCCGACCCGCGCATCACCAAATTCCTCGCGCCCGCCGCACTCGAGCGCGCCTTCGACCTGAACCGCCAGCTCCACGCCGTCGACGACATCTTCAAGCGCGTCTTCGGCTAGCGCGCGAGCCGCCAAGCGGCCGCGCCGAACCGCTCTGCTATACTCCTCGCCGATGGCCGGCAAAACCCCGAAAAAGCTCTTCCTCGTCGACGCCATGGGCTTCGTCTTCCGCGCGTTTTTCGCGCCCATGGGCCGCCTCAACAACGCCGCCGGCATCCCCACGAAAGTTCCCTACCTTTTCTCGAACATGCTGCGCAAGCTGGTCCGCGAAGCCCAGCCGGACTACATCGCCGTGGTCTTCGATCCTCGCGGCCCCACCTTCCGCGACAAGCTCTTCACCGAATACAAAGCCCAGCGCCCGCCCATGCCCGAGGATCTTGTCGATCCAGCTTCCCTTCGTGCGCCGCCTCTGCGAAGCCATGCGCCTGCCCACCATCGAAGTCGACGGCTACGAAGCCGATGACGTAATCGGCGCGCTGGCGCGCCAGGCCGCCGCGCGTCACCTGGACGTCTACATCGTCACCAGCGACAAGGACATGATGCAGCTCGTCGGCGGACGCATCCTCGTCCTGCGCCCCGGCAGCGGCCCGAACAAAGGCGATCTCGTCGTCGACGCCGCAAAAGTAGAAGAACTGATGGGCGTGCCGCCGGAAAAAGTTGCCGACGTGATGGCGCTCATGGGCGATTCCATCGACAACATCCCCGGCGCAAAAGGCATCGGCGAAAAAGGCGCGCGCGAACTGATCCGCCGTTTCGGCTCGTCGGAAGCCGCCGTAGCCCACGCCGCCGAGGTCGAAGGCAAGCGTTACCGCGAAGCCCTGATCAATAGTAAAGATCAAGTCGCGCTCTCGAAGCAGCTCGCCACCATCGCCGCCGACGCGCCCATCGAGCTCGATCTCAAAGCCGTCGAGCGCCGCGAACCCGATTACGCCGCTCTGCGCGACCTCTACGCCGAACTCGGCTTCACCTCGCTCCTGCGCGACCTGCCCGCCGCCACCACGGTCTCGACCGTGGCGACCGACTACGCCACGCTCGATTCCCCCGCCGCGCTTCGCGCGTTCCTGAATGCCACGCCGCGCGACCAGCCCATCGCCGTCTGGCTCACGCTCGAAGCCGAGCGAGCGCGAAACCGAAGGTTTCGGCTCGCGCGTGGCCGCCTTCGAGCTTTCGCCGCAACCAGGCGTCGCGCGCACGGCCTGGCGCGACGACCAAGGCCAAATCGCCGCCGCGCTCGCCGAATTCCTAGCCGACCCCCAGCGCCCCAAAATCGTCCACGACCCGAAACTCACCGAGCTGCTCGCCGGCCCAGTCCAAAACATCCGCCACGCCACCATGCTCTACTCCTACCTCCTGCGCCCCACCACAGCGCAGCACGACCTCGCCTCCGTCGTCCTGCGCCACGCCAACGAAACGCTCTCCGGCGCCGCCGGCGAACACGCCGACCAGCTCCAGCGCCTCGCGCCCGCTCTGCGCCGAGGAAGTCGACGCGCAGGACCTCGCCAGCGTTTACGAAGAAATCGACCTCCCGCTAGCGCCCGTCCTGGCCACGATGGAAAAGCACGGCATCCGCGTCGATCCCGCAAGCGCTCGCCGCCATGTCCGACTCCATGGAAACCGAAATCCGCGCCCTCGAAAAGCGCATCTGGGAACTCGCCGGCTGCGAATTCAACGTCAATTCGCCCCAGCAGCTCGCCGAAATCCTCTTCGACAAGCTCAATCTCGCAACCACTGGCCGCCGCAGCCGCGCCAAAGCGCGCTCCACCGCCGCCGACGTGCTCTCCGAACTCGCGCTCCTGCACGAACTCCCGCGCAAAGTGATCGAGTACCGCGAGCTAACCAAGCTCAAGTCCACCTACGTCGACGCGCTCCCCAAATTGATCGAGCCCGCCACCGGCCGCCTGCACACGCGCCTCAGCCAGACCGTCGCCGCCACCGGCCGCCTCAGCTCCTCCGACCCCAACCTCCAGAACATCCCCGTGCGCAGCGAGCTCGGCCGCGAGATTCGCGCCGCCTTCGTCGCCGACCCCGGCTGGACGCTGCTCTCCGCCGATTACTCGCAGATCGAGCTGCGCATCCTGGCGCATTTCTCCGAGGACCCGGTGCTGATCGAAGCCTTCCGCACCGGCCAGGACATCCACGCGCGCACCGCCCAGGAAGTCTTCGGCGTCGGCCCGATGGCGCAAACGCCCGAGCACCGCCGCGTCGCCAAGGTCATCAACTTCGGCATCATCTACGGCCTGTCGCCGTTCGGCCTGGCGCAACAGCTCGGCATCGAGCAGCGCGAAGCGGCCAAGTTCATCGCCGCCTACTTCCAGCGCTATCGCGGCGTGAAGGAATATCTCGATCGCTCGCTCGACCAAGCGCGCCGCGAAGGTTTCACGCGCACGCTGTTCGGCCGCCGCCGCCCGATCCCGGAGATCGTCTCGCCCGCAAGTCAACCTGCGCAATCTCGCCGAACGCACCGCGCTCAATACGCCGCTGCAAGGCACCGCCGCCGACCTCATCAAGCTCGCCATGATCCACATCCAGCGCGAGCTGGCGGCGCAATCCTTCCGCGCCCGCATGATCCTGCAAGTCCACGACGAGCTCCTCTTCGAAGCGCCGCCCGAGGAACTCGATCGCCTCCGCGCCCTGGTTCGCCCGGCCATGGAGCAGGCTCACAAACTACTCGTTCCCCTGGTCGTCGAAATGAAGGCCGGCCCGAACTGGCGCGACATGCATTAGCGATCGGCTCGAGTGCCTGAGCCCGATGATCGCGCCTCGCGCCGAGCCTTGTGTTAGTCTGAGCTTGCTTGAAGCCAGAAGGAGCCGCACCATGGAACACACCCCCGGCTTTTTGAAGCTTGTGAAGGACGCCAAATCCCGCGTGCGCGAGGCCGATTTCCGCGAGATCAAGCGCCGCCTGGACGCGCGCGAGAAGCTGGTCCTGGTCGATGTGCGCGAGGACTCGCGAATGGGCCCAAGGGCATCTGCCGGGCGCCACGCATCTGGGCAAAGGCGTGATCGAACGCGATGTCGAGCGGTTTTTTCCCGATAAGGACGATGCGCTGGTTCTCTACTGCGGCGGCGGCTACCGCTCGGCCCTGGCCGGCGACAGCCTGCAAAAGATGGGCTATACCAATGTGATTTCGATGGACGGCGGCTGGCGCGCCTGGGTCGAAGCCGGCTTCCCCACCGAGAAATCCTGACGCCTGTGCGAAGCTTGGCTGGGGCGGGAGGATTCGAACAATAACCGCTGGTCCTGCCAAGCCCTCTAAAATGCAGGCTATTCAGTGTTTCCAATAATTTACGCTGGCCTTGACGTTAGCCCTCTTAAGCCAGCATAAGCTGTAGTATACCTAAAACTACCTTTTGAAAAGGTAGGAGCTAACTCATTGCACAGGCTGCGCTAAGCCGTAACGAACCCGTCGCTTTCCGTCATCCTTGCTGTTCCAAAGATCTTCCAGAATCCCGAGTTCACGCGAGCGGTTAGACTCGCACGCTAGACCATTCCCCGACCCTCGTGACGCGCACGCTCCCGTCTGGCTGGCCGCGCACCGAGACCCTGTCCAGCCGAGCAGCCGCGTACAAGCCGGAGCGGAATCGGTTGCGGCTGCGCTCGTCCGTGCCGACGCCCGGAACGTCGAAGTGCTCACCGACCTTTAGCCTGTGAACGCGGTCCGCGATCTTGCGGTACCTGCCCGGTTGCTCGACGCGTGGACGGACGTAGGCGTCCCGCAGTGCGATGCAGCGCTTGTTGCCGCACGAGGCATCGACAACCTGACCGGCAGCGACGGCACCGTGCGCGTCGATCCAGTTACGCCGCCGCCGACCGTATGCGGTGGACGGGTTGGCGACCTCCTCGCAGTCGCCTTGTAGCTTTGTTGGTGAGAACTTCCCCATTGCCGAACCGGCGCGCCGACTCCCTCGCCGGGGATTCTATCAAGAACGGAGCATCGGTGATGATTCGGAAGAAAAGGGCGATTCAGTTCACCGTTGCCCCGCCGCAGCACTTCTTGTATTTCTTCCCCGAACCGCACGGACAGAGATCATTCCGCCCGATCTTGGACGTGCTGCGCCGAGGCTCAGGCGCAATCGGCACTGCCCGCGTCGGCCTGTCGGTGCTCCCGGAAATACCGATACGCTCCCACGAGCCCAGCCGCCATGTGCACGATGATGTCCTCTCGCGCTGTCTCTGGGCTGATCGGCTTGGGACGCATCTCTGGGTCTTCGTCGTGCTCGTGGTAGAGCATCATCATCGGGATCAAGCATCCGCCGTGCTCCTCGTCGTTGACAAGCTCAGCCCAGCCATCGTGGCGCATGTGCATGCCCCGCATGAAACCGCGAGCCCAGTCGTTGCCGTGCGCCATGCCGTTCTCGTCCTCCAACAGGAGCGGCACGTAGATTTCACCCTTGAACAGCGTCCCAGCGATGGTGTTCCAGTGCCGCATCATCAGTCCCAAGATTTCGTTCGCTTCCTCGAGACTGGCGAACTCGCAGGCGTCCGACATCTCGCCGCCGAAGACCTCCGGGTAGTATTCGCTCGGCATCACGGTTTCGGGGCCTGCGATCAGGGCGGCGAAGAACCCGTCCAGTTCCTCGACATTCATCGCTTTGCCGCTCTTGCAGCTTTTGAGGAAGTCGCCGAGGCGGTCGAGTTCGGCGTCGGTCAGTGGCTCGGGCTGGGCGAAACATGGTCATCCGATTTCCAGAACGCTCCAGCGTCGTTGCTCTACGATTCAACCTCTTTGTTGCCGTTGCCGCGCAGGCTGGACAGAAGCCCCGAATATCGCTTTTGCGGGCGGTCGTTGCGGACCGCGATGGCCAACGCCTTTTTCTGCCCGATCAGCACGAGCAGCCGCTTGCCCCGCGTGATCCCCGTATAGATCAGGTTACGTTGCAGCAGCATGTAGTGCTGCGTGGCCAGCGGGATCACAACCGCCGGGAACTCCGATCCCTGCGACTTGTGTATCGTGATCGCGTAGGCTAACGCGATCTCGTCCAACTCGCCAAAGTCGTACTTCACCAGCCGATCGTCGAAGCGGACCGTGACCTCATGCTCAACTGGATCGATCCGCTCAACGATTCCGATGTCCCCGTTGAAGACCTCCTTGTCGTAGTCGTTCTCGGTCTGGATGACCTTGTCCCTCATCTGGAACCGCCAGCCGAACCGCTCGACGCTAGGCTCGCCACTGCGAATCGGATTCAAAACCCGCTGTAGGGCCGTGTTCAGTTCGCGCACGCCGAGTGATCCCCGGTTCATCGGGCATAGAACCTGAATGTCGCGGATCGGATCTAGACCGAATCGTTCTGGAATCCGTTCCTGCACCAGCTTGACCAGCGTTGCCGCGATCTTCTCTGGCTCATCCCGTTCGATGAAATGGAAGTCAGAACTCGGGTCTGCCCCGCGCATCTCCGGCATCTGCCCCCGGCGAATCCGGTGCGCGTTTGTGATGATCTGGCTGCCCGCCGCCTGCCGGAACACCTCGGTGAGGCGCACGACCGGAACGACGCCGCTCTCGATCAAGTCCTGCAGCACCGTGCCCGGCCCAACGGACGGAAGCTGGTCCACGTCGCCGACCAGAATCAGCCCGGCGCGGTTCGGAAGAGCACGAACGAGGGAGTGCATCAGCAGCACGTCCACCATCGAGGTCTCGTCCACGACCAGAAGGCCGCAGGCGAGCGGGTTCGACTCGTCCCTGTTGAAACGCCCCGTTCTGGGGTCAACCTCCAGCAAGCGGTGGATCGTCTTGGCTTCCAACCCCGTGGTGTCTGCGAGCCGCTTTGCCGCCCGTCCGGTCGGAGCGCACAGCAGGCACTTCACACCCTTGGCTCGCAGGATCATCAGGATCGAGTTCACAAGCGTCGTCTTGCCCACGCCCGGCCCCCCGGTGATGATCACGACCCGATTGGCGAGAACTGTTTTCAGCGCCTCGTGCTGGCTGGGGGCGAGTGTCTTGCCCGTTCGCTTCTCGCACCATGCGACAGCCTTCTCGAAATCGATCCGGGGATAGACTGTCGTCATTCCTGCCAGCACCTTGATCTTTGCGGCGATGCCTTGCTCTGCTCTCCTGAGATGCGGCATGAAAATCAGGGATTCGCCGTCTATCTCCTCCAGCAACAGACGAGCCGCTCGTGAGCATCTGCGAAAGCGCCTGCTCGACTGTGGCTTCCGGCACTTCCAGTAGCTTCACCGCCGCGAGCTTCAGCTTTGCCAAGGGGAGGGCGCAGTGGCCGTCCGAGGTCGCCTCCAGCAGGACGTGGTCGATGCCCGCCTTGGCCCGGTTGATCGAGTCCTCCGGAATCCCAACCTTTTGCGCGATCTGGTCGGCGGTCGCGAAGCCGATCCCGTAGATGTCTTTCGCCAGCGTGTACGGATTGCTCGCGCACCTTCTCAATTGCCTGCTCGCCGTAGGCCTTGAAGATTCGCACCGCCCGGCTGGTGCTCACGCCGTGGCTGTGCAGGAACAGCATGATCTCGCGGATTTGCTTCGCCTCCTGCCATGCGTGGTCGATCCGCTCCCGGCGCTTGGGACCGATCCCATCTACCGATTGCAGTTCGGCGGGCGGCTTCTCGATGACGACAAGAACCTCGGCTCCGAACCGCCCGACCAGTTTCTTCGCGAGGATCGGACCGATCCCCTTCACGAAGCCGCTGCCGAGGTACCGCTCGATCCCCTCGGCTGTGGTCGGCGGCACGGTCTTCATGATCGTGGCTTTGAATTGCAGCCCGTGCTCCTTGTCTCTGACCCACCAGCCTTCGGCCGCCAGCCATTCCCCAGCGGTCACCGACGGCAGACGATCCCACGACCGTCATCTCTTCTCTCTGCCCTGTGATTTTTACCCGGAGGACACAGAAGCCGCTCTCGTCGTTATGGAAGGTGACGCGCTCGATCAGCCCCGAGATTTCCTCGGTCGCGGGTTTGCGCTCTGGGATAGCGGCGTCCATCTGGGGATTCATTTTCCCACGGACGGTCTGCCTTGGGTGACCCTCAGAAAGCCGATTCCACAGCGATTTTGCTGCCCGGAGGGGTTTGAGGCGGCTGGGGCGTTTCCGAGGCGGTGGAGGGCTTTGTGACCAGTTTAGCGGGTGGCTCCTGGGCGTACAGTTGCTTAGGAGCCAGAGGGGGTCGGTGGTTTCGGCGGCTCTGTCGTTCCCACCCATTTGAATGTGATCTTGTCGGTGGGATGCTCGCGCTTGAACTGATAACCCTGCCAGCAAAGTCCTTCCCGCTTGCTCCGATCACTGGTCGAACGAACACAGCGATAAGCTCGTCCATGACCGTAGTGTGCGGCGGAACCTCGATGCGCTCGCGGAACGGGAATCCCAGGCTTTGTGCCTTCGAGATAACCGTCCAAGACGAGCACGCCCTCGTTGCCGTCGTTGGTGATGTCAGCCGTGAACCGCACTTGCATCATCGGCTTGGCGTTCTCGCCGAACCCCTCCCACGCATAGCACCACGCGCTGAGTTGAGGTTGAGCGTAGACGTGGAGCTTGGGCTTGCGCTTCAGCCAGTTGCCGATGCGCTCCGCTATCGGATTCAGGATCAGCGTGAACGGCTTAAGCAGCGTCTCGATGACGGTCTTGATCGTGCCCGGCTCGGGCGTCGGAACTGTCATTTGCCCCGGATTCTAACAGGAAGTCAGCCGCTCGCCGAGTCGCCGGGTATCTCGCTTGGTGTAACGTAACTTTTGAGGTATAAAGCGGCCTATGGCGAATCCCAGAGCGTTCATAGCGTTTGACTACGACCACGATGAGTTTCTCCGCACGGCGTTGGTCGGACAATCTAAACACCCGGACACGGACTTCGACATAGCCGACTGGTCGGTCAAGGAGCCGTTCGCAGAGCGCGACTGGGAGAAGAAAGTCCGCACCCGGATCAGGCAGGTTGACCTCGTGATCGTCATCTGCGGCGAGCACACGAACTGGGCGACGGGAGTGGCGACCGAGCTTAAGATTGCTCGCGAGGAAAACAAGCCCTACTTCCTGCTCCGGGGATATGGCGATAAGACGTGCTACGCGCCGACCTCCGCCTTGCCGACCGACAAGATTTACGATTGGACTTGGAAGAATCTGAAGCTGCTGGTCGGGGGAGCACGCTGACTTGCCCTCGCCGTCGAGCAAGCTACAAAGCCGGACGCCGGAGGAATACGGCGACAAATACCAAGACCACCTGCTGGAGCAGTACAAGCTGTTCGTTGAAACCTCGCAGCACACCAGCGACAAGCGTCAAGACGCCAACAACTATCTGCTAACGCTGAACTCCAGCCTCGTCACGCTGTTCGTGGTCTTGCTTTCTACGTTCCAACATAGCCGCTGGAACGCGCTGATCCCGGTCACAGGACTGATCGTGTGTTTCATCTGGTGGTCTTTGGTGGACTCTTACAAGGACTTGAACACGGCGAAGTTCGAGGTGATCCACGAGCTTGAAGAGCAGCTTCCGGTCGCGCTGTTTCGCCACGAGTGGTTCGTCTGCGGGCACAACAGGAAAAAGAAGGACAAGCCAGTCGAGGACAAGTACATCCCGCTAACGCACCTCGAACGGTGGGTTCCGGTCGCCTTCGGCGTGCTCTACCTCGGGCTGCTCGGGTATGC
>CAWEDF010000028.1:0-194446 GCA_963807655.1 uncultured Acidobacteriaceae bacterium | reverse complement strand
GGCCTTCGTGGAAATAGCTGGCGACGCGGCTGCGCAGGTTCTTGGCCTTGCCCACATAGATGACTTCGCCTTCGGCGTTTTTGTAGAGATACACGCCGGGCTCGGTGGGGATGGTGCGGATTTTAGCCAGGAGATCCACTTTAGGAGCAGACTTCTATTTTACGTTCTTTCGCGGGTTTGCTTACACGCTGGCTGACAGGCATAAGCTCTTAACCGCCAAGGCCGCAAAGAAAAGCCGCGAAGAACGCGAAGAAGCGACTGGGGGACGTGTGTTACAACCCTTACAGATGAGTCTCACATTGACAATCCGTCTTTCAGATGAGCTTGTAGCCTGGCTGTAAGGAGGACCTCTCGGCGGACTGGGTTCCCGATTACCTCGTCACGCAAGGGGTTCTTCGAGCTAACTGGGTGGCGGATCCATCTGAGCCTTACCGTATAAAATTTCCATTGCCCATGTGGGGTTTGCATTGCCCCGGACCACATGAGTCACGGGACCGCGCTAAGTGTTGGTTCGCAACTGGTTGAAAACGTATATACTTATGTCTGGCGCTGCGCGAGGTGAAAACTGGCACGTCCCGTGCAAATGCAAGAAGCGGGAAGTGGTTTGCATGAGCGCTTCCCAGGGCCTGCAACCTCAGGGCCTGCAACCCAAGGACTTCCGCGACGCGTGAGCACCCGATCCCGGTGAGAAAGAGAACAAGGAGCCTCCCTAATTATGAACCGCACTTCGTTAACGATTTTCCTCGCAGTGAGCATGGCGGCCAGCGTTGCCTGCACCAGCAAGAATTACGTGAAGCAACAGACCACTCCGCTGATTAACAAGACCAACGAACTGGACGACCTGACAGCCAAGAACAGCAAGGACATCAAGGATGTCGATGCCCGGGCGCAGGCTGGCATCCAGGCGGTGAATGTCAAGACGGCCGATGTGGAACAGAAAGCACAAGCGGCCGAGCAGTCCGCTACATCGGCGCAACAGATGGCAGATGCGGCCAACAACCGCGTTGGCGTGCTGACCGATACGGTGGCTAACCTGGACAACTATCGTCCGGTCGCCGAGACGTCGGTGAAGTTTGGCTTCAATAAAGACAATCTGACGCCGAAGGCTAAAGAGGCGCTTGACCAGTTGGCGGGAACTATTTCCAGCACCAAGGGCTATATCATTGCGCTCGAAGGCAGCACGGATTCCGTGGGATCGGCCGATTACAACTATGGTTTGAGCCAGCGAAGAGCGGACTCCGTGATCCAGTATCTGGCTTCGAAGTACAATGTTCCGGCACACAAGATTTACGTGATCGGCCTGGGCAAGGACAAGCCAGTCGAGTCGAACAAGACTAAAGAAGGGCGTGCCGGCAACCGCCGCGTGGATGTCCGCCTGATGACCAACACCGTGGGCGACACGACCGCGCCAACAGCGCCCGCGACAACGGGTCAGAATAATCCTTCGTCGATGTAATCGGACGAATAGCTTTCGCCTCCTCTCCGGAGGATTCGCCAAACAGGCCGCTCAATACCTCCCCCTGAGCGGCCTGTATTTTTTGCAGCAGCCGACTCGAGCCGGTAGCGTCTCAGTTTGCGAGCCTGGAAGATGTAGTTTCGTTTCTCGAGACAGCCGAGGCGGCCGTCCCCACACGAGTATCTCCGGAAACGGAGACGGGACCAGTCAGCCAGCAGCGGCGCTACCGTTAAAGGCGCTACTGTAAAATAGACTTATGCGACCTTGGCTGTGGTTAGGTTTGCTGTTGGGGTTGAGTGCTGTGGTTTGGGCTCAACAGCAGCCTGCGCAAACTCCGCCATCTTCTTCTCGAGAAGGACGCTTCCGGATTGAGTCGTGACACGACTTTTCCGGAGGATGATCCCGCTGCGAAACCCGCCGCAGCGAACGATTCCGCTAAGAACGATCCAGCCAAGAATGATGCAGCGAAGAAGCGATCTCCCAACCTGGAGCCGCCGCGGTCGGATCGCGTGCGGGTGGACGAGTTGAATCCCGGCGTGGGAGAAAGCTCCAGCAAAGATACTCAGATAGATTTGAGCCCTCCGGCGAACGATGCCAAAGTTCATCCACAGAGCTCGGCAGCCGTGGCTGAAGCGGAGGCTGGCTTGAGTGGAGGGATCACCGAATTGCATAGCTGGGATCCGCACAAGGCGGCGAAAAGCGTGGAGGTAGGAGATTTTTATTTCAAGCGCAAGAATTATCGCGCCGCCGAGGACCGCTACCGGGAAGCGTTGCGCTACAAAGACAACGATGCGATTGCCACGATCCGTTTGGCGGTATGCCTGGAGAAGCTGGGCATACTGGACGATGCCCGGGCTGAGTATGAGAGCTACTTGAAAATCCTGCCGCACGGCCCGCAGGCCGCGGAAGCGCAGAAGGCGATTGACCGGCTGAAGGGGGATGCGGGAGCGAAGCCAGCGCCGTAGAAGGTCTTAGGTGGTAGGTCTTAGGCATAACCCTAAGACCTAACACCTAAGACCTTTTTTGTCTGGCCTTTTGTCCTGGATTTAGTGTCAGGGCCAGCGTCAGTGTCACCATTGCTCACCTGGCTGTGGGCGGCTTCTCCGAGGATCAAGCTCGCGGGCCACTTCGGTCCGGAATGTGTTTTGCCCTTCGAGCGGGCGGCCTCTGCAATGATGGTTTCGACCGAATCCAGACAGGAATGAATCATTTGCGCGCGCAGTGGACCGGCAACCCCTCCCCGGATCATCAGCATGGCCGTGCCATGGATCAGGGACCATACGGAGAGCATAAGGCGCGTGTGTCTGCGGGGAGTCCCGCCCAGGCGCTGCGCCAGGCGCAGGCGCATGAGATTGAAGGAGGGCCACGGTTCGTACAGGGATGGAGGCTGGGCGAATCCGTCGAACAGCATCTCGTAGGCGTGGGGATGCTCGAGGGCAAACTCGAGATAGCGTTCGCAGGCTTGCGTGATGGACCGGGTGTGGCCGAGGACGGCGAAGAGTTCGACGCGAGTCTGGATGCGGACGGCGCGGAGAATATCGTCGCGGTCGTGGTAGCGCTCGTAGAGAGTGGGAGTGGTGGTGCCGGCCGCCTTGGCGACACCGCGCATGGTGAGGGCTGCTTCGCCGCCCCGGGACCACAGCCGGCAGGCGGCATCAAGAATGCGCTGTTCGAGTTCGGGATCAGCTTGCCTGGGCAACGGCCCTCCGTATCGCCTCAATCACAGAACAAACGGGATTAACCACGAAGGACACTAAGTACACACGAAGGCTCTGGTCCCCTCTCGCAGGCTGTGTCTCAGCCGGAAGCCGCCAGGGTTATTGCTTTACCCCCTTCCCCAATTAAAGGCTGCGGCAGACGCACGCGGATAATCCATTCGAATTGAGGAGTTGTAGATGTTGAACGATGAGTCGAGCAAGCCAGCGGGAGTCGGCCGCCTGATTTCCGACCTCCGCGCCGCGAAGGTGGAACTGCTGAGCGCGCAATGCGCCGCAGACCGCCTCCGTCTCCAGTATTCCGTCGCAGATATAGTTTCCTTTGGGGAACCCCAGACGCTGCAGCGGGCCATTGCCTCGGCCAGCGCCCTGTGCCGCTTCTTTGCCTCCATCCAGGACCAGATGAAGCAGGCGGAACAGCGAAAATAAGTTCCACCGCGGTTTGCCTCTCTTTTAGAAACCATTCCGGCAACGAGCGAGCCCAATCCTACTTCTCCACCCGGATAAACCCGCCGGTCGAGGCGTTGACCGCAACCGTCAGCTTGGCGGTCTCGCGAGACCCGCCGTAGATCACGTGCCAGGTCAGTTCGTTGGTGTTGTGGTTCCATTCGCAGATATAAATCACGGGAGTGGTGGGATCTTTTTCCAGAACTTTGTCGCCCCCATGTTTCTGAGCCTCGGTGAAAGCCTGGTCGGAATCTATCTTGAGAAAAGCCGGGTCAAAAGTCTGAGTGGACGCGTTGCTGGGGTTATAGGCGTCTTCGTTGCCGGGGGAGACGCCGCGAGCGGGTGCGTCAGGGGCGTTGCTGCCGGACCAGAAAAAGGGTTTCACGCCATGTTGTATAACGGAGGCGAAGCTGGCGCGCCAGATTGCCGACTTGCCATCCCGGCCATTGCTGTCGGGCGAAGCCGTGGATTCGATGCGGAAGGGCTTCACGTCCGGGGCGTAATTGCGGGCGGCGATAAATGTTTTCTGAAAGGCGGCGCGTCCCGTAACCAACTCCGGCGGCTTGGGTGCCGGCTTGGCCTGAGGCGGCTTGGGAGTGTTGGACTCGCAACCCGCAAGCAGCGCGAGCAGCACCAGAGCGGCCGCGATGGCCATCGGTTGCACAAAGTCCCGCATCTTCATGGCGACCTTTCTGCTATAACAGGGATGATTCAATGGACGCGCAACATTCTACCTGAAGCGCGTGGAAATGCGAGAGCAGTGCCAATGAAATCCCGTCTGGAAGAGTTGAAAGAAGCTCTGGAGTCGGCGGTGGAAGGCATGTCCAGCGAGCAACTGAGCTGGCATCCGCCGGGCAAGTGGTGTGCGGCGGAGGTGTTAGAGCATTTGTACCAGAGCTATGTGGGCACGATCAACGGATTTGAGAGATTGATGAAAGCGGGCAAGCCGCTGGCGACGCGGCTCTCTGTGAAGCATCGTGTGCAGACGTTGGTGGTCGTGGGATTCGGCTACATGCCCCCGGGACGCAAAGCGCCTGCAGTGGCGGAGCCGAAAGGGTTGCCGGTGGAGAAGGTGCGAAACGAGATCGGAGCGAAAATGGTGGCGATGGATGCGATTATTGCGCAGTGTGAAACGCGCTTTGGAGGCCGCGTGCGCGTGCTCGACCATCCGATTCTGGGTCCGTTAAGCGCAGCGCAGTGGAGGAAGTTGCATCTGGTGCATGGGCGGCATCACCTGAAGCAACTGGTCCGGATGCGGGAGGGTAGAACTCAGGGGCTTTAGAGGGCGCCTGAGAAATTCAGCAGCGATGGTGCAGGCAAACAGCAGGTTCCCTTCGGCTGCGCTCTGTCGAAACTCCACTTGCACATCCATTATTTTCAATAGGATGCGAAGCAGCGAGTTTCATTTCTTTTGGTGGGCCGAAGGCCCATGGCCACTCAGGGCAGACTCTCGACTCCGCCGTCCCCCTTTCGACTTCGCTCAGGGTCCGGCTACGCTCGGAACGACAAAATTGCGAGAAGGCCTGGCCTGCTCCACCCCTGCTCGCTAGTCGATCATGGCAGATGGAACTCCGGCCTTGCGGGCTTCTTCCTTCATGTCGTCGAGTTTCTGCTTGGCTTCTGCGACGGCTTTCTGCTTGTCGGCGATCTTTTGCTTGTAGTCCGTGTCTTCCTTGTCCCACTGGGCAGAGTTGCGCATGCGGTTGCCCACGTCGGCGTAAACGACGGCGGCGCGAAGTTGGTATTCGCGGGTCAGCACGTCGAGTTCGCGGCTGGCGAGGTCGATGGAACCTTTTTGCCCAGTTAGCTTGTCCTGCCAGCCTTTCCATACCGCTTTTCTCTTAGCCAGTTCGTCGTCGGCGGAAGCGGCAGGTTTGGCGGATGCTTCTTTGCCGTCGGCGGCAGACTTGTCGCTGGCCTCGGCAGTGGTGCTCGCAGGCGCCGGTCCCACGATGGAGAGCTTGTCGTTCATGGGAATGTTGTCGTTGTCAAAGACCTTGGGCTTGGGCTTGGTGGCGTCCGAATCCTTGCGGACCTTGCGCGCGTAGTCTCCGAGGGACGAGTGATCCGGCGCCGATGATGTGGATTGCGCTGTCGCCGGAGAACTCAGTACGACTGTGGACAACGCGAGTACGAATCCCAACCCGATGTATTCGATGCGCTTCATAAGTTTTTATCCTCTAATGCATTTGCCTTGCGGCTCGACCTTTGGCCTAAGTCCTTAACCTGACTCCTGAACCTGATTCCTCAACCTGTTCCTTAACCTGATTTCCTTAAAAGCGACCTTCAAGTCTTGTTGCCTGCGGCAGCGCCCTTCGCTATCAGGAAGCCTCCGATGTGGCGGTCGAGACGAGCCGCCTCGCTGGCGATGTCGGCGGCCAACTCGGGCGCCAATTCAGGGTCGCGATTTCGCGCCAACTGCTGGGCATATCCGGCGATCGTGGCCAGAGAGGTGCGCAGCTCCAGCGCCATCTCGGCGGAAATCTCGCCATGCAACTGTTGCTGGTGGCGAATGCGTTCAAATTCGCTGCGGTCGCTGATCAGGCAAGCGGCTCCCAGCAGGCTGCCATCCACCGTGGGCACGGGCGACACCGTGACCGCGATTCGCAGCTTCCGGCCGGTGGGAGTGGTGTAGTCGGCTTCAAGTTGCCGGCACTGGCTGCCCTCACGCAGCACCGCGTTGACTTCTTCGGTGAGACGGCCGGGGGTGTCTCCGAGTCTATCGGGGTAGGCGGAGGAAGAGTAGGGCGAACAAATTGATGCGCCGCGAAAAATATCCTCCGCGCTCATGCCCGAGGGAGAACTGAAACCGAGGATCTGTTTGGCGGCGGGATTGGCCTGCCTTACTAGTCCGTTTACGCCGAAGACCAGCACGCCGGAGGAAAGGTTGGAGAGCACAGCTTGACTGAAATTCTCTGTGGTGCGGGCGCGCCGTTGCTCAGCCAGCGTTTGCACCTGCAGTTCATGCTTCTGCTGCTTGAGCTGCTGGATAACAGTGTTGTAGAGATGGAGAGGCAAAGCCTCCAGCTTGGGTGACGCTGCGGAGTCGAGATCGAATTCGGCGTTGATGTTCCGCCGCAAGCGGCGCACCAGCCAGACGGCAAAGACAAAGCCGCTGCCCGCCGCGAATAGCACCAGCAGGGCACGCAAGGCCAGCGGATTGGCGAGCAGCTTTACCACCAGAACCTCCCGTACCAGCGCAAGAACTGGTTGCCCACGAAGAGCGCCAGCAGAGCCATGCTACCCAGGAAAACACCGAAAGGCATTTGGTAATGCCGGTAAACCATTTGCGCGGATTGCCATCCGCGGCTCCGCGCGGCCTGCAGGTTTGCCATGCGGCGCTGGAAACGATGCGTGCGCTTGATCCACACCACCAGGACGGTAGTCAGGCCAAACACAGATCCCGCAAGCGACGCGGCAAAGATGGTGAAAATGGTGAGCTTCATGCCGAGAAATGCGCCCACCATCGCCATCAGTTTCACATCTCCAAAGCCCATGCCTTCGGCTCCCCGCCAGCGCAGGTAGACTGCTCCCGCGCCGTAAATGAACGAAGCGCCCAAGGCTGCGCCCAGCAGGGAATCGACGAGGGAAAGCAGGCGAGCGGCAATATCGGCGCTGAAGGGAAGGTTCACGACTCCTGGCACAAATTGCGAGGCCATGTCTCGCACCGGAACCAGTAAGCTGAACAGCAGACCCAGAGCGAGGCCGGGGAGCGTCAGCTTATCGGGCAGGAGCTTGGTTTCGGCGTCGGTGAAGATGAGACCGAGCAGGAGAAATCCGAAGACGCAGTATTTCAATGTAGTCGGAGTAAGTCCGGAATAAGCGTAGCAACCGAGAAAGAGAGTGGCGGTGAGCAGTTCGACAAAGAGATAGCGCGCTGAAATTTTGGCTTTGCAGTGGCGGCAGCGGCCGCGAAGGAGCAGCCAACTGACGACCGGCATGTTGTCATAGAAGGCGATCGGGCGCTTGCAGCGTGGGCAGGCCGAACCTGGCGTCACCACTGACAAGTCCAAGGGCAGGCGGTAGATACACACGTTCAGAAAGCTGCCGAAGGCCAGCCCGAGAAGAAAACTCGCGAATGCATGAAACGGGTCCACTGCGTTTTTGGGCGTTCTTCGGGAAGTGCGATCGGTTTCGACGCGCACATCTTCCCTAGAACGCAGATATTGCCGATCCTTGAGTGGATTATAAGGCGATGTGGCCAGGGAGGACTAAGGTACTGAAGTCACTGTCCGACCGGACAATGGGGGCGACCGGCTGCCGGCTTCCAGCGGTCGGGACGATGCCAGAGTTGCTGACAGTGATCACAATTACGAAGGGATGTGGCGGATAAGGTGAGGGCTTCCTTCTCAAGGCAACGCAAAGCGCAACAACTCTCCTTCCAGCGCCAAGGCAGAGGGTTCATGGGCGGGGAGACGGCCTTGCCATCGAGGCCAGCCACGCGGGATGAGGCGAGTTTCCGGCTGGGGAGAGTGCAACCAGCGTTCGCCGGCCTGCTCCCGCACGAAGACAGAAAAGGCGAGGCCGCCAGTGCCGCTGTCCAGAACACTCTGGCTCGGCAGCGCGCTCCATTCGAATAGACTTGCCTGCAGCGCTTCGGTGATGGACTCCGCTGGTTCTATACAGAAAATCCAATCGTGGCTCGCGAGATTGAGATAGTGATGCGCAGTGGCCTGGCTGTCTGCCGTGACAATGCGGGCTCCGTAGGCGCGCGCGATGCGGCGGGTGGTGTCGGCGGAGTGATGGTCCACGATAATGATTTCGGCGCAGGGCAGTAGCGTTTCCAGCGAGCGCCCCAGGCGTAAAGCATCATTCGTGGTGTGCAGCAACGCCGTGATGGGAGGCATGGAGGATCATCGTACACACAGAGTGTACGATGACGCGAAGTTGCGCCCCAGATGTTCTAGCGGATGAACTTGTAGTCGACGATGGAGGCGGCCAGTTGGCTGTCGCCGCTTTCCGTATCTTTGTCTTTATCTTTATCTTTATCTTTGCCGCGATCACGCGCTTCTTTGCCTTGCTTGTCTGCGGAGCGAATCACGCGACCCTGGCAGAGCACGTTGCGGTTCTTCTGCCCGGATATTTCTTCGGGCATCTCAAACACCAACTCGATCAAGGCATTCACCGGCAACTGCTGGGGCCCGTGAAACAGCAGACCGGTCTGGCTGATGTTTTCGACTTTGCCCTCGTACCACGCACTCGTGCTGTTGACGCGGTAACGCAGCTCCACATCCAGTGTCAGGCGGCGGGCACGCGGGGTCCAGGACGGACGCTTCTCGCGCGTGTGGCTGCGCCGGACTGCGGTGTCGGGCCTGGCATGCTCCAGACGCTTGGTGCGGCGCATGGTCGTCCAGTCATATTTGTACTCTGCAGCGCACAACAGGCAAACCTGGTAGTAGTCGCCGTCAGCGCCGCGCCGCGGCCAGGAGAACTCGTGGGAGCAACGCCCGAGCATAAGAACATCCATGATTTTCTGCGGCATGAT
The DNA here is from genome assembly GCA_963807655.1 of uncultured Acidobacteriaceae bacterium. Taxonomy (GTDB): domain Bacteria; phylum Acidobacteriota; class Terriglobia; order Terriglobales; family Acidobacteriaceae; genus Sulfotelmatobacter. The sequence goes on along the minus strand of CAWEDF010000028.1, from coordinate 185,343 downwards.
GGTTACTTCCGGTCCTAGCGCCCGAAGCCTCATCATCTCCCGGAGCCGGGTTGTTGGGTAGGTTACTTTCGTGGTGTGCCCACTAGACATTCGCAATATTATCGATGGGCCAGATCAAAGGTCACGGCTGCCGCCGAGGAACTGATGTTCACCATGGAGACGGCGCGCTCCAGTTTGTGATGTCCAGTCTGATGGAAGAAGTAGCTGAGCGCGACCACACCCGCCGTCTCACCGGCGAAGTTCACGGCAAGCCCCGCGGTGCTGCCGCTGAATACACGAGTCAGCGGGTTCAGTTCCCGGCCGCCATGGCTCAGGTTGTCCCGCGTTATGACGAAGTCGGCGGTATTGAAGGCGGCGCTGGTTGCAAACAGGAAGCTATTCTCACGATCCCAGAAGCGATGGCTGGGCGCCTCAGGCAGCGTCACCGGTTGGACGGCCAGCACCGGCATTACCGGCGAACTTGATGCTACCGCGGCAGGTTGCATCACGGCGGGTTGAAGCAGCGCAACCGATACTTCCTGTGACAGCGCCGGCCGGCACAACCCAAGAAAGCCCAGAAGAATTGCCGTCCGGGGTTGCAGAATCGCGATAAGCCGGTTCTTCCGCATGACGTCAGTGAATGCCACCATTGGTCACCCGTACTAGTACTAACGCAAGCGGCGGACCACGGGGAATGGCTCCTATGTGCCACTAAGTCATTTAGAATGATTACCTTAGGAATGGAGTGGGGTTACTGACGTCACTCTTGGCATGCACGGAATTGCATACGGGGACGGAGCTAATTACTACTTCGAAGGAGCAGGCAGCCTTGGAGGAAGATCTCGGGTCTCAAGTGTTAGGTGTTAGGCAAGTCCCGAAGACCTAAGGCCTAAGACCTACGCGAAGGCACCTTCGCTAGTTGAGCACAACGGGCTTAATTCCAACCGGAACGACATTTCCCGAGATCGCGATTGGAGTGCTCGCGGTCGTCATGTCCTGATAGTGCGTCCATAGCGATCCCACAGTCTGGTTCTTCGTGGTGCACGAACCACTGGCGCAACTTTGGGATGTGTCCCACATAATCAGATACCGTGGGATTGGCGCGGCGATCGCAAAACTCGCGGGTGCGAGCGGATTCTCCGTGGCGGTGAATTTTGCAGCTGGTGCGGCCGAAGCCGCGGCCGTCGCGGAACAAATTGTTGCCGGCGGCGGACGCTCCTGCGCAATTCAAGCTGACGTTGCCTGCGAGGAAGATGTAGTTCGGCTCTTTGAAGCCGCCGAGCGCGAACTGGGGCCGGTCAAGGCTCTGGTCAATAATGCCGCCATCACTGGCGGATTGGCGCGCGTGGAATCCGTGAGTGCAAGCACTCTCGCGAAAGTCATGGCGGTGAACGTTACGGGAGCGATCTTATGCGCGCGCGAGGCGGTGCGCAAAATGTCAACCCGTCACGGCGGAACGGGCGGCGCCATCGTGAATATTTCTTCCCGCGCAGCGCGAATTGGCTCCGCTGGGGAGTGGGTGCACTACGCTGCGTCCAAGGGCGCCATTGATAGCTTTACGATTGGACTGGCGCGTGAGGTTGCGACCGAAGGAATCCACGTGAACGCAGTTGCTCCCGGCTTGATCGAGACCGGGCTGCATGCCGCGAACGGCGTGCCCGACCGGCTGAATCGGCTGGCGGCGACCATTCCGATGCAAAGACCGGGCACCGCGCTTGAAGTAGCCGAAGCAGCGCTGTGGCTGCTCTCCTCCGCCGCTTCTTACACCACCGGCGCTATTTTGGAGATTGGCGGGGGTCGCTGATCTTCGATCGTTCGCATCGAAAATGGTTCGCGTCGAATTTTAAAAAGAGAGACGATCAATTCCTACTTCACCCTTATGCCCTGCCGTCCCGCGCCATTTGCAGGGCGCCCACGACCGGCTCGATGAGATGCGGAATCACCTCCAGGCGCGGATCGAGCTTACGAACCTCATGGCAGAAAACTTCGCGCACCGTTTGTGAATGCCGGAAGACGCCGCCGGTTATGCCCAGAGCAACCGATGGCGCGTCCGCACCATTCAGCCCGAGAAGGCGGCGTACCGCGATCCCGGCCAGTTGGGCGAGTTCCGTGCCGGCCTGTGCGAGAACGCGCTGGGCCAGGGCATCGCCGGCCTGGGCGGCGGTCAGGACTGCAGGAAACAACCTCGCGAAGTGGGGACTGGAGTGGGCGGCGCGCACCAACTCGTCGAGTGACCCCACGCGCCAGGCCGCTTTCATTTCGCCGAAAAGCGGCAAGGACTCGGCTGCAGCGTGAGCATTCTCACTCTGATCGATCACGCGCAGCAGAGCGCTGACCGCGGCACAGCCGATCCAATGGGCTGAGCCCTCATCAGAAATAGCAAAGCCCCAGCCGCCGGCGCGGGCAATCCTGCCCTGGGCATCGCGGCCGTAGGCAATCGAACCGGTTCCCGCGATAACGATCACACCCGGCCCCGCGCCGAAAGCCGCAGTGAGCGCGATCTGCATATCGCCCACGACTTCGATTTCGCCGGGAATCATCTCGGCCACGATCCTGCGTATGGCGCTGGCAATTTCTTCGCGTCCCGCGCCGGCCACGCCAATACAGGCGCGCTGCACCTGCCGCGAATCGATTTTGGCAGTCGCGAACGCCCCTTGAATCGCATTCCGCAGAGATTCGCGGGCGCGGGATTCTCCCACGCGCGTGATATTGCTGGGGCCGGCCGTGACGGTGGCCAATCGAGAAACCTCGTCGCCTACCGTGCAGGTTGTCTTACTGCCGCCTCCGTCAATGCCCAGGTAGAAGGCCACGGGTTTAGTTCTATCACATGGCAGTTCTCAGTTCTTCAGGTCAGGTCTTAGGTCTTCGGTCTTGGGCTTCGATTCTCCGATATTCAGTTCCAAAGGGGAAGTGCGACGCAACCCTGAGACCTGAGACCTAGCACCTGACACCTTCGCCCAAATGGTCCATAAAGACTCACTCGTATTGGATTTCGATTGCCGCCATAATTGGAGACGGACAGGACATGAAGATTCAGATATCGGAACTCAGCAATAACGGCGATGTTCGCGGCTGTTCCTTTACCGCTCCGCCCGCAGCGCTTGATTTCCTGGGACGCATTGCCGACATTCATCTGGCTTCGACCCTGCCGGGAGCGGTGCGGGGAAATCACTATCACTTGCGCCGGCGCGAGGTCATTGTCATCCTGCCCGGGCCCGCCTGGTCGCTGCACTGGGACGAAGGCGAGGGCATGGCGGCGCAGCATCGCAGCTTTGATGGCAGCAGCGCGGTACTGGTGCTGGTTTCGCCGGGCAGTTCGCATGCGGTGCGCAACGACGGTAAAGATCCACTGTGGCTCGTGGCTTCTTCGTCAGAGCCCTACGATCCGGCGGAAACGGTTGCGCGGAAAGTGGTGTAGGAGGTTTGGCTTTTCTTGGCGCAGCTTCGCGGAAGTTCTTCGCGTCCTTTGCGGTTAAATGCTTCTCGCCAGAAGCGGAAAAGCCTCTAACGCAAAGCTCGCTAAGAAAAGCCGCGAAGGACGCGAAGCCGAACGACCAAACTATGGTATGGGCCTTGACAAACTTGATCTCGCGATCATCGCGTTATATCTGGTCGGGATCACTTTGTTCGGGCTGCGCTTCCGCAAGCGGCAGCGCTCGCTGCGCGACTATTTTCTCGCAGGACGCGATATTCCCTGGTGGGCGATCGCGCTGTCTATTGTCGCGGCCGAGACCAGCACGCTCACCATCATCAGCATTCCCGGACTTGCCTATGACACCAACCTCACCTTTCTCCAGGTGGTGATGGGATACGTGGTGGGTCGCGTAGTGATCAGCTTCGTGCTGCTGCCGCATTATTTTCGCGGTGACCTCTACACTGCCTACGAATTAATCGAACGCCGCTTTGGGCGCGGCTTGCGCTCACTGACCGCCGGACTGTTCCTGTTGACGCGGACGGCGGCGGAAGGCGTCCGCGTCTATGCCGTGTCGATTGTGGTGGCCATCGCGCTGGGGACCGGCGAAGTCGCCTCGATCGCCATCATCACTGTATTGACGCTCATCTATACGTTTGAAGGCGGCCTGGCGGCGGTGATCTGGACCGACGTGGTACAAACCGTGATCTACGTCGGAGGAACGATCGTAGGGCTGTGGACGATTCTGCATCTTGTGCCCGGAGGATGGAGTGCGATCCATGCCGCCGCAGCCGGCGCGGGCAAACTGCAAGTGTTCGACTTCACTCCAAACTTCTGGATTCCCTATACGTTCTGGGCGGGCGTGATCGGTGGTGCGTTTCTTACCACGGCAAGCCACGGTACCGACCAACTTATTGTGCAGCGGTTGCTGGCGGCGCGAAGCCAGAAGCAGTCCGTGACGGCTCTGCTTTCGAGCGGCGTAGCCATTCTGTTTCAGTTTGCCCTGTTTCTGATGGTTGGGATCATGCTGTGGGCTTACTACGGTGTGCCTTCGGCAACTTTTGGAAAGCCGGACCGGATCTATCCCACGTTCATTGTCAGCCGGATGCCGCATGGGATTTCCGGGCTGCTGATTGCGGCGATTCTGGCCGCGGCCATGTCGAACCTGAGCGCGGCGCTGAATGCGTTGTCGTCAAGTTCCATCATGGATTTTTATGTGCGCTTCCGTCCGCAGGCCGACGAACGCACGCGAATGCGCCTCTCGCGGCTTTCGACATTCGTGTGGGCGCTCGTCTTATTTGGGTTGGCCGTGCTCTCTCTGCACAAGGCGGGACGGGTTATCGAGGTCGGGTTGCAGATTGCGTCCGTGGCTTACGGCGCGCTGCTGGGAGTTTTCCTGCTCGGAGTGTTGACGAAGCGTGCGAATCAGAATGGAGCGACGGTCGGGATGGTGGTGGGATTCGGCACGGAATTGTACTTGTGGAAATGGACGGCGGTGCCGTGGACCTGGTGGGTAATGATTGGGACGATGGTGACCTTCGCTGTGGGATACGTAGCAAGTTGGCTGGTTCCGAATCCGGAATGAGTTTGATTTCTTTGCGCGCTTTGCGGACGTTCTCGGCGTTCTTTGCGGTTAAGATCCTTAAGAGCTTTTAACCGCAAAGGTCGCCAAGAAATGCCGCTAAGTATGCTAAGAAGAGCTTTCGAGGAGTCTCGGATGCATTCCGGAGACCTTACGCCCGAGATCATTGGCGCGGCGATCAAGATTCATCGCAGGCTTGGCCCGGGCCTTCTTGAGTCCGCGTATGAAGCTTGTCTTGGTTACGAAATAGAGAAACTTGGATTTCGTGTCGAGAAGCAGAAGGCTGTGCCCTTGATTTACGAGGACGTCACACTTGATTGCGGATTCCGTGCTGATCTGGTTGTTGAGGGAAGACTTGCGCTCGAACTGAAGTGCAAAGAAGCTCTGCATCCGGTAGATGAGGCTCAACTGCTCTCGCATCTGCGGCTGCTGGATATTCCCGTCGGGCTGCTGATTAACTTTCATGTCGTCTTGCTCAAGGATGGCATTCGGCGCATGGTGAACAACTACCGGGAGCCGCCGGAGTAGAGCCTTTAACCGCAAAGGTCGCTAAAGGAAGGCCGCGAAGGACGCAAAGAACAGCAGTCTGGTTCTTCTTCGCGTTCTTTGCGGATTTCCTTAGCGACCTTTGCGGTTAAAGGCTTCTTGTCTTTCCCAAAAACTGCCTGCAGTGCTGACGTATACTGGCACACTCCAACCATGGCCGCACCCATCCAACTGACGCGTCCTGAGCTTGCCCGCGACCTGGGCGTGAGCCACGCCTCTGCTGTCGTTGTGGGGACGATCATCGGCAGTGGAATTTTTCTGGTTCCTGCCGAGATGATGCAGGCCGTTGGATCGGCGAGGCTGGTGTATCTGGCTTGGCTGGTGGGCGGGCTGCTTTCGTTTTTTGGCGCGCTCACTTATGCCGAACTCGGCGCCATGAAGCCGCAGGCGGGTGGCGAGTATGTTTACGTGCGCGACGCCTACGGTCCGTTGGGAGGCTTTCTCTACGCCTGGACTTGGTTCGTCATCGCGAAACCCGCGTCGGTGGCCACAATCGCTATCGGACTGGTCCGTATTCTGGGCACGTTCCCGATCTTTTCCTTCTTCCCTTCCAATGCCATCACCATTCCTTTCGCCGTTACCTGGGGCCAGCTTGTGGCTATTGCCGCAGCCATTCTTATTTCTGCTTTGAACTACTTTGGCGTCAAGAAGGCCGGCGAGTTCCAGCTTGTCTTCACGGTGCTGAAGGTGGCAATCATTCTCGGCATCGTAGTGATCTGCTTCAGCGGCGCCGGAAGCGCGGCCGGACGGGGCTGGAGTAACTTTGCCACCACATTCAGCGGAGCCAAAGGCGGGATCGCCGGCTTTATGGCCGCGCTGGTGGCGGCCCTGTGGGCCTATGACGGCTGGAACGACCTGAACATGGTCGCCGGCGAAGTGAAGAGGCCGGAGCGGAATATTCCGATCGCGCTGATTGCGGGCGTGGCCACGGTCGGAGTGTTGTACGTGCTGGTCAACGCCGGAGTGCAATACGTGCTGCCGGCGAATGTGATCGCGGCCTCGCCGCGGCCTGCTTCCGATGCGGTCGCTCTGGTGATGGGGCGCATGGGCGCCAGCATCGTGTCGGCGGGCATGGCGATCTCCATGCTGGTCACGTTGAACGGTACGATCATGAGCGGCGCGCGCATTCCCTTTGCCGTGGCCCGCGATGGATATTTTTTCTCGGCTCTCGCCGAAGTTCATCCGCGCTTTCATACACCGTCGGTTGCCATCGTGTTGCAGGCAGTACTGTCGATCATGCTGCTTCTGTTGGGAGGAAATTTCCGGCAGCTCTTTTCGCTGGCTATCTTCGCGGAGTGGCTCTTCTATATGATTGCCGGGAGCACCGTCTTCGTGTTCCGCTGGCGCAATCCCGATGCTGTTCGGCCTTATCGCATGATCGGCTATCCCTTCGTCCCTGCGCTCTTTATTGCTGCGGCCGCCGTTCTTCTTTACTACACCTTCCGCAGCGACTGGCCGAACTCTTTTTATGGATTGCTGGTGATTCTGGCTGGCGTGCCTGTGTTCGAGTGGTTCCGATCAAAAAAATCACGGATCGAATCCGCTTAAATATTTAGAATCAATGACTTACGGTGAATCGATCCGCGGCTAATCTGGATAAAATATTGATTCTAAACAACTTGCCAGTAAAATCTTGCGGACAAAGGAGTTAGCTGCATCGGTCTCACGTAAGTCCTAAAGAATCAGCGCGGCGATTTCTGTCGAGACTGAAAACAGCCGGATCTGCGAGCCAAAATCTTGTGCGGAAAGGACTTAGCCGCACGATATTTAGTTTTCAATGAACTGTTCCGCGCCGGGGATTCCCCGTGCTGGGACAATTCTGAAACGAAGTTGGGGCTGTGCGCAAGGTCAGATGTCACAACGGGGCTGTGGAAAAGTTTTGGAGCGGTCAAGTTCTGAGTGGGCTGTTCCTATCGCGCAAAAGTCAAAAGCCCCGCCCAAGCGAAGCGAAGCTTGGGCGGGGGTCTTCAGAATTTTCGGCGATTCGACTCGGGACGGCCGCCTGAGATTGTGGGCAAGGAACTCGACTCAGCCGGCTTACTGATCCCCAGTAGTCGGTCTGCTTGGGATTCGTGACGCGCGGACAATGCTCTCTTAAGGGTTTGAAGTTCGCTCTCGATTAAGGCCGTTTCCTCATCCTTTAAAGGTGGGCGTTGAAGTCGTCGCATAATTCCTTCCCCGAAAGATTTTATCATCAAGAGCTGCTGCCGATCTTTCGTCGCCAGTCGAGGATCCGCCCGAGCGAAGCTGGGACGGGGCATCCGATTGGCGATTTAAGCCGGGCCAGTCCGCCTTCGTATCTCAGCGGGCGCCGGTTGGCGCTGCCAATTGCTTTTTCAAATCTGGGCAAACGTCCGCTAGCGCACTCAAGGCGCTGGCCGCTAACGGGTGATGCCAACTTTCGGGATGTTCTTTGACGTACTTGTCAACGATGGCGGCAATTTGCTTGGCTTGCATACCGTCTGTACAGTGATGCAGCAGTTCAACCTTGTTCAAATCCGCCCCCAAAATGCCGGAAGCCATTAAAGCGTCAGAAAACCCCATCACGTAGTGATACTTTTCGACAGTGGATAAATTGCCAAAGTCTCCCGCCTTAAGAAATTCACCCGGTATGTACCGCACGAAATCCCTTTCGGTTTGTTGCGCGAGCGAGGCCCCTAGCAAGAACAGAATGGTGATAGCTGTCGCCCTCTTGGGCATAGTCATTCCCCCCCTTAGGCGATTCTCTCCAAAAAGGTGTGGAAACTGTGCCCTTGCATTTTCCCAGCACTCGTCACAAATGCCTGTAGTTTGCTCTGGCCCGAAATTCTGCTTCGCCTGTGCCCAAGCTATATCTGACCAGCAGTTTGACTGGCTTACCACACCGCTGGCCGAGTTCGTGCCCACAGACCTCTGAAGCGCAGCCACAGGGCATGGGGTTTCTCCGTTGTTACAAAAAGAGATTCCGATCAACGTGGGGATTTTACCCCAAGGAATGACCCGAGGAGTCAGTGATATTATTTCCAACTGGGAGGCGGGCGCATGGCAAACAAGAGAGAAGCTGCTAAAAAGAAAAAACCTCAATCCAAACCAAAGCGTAGGTTTCCGAAGCCGGAAAAAAGGAAAGATTTCATACGTCCTGACCCAGCTTCCATTGGCTAACAGACATGGAAGACGGACAAATACGTGAAGTCCTGAATGCGCACTGGCACGCGTCGGCAATCGGCGACGCGAATGCGGAACACGATATTTACGATGACGACGCTATTTGTGACTATCCCCAGTCAGGAGAGCGAATCCTCGGGCGCAGCAATTTGCAGGCCTTGCGGAGTCATCATCCCGGCAAACCGTCCGGCTTCAACGTCAGGCGAATTCTCGGAAACGGAAATCTCTGGATCACGGAATACACAATTACCTACCAAGGGCGGCCGGCATACACAGTGAGCATCATGGAGTTCCGCAACGGCAAAGTCGTCCACGAGACACAGTATTTCGCGGACCCCTTCGAGGCGCCGGCCTGGCGAAGCCAGTGGGTTCAGAGAATCGCCTGACGCCGCGGTTGAGACTAGGGACTTTACGGCGCGGCTCGAAGCCGCGCCCTTTCAAAGCCTGTGGTTTTTAGAGATCGTGACACACAGGCGAATTGCATCGCTCTGTCCGATGCGTGCGAGTTGCACGGGTCCTTCGTCGGGAGTCGCCCGCTTCGCGTGCGACTCCGCTTCCTCAGGATGACAAGCGAAGGTCAAAATCAACGTCGGCTGAAGCCTTGTTCTTATGGCGCTTTCACGCGGCGCTGAAGCGCCGCTCTTCCACGGTCCTGCAAGCGTCCGTGCGTGCACCCTGCAAAATCAAGATCAAGATCAAAAGCAGCCGACAAGAGTGTCCGCTCCACAGGAGCAAAGTCAAACGCAACTTCAACGGCATCCCCTGGCCTATTTTGGCCCTAATCCGTAAGTGCTTTTCTTTTGGTTACCTTAGGTCAAGAGCCGTGGACACGTTTACCCCCTGTCCGTTCTCCCGTATGTTGAAAACTCCAGTCCCGGTCCGCTCCCTCGGCTGGGGTCCCCTTGGAGTTAATACATGGCTACGTATCAACATCAGTTTTCAGCTCGGCATTCTCCCCGAGCGCAAGATTGACAAGCGCGCGCTGGCCGCCAGCCTACGCTTTCATCGTGCTGCTCGCTTTCCTCCTGATTAACATGGGAATTCTGTTTCCGGACAGGATGCCGTTTCAAGACGTATCGCGTCACCTCAGTTGATTCCGCTTCCGCACTGAAGCCGGAGCGCGGCGCCGATCAAAGTGGGAAGCCGCTGGTGAGGCCGAAGCTGCTTCCTCCGGCGCCAGTTTTCGAACGCCCGAAGTTGATTGTACCGCGTGAAGTACGTCACGTCCGTGCTCCCGAGCCGGTGGAAGCGCCGAAAGTGGTGGTAAACACGTTTGCCGCTCCTCAATTGAAGATCAACGCGGGCGGAGCGCGTCCACAACTCTTGCATGTCGGAGATTTTGCGGGCAGCTCGGTGGCTCCCACGGTCAACGCCCCGGTGGAGAAGGTGCAGACCGGAGGTTTCGGCGACCCCAATGGTTTGAAAGGGACGGGCAAGCAGGGCGCCAAGCTGTACGCGGCGCAGGCCGGTTCGTTTGACATGCCGGCAGGTCCAGGACAAGGCAACGGATCCGGCGGGGCAAAAGGCATCAAGGGAACGGTAGCCAGCGCCGACTTCGGCAACGGCATCGCCACCGGAGGCAAAGGCGACGGCCGCAGCGGTGGGGCAGGAGTTTCGACCGGCGGATTCGGATCGGAGCAGGTGGTGCATGGCGGACCGAAGATCGCGCAGGCAGTTCCGGACCTGCCACCACTCCGGTGGAGATCACGTTCAAACCGCAGCCGGTTTATACCGACGAAGCTCGCGGCCTGAAGCTGGAAGGCGAAGTTCTGCTGGAAGTGATGTTTCAGGCCAACGGGACGTCTGCATGTGAATCGCGTGGTCCGGGGCCTGGGTCACGGCCTGGATGAGGCCGCCATTGCGGCCGCCAACAAAATGCGCTTCAAGCCGGCGCTGCGGATGGGACAGCCGGTGGATTCGACGGCGATCGTGCATGTGACGTTTCAGATTGCGTACTAAGAGTTTGAGTGTTCGGGAAACTTTAGGTCAGAAGATTCGTTTCGTGGCCCTAGATGTGCGAGGCGAATTGAGGAAATCGGTTCACGGAAATAATCGGTTCATTTAAGAAACATCGAAAGACATTGCTTCAACCCTGGAGAGAAGAGTCATGCGTACTTGGAAATGGATGTTCACAGCCGCACTGCTGGTCTCGGTGAGCGCTGCCGCGCAGCAGCCGACGGAGTCACAACCTTCGACGCAGCCTGACGCTGCCGCAGCCGCGCAGCCGCGCCGACGCACGCGGCTCCCGACGCACAGCCGTCGCGCCTGAGTCGCAGGCCACGGCAGTCGACCGCTCCGGCGCCGACTCCGTCGGCCCTGCCTCAACCCACCACCATGGATCAGGTTGTCGATCGCTTCATCGAGCGCGAACACGGGCTGATGAAGGCGCTCTCCACCCGCACCCCGGTGGTCGAGACTTACCTGCAGAACCTGACCGCCGATCCGCAACTCGGCCCCGTGCCCAGCGGCGACCACTACTTCCTCGGCCGCATGGATATGGGCGAGTCGGTCGACCGCAAGGACTATCTGAAGGAACAGGACAAAGGCATGGAGACCCGCCTGATGGGCGGCTTCCACAAGCTCTTCAAGGTGCAGTACCAGCCCCTGGGCTTCTCCTGGATGGTCTATGCCGACCGTACTGACTTTGACCGCTCGCACTATGAGTTTCATTACATCCGCCGTGAATTTCTCGGCGACGTCCGCTGCCTGGTATTCGACGTCACGCCCAAGAAGGGCTCCGGCAAGGGACGATTCCAGGGACGCGTCTGGGTGGAAGACCAGGACTACAACATTGTCCGCCTGAATGGCACCTACGCTCCGGCGCCGCGGAATTCCTACTTCTTCCACATGGATAGCTGGCGCCTCAACCTGATTCCGGGCTATTGGGTGCCGGCTTACATCTACAGCGAAGAAGGCGACTTCAGCGCTGGCGTAAAGAACAAGATGGCCTTCAAGGCGCAGACCCGCATCTGGGGCTACGACCTGAAGAAAGGCGACAAGGACGACGAACTGACGCAGATTCGCGTGGACAGCGTGAAGGATGAGAGCCCCCGCGCAGCAGGATGCTTCTCCGCTGCAGGCCGAGCGGCAATGGCAGCAGCAGGCGGAAGATAATGTCGTTGAGCGCCTCACCCGCGCCGGATTGCTCGCGCCCGAAGGCGACGTGGATCACATTCTCCAGACCGTGGTCAACAACCTGGAGGTTACCAACAACATCGACCTGCCGCGTCCGGTACGCACTCGCGTACTGCTCACGGCGCCACTTGAAACCTTCAGCGTGGGCAATACCATCGTGATCAGCCGGGGATTGATCGACGTGCTTCCCGACGAAGCCAGTCTGGCGGCGGTGCTCTCGCATGAACTGGGGCACATCGTGCTCGGCCACAATCTCGGCAGCAAGTATGCCTTCAACGACCGCATGCTGTTCTCCGACGACTCCACCTATAACAACCTGGGCTTCAGGCACATTCCAGAAGAGGAAGCGGCGGCCGACAAGAAGGCTGTGGATTTGCTGAACAACTCGCCTTACGCGCAGAAACTCGACAACGTCGGCTTGTTCCTGAAGGCGTTGCAGGCCCGCGCTCCTCAGCTCAATGCCCTCTTGACCACGCACCTGGGCAATCCGCTGGCATCGAATGGAAGAATCGACCGGCTTTCCGCTCTGGCCACCAAGGGCCCGGCGCTCGACAACAACAAACTGGACCAGGTTGCAGCTCTCCCGCTGGGGGGACGCGTGAAGGTCAATCCCTGGAACGACAAGGCAGAAATGGTGAAGACGGCTCCGGTCGCCATCACTTCGGCGCGTGACAAAATGCCGTTTGAAGTCACGCCCTTCTATCCGCGGCTGGCACGCTATGGCGCCTGACTATACCGAGCGCGCGCCGGCCACCGCTGCCCAACTCAACCCCAGGCAATAACCGAAGCTCTACTCCAAGTTGCAATAAGACGAGGGCCGGGATCCGGAATCAACTTCCGGGATACCCGGCCTTCGTTTTTGTCTGGAGCACCTGGTAACCAGTACCTAGTATCGAGAAAAGGCGGCTTTGGTACTAGGTATTCGGTACTGAAGACTTTCCTGTTTCGCGCCCAAACCGTCCTTCTCGTGATAATTCGGCCAAGAGCGCCGTTGTGCACCCCAGGAAACTGAACGATGTGAGACAATCTCCCGCGGCAGTCTCGAGTCGAGGCGATCCGGCTCTGGTCGGCAGGATGAGACAGATGACTGAGATCAAGATCTTGGCCATGGTGCTGCTGTGTGCCCGCCTGGCCTCCGCGACTGAGAAGTCGAACTTGTCCTTTTCCGCGCCCTATGGCTCGCATCGTGTGGGCTTTCGGGTGGTGCAGCAGTACGACTACACGCGCTCCTACAAACGCGTGGATGCCGAGGGCAATCTCATCCCAGGTGAGAGGGCCCGCCCCATCCAGACGCTGATCTGGTATCCCGCGCAAGCCGCCCTCGGCGCCCACTCGATGCTGTTCGGCCGCTATCTTCACCTCATGGCGACTGAGGACAACTTCACGCCCTTGAGCGCACAAGAGCGTGTCTTAAAGCTGAAAGCTCTCCTTCAGGCGAACTACATTAGCAAGAACTACGAGCGCGAGCGCGTTCAGGTGACCAAAGCCATCGAAGATGCGGGCCCGGAGGCCGGACAGTTTCCTGTGATCATCTATGCTCCCAGCCTGAGCGCGTCAGCCTTCGAGAACTCGGATCTTTGCGAGTATCTCGCCAGCCACGGCTACGTGGTGCTTTCCAGCCCCAGCCTCGGCACGCATTCGCGCGGCATGACCCTGGATCTGGAAGGCATCGAGGCCCAGGTAGGCGATATCGAGTTTTTGATGGGCTACCTGCGCACGATCCCGCAGGCGGACCTGACCCGCATCGCCGTCGCGGGCTGGAGTTGGGGTGGCATGACCAATATCTTCGCCGCGTTGCAGGACTCGCGCATTCAGGCTCTGGTGAGCCTGGATGGAGGCTTTCGTTATCAGCCCGCACGGATCAGGGAAGGCGAGACCGTAGGCCTGATCGATGCCGACAAGCTAACCGCACCCCTGCTCTACATCTCGTCCCAGCCCTACAACCTCGAAGAGCTGAACCAGCTGAACAACCAGCTGAAGATCGACAACTCCTACAACTTTCTCAACCAGTTGAAGTACAACGATACCTATCTGGTGCAGACCTCGGAGATGATCCACCCCGGCTTTTCCTCACTCTTCATCCGCTTTCGCGAGGACCAGTACTTCACCGACTATACTCAGGCTGAGTTCAGTGAGAATTACAGTTGGGTGGCCCGGTATGTGCTCCAATTCCTGCGGGCGTACCTGGAGAACGATGCTGCCGCTCGCCAGTTCCTGAAAAATGAGCCGGAGAAGAATTCGCTTCCACCCCACCTGTTCAAGATGGATTTCAGGGAGGCGCTGCACCCCGCCGCCAACATCCCCGACTTTGCCCACGAACTGGCGACGCAAGGCTTTGACAAGGCCACGGAGATCTACCAGCAGGCTAAAAAGAGCGATCCCGGCTTCAAACTCCCGGAACGCGACGTCAACCGCTGGGGTTACGATCTCTTAAGATCGGGCAAGGTAACCAAAGCGGTTGCCATCTTCCAACTCAACGTGGCCATGTACCCCGAAAGCTCGAATACCTACGACAGCCTGGCCGAGGCGCAGGAAGCCGCGGGGGGAGAAACAAAAGGCAATCGCCAACTATCGCAAGTCGCTGTCGCTGAACGATCAGAACCAGCATGCTCTTGCGCGGTTGAAAGAGCTTGAGGCGGGCAAGGCACAATGAAAGAGGACGTATAAGTGTCGCTCGAATTGATCAACTGCTGCTTGTACTAATCAGGTTTCGTCTTGCCCTTCCCCGGCAGCCCCGCAGGATTTTCATGGGTACGTTCGCGGAAGCTTCCCCGCAACCCGGTGGCCAGCTTGACGCTCGATTCGCCGAACTTGTCGCGCAGGCGGTCGGCGGCGGCCAGCGCATCTTTCCAGCGCTGCTGCCGGCCGCCTTCGAGCAAATTGATCTGCTCCGTCTGTTGCTCAAACGACGACGACTGCACTCCCAGCAGCCGCACCTGCATGCCCGGCATCCAGTTCTTGCGAAACAGTGTGCGCGCCTGCGCAAAGATTTCACCATCAAGCTGGGTGGGCGCCGGTAAGGTATGAGCGCGTGTGATCGTGGTGAAATCTTTGTAACGGAGTTTGAGTTGAATGGTTCGCGCGTGCAGGTTCGCCTCCCGCAAGCGCCGTCCCACCATTTCGGAGAGCCGCATCAGCGTGGCTTCGAGCTGGCTGGCATCGCTGGTGTCTTCGTTGTAAGTATGTTCATGGCTGATCGATTTGGTTTCGGTGTCGGCGCCGACTTCGCCGTCGAACCATCCCCCGGCATCTTCTCCGCGGGCTTTGCCAGCCAGCGCAAGTCCCCATTTGCCGAATCGCTCTTCGAGTTCAGATTCTTCCAGGCGCGCCAGGTCTCCCACTTTCTTGATTCCCAGTTCGTGAAGATGGCTCTCCATCACCTTGCCGACGCCGGGAATCGCGCGCACATCGAGCGGCGCGAGAAACTTGGATTCCCCTCCCGGAACAATCCACAACACGCCGTTGGGCTTGGCTTGCGCGGATGAAACCTTCGCAATCAGGCGCGATGACCCAATGCCGATCGAGCAGTTCAACCGTGTGTCTTTTTTCATTCGCTGATGAAGTTTGTGCGCGGCTTTCAGCGGCGGACCGTGCAAGCGCGCCGTTCCCGTCATGTCGAGGTAGGCTTCGTCGATCGAAGCCATTTCCACTTGCGGCGAGAATGCCGTCAGCACTTTGAAGACTTTTTCCGAGCACTCGCGGTAAAGCTCGGGATGCCCGTCGACAAAGATGGCGTGCGGACAGTGTTTGGCCGCGGTGCGCAGCGGCATGGCGGAATGCACTCCAAACTTACGAGCCTCGTAAGATGCCGCCGAAACTACGCCGCGCTCGTGACGCTCGCCTCCGACGACAACCGCCTTGCCTTTCAGTGACGGGTCGTACAACTCCTCGACCGAGACGAAGAAGGCATCCATGTCGACGTGGAAGATGGTTCGCGGGAAAGCCGGGATCTGCGACGGCGCGGCCATGATAGCCGAATTCTAGCAGCCACCGCGCCAGCGCTGGCAATGTGGCAAGGGATCGCCTATTTCTGCCTCTGCCCTGTTTCCTGCGCGCGTAGATAGGCCGCAAGCGCCGTGTGGCCTTCGTGGCTTGCCCAGTCGGCAGGGGTGCCCCGCCACAGAATATCCTTCAAATCCAATCTTGCGCCGCGCCCGACCAGCAGTCTGACCATTTCCTCGTTGCCGTTGGCGGCGGCCTGGTGCAGCGGCGTGGAATGCGAATGACCGCCGACGGGGTTGTAGCGGTTGGGATCTTCACCCGCGTCCAGCAATAAGCGAACGATCTCAACGCGGCCAAACTGCGAGGCCAGAGCGAGCGCCAGATGGCGGTCGTCTTTGGCTGCGCCGGGAAGCAAGCGGCGGAAGTCGTCGATGTGCCCCAGAGCGGCCGCGACCTGCAAGTCGATGCGACCGCCGTGCCGGATTAGAGCATGTACCGCTTCCATCTCGCCGTGCAATGCCGCTGAGTGGATCGCTGTGCTGGGATCGGCTCCGTGATCGCAGAGTAGATCGATCAATGGAAGCTGCATGCGGCATTCACGCGGCACGCTGCCCGTAGCGACGAGCATGAGCGTCTCGTTCAGCGCTGACTTCTCCGCGCCCGCCTCGAGAATGACCTGGGCCACTTCGACGATATTTTTCGGCAGCTTGCCATGCCGAACCGGATTTTCGGCGACGAACTCCAGCAGCGTGGGGTTATGGAAATAGTTCCAACCTTCGAATGCGACGTGCTGATGCACCAGCTTCGGATGCTGCTTCAGATAAGCGCGCAATCCTGCCACGTCCCCTGCGTCAATAAGGTCTACGGCGCGGCGAAATATCGCGTCTTCGATTCGCTCATGATGCGGCAGATTCAGTTGATCGGTCAGCGTAGGTTTTTCAATATGCCTTTTCAGTCTGGCCCAGCTGGGAAATCCAGACTCGCGGGCGATGGTAAGCTGCGCGTCACTGAGCTTCAGATGCGCCGCGAAAATATCCTCGTCCGTGGCGCGATGGAAACGCGGATGAAATTCTCTGAGCCGCTGCGCCGCTCCTGCATCGCCGGCGGCGTGTTCCTTCAGCAAGTCTTTGGCTTGATACTTAAGATGATCGAGGTTGGGATTTGATGGGAGGCGTCTTACCGGCATGGCGAACTTCCTTTCATGCGCCCGAGGTCCGCATTTACGGGCAGAAAGTAAGTTCGTGAAGTTGGATTTGTACGAGCAGGTGGACTTCTGTCCTTTCCGCGGACCGGATGCGCCCTTTGCGCTGTGCTGATCTTATCACGACAAAGAAGGCGTCCGTGTCGACTTGGAAGATGGTGCGAGCAAGAGCCGGGATGTGCGATGCCGCGGCCATGCTAAGCAAATTCTAACAGCCATGGCAAAGTCCGCAGTAGAATCACCAGATGCGGCCGTCTGCGGGTAAAGCGTTTTTGCGCTCACGCCGAATCGTCTCTGTCCGCATAGCTCAACTTCTGGCCATAGCTACGCTGTTCTTACCCTCGCCAACGTCAGCACAGGCGGGCTTGAATCTCACCGGCGCCTCCAACTGCACGGCAGTCGATTTCGACACAACTCTTAAGTTCACTAACGGTCCGGGCGATTACTACGATATCGTGATCGACAAGCGAAATATCTCTCGCCGCACTTGCGTTTTCGATGGCCCTATGTACGGCCCGAGCATGGTCTACGATCAGGTTCCCGGGTTTGAGCCGATTGGAATTTGTTACGACTGCGAAAACCGCCTGTCGAACGGGCAATATCCAGTCCTCCACCCGCTGCCGATTGACCCAGGGCAGGCAGCTCGACAAGTATTTCGGTGGAAAACCACATCTTCGAAGGATGGGAAACCATGCGTTCAGCCAAAATGGACCGCCGACCCCGTTCTGCTTGTGGCCCCCTCTCTTCTGAAACCGATTTGTTCGGATGTGGAAGTGAGTCGATTCAGTTTAGTCCCTTCCGTAGATCCCACGCTCACACCTCAACTCAACCTGACGTCCGACAAGGATACGTACTATCAGGGAGAGTTTTTCTCTCTCCGTATCTCCCGCGCCGAATCCGGTTCTCAGTCGCCCTCGGAAGGGGAGAGATGCCCAACACTCTATCTGAGGGAAAGATCGCCGGACGGGACAACCCGCATTGACGAAGTTAAGCCCCTTTCGTTCAAAAGCTGTGAGCCTTACGCCCTCGGGCATCAACCCGGTGACTGGCAATCAGGATTTGAAATTGATTCGGGAGCGAACCGTCGCTGGGCAGGTGTCGGGGAGCACCAGGTACAAGTTTTCCAGCTGTCCAGCTCTGTCGACGCGCCGCAACTGCGCTTCACTTTCTCAAATGCCTTTCGATTTCAGATTGTCGATGGGGCAACCGTTCCTCGCAGGTGGGGTCCGCGAGTAGAAGGAATTGCTGCGGATCTGACCCTGGACAGCGACACGTTCAAAGTAGGGGAAGACATCTCGCTTCATTTGGCGGTTGCGAACTTTGATGCGGAGGTTCCGATCTACACCATGGATCCGGTCTGGGACCCATGCGATGTTGTGAGCATCGAAGTGCAGGATGCACATGGCCGCCCACTGCCAGTGGACGGACGCTTTCCAAATTGGTCTCTCTGCACGGGCCATGGGTTTGCACCGAGACAAGTGGAGAAAGGGAAGATTATTCCTTTGGAAAAGAAGTTGGGAGCGGAGGGTTGGCTACCGAATCATCCCGGCACCTACACAATCGTAGTAACGTAGGGCTCCCTGCTTCGCACCCAAAAGAGAAAGGAGTGTCCGCACGTTAGAGCATCCGGGTGATCTTGAAACCTATGCGGTCGCGCGTGCGTTCGCGACGGTTCATGTTCTACCGGCGTTGCCCCATACCAACTGAAAGCTAATCAGGAACCCTTCAGACCAGCACCTTCTCCAGCACCGGCGCTGCCGCTCCCCGCGCCAACTTCACCCGCTCGTAAATCTTTCCGTACTCGCGGGCCGAGGCGTTCCAGGAGAAATCTTTATTCATACCGTTGCGCATGAGCACCTGCCACGAAGTCTGATCGCGAAAAGCTTGCAGCGCTTGTTTGATGGTCAGAAGCAAAGACTCGCCGTTGTACTCCGTGAACTTGAAGCCGGTGCCTTTGCCGGAGCGCGCGTCCCAAGGCTCGATCGTGTCGTCGAGGCCGCCGGTAGCGCGGACGACCGGCACCGTGCCGTACTTCAAGCTGTAGATTTGATTTAGCCCGCAAGGTTCATATTTTGAAGGCATTAAGAACATGTCGGACCCAGCCTCGATTTTGTGCGCGATGGCGTTGTCATAAGCCACCTTCAACGCAATCTTGTTGGGGAACTGCTTGTTGAGCCGGGCAAACATTTCTTCATACTGCTTGTCGCCGGAGCCAAGAACCACCATGATCATCTCTTCGCGCGCCAGCCGGTCCATGATCTGGGCGATCAGGTCGAAGCCTTTCTGCGCGGCGAAGCGCGACACGATGCCGATCACCGGCAGCTTCGGGTCGGCATTCTTCACGCCGAACGCCGCCAGCAGATCCTGCTTGCATTGCGCCTTTCCGGAAAGATCCTGCGGCGAAAACTTCGCAACGATGAACTTATCCGCCTGCGGGCTCCACTCGTCGTAGTCCACACCGTTCAAAATGCCGGTGACGGTGGCGGCCCGGTCGCGCAGCACGCCTTCCAGCCCAAATCCATATTCGGCGGTCTGAATTTCCTGGCTGTACTTTCGGCTCACCGTGGTGACGTAGTCGGAATAGGTAAGCGCGCCTTTCAGAAAGTTCACCTGCCCGAAGAATTCCATCTTCGACATCGTGAATAAATCCCAGGGCAACATGAGCAGCGGCAACGTCTCCGGCGGGAACAGTCCCTGGTAGCCCATGTTGTGGATGGTAAACACGGTGCCCACGTCACGGAACGCGGGGTCTTCCTCATACACCGTGCGCAGCAGCACCGGCACGAGCGCCGACTGCCAGTCGTGACAATGGAACACATTCGGCACGCCCAGAATCTTGGTCGCTTCCAGCACGGCGCGCGAGAAAAGCGCAAAGCGCTCCGCGTTATCGGGATAATCCCCCGCAGGCGTGCCGTAAAGCGCGTCGCGATCGAAGTACTCCGGGCACTCGACGAAATAATAGCGCACTCCGGACTGGCTGCCACCGGTCACCACCGAGGCGAAGCGGTACTTATCGTCGAAAGGAATGGTGATGCTGCGCACCACGGTCGCCGCATCGCTGAGCTTGGTCTGCTTGTACCGAGGCAAGTACACGCTGACCTGATGGCCCAACGATGCCAGAGCGCGCGGCAATGCGCCGACCACGTCCGCCAGTCCTCCGGTCTTCGAGAACGGTACGCCTTCCGACGCTACGAATGCGATATGCATGAACCCCTCCCAGGGTAAGACCCGCTTTTTGCGGGCGCACGTTATGATGGAATGTCTGTTGCGGGACTCAACCGTCCCGCGCGCAACACACGCGGGCCGAATAGCCAGTCTACAGGCCCGAGGAAATGAGGGTCAACGTGCCGAAGGTCGTGTCCGCTCGCCGCCCGCAACATAAGCCCAAGCTGGGGCAACATTTTCTCGCCAGCGACGATTTTGCCTTGCGGATCGTCGAGGCTATGGGCGACATTTCGCAAAGTACAGTGCTCGAAATCGGCCCCGGACGCGGCGCTCTCACTTCCCTGCTGGCCAAGCGGGCCCGCCGCTTGATCGCCGTGGAACTCGACCGCGTGCTGGCGGCCCAGCTTCGCCTCCGCTTTGGCATGTTCTCGAATGTCGAGGTCATCGAGGCCGATATTCTCTCCATCGATTTCGATTCCCTGTTCGGCCCCAAGCCCGGCCTGCGCCGCCCCGGCATAGAATTCCTCCCCGAGCCGGTCAAAGTTATCGGCAATCTTCCTTACTACATCACTTCGGATATTCTGCTGCGCCTGTTCGATTACTCGAAATATTTTGAGAGCATCGTCATCCTGGTGCAACAGGAAGTGGCAGATCGCATCGCGGCCCAACCCGGCAGCCGCGATTATGGCCTGCTCTCCGCCACAGCGCAGCTCTACGCCCGCGTGGAAAAGCTTTTCACTCTGCCGCCCGGAGCGTTCGCCCCGCCGCCCAAAGTGCATTCCACTGCGCTGCGGCTCACCATAGCTCCGCGACAGAAAGAACTGGGCCTCGACGGAGACGGCCAGATGAAAGACGGTTTCATCGAATTCCTCAAGCTCTCTTTCGGCCAGAAGCGCAAGACGCTGTGGAACAACCTCAAGTCGAACTACCCGGAGCCACGTCTGCGCGCCGCTCTGGCTCAGGCCCGGGTAAAACCCGCCGCCCGCGCTGAGACGTTGAGTCTGGAAGAGAGCGCCGCGCTTTTTCGCGCCTTGCGCGACAACCAGCATCGCTCGTAGCATTGTTTTCAAAGGCAGGTTGTTTCCAAAGGCAGGGTTTCCAAAGACAGGGTTTCCAAAGACAGGAGGATCTATGGCCGCGAGCCCCGTTCGCCATCCGGCGGTCGCCGGACGATTCTATCCTCGCGATGGAAACTCTCTGCGCCAGGAAATCCGCACCTATCTCTCCCCGGCTCCCGAGCAGACGCCGATTCGTGCCCTGGCCTGCATGGTTCCCCACGCGGGATATATGTATTCGGGCCACGTTGCCGGCGCCGTGTTCGCGGCCCTGGAAATTCCCCAGCTCTGCCTTGTGATGTGCCCTAACCACACCGGCGTGGGCCGCGCCCTGGCGATCACTAGCGAGGGCGCGTGGGAAACGCCGCTGGGCAACGTCCCCATCGACAGCACATTCGCGGCGGCCCTCAAGCGGCGCTATCCTGTTCTGCGGGAAGATTCAAGCGCGCATCGCAGTGAACATGCCGCTGAAGTCGAGCTGCCTTTTCTGCAGATGCGCCAGCCCGAACTCAAGTTTGTTCCCATTGCGCTGGGAACCGGGCGGTTCGAAGTTCTCGCGGAACTCGGAGAAGCGATTGCGGATGTGATTGCGGCCCAGAACGCGCACGTCCTGATCGTGGCCTCCAGCGACATGAATCACTACGAATCCGACGCCATCACGCGCGTGAAAGACCACGGTGCGATCGAACCAATTCTCCGCCTCGACGCCCGCGCCCTGTATGACGCGGTCACCCAACAGCATATCAGCATGTGTGGGTTCGGTCCGGCCGTCGCGATGCTAACCGCGGCGAAGAAGCTCGGCGCAACTTCGGCCGAGCTGGTGAAGTATGCGACGTCCGGCGACGTCTCCGGCGATCGCGATTTGGTCGTGGGCTACGCGGGCATCATCGTGCCAGCGCCCTAGTGATGCTCGTGCTCTTCGTGCTCCTGGTGTTCGTGACGAAACCGCCAGTATTCCTGTTGTTCCTTGCGCTTCAGCCTGTGGAACTCGCGGTACGCTTCGTGCCGCTCCTCCAGCCAGTGCCGGTAAATACCGTCTTCGCGGTCATCCCAGTCATGGTAGTCATGATGGTCCGGGTCGTAGACCTTGCGGTGATCACGATCTCGATCGTGCTCATCGCGGTCTTGCATGGCGATCACAGGCTTGGCGCTCGCCAAGGGGGCAGCCAGCGCCGCCGACAACAGAATGAATCCAAGATACCGCCATCCTCGGTGCATGAATTTTTTCCCTTTCAACGATTTAACCACTGAGGCGAGTGACGCTGACAGATCCTCGCTGCTCGCGGCGGTATTTACGGAGACACCGCGCGGCTTACGCCCCACAAAAGCGATGTCTGTGCTACCGATGTACGTGCTACGGTCGAGGTTTCTCGCGATGATGTTGAAGCAGCCTCCGGCTCCGCAGTTGTCGCGGCTTCAAGCTTCTCCCGCAATTCCTGCACACGCGCTTGTCTTTCGTAGCACTCGATTAACCGGATATCCGTCAATCCGAGGGGCGAATCCAAAGCTTCCATCTGCTGACGGAGCAAATCTATGATCTCCCGCCGCACAGCCGCAACGTCTTCCGTTCTTGCTGGCATCTTGCCGCTCCCATGAGACTTCGTCCCGCCGGACCACAGTAACCAGCATTCGCCCAGACCCACATCCGGTGGAAACTGTATTTCACGGGGTTTGAATACGCAAACATCCGGTAACGGCAACGCACTTATTGGGTGCCTGTCGGCCCCGCCCGCACCCGTCAGTGCCCAGGCGCGGCGGCACTGCTTCCCATCTGAACCAATTCTTTCGCCCGTGCCCGCACCACATTGATCACCGAATTGTCATCAGTGATCTTCTGCAGCGTTGGCGCTACCGCTTGTATCTCGCTCAGTTCGCCACTCTTCGCCTGCACTTCCATACGCTTCAATTCCTCATCCAGCGCCAGCTTCTGATAGCGATGGTAATAAGCCAGCCGTCGTCCATACTCCAGCGTGCCCGCCATGTTCTGGAAAAGAGCGGTCAATTCCCGCACCGGCTCAAGACTTGAATAGTTGTACCGCGCTGTGTTCGATCGCGGGCCATCCTGATAGCTCAGGATTTTTGTTCCCGTAAACGCCACCTTGCGATTGCCGGAATCAACCGTGCCTGCAAAATAATGCGCCTGCTTCGCCCATTCGAAGATCCGCTGGCGATTCCCCGCCGACACTTCGAATTCCGCCCGGTACATTTGCTCTTCCGCGTCCTTTGCCACATTCCCGGTGCACTCATAGCGCGCATGTCCGGTCGAGTCGACTGCGATTGAGTAGTGCTCAGGATTGGAGTGGGGAAAGTCGAGCGTGAAGGTGATTAGGGTGGTCGCGGGCGACGGGTCGCTCGATACCTGCTGTGACATCAGAGGCGCAGACATCACAGCTACTGCCAGCAATGCCATCCCAACCGCCCGCCAGAAACTTGTGCCTCGCACCCGGAGGTCTCGAATAAGGGTCATCACTGGGCTGCGGCCCTCTGCCTTGCCATCGTGCCCGCGGTATGCAAATGGCAGATCGCGATGGCGAGGGCGTCCGATGCGTCCATCGGCTCCGGGGCCTCGGCCAATCCCAGCAGGCGCGTCACCATGTGCTGCACCTGTTGCTTCTCCGCCCGCCCATATCCCACCACCGACGATTTTATCGTCAGCGGCGAATACTCCGCGACTTCCAACCCTGCCGCGGCCGCCGCCAGCATGGCCACTCCCCGCACCTGCCCCAGTTTCAATGCCGACTTCACATTCAGCGCGTAGAAGATGCCTTCAATCGCGACCTCATCCGGATGATGCTCACCGATAAGTCGCTTCGAGTTCCTCATAGATGCGCGACAGCCGCCGCGCCAATGGTTCCCGAGGCGAGAGCTTGATCGCTCCACACGTCAGGCAGACTAATTCTCCTCCGGAATGCATCTCCACCACGCCGTATCCGGTGTACTCTCCGCCGCAATCGATGCCCAGAACTCGCATGTCAGTGCAGTGTAGCGCGGAAACGGTGCAGAGCCTAGGGAGGAGATTCGCCAAGTAAACAAGGAGCAAGCTAACAACACCTCGGCCGCCGCACTTTCGCCTCTTCGAATTCCTGGCGGAATGCCGCATAGGCCTCGCGCGATGACACCATCCCTGCCCGATCCAGAAACCGCGAATACGCCGTCTCGTCAAAAATCTCCCGCAGGGCTGCGACCGCAGTCGTTATGAAATTGCGGATCGTCCTTCGCACTCGCTTCATCCCTGCTCCTCCACCAGCCGAGTCCTCACAAATGGCGATTCCCGCACCCGCGCTTCTCTAGCTCCACTCAGAATGCCCATCCACTGCCGCAGCGACTCCGCCAGCACCAGCGCCACCATCACCACCAGAACGCCGTTCAACGCCGCATCCAGCCGGTTGTTGAAGATCAGCCGCGCCGTCGCGCTGGTTGCGGGAGCCGCCGCCAGAGCCTGGGCTTGGGCCAGAAATCCAACTCGCGGGTTCGGATCGAGAATTTTGTGCCACGACGCCGTAAATGTAACTGCCACCAGCCATGCCAGCGGCACCAGGGTCACAGCCGCATACCTCGCCCGGTGCATCTTGATGATGATGGTCGTGGCTACGCACAGCGCCACCGTCCCCAGCAGTTGGTTGGCGATGCCGAACAGCGGCCATAAAGAGTTAATCCCGCCCAGCGGATCTTTCACTCCTTGCCATAAGAAATATCCCCAAGCTGCGACAATGAGGGCGCTGGTCGCCAGAATCGACGGATACCAACTCGTCCGTCCCAGCGGCTTGTAAAGATGCCCCAGCGCATCCTGGACCATGAAGCGTGCGACCCGCGTGCCGGCATCGAGCACAGTCAATATGAAGAGAGCCTCAAACATGATCGCGAAGTGGTACCACAGCGCCATCAAAGTCTCGCCGCCCAAACTGTGCGAAAAGATATGCGCCATACCCACGGCAAACGCTGGCGCACCACCGGTCCGGTTGTAAAGGGTCAGTTCGCCAACCGCATGCGCCAGCGCCTGCATATCCGCTGCGGTTACCGGAAAGCCCCAACCGGAAATCGTCGCCGCCGCCGCGGCGGGCGATTGCCCGACGATCCCGGCCGGACTGTTGATCGCGAAATACACTCCTGGCTGCATCACGCAAGCTGCGATGATCGCCATCACCGCCACGGCCGACTCACACATCATCGCTCCGTAGCCCACCATGCGCGTTTCAGTCTCGCGCGCAATCAGCTTCGGAGTTGTTCCACTTGAGATCAGAGAATGAAATCCGCTGATCGCTCCGCACGCAATCGTGATAAAGGCGAAAGGAAATATTTTCCCCGCAAACACTGGGCCGGTGCCGTCGACAAACCGCGTCAGCGCCGGCATGTGCAGCGTGGGATGCAGCGCCACGATCCCCATTCCCAACAACGTGATCGTCCCCAGTTTCACGAAGGTGCTCAAGTAATCGCGGGGCGCGAGCAGCAGCCATACCGGCAGCGCGGAGGCGGCAAACCCATAAACTATGATGAGGATCGCCAGCGTGGGCGCGCTAAACGTAAACCACAGCGCCAGGGCTGGATTCTGCGACACGTATTGCCCGCCCCAAATCGCCGCCAGCACCAGCACGAATCCCAGCGCCGACACTTCCATCACTTTTCCCGGACGAATGCGCCGCAAGTACACGCCCATCAGCAGCGCGATTGGCATGGTCATGGCAATCGTAAATGTGCCCCAGGGACTCGCCTTCAGCGCATTTACCACCACCAGCGCCGCCACGCCCAGCAGGATGATCAGAATCGCAATCACCGCCACGTAAGCGACGAACCCTCCGACGCGCCCGATCTCGTCTTTGGCCATCGCGGTCAGCGACTTGCCGTCGCGCCGCACCGAGAAAAGAAGAATGACGAAGTCCTGCACGCAGCCCGCAAACACCGCGCCCGCCAGCACCCACATCGTCCCCGGAAGATAACCGAATTGCGCCGCCAGCACCGGCCCGACCAGCGGCCCCGGCCCCGCGATCGCCGCGAAGTGGTGCCCGAATACAACCCACTTGTTGGTGACAAGAAAATCACGGCCGTTCTCCAGTCGTTCTGCCGGAGTTGCGCGCAGTCCATCGAGTGCGAGAATCTTCACCGCGATAAACTTGCTGTAGAAGCGGTACCCGAGCGCGTAGCAGCAGGTCGCAGCCGCCACCAGCCAAAGGGCGTTGATGGGTTCGCCGCGATGCAGGGCCACCGTGCCTACTGCCAGAGCTCCCAGCACTGCAACTGTTCCCCACCCCAAAACCGCAAAAGTCTTATGCATTCTCTTCAATCCAACGCTCGATCCTGAACTACCCAGCCTCGCTGGTCATGATGAAAAGCGGCTTCATCTCGAAGCTCTTGTAGTGCGGCCGGAGGCGGTCGACGTTGTAGTGCTCCTTCACGTTGACAACTTTCTTCGAGGCGGTCACGGTATCGATGGGCATGTTGTCGTAACGGCCATTCCTGAGCACCACAAGCCGTCCGTGGATCCTTCCCAGGAGCAGGTCCAGGGCGAGGTTGCCATAAGCCATCGGGACGACGGAGTCAATTGCATCAGGATCACCGCAGCGGACCAGGTAGCCCAGTTTCTGAGTGAGGGTGTTGATGGTTTTGCCGTTGTTGTACTTGGGTGAAAGCTCCTTCAGCTTCTCCGACACCAGGTCCCCAATGCCACCGAGTTTCTTGTGGCCGAATGCGTCAGCAGTGTCCTTTTCGAAGACCATCTCTCCACCTTTGAACATCGCTCCCTCCGAGACCAGGACGACAGAGTAGTGGCTGGGATTCTTCTGGCGGTCATGAACCAATAATTCAGTAAGGCGCTCGATATCGAACTGGTGCTCCGGGATCACGCAGCGGTGCGCGGCTCCCGCCATGGTGGGCAACATCGCAGTGAATCCGGCATAACGGCCGAAGACCTCAAGCACCATGAAGCGTTCGTGAGAGCCGGCGCTGGTGCGCAGGCTGTTCGTCATGGAAATAGTTCGTGTCACACAGGTGCTGAAGCCGATGCAATAGTCGGTGCCGGGAACGTCATTGTCCATGGTCTTCGGTATGGCGACCACCTTCACCCCTTCCTGATAAAGGCGAACGCCGTAGCTCAGCGTGTCGTCGCCGCCAATGGGGATGAGGTAATCGATGCCCAGCCAATCCAGGTTCTTCAAGACTTCTTCGGTCAGGTCGTTCTTCTCGGCGTGATAAATGGATTGGAGGTGAGCAGGAACGCGGGACTTCTCCACCCGGCCGGGGTTGGTGCGGGAGGTGTGCAGGAACGTACCGCCGGTGCGGCCGGTGCGGTTGACCATGATCCTCGGACAGCGTCTGGAAGTTGTCGCTATTGTCGTAGTCTTTCTCGCGGACGATATCGACCAGTCCCGCCCATCCCCGGCGAATGCCGATCACCTGGCAGCCCTCGCGCAGCGCGCGGATAGTTACGGCGCGGATGGCGGGGTTCAGGCCCGGCACATCGCCGCCACCAGTGAGAATTCCGATCACACCTTTTTTTGTTTTCACGTTGCCCCTTTATCTTCGAAACTTATCTTCTATCTTCTAAGATGTCGCGCGGCCATGATTCAAACCTTGCGTCAGATTTCGACGCCAGTTTATTTATAAGACAATTCCCCGTGAGAATCGAACCGCAGTTTAATGATAATCTGGTGTCTTCGCGTACCGTAATGCCGGCTTCATTTCGCGATGCACAACCTTTACCTGCGGCTCGCTCCGTGGTTTCTAACGCTCGCCGAACTCCTTTTGCTGACCGCCGCCGGTGGGTTGATTCTCATCTCGTCCCGAAACCCTTCCGCTCGACCCGAGACTCCCGCTTTTCTTTCCGTGGAGTGCGCATTCGCCCGCCTGGCTCGCCGCCAGCGCCTCTCCATAGCGCTCGTAGGCTTAAGCGTCATTGCAATTCGTGTAGGGCTCATCCCAATTCTTGGCATTCCCCAGCCTGGCTCCCACGACGAGTTCAGCTACCTGCTCGCCGCCGACACCTTTGCTCACGGCCACCTCACCAATCCCACCCATCCCATGTGGATTCATTTTGAGACCTTCCACGTCATTCAGAGGCCTACCTATATGTCGATGTATCCCCCCGCTCAAGGGCTGGTCCTTGCCGCCGGACAACTCCTGGGGCATCCTTGGATTGGTCAGGTCCTCGCGACCGCCCTCATGTGCTCTGCCCTGTGCTGGATGCTACAAGGCTGGCTGCCTTCGGCATGGGCCTTGCTGGGAGCCATTCTTGCAGTCTCCGGTTGGGCCTCCTTAGCTACTGGATGAATGGTTACTGGGCGGCTTCGATTGCGGCCCTTGGCGGCGCTCTCGTGCTGGGGGCTTTGCCGCGCCTACGCAAGCATCTGCGAGTGTCTGATTCCTTGCTGATGGGTTTGGGCGTCGTGATTTTAGCCAACAGCCGCCCCTACGAAGGGCTCGTCTTAAGCCTACCAGTTGGTTGCGGCGATGTTGTGGTGGCTTGCAGGGAAGCACCACCCGCAATTCAAAATCGCGTTCTCTCGCGCTTTGCTACCACTGTTTCTCGTTCTTGCCTGTGGCGCCTTGGCGACTGGTTGCTACTATCGCCAAGTCACTGGCAGCCCCTTCCGCATGGCGTATCAAGTCAACCGCGCCACCTACGCCGCCGCACCCTATTTCCTTTGGCAAAAGGCACTACCGGAACCGGCTTATCACCACGCAGTTATGCGCATGCTTTATCTCTCGGAACGGACAGACTTCGAGAAGAACTTCACCGTCGAGGGTTTTCTGGACTACGCTGCGCAGAAAGCCGTCTCCTGGTGGCGATTCTATCTAGGGCCGTTGCTCACCCTCCCAGCGCTAGTTCTTCCCTGGGTGGTACGGCGAGCGCGAAACGCGACTGCCGTTTGCGATCTGCGGTGCTATGATCGCCGGCTTTGCGGTTCAGAGTTGGACTCTCCCCCACTATTTTTCCCCAGCAGTTGGGGCGCTCTATCTACTTCTGGTTGAGGCATGCGCTATGTTTGGCACTCGCCCTTTATGAGCCGGCGAATTGGGTCAGCCTTGAATGGACCAGCATTGGTGCGCGCGATTCCAGTTTTGGCATGCGCAATGATTCTTCTGCGCTTAACGGCCGTGGCAGCTCAGCGTCCAGATCGAATCCGCTTGGCCGCGCGGTAATCTGGCGCGCTTCGAAATCAAGCGCCAGTTGTCCGCAGTTCCCGGGCGAACATCTGGTTCTCGTAACTTATGGGCCGCATCATGACTTTGATCGGGAATGGGTTTGGAACGACGCGGAAATTGATCGCGCCAAAGTCGTATGGGCTCGCGACATGGGTAGAGATGCGAATCAGGAATTACTGAATTATTTCAAAGATCGCCGTGTCTGGCGTGTGAATGGAGACGCCTCACCGCCCTGGCTGGAATCGTACGAGGCTTCTGCGATAGATGAGAATCCGAGTCTGGCTTCTATTGAGCTTCTTCACGACGGCCACCGCATGGTTCTATGCGTCAGAGTTTTAGGGCCGTGGGACCAGTACATCGGAGCGCTGCACGTGGGAGTCAAAGCTCAGTTGGGCGACCTTTATCCACGCTGGCTCGGGACGCGCGAACTTCTGTTGCTGCGGGCGTAATCCCTACGGACCGGAGGTCAGCCATGAAATTCAGTGGCTTACTACGGGCGCATCGTTGACCAGGAATATCCCGGCACGGGACACAAGATTATTGATGAGCAGCGTTTTGCTTATCCCGTCTATGTCGTGTTTCTGATGGCCCCAGCCATGTATGCCAGCTTCGCCGAGGTGCAACGTTGGGCTCCGGCCGTTTTGGGCCTGTTGGCCGCCTCAGCGTGCCGCTGTGTCTGGACTTTTGGGTTGGCGCTTGCGGTGGCAAAACCCTCGCGGCCATTACTCTGTTTACACTAAGTAGCCCGCAGATTGTTCGAGGGATTGCGTACACCAGCAATTGGCCATATTGTGGTGGGTTTTCTGCTCTTTGCGGGGTCGTGGTGCGCCAGCAGAAATTATTTGGCGAGCGCAGGTATGCTGCTCGCCTGTTCCACCTTCAAACCCCAAATGGCGCTTTTCCTCTGTGTTTTTTCCTGGTGTGGGGGATCGGCGACTGGCGCAAAAGGCGGCGCCTGTTGGCCGGTTTTCTCGTGAGCTGGCGGCCCTTGTAGGCGCAGGCGAATTCGTTCTTCCAGGATGGATCGGATATTTCGTTGCCGGGGCAGAGGCCTATCGGAAATATTTCCCGACAACATCGCTTCCTCCGCATGGCTCTTGGCATACGCCCTCGGAGAAGTCCTGGGCGAGCATCATCGTTCTTGCGCTCTTGCTTTTGCCTGGCGGAATCGAAAGGCAGCGGCAGACTCGCCCCGAGTTCACTAACATCCTCGCAGCGTTTCTCATGGGCACAATGCTCGTGTTCCCTCTACTTACGCCGTTCAATCAAGTGCTGCTGATTCTTCCTGCGATGCTCCTCCTGCGGGACTGGAAGGCTTTGCCGCGATTCTCCCGCATTATTTTTATTGTCAGCGTAAGCTGGCCGTGGATTATTTCCTCTGCTGCTGCTCCTCTTCCCGCCCCGTTGGATTCTCCCGAACGAGTGGCCCTTGCTGCCTTTGTTTCCGGTTTTGTTTTTCCCATTCATTCCTGCCCCTCTTGCTGATGACCAGGCACACAATGAGCCGCGTCGCAACTCGGGACCACAGATTTGCATCCCGCATGAGCTTCGATTCGCTATCATGAGCGGGCCCATGACTCCAGCGATCAACTCCGCCGTGGCTTACCGCCCGTCGCCTGCGAGCACACGGCCTGATCCTCGCCCTCTGCCTCTGGTCCGTCTACGCCTGGAATGTGGCCGCGCCCGGACTGCTTGATCGCGCCGGGAATCTCAAGGGCACGGACTTTCTGCATTTTTACACGCTGGGCTCGCTCGCTCTCGCTCACCGCGGCGCCGATCTGTACAACATCGACGCGCAATCCCAAGCTCTCGACGCAACGCGTCCCGGCTGCCGCCGGCATCCGTTATCTGCCGCTTTATCCGCCGCAGGTTTCGATCTTCTTCACGCCCTTTGCCCGCCTGTCCTACTCTTGCGCCCTGATCCTGTGGCTCACTTTAAGCTCGCTCATTTACGGTGTGTGCTGCTACGCTCTCTGGCGCGCCTGCCCCAACCTGCGCAATCACAAACTCACCATCGTGATTCTTGCCCTCGCCTTCCCTGCCTTCTGGCATCTCATCGCCTGGGGACAGACCTCCGCGCTTAGCTCTCGCCTGCTTCACCGTCGCCTTCTTCGCCTTGCGCGCGCAGCGCGAATTCCTCGCGGGTCTCGCTCTTGGGTGCTTAATCTTCAAGCCTCAACTCGCCCTGGCCGCCGCGCTTGTTTTCGTGGTCACACTCAACGGGAAGGTGATCGCGGGAGCGCTTCTCTCGGCCACCACGCAGTTAGCGGCAGCCTGGCTCTACTACGGCCCCGGCCCGCTTCATGACTGGATGCGCATGCTGCTCAACTTGCCCAGCCTGCTTCCGCAACTTGAGCCCAGACTTTACCAAACCCACTGCCTGCGCACCTTCTGGACATGCTCGTCCCCTGGCCCGCGGCTTCTCTCGCGCTCTACCTCATCACAGCACTTCTGATAGCTGCCTTGACCGCACTGTGTTGGCGAAGCCGCCTTTCCTTGTCGTTACGCTACTCAGCGCTGCTACTAGCCACCGTTCTTCTTGCGCCGCATCTCACTGTCTACGACCTCGTCATCCTCGCGCCAGGATTCCTACTGCTCTGCGACTGGATTGCAACTCAACCTGACCACCCCGTCACGCGCCCCTTCAAACTCTTGCTCTATCTCGCGTTCGTACTTCCGCTGCTCGGCCCACTCGCGCGCTGGACGCACTTTCAGCTTTCCGTCCCTGTGATGTCCGCTCTCTTATATGGGATTTGGAAGCTCGGCAGGAAATCGGTTCCTGGTTCAGAATTTCGCTCTGACGTAAACCTACTGCCCGAACAAAAACTGCAGCGCCTCAGGAAATCGCTCCGCCCACGCCGCCTCGTTGTGCCCGGCACCATCCTTGATCACAAGTCGCAACCGCCTCTCACTGAGCACTGCCCGCCGCATGATGGCCGCCAGTTCCCGCACATCGTCCACCACTGTCCGGCTTTTCTCCGCGCTCCCCGCTTCGTTTGTTCCTACTGCGAGAAATGTTCGCTCCGGCCAAATCCTCACCGACCGGCTCTCCCTGATGAGCTGTCGCCCCGACGCCCAAAGCGACGGACTCTCCAGCAGCAACCGCCCAATCGTTCCCGGAAACGCCACCACGGTGTACAGCGCAATCAGCCCTCCCAGCGACGATCCCCCCAACCCGGTATTCTCCGGCCCAGTCGCAACCCGGTAATTGCTCTCCACAAACGGCATCACTTCCTTGAACAGGAAATCCGGATAATACCTTCCCCGCACCCGCAACACCCTGGGATGCATCGACCGATACGGCATGTACTCGCGAATCCGTTCTTTGCCCGTGTTATCCATGCCCACAAAAATCATAGGCGGCACTTCGCCTTCGCGGATCAACCGCTCCGCCGTTTCATCCACTTGCCATTCGATTCCTGCGAACGCTGTGGCCGACTCGAACAGGTTCTGCCCGTCATTCAGATACAACACCGGATAGCGCCGGCCTGCATTGCCCAGGTCGTCATATCCCGGAGGCAGCCACACTCGCAGATAGCGCGTGTTCCGGAAAATGCGGCTGCGAAATTGATGCAACCGCAGATCGCCGGCCGCTCCGCCCGCGCGCACCACCTCACCCACTGCCCCGGCCCCATTCTTAGTTGTCTGGATTTTTCCCATCAGAAGAGTTTTTCGCTTGGATCGTCAGCAGCATCCCACTCAGAACGTCCCTTAGATAACGGCTTTGAAAGTGCACCGCTTCAGCCGCGCCGAAGTGCGTTCCGGAATTGCGGGCTTTAGCGCCCGCAATTAACTGGCCGCGCTCGCTCTCCACTTCACCACTCGCCGCCAGCACCGTAATCCCCGCAATCAGCCCTAGAGAACTCAAACACAAAATGCACCAGGTATCCAGCACGTACCCTTCGACATACGTCAGATACAGTGCGAACCCCAATCCCGCCAATGCCGCTGCCAGCAACCGCAATGGCGTTTCTGGCCGTGCTCGATAAACGGTCGCCAGCGCCAAAAGCGCTCCGTAACCCACGAGGCCAATCCCGGCCACCGGGATTCCCATCACGCTCGAATACTCACTCCGGTTCACGATGTCGCAATTGAATTTCTCCCCAACATCGCAGAATGCCGTCGCCGACTTCGCGTAATGCCGCTGCAGCGATACCGCCGAAACCGCGATCCCCGCGACCGCCAAAATCGCGATCGCCAGAAACAGAGCGCGACTATTCTTCGCGGCAATTGCGTTTCCTTCAGCCGGTCGATTTCCAATCGCACTCACGGCAAAGCGCACCCAGTCTTATCGCTAAGTTCCTGCAGCGGAAACTTTCCTTCTACCAGCGGATTCGTCCCGAACTGCCACGTTGGAAAATGTTGCACTCCGGCCGCCTTGCACGCGGGCGCCATCTCGCGCGAATTTTTAATCGCGCATTCCACATAGTTCACATAGCGGAATGACTCTCCGAACTCCTCTTTCTGCTCAGCGCAGTGTGGACACCAGTAGGCACCATACATCTTCACCTGCTTCGAAGACAGGCACTTCGCGAAGCCGTCATAGCGGTGATTCGCGTAGTACCACCACGCCGCATAGGCTCCGATAAGCAGCACCACGATCCCGCCCCAGATCAATTTCTTCCGCGACGGCGGACTCGCCTCCGGCGTCCCCACCCGCTCCTGCTGCCGCTTTCGCCTCGCTTCAGACATGTTTCTTTTTATATCACGGCCTTCGCGAAGGCATGACTCACGATTCTTTCTGCCGAAACATCCAAACTCCTACCAGTGCCAGTATCTGGATAAAGCAAGCCGAAATCACCACGAAGATCGCCAACCGAAACAGTGGGGCGTCCAGCGATTCGAGCGGCATGGTCGTAACCAGCAGGATGGGAAGACAAAGAAGCGTCGCCGCATTCAGCCCCGCCAGGCGCAAGCCCCACGATTGTTCAAGGGCCTTCCCCGACCAAAAGGTTGATACGCCCAGAGGGAGCAGCAGAATACCCACCAGAACATGGTTCAGTCGCATGGCCGCAATCAGCAACTGGGCATGATCAGAACTCAATTGCCTGCTCGACCACCCGATTAAGAAGGGGGTGGCGATCAGATGAATTATGCCCAGCAACACCAGCAGAACACCGGTCGCCTGCGTCAACCTTGGCGCCCAGCGTGCGAGTCTCGAAACCATATCCATCGCAAAGACTCTCTCGTGTGTTCCGGACTCTAGGCAACTACGTCCATTGCCCCCGGCAAAACATCCAACTCCTCACATTGCAGTGTCAGCACCTCCCCATCCACCATCAAATCCACGGGAGCGTCCAGATCAAACTCCACCCGCGCCACCGCCTTTCGCTCGGCCAAGGGATGCTCAATGTGTGTGCCATCGTAAAGTTTCGGCAAGTTTCGTATCAGCCCCAGCCGCCCAATCGCACCCCAGCGGACGTATTCGATCAGGCCGCTATTCACCTCGGCCTTCGGTGCAATCATCATCGTCCCGCCGGTAAACTTGCTGTTGTTGAAGGTGAGAAACAAACAGCGCCTCCGGTCAAATTCCGTTTCGCCGTCCACCCGCACCGGAAACGGCCGCCTGCGCAACCGCGCCAGCCCCAGAAAAATTGAGATGACGTATCCCAACTGTCCGTGCCTGCTGAACCGCCGTGCCCGAAGTGTGGCCACGTCCGCCGCAAACCCCACGCTCAGCAGATTGATGTAGTGGATCACTCCGCCGGGGTGCCGCAACCGCAGCACATCGCATGCTTGCGTTCGTCCGGCGATCAGCGATTCGATGGCGTGCTCCACCCCCCGGTCGCTGAAATCGCGCAGAAAAGAATTCCCTGTCCCCAGCGGTAAGAACCCAAGTGTGGAGCGCTCGCCCGCACTCGCCAACGGAAAAAGCCCGTTCACTACTTCATACGAAGTGCCATCCCCACCCACTGCAATGAAACGCCGCTCTCCGCGCTCGTAAGCCTCTCGCGCAATCCGCGTAGCATCCCCGGCGCCCTGCGTCTCCGCCACGTGGAGCGCCAGCCCGCCCGCTCGCAACCGCTCGAGTGCCGAACCCAGCATCTTGCGGCTCCGCCCGCCACCCGCCGCAGGATTCACAATGGCTAGATACGATGCCCGGCCACTCACAGCCCCACCACCGCTCCCCGTTCGAGCGTCTTTCCCATTTCCTCCGCCAGCGCCTGCCGCTTGATTTTCATCGAAGCCGTCCGCGGAAAATCCTTCTCCCAGATCACACATCCGCCCACGCGCTTGAAATCCGGCAAGCGCCGATTACGGTTTTGGACCTCACCCAGTAACCCGCTGTCGAAAGGCTGATTCTGTTCCAGTCGCAGCGCCATTACCAGCATCTCCCGGCCCAGTTCCCTTTGCGGCCACACATAGTTCGCCGCAAAGACACAGTACTCCTTCACCGGCAGGCCATCGAAAAAAGTCTCAATATCCTCGGGATAAATATTCTTTCCGCCTTCGGTGACGATCATGTTTTTCTTCCGCCCGAATAGTTGGAGATGCCCGCTGTTGTCAAACCGCCCCAAATCGCCCGTCAGCAGCCATCCATCCACAATCGATTGCACCGTCAACTCGGCATCGTCCAGATAATGGGACATCACTGTCTTGCTCCGGGCAGCAATCTCCCCAATCCCTTCCTCATTCGGACTCAGCACCCGCAATTCAACTCCCGGCAGCGGCTTGCCCACTGTGTCCGCGCGAAACGGCTTCAGATCATTTAACGTGAGCGCGGTTCCCGCTTCCGTCAACCCGTAACCGTTGACCACCGGAATGCCCAGATCGTAAAAAAACTGCATGGTAGAAGGCTCCATGAAAGCGCCGCCTGTGATCAGCGCCAGCAGTTCCCCGCCAAACGCCCGATGCACCTGCGGCAGGAGCGCGCGGCTCACTTTCACGCGCGGCCTGTCCCGCGTCAGCATTTTGTTGAGCCCAATCATTCGATTCAGAATCATTCGCTTCCACGCCGGCAACTCTTCGAACTTCGCCCGCAACCCGCGCTCCAGGTTCTTCACGATCATCGGGACCAGCGACACATACGTGATCCGGTAGCGGACAAACGCGTCCCGCACAAACTCCGGACGCAGCGTCCGCAAATGCACCACGCACGCCCCGCACAGAAACGGCCCAATAAATCCCACCATGAAATCAATGGCGTGGTTCGTCGGGAGAATGCTCAAATACCGCACCCCCGGCCAGAATGGATACCAGGCCGTCAATGCCCGGCACTGCTCCAAATAATTCTCATGCGTCAGCACACAGCCCTTTGGACGTCCGCCCGTGCCCGACGAATACACAATGCAAGCCGCATCTTCCCGCCGCCGCATCACAAAATCGGGCGCACCCTTGCGTTTGAAATTCTCCCATCGAAATCCGCCGGCTAGGTCCGCCCCCAGCGGCGCCTCCGTCACCAGCACCAGCTTCGTCTTGATGTTCTGAAACGCAGGCGATTGCATGATTGCCCGCCACAAGTAATACTCCACCACTAGCACCTTAGCCTGCGAGTGCTCCAGCAGTTGCAGATGCTCGGCCGCCGTCAGCTTGTAATCCAGTGGGACCAGCACACCGCCAGCGTAAAAAATCGCATACGCCGAAATCAGCCACTTCGACTGATTTGTCATGAGGATGGCTGCCCGGTCCCCCGCATCGAAGTCCGCGTCCTCCAGAGCCCGCGCCAGGGGCGAGGCCATTTCCTTAAAGTCGGAGTAAGCAAGCCGGGTCTTCTCACGCTCGCGATCCGCCTCGATCAGACACGTCTCGCCAGAGTAACGGTCCAACGCATCGCGCAACGCCGCGCCCAGACAGCTATATTTCTGGAAATCGAGCATAAGAGAATTGCTGATTGTAGATTGGTGATTGTTGATTAACAACCCGAGTTATGCCGTTTCAATCATCAATCAATAATCATCAATCAACAATTGGCGCGCTAGAGTCGCGCCTGAATTTTCCCCGCGAGCGTTCGAAAGTCGGAAACTCCCTGCAACTCATAATCCGGGAGCTCCACCCGAAAGTGATTCTCCAGCTTGGTCAGGAGATCAAGAGTCTGCAAGCTGTCAATTCCCAGCGTCGTGAAGAAATCGTCGTCAGGAGCAAGCTTCTCCCGCGGCACCTTGAAGTGTGCCGCGGCCAGACTCAATATTTCATCCAGCGTCTGTTCCGCAGTCGGCATTATTCCCTCAACCAAACAATTTTGTCGTTCCGAACTGGACTGAAAGCTCAGTCAGGAACCTGCTTTCGGCTAGGTACCAGGTACTCTCTACGGCAGATAAGGCTGCGCATCCGTACTCTCCACAAACCTCTTCAACCCAGCCTGCACCGCCGGACGCGCGAACAGCTCACAGAAAATATCGATCTCCCGCCGCAGTTCTTCATGCGGAATCGGCTTGATAAATTTCTTCGCTGCCGCCGCCGTTGCCCCATCAAACTTTCGCAACTGCACCGCGGTAGCCCGTGCCGCTCGCAAACCCTCGCCTTCGCCGACTACCTGACTCACCAGCCCGGTCTGCTGCGCCTTGGTGACGTTAAAGCTGCGCCCCGTCAACAACAGATCTCTCACCACAGCATTGCCCAAATCCCGCTTCAGGCGCGGAATCCCGCCGAATCCCGGAATCAGTCCTAACCTCAGCTCCGGAAAACAGAACCGCGCCATCTTGTCGGCGATAATCAGATCGCAAGCCAACGCCAGCTCGAACCCTCCTCCGAACGTTACTCCATGAACTGCTGCAATCGTCGTCAAAGGAGCGGCGTCAATCAGATTCAGCACGCGGTGAATGCGCTCCAGAAAATCTCGCACCCCTTTCACGGCCGAAGCTTTGTCCATCGTCTGCGACCGCTCGTACAACTCGCGCAAATCGGCGCCGGCGCAGAACCCCGGCTTCAACTCGCTATGAATAATGAGCGCACGCGCCTCCGTCTGCAGACCCTGCAGAGCCGTTGCAAATTTTTCAAGCTCAACGAGCGAGGCCGACCCCAGCTCGTTGCACGGCTCCCGATGCAGCGACAATTCGATGATGCCGTCCGCCAGGGTCCAGGATAATGCGCTTGCCCGGCCCGCAACATGAGCCTGGGCGTTTCCCTGGTCCGTCTTCGTGTCTTTAGTAGCTTGCATTAGACCGCCTGCTTCACCCGGTACATCTCCTCGATCTCATTCTTCATTCGCGCCGCGATCGCATCGCGCTTCAACTTTCCGTTGACGGTTAACAAGCCGCTCTCAATCGAGAACGCTTCCTCGCGCACGTAAAACGCCCGCACCTGCTTGTAATGCGGCAAGTCGAAATTCACCAAATCCAGCACGGTTTGCACATGCTCGGGCGTCACGCCCCCGGTCACAATCACCGTCAAGTATCCTCGTCCGTTCCCCCCCACCACCACCTGCTGCGCGTCTGGCAAGTTCTTCGCAATTGCACTCTCGATCGGCTCCGGCGAAATCTTGTGCCCCGATCCCAACACAATCAAGTTCTTGATCCGCCCCGCAATCCGCCAGGTCCCCGCCGCGTTCACTTCGCCCTGATCGCCGGTATGAAACCATCCGTCGCGTAAGGCATCCGCTGTTTGCTCCGGCCGGTTCCAATATCCGGCAAAAACATTTGGACCACGGACGACTATCTCATCGTGCTCGGCCAACCTCATCTCCATGCCGGGAATCGCCGGCCCCACGCGCCCCACCTCAACCCCGCTCGGATCATCCATCGTGCAAATCGCCGTCGTTTCCGTCAGTCCGTAAACCTGGAGCACGCGAATTCCCAGCATCATGAAATAGAGCTGCGTCTCCGCACTCAGCGGCGCCGACCCGCAAATCAGCGCCTTCAGATTTCTTCCAATCATCTTTTTCCGGATCGCCGGAAACACCACCCGGTTCGCCACGCCCAGCCACATGGCATCGCCCGCTCTCGGCTGACCATCTTGCCTTCGCGCCCATGCGCCTTTGGCACGCGCATAGATCGCCTGGGCCACGCCGCCGGTCTGCCACAGTTGCTCATCCACCGCCCGACGCATCCGCTCCAGCAACTGCGGCACATTCAGAAAATAATCCGGAGCGACCACGCGCATATCATTCGCGATCTTCGCCAGATCCATGTTGATGGTAACCAGGCTCCCCCGCTTCAGAAAAGTCAGCAACGCAATCCACGACGCCGCAAACGTAAATGGCAAGTAATGAAAGATGCGATCCTGCCCCGTGGAACCGGCCATTAACTGTTCCAATCGCTCCGCCGTCCGGTCCAGCATAAAGCCTACGTTAGCCGCCGTCAGCACCACGCCCTTGGCTTCGCCCGACGTCCCCGACGTGTAGATGATCGTTACGGGACTGTCGTTCCCCACCTGCGGCCGCTCCAACTGTACTCCGTCTACGCCGGCAAAAATCTCTTCAAACAAAATCTGCGGAGGCGCCTCCCTCCAAACGTCCGCGACCCCATCCCGCAATCCCGCATCCCCGCAGCACACTAGCGACGGCGTGCAGTCCTTCATGATCGCCACCAACTCCGCAGGCGACTGCCGCGAATACAGCGGGACAACGATCAGACCTTCGGCCATGAGCGCCAGATCCATCGCCACCCAGCGAATACTATTTGCGGCCAGCAACCCGCACCGGTCGCCCTTTGGCAGGCTTCTCGAAGCAATATACGTTCGTGCCTTGTGGACCAACCCCAGCAACTCCCTGCCGGTCACACCCGTGACTTGCCCGTCGCGGATCTCGGCAAGAATCCGCGTGTCCCCAGCCAATTGCAGCTGCGAAAATATTTCTCCGATAAATGGAATGGGTGTGCTCAAGATATCAGTTGCAAGACCACAGTGAAAAACTCGCTGGACTCTAGTTGTAAGCCGCCACCAACTCCCGCAGCCCTTTTCCCATCGGCGGCAAATATTCCTCCCAACTCCACTCTCCACGGCGCGTCGGAAACTCCGGATACCTTCTCTGTACTTCCTCTTCAAAATACACGCCCATGCGCGCCATCACTTTTAAATTCCTGACGACCGTCTGCGCAATTCCGGCTGCAATCGCTTCGCCCTCACAACTCAGTTTGTCCAGAGCCGCCAACAGCTTCCCTTCAAGCTCAGGATCGTCGACCGTCATCAGCAAATCCTGATGCCCCCGCTCCCGCATCAAATTCCGGATGCGTTCATCCATCGTGATCCCCACCGAGGGCACCAGGGCGGGCATCGACGTCACAATCCCGTGATACCTCGACGAGGCCATCATGTGGCACGACCGCAGAATGCTCACCAGTTCATACATGTTGTACTCGTCCGATGTCAGCACCGGTACTCCGCCCAGCTTCTCCGCAATCCGGTTCGCCGGACGTGCATCCAACCGCTCCGTCGCCGCCAGAATCACAAAAACATTCCTCTTCTTGCGGAAAGCATCTACGGCATTTGCGATTCCCGTCCAATATTTCTGGTACGCTCGATCCGCCGCCGGACCTGAATTGTGAAAATACACCGTGCGGTAATGGCTGTCTTTGTAAGCGCCCGTCAAGCTTCGCACCGCATATTTCGCCACCGACGCCTTCACCGGCCATTCAAACGGGTTAATCGGGCACACCACCAGCACCGGCGTCCGTCCGTCCCACCCCACTTTCTTTAACACGCTCCGCCCGTACTCGGGCGGGCGCGGCTCAAACGTCCACGCCGTGTCGGTCCCCAACTCCGTCGGTACTCCCAGTTCACGCAACACTCCCCGCGACTCCTCATTGCGTGTAATTACAAATGAGTTCCTGCAATACCGCCCGCACATTTTCGCCACCAGCGGATCCATGTGCCCAGCTTCGGCGCCATAGCCCACGGACAATTTATTCTGCGCCGCCGCAATTCCTAGCGACCCGATCATCATCGTGGTCAGCGCATTGGCGAACTTGCTCTTGAACATCGACCCTTCGCACGCCACCACTCCATCATGCTTCGGCACTACAGTCGCCAGAAACGGCGGAAAAATATCGGGCAGATGTACTTGCTTGGTGCCTTCGAAATATCCGCGCGAAAAATCGAGGTTCTGGCTCATCACGCTAAACTCCACCTGCTCGGCGCTCAGAATGCGCCGGATTTGCCGCAGCATTTCTTCCACCCGCACATCCGATCCCATGTTCCGCGTGCCGTTATACCCCGCAAATAGAAGTTTCAGCTTCTCGCCGGGCTTCCAGCGATCGCCCTCGCCCAGCATCCACCCCGCTTTGGCCCGCTCAATCGTACTGCTGACCCAGGCTTCAAGAATGAAGTCCATCATGCCGCTGTCCCTCCCGCCGCGGCCGGCCAAGGACGGTATCTATACGCGAAATCATTCTCCCGGCTGAACTTCAATAGCGGATAGCAATACTCAGAGAACGGCACCGGCTTCTTTCCCAACTCCTTCATCACCCGCGTATTGTCGAAAACGGTGTTCCAAACCAGATACGGCATGAACACCTTCATCAGCGACGCGCCTTTCCCAATCGGTCCGTTGCGGTTCGCCAGAAAATTCACCGACCCTGCAAACGGCCGCTCCACCACCGGCACAAACACCGGCGAGCGCTTATTCTGCGCTGCCGCCAAAACCCGGGTGATCTCCCGGAACGTCTGCGATCCAATTCCCGACGAAAGATGATATGTATCGTGCTCCGGATGCTCCTTCTGGTGCAGCGTCGCAATCGCCTCCGCCACAAAATCCACGTTCACAATATCGATCTTGTCGTTCCGACGAAACGGCAGCACCGGCAGTCCGGCCAGAAAAACAAACGCCTTCACCATGTCGAATTGTGTCGTCTCCGCATAGCGGCTGTCGCCCAGCACAATGCTCGGACGGAAGATCGTCTTCGGCGTCTCCGGCAGCAGCACCCGCATCATGTGTTCGCAGAATTTCTTTGTCCGTGCGTA
Source organism: uncultured Acidobacteriaceae bacterium (assembly GCA_963807655.1). Lineage (GTDB taxonomy): Bacteria > Acidobacteriota > Terriglobia > Terriglobales > Acidobacteriaceae > Sulfotelmatobacter. Next base: position 143,212 of record CAWEDF010000028.1, on the reverse strand, counting down.
CGGATCGTAGTCCGACCGTTCCCAATCAATCGACCAGTCCTCGCTCACCACTTCATTCTGCCGCTTGCCGGCCACCGCTACCGTGCTGACCTGGCTGAAGCGCCTCAGGCCGTGATAATGCTCGGCGTGGCGCGCTAGCGTTAGCACCTCCAGCGTGCCCCGAAGATTTACGTTCAGGCAGTTCTTCTCGGACTTCCGGTTCAACGACGCCGCACAGTGAATCACCGAATCGCTCGTGTGAACCAGTCGGTCATATTCGTCGCGCCCCAGCCCGAATCCAGGCTCTGTCAAGTCGCCGCGGAACACTCGCACCCGCGTCTGCAGAAATTCATAAAACTGCGGGAAGTCCAAATGCAATTGCAGCGCTTGCCACAGCCGTCCCTCCGCCTCGCTCACGTCGCGCGCCCGCACCAGAACGTTCAGCGCTGCGCCGTGATCGCGCAGCAGATTCGCCGCCACATGCGCCCCTATGTATCCTGTCGATCCCGTCAAAAATATCGCCATCACCAGTCCCGTTTTCTCGTCGTAGCTTCTGCCGCCAACCACTACCAGGCTTTTGCAGCAGGCTCTTGGGTGGCACAGCGCTTCAGCGCTGCGATCAAAATCTTGTTACGGGTGGGCTTTAAGCCCCTGAGATACGAATCGTCACCACGGCCCTCCATTTGTGCCCGTCTTCATCGTCTCCCCATTTTGCAAACTCCGCGCCGGGCGGGCCTCTAGCGGCCTGCCCTCGATCAAGGGATAAGTCCACTTCCTTAGTGCAGGAATATGCACATTGATCCAGTAGTCCCACCAGTCGAGCATCCGCGCCTTGTACCCAAACTCCTCGCGCTCTTCCTCCACCAGTGCGTGCGAGAGTTTCTCCACGTTGTCCGCCGCAAAGTCGTGCTCGTTAAACAGGATAAACGGCTCGAACAACTCAATCAGTTTCTCTACTCGCTCCAGATTTCTCTCCGTCTTCACCAGCGGCATCTTTTTCAGCGGCAGCGGTGACATGATCCGTTGAATTGACTTCACAATCGCCTTCTGCGCCGGTGCCGACATCCGCTGGTACCGCTCCTTGGAGACGGGAATCGCATCAAACCGCAGCCGCAGCCAGGATTCCAACCCTTCCTGCGCCCGGTAATGCTTGCGATGCGCCAGCGACGTCAACTCAATCGATCGCCCCATGTCGCAAGGATTCGTCGCCGACGTCGCTAGTTGGTACAACTGGTCATGTCGCCGCTCCACTATCGCCGCCGCAATCAGCGTCATCCCGGCGCACACCGCGTCCACCGGGATAATATCCAGCCGCTTGCTTTCATTTGACGGCAACTGGCGGAAATATGTCCCCAACAAGTAAGAGAGCGATGCCGATGTATTGATCCCCTCATTCCACCCCTGGAACGGATTCGTCATCGAGGTTTCTACAATCGCCGGACGCACCACGGCTATTGGCAACCCCGCACCGTACTTCACGATCAGCGATTCCGCCAGGCTCTTGGTCAGGGTGTACGTATTCGGCCAGCCCAACTCCTTCGCCCGCCGCGTCCCCGCTTCGGTCAAATACATCTTCAACCACCGGATCCGGTTTTTGCGGATCTGGTTCTCCAAGGCCGCGCCCTGCAGCCCTTTCGCCGCATGTTCCTTCGCCAGCGACTGCATTTTCAGTCCGGCCGTCACTTCGGGGCCCTCGGCTTGCGCCTCCGCCTGCGCAATCACCTCATGCAGCGCCCGCCATTCTTGCTCCGCATCAAAATTCGTCACGCGATGCGGCGTGTAATTCGGAATCAGCTTCTCCGTCACCCGTCCGTCACGTTCACCGGCGACATAACACGTTGAGAGATGCAGCAACCCCGCGTGGTCCGTCGCTCGCACAAATTCCAGGATGTTCATCGCCGCATCCGTATTGGTCGCCAGCGCATCCCGCAAGTCCGGATTGAAGTCCGTCAATCCCGAACTATTCACAACCAGATCAAGATTCCTTTGCAGCCTCCGCGCCACTTCCGCGTCCAACCCCAGCGCCGCCTGCGTGACATCTCCTTCCACCACCTCCACTTTGTCCCGCAAGTATTCCCCAAGACCGACGCCGTACAGCTCAAACAGTGGATCGAATACCGGCGATTCTTCCACGATCTTTTCGAAGCGCCGCACCGCCGGATTCGATTTCTGCCGCCTGATCAGCAGATAAATCCGCCCAATCTTCGGCAACTCCATCAACGTGTTCGCCAGCCAGACCTTCCCAATAAATCCGGTGACGCCGATCAGCATCACATGCTTGCCTGCCAGCGCCCGCCGCACCGAAAATCCCGCCGCTTGCCGCTGCCCGGCGAAATGCACAATGGGACGCTCCTGCGCAACCGATTCCCGCCCCGCCCCAATCACCGCCGCTCGCATTTCCTCGAGAGTAATATCCAGTTGCCGCGCCAGCGTCTTCGGAGCCCGCCGCCCATCCGGACTCTGATCCCGGATCAGTGCGAATCCTCCTCGCGGGCGGATCACCGGCTCCAGCAGACGTCCCGTCGCCACGCCATCGCGAAACTCCAGCCGGTTCGCCACCACCCGCTTCACCCCGAGATGTTGCGCCAGCGGCTTCATCACGTGCTCCAGCCCCTGGCTCACCAGCACCACGTCAGCACCCGCGCGCACGAGTTCCTGTACCCGCTTCACCCCATGCGGCTTCAGCCGAGGCTTCAATTTGTATTGGAAATATTCTTCTCCCAGCAGATCCAGCCGGTCGCGGCTCACACCCCGCAATGCCGTGTGCACCACGCGCGTCGCAAACTTCCGGTTGGTCGAGTAAAGAAAGGGACGCAGCGCCGCCATCACGAAAATCAGCCCCCGCCGCCACCATCGCTCCGCGAAGGTCTGCGCGTTCCAGGTAAAGAACGCCACCGGCTCCACCACCGTCAAGTCAAGCAGACTCCCCTCTACCCGCCAGTACACGGTGGGGGATACCACGGCCGGTCCACCCGGCTTTTGGTTTGTCGGTTCTCGTTGGTTTGATTCTTCCAAAATGTTCTTCGTCCCTACTACAGGCTGCCCGCTTCCGGCACACGAATCTCCTATTGTAAACAATGCACCCGCGTCCGCGAAGCCTCGATCAGCCAGCTTGGCCGATGAGCGGAGTGTTGCCGTCCGGGTCCTCGACACAGACTTCGCCTTTGGGCATATATTCTGGATAGGTAATGGGCGAGACGCGGACACCGGCCGAGATCAGATATTCTCGCAGTGCAATCAGGTTGGGCGAGTAGAGATAGAACAAGACGGCCTGCTGGCTGGCAACAACCGGCTCGCTCGCACGCGCGAACATCAAGTTCGCATGCTCGCAGGCAACATGCGCCCACTGCAGTTCGCCGCTGCCGGTCTTCAGACAGCCGCGCATTTCCATGCCGAGCAGCTTGTAGAAATCCACCAAACGCTGGACGTTGACGGCGTGCGTCATGGGGACCAGACCTGTAACTTTGGCATCAGTCGAGGGCTTCACGGTGGATGATTCAGCCATCAATCTTCGCCTCCCGCAGTTGCTTGACGGCAGTCTCGGAGCTCACCGGCGAATAGTAAACCTCCTTGAAAGTGTAGGACCGGGCCTTGGCGGCAAGAACGGGTAAGATCTCGATGTGCCAGTGGTAGTCGTCGTCAATGGTTTTCCAATATCCCAGAGCTTTCGAGGGATGCAGACTGTTGGGGGAGGTGTGCAGCACCAGATGGAACCCTTCGGTGAGACTGCGTATCCGCTGCAGTGCGCGGCGCAGCAGCGCGGCCAGATGGACCCGCAGCCCCGGCTTGGACAATCCCGTGCGCTCGAAAGACGCATCGTGGTTCCGGGGGATGATCCAGGTCTCGTAGGGTACGCGTGGGGCATAGGGTCCGAGAGCGACGTAATCCCCATGCGCCTCAATCACCCGAGAGGCCTGCCGCTCCTCCTGCGTCAGAATGTCGCAGAAGACGCAGCGTTCTTTGCCTTGGAAATACTCGCGGCCAGCCCGCAGCTCGTAAAGCACACGCCGGGGCACGAACATCGTGGCGGTGAGCTGCGAGGTGGGATGAGCGAATTCCTGGCCGGCGTTGGCGCCATGGTCTTTGAAGAAGCTGACGTACTTGACGCGCGGATCGCGCTTGAGGTCCATGATCCGTTCGGCAGCGAGGCGCAAGAACTGCCCGATCTCCTCGTCGCTGGCATGCCAGAGCTGGCGGTCATGCCTGGGGTTCTCGACCAGGACCTCATGAGCGCCGACCGAATTCATGCGGTCGTAAATGCCGTCGCCACGGCGTCCGGACTCGCCTTCAATGTGATAGAGCGGTGTGGGATGCACCACCGAGCGTGCCGACCACCCAACCGTGCCGGGAATTGCGGCGATGAGTTGCGTAGCCTCGGGGGAATCTGGGCAAAAACGGCAGACGGTTTCAGTTCGCGGTGTGCCTTCGGCGGAGTCATCTCCCGTCATGACCCAGGAGCGAGTAATGGGATCTTTGCGTAGTTCCATGTATCAGCTAAACATTGCGGAAGAAGCGGCGTCAACTGCCATTTCCAAGAATAAAGCTTTGTTATAATCCGCGCCAAGCCCGCTGCGCCGATTGGAACAATGACCGAGCCATCCACACCGCTGATGCGGCAATACGCCGCCGTCAAAAAAGAACACCCGACTGCGCTCCTGTTCTTTCGCCTGGGAGATTTCTACGAGCTCTTCTTTGATGATGCGATTGTGGCTGCCAAAGAACTGCAGATCACACTGACCTCGCGCAATAAAGAAAAAGGCATCGCGGTGCCCATGTGCGGAGTGCCCCACCACGCCGCGGAAGGCTACATTGGCAAGCTCATTCGCAAGGGCTTCAAGGTGGCCATCTGCGAGCAAATGGAAGATGCGCGGCTGGCCAAGAAGCTCGTGCGGAGGGAGGTGACGAGGGTCGTCACGCCCGGGACTGCGGCTGATTCGTTGCTGAGTTCAGAAGAAAATAATTTCTTGGCCGCCCTGGCTCAGGTTGGAGACCGTGTGGGGTTTGCGGCTCTGGATCTTTCCACTGGAGAGTTTCGTGCGACGGAGTTCTCGGGTGAAGGCGCTCTCCGGCGCGTGCAGGAAGAACTGGAGCAGTTACGACCGAAAGAGTTGCTATACGGTTCAGCGGCTCCACTGTTCGACACCAGGACCAGCCGGGGATTGCTCGCGCAACAGCCTCCCGCGCAAGCGCCTCAGCTTCGGGCGGCTGGGGCCACCTGTGCGGAAACTCCGCTGGATGACTGGATCTTCGCGCCGGACCACGCGATCCCGCTGCTCGAAAATCATTTTGGAGTTCTATCGCTGGAAGGATTTGGCTTGGCAGGCCGTACGGCGGCAGCCGCGGCGGCCGGGGCGATTCTCTACTATGTGCGCTCGACGCAGCGTGGATCGCTCGACCACGTAGACCGCATCGGTTGGTACGAGCGGCAGAACTGCCTTGTGCTCGACGCGGTCACGGTCCGCAATCTGGAGCTGATCGAACCACTGTTTGCCGGCACGGATGCGGGCATAACTCTTTTTCGCTCGATCGATGCCGCGGTGACACCCATGGGCAAGCGGTTGCTCCGAGCGTGGCTGCTGCGGCCCTCGCTCGACCTCGCCGAAATCAATGCGCGCCTGGATGCGGTCGAAGCAGAAGTGAAGACCACCATCGCGCGCGAAGAGCTGCGCCGCACGCTCGACGGCGTGCTCGACCTGGAGCGCCTTTTGAGCCGCGTGACTCTCGAGACTGCGAATCCGCGCGATGTGTTAGCCCTCGCGGCATCGCTGGAAAAAATCCCGGCCATCAAGGCCGCAGTAGGACATTTATCGGCGGAGCGGCTGAAAACTCTGCATGGATTACTCGACGAACTCGGCGATCTCCGCGAACGCATTCAGATCACAATCGTCCCGGAACCGCCGCTGACCTTCGGCGACGGAGGCGTGATAGCCGTGGGCGTAGCTCGCGACCTGGACGAATTGCGCGAGCTCTCCCGAAACAGCAAGCAAGTGCTGGCACAGATCGAACAGCGCGAGCGCGGACGTACCGGCATTGGCTCGCTCAAGGTGAAGTTCAATTCCATCTTCGGCTACTACATCGAAGTATCGAAGCCAAACCTGCACTTGGTTCCGCAGGATTATGAACGCAAACAGACTCTGGTGGGCGCCGAGCGCTTCACCACGCCCGAGTTGAAAGAGTACGAAGCCAAAATTCTCGACGCGCAGGAAAAGATAGTCGATATCGAGCGCAGGCTGTTCACCGAGTTGCGCACCGCGATTGCATCCGAGGCGAAGCGAATCCGGCAGACCGCGCTGGCGCTCGCGGAAGTGGATGTGCTGGCTTCGCTGGCGAACATCGCGGCGTTGCGGAATTATTGCAGGCCGCAGTTCCTTGCTTCGACGAACAAGGCTTCAGACCCAGCTTCGCAGAATGCGGATTCACGACAAAGTGACGCTGGCGACTTGGAGATCGTCGAAGGCCGGCATCCTGTGATCGAGCAGCAGGAGATGGCCGGCGGCAGCGAGCGTTTCGTTCCCAACGATCTTTACCTGAACGCGACTACGCATACGATCCTGCTGCTGACCGGCCCGAACATGGGCGGCAAGTCCACCTACCTGAGGCAAACGGCGCTGATCGTGATCCTGGCCCAGATGGGCTCGTTCGTTCCAGCACGCTCAGCCCGCCTCAGCGTGGTGGACCGTGTCTTCACTCGCATCGGCGCGAGCGACAATTTAGCCCGCGGCCGCTCGACTTTCATGGTCGAGATGACGGAAACGGCGGCGATCCTGCATACCGCGACGCCACGCTCTTTGATTCTCTTGGATGAAGTTGGCCGGGGCACTTCGACCTACGACGGTTTGGCGATTGCGTGGGCCGCAATCGAGTATCTCCACGCGCGAGTGCGGGCCAAGACTTTATTCGCCACGCACTATTTCGAGCTGACGGAGTTGGCCGAGCAACTTGCGGGAGTAAAGAATTATCACGTCTCGGTGAAGGAAACCGGCGGAGGGATTGCCTTCTTGCGCAAGGTTGAACCGGGAGCGGCCGACCGCAGCTATGGCATCGAAGTTGCCAAGCTCGCAGGCTTGCCGAATGAAGTGATCGCGCGCGCACGCGAGGTGCTGGCCGAACACGAATCCGTCGAGCGTCTGGCGACGGATCATCTCTCGCCCGGAGCCACGCCTCCAACAACGCAGTTAACCATCTTTACGCCGATCTCGCAGCCGGTGCTGGAGAAGCTGCGGGAAGTAGACTTGAACCGGCTTACGCCGCTGGAGGCTTTGAATCTGCTGGCGGAGTTGAAGAAAGAAATCTAGACAGCCCCACACATGAAGTATAGGGGCTAGAAATTTCATTGGATGATCGCTGAACGAAAGACCCACCGGCTTCCAGACATCGGCCAACTCCTGATCGTCGGCTTCGACGGCACCGAGATGACGCCGCGTCTCAGCTCCCTGCTCAAGCGCCTGCAGCCGGCGGGAGTGATCCTGTTCGCGCGGAACATCAAGACCGCAGAGCAGACCTGGCGCCTCCTGCGCGATTGTCAGAAATGCGTTTCGATGCCACTCTTCACCTGTGTCGATCTAGAAGGAGGAAACGTCGATCGCTTCCGCGAAGCGCTCGGACCGACGCCCTCAGCAGCGGATGTCTTCGCCACCGGCGATCGCAAACTCTTCCGCAAGCACGGGCAGGTGATCGGAGAAAACTGCCGCGCCCTGGGATTCAACGTCGATTTCGCACCCGTGCTGGACCTGGCATTCGACGCCTCCCGCAGCGTGATGAGTTCGCGGGTAGTCTCTGCGAAGCCGCGCGAAACAGTTGCCTATGCCCGCGAGTTTCTCGCCGGGCTTCGAATCGCCGGCGTGCTGGGATGTGGCAAGCATTTCCCGGGCCTCGGCGAGGGCAAGCTCGATAGCCATCACGAACTGCCGGTGATCGAGAAGCCGCTGAAGAAACTCTGGGCTGAGGACCTGCTACCTTATCGCCTGCTCCGCACGCAGATGCCGATGGTGATGGTCGCGCACGCCGCGTATCCGCAAGTCACGCACGATCGAGACTTCCGCATCGCTCTCGAAGCTGTGGATTACTGACATCCTGCGCAAACGTATCGGCTACCGCAACCTGATCGCTTCGGACGACCTGGAAATGGGCGCAGTTTTAGCGGCGGCTCCGGTCGGGCATGCGGCGGTAGAGCACATCCGCGCCGGGGGAGATTTGTGCCTCATCTGTCATCGTGAGGACTACATTGCGCACACCTGCGAAGAACTGATAAAGACGGAAGAGCGCGACCCGAAGTTTGCCAAGCGCGTCGAAGAATCCGCACGACGCGTGCTGGCGTTCAAGAAGAAGTCAACGAAAATACTTCGCAAGACAACAATCCCGTCGGCCGCAACCGTTGAGAAACTTTCGCGGAAGCTCTGGGAATTCGGCGAGCAAGTGCGGCTCGAAGCTCTGAATCATGAAGAGAATGCACGGCCCGCGCGAACATGACCTGATGGGCATGAATAAGAAAAACATGATCGTGGCTGGAGTGATGAGCGGCACGTCCGCCGATGGCGTCGACGTGGCGTTGGTGCGCTTGGAACCGCGTCTACACACCAGATTCGAGTTGCTCGGGCATGCCGAATACCCTTACCCAAAGAAGGTTCGCGCAGCGGTACTGGCCGCGATGAACGCCTCGCAAGCCAGCGTGGCCGATCTGTCCCGGCTAAACTTCCTTCTCGGCGATCTTTATTCCGATGCCGTTCTCGCCACCGAGCAGCAGTTCCGCGTCAAGGTAGCTCTGGTCGGCTGTCACGGACAAACGCTCTATCATCAAGGCGAACCGCACCGCTTTCTCGGGCGCAAGATAGCGGCCACGTGGCAGACGGGAGAGCCGGCGATCATCGCCGCCAAAGTCGGCGTGCCGGTGGTTTCCGATTTTCGTCCGGCGGACATGGCAGCTGGAGGCAAAGGCGCTCCGCTCGTTCCCTTCCTCGACTACATGCTGTTCCGCGATACGCGAGTAGGAAGAATCGTGCAAAACATCGGGGGCATTGCGAACCTCACCGCCATTTCCGCGAACGCGGCTCCCAGGAATGTTGTCGCGTTCGATACCGGACCCGGCAACATGGTGATCGATGCGGTTACCGAGAGGCTGTTCGGCCGGCCGTTCGATCGCGGCGGCAAAATTGCAGCTTCCGGAAAAGAGCTCGATCAAGTCGTTAGCGGAATGTTGCAGCGTGCCTTTTTCCGGAAACCGCCTCCCAAGACCGCAGGGCGAGAAGAATTCGGCCGCGACTTCGTCCGCGAATTTCTGCGAAGCTGCAGAGATTGCCGAAGACAGGATATTGTTACGACAGCAACCGCGCTGACCGCGAAATCGATTGCCGACGCAGTGCACCGGTTCGCCACAGACAACTCGGCCTCCGCACGGAAGGCGGCGTTTCAGGAAATGATTCTTTCCGGCGGAGGAGCGAAAAACTCCACGCTCGTGGCGATGTTAACCAGCGAACTCGCGCCGCTCAGATTGCATGTGCGCTTTTCCGACGAGTTCGGCCTGCCCTCGGCAGCAAAAGAGGCCGTCGCGTTTGCGGTTCTGGCGCACGAAACCTGGTATCGGCGGGCGTCCAACATCCCGTCGGCAACCGGGGCGCGGCGCGCCGCGGTGCTTGGTAAAATTTCCTATCCGTAACCTCGTAAGCCGCCGGGTGAGCGCATGCCAACTTACATCTCGATGCTTCGCGGAATCAATGTTGGAGGTCATAAGCGGATCAAGATGGACCAACTTCGCGCATCGTTCGAGGCACTTGGCTTCGATCAGGTCAAAACCTATATTCAGAGTGGAAACGTGGTTTTCAAGACCACAAAGCTCTCACCAGCGGCGCTGTCGAAGAGGATCGAGGAAAGAATCCTCAGCGATTTTGGTTTCCCTGTCTCCGTTATCTCCCGAAGCAAAGACGAAATGGCCAGGACGATTGAACGCAACCCTTTCCTGAGCGAACGCGGGATCGACCACGACAAACTCCACGTCATGTTCCTATCCGAGGCTCCCGCCCCCGCCGCTCTAAAGAAGTTGGCCGACCTGACGGCGGCGCCCGACCAGTGCCGGTCTTCTGACCGGGAGATTTATTTCTACCTCCCGAATGGAGTTTCCCAAAGTGTTCTGATGAAGAGTCCCGTAGACCGAATCTTGGCGATCGTCACCACTACCCGCAATTGGAGAACCGTGAACAGCCTCCACCAGATGTGCCAGGATTGCCGCTGATGCGGAGTGCTTCATTAGTTCTCACCGCGCTTGCGTTAACTCTTTCCCTGCTTTCCTGCTCCGCCAAGCCCGATCCCAATAAGCTGGTGATGCTGATCGAATCGAGCCCAACGAATCTCGATCCGCGGGTGGGAGTGGACGCGCAGTCGGAGCGCATCGACAGCCTGATCTTCGACTATCTCGTCGTGCGCGGCGCCGATCTGAATGCCGCACCAGGGCTGGCTGAGCGCTGGGAGGTTCCCGATTCGCTGACCTACGTCTTTCATCTTCATCGCGGCGTGAGGTTTCATGATGGACATCCGCTTACCTCGCGCGACGTGAAGTGGACTTTTGATTCCCTGCTCGGGGGAAAGATCCGCAGTACAAGGGCAGCAGCGTATCGTTTTGTCGATCACATCGATGCGCCGGACGACTTCACTGTCATATTTCACATGAAGGAACCGGACGCCGCATTGATGTGGAACCTGACCGATGGAGCGGTTGGCATCGTGCCGTTCGGAAGCGGGGATGAAGTTTCGCGGCATCCGATAGGCTCCGGGCCGTTCAAGTTCGTCAGCGCCGAAACCGACAAGGAAGTGGTGATCGAGCGCAACGACGATTACTGGGGCGAAAAGGTGAAGCTGTCGCGAGTACGGTTCGCCGTCGTACCCGACGCTACCACTGAGGCCCTTGAACTGCGCAAAGGAACCGGGGATATCGCCAGCAACTCAATCACGCCGGACACTGTGCTCACGCTCGAGCGCGAACCTTTTCTGGCGGTCGAACGGGCCCCGGGAACCGAGATTCAGTATCTGGGTTTCAATCTGCGCGATCCCATTCTGAAAAATGTGCAGGTCCGCCAGGCCATTGCTTACGCCCTCGACCGCCGGCCGATGATCGCGTATCTGTGGCGTGGCGAGGCGAAACCGGCGCGCAGCGTGCTTCCCCCGCAGAGCTGGGCTTACAACGGCAACGTGCCAGCCTACGACCACGATCCAGACAGGGCACGCAGGTTGTTGGATGCCGCGGGTTATCCGGCGGTGAATGGTGTGCGTTTTCACATCACGATGAAGACTTCAACCACCGAGAGCACCCGATTGATGGCCGCAATCATGCAGCAGCAGTTGCGCGAGGTCCAGATTGTGCTCGACATTCGCAGCTTCGAGCCTGCGACTTTTTTTGCCGACGTTACTCACGGATCGTTCCAACTCTACGGGTTGCGCTGGGTAGGAGGCAATCAGGATCCCGACATTTTCTACGTGTTTCATTCCTCGAGGTTTCCCCCGAACGGCGCCAACCGCGGCTTTTACTCGAATCCGAAAGTGGACGCACTGATCGACCGCGCCCGCCGCGAAGTCGATCCCGCCGTGCGCAAGCCGATCTACGCCGAACTGCAACGCATCCTGGCTGATGAATTGCCTTACATCGATCTTTGGTATCTGGATAACGTTCTCGTCCACAATAAACGCGTTGTGAACTTCAAGTTGAACCCGGCCGGCAACTACGATTTTCTGCGGACGGCGGAGCTGGCGAAGCCCTGAGCAGAAAAGCCTTGATCGCGGAGTTCGCGGAGGACGCCGCGGCGTTCGCTGAGTGTTACCATCAATGTGCGGCAACGATTGCGAAAATGCCGGCGAGACGCCGGCGTTACGTTTGTGTTGCATCCATGCGGATCCTCTTCATCGGCGACATCTTCGGACGGCCGGGGCGAACCATCGTCAAAGACCGCCTGCCCGGCATTGTTCGCGACCAGGCCATCGATCTGATCATTGCCAACGGAGAGAACTCCGCAGCCGGTTTCGGCATCACCCCAGCGCTGGCCGAAGAGCTCTTCGAGCTGAATATCGACGTCATCACCACCGGCAACCATGTCTGGGACAAGCGCGAAATCCTCGATTACTTTCAAATGGCCGAAGGCAACGGCCACGGTCCGCAACGGCGCGTACTCCGTCCCGCAAATTATCCCACGGACATGCCCGGCTGGGGCCTGTATCAGGGGCACAAGGGGAAAATCCCCTACGCCGTGATCAACCTGCAGGGGCGCGTGTTCATGCCTTCGAACGACGATCCCTTTCGCATCGCCGACCAGCTCTTGAAGAAGATCGATGCCAAGATAATTTTCGTGGACTTCCACGCCGAGGCAACTTCCGAGAAGATTTCCCTCGGCTGGTATCTCGACGGCCGCGTGACCGCAGTGGTGGGCACGCACACTCACGTCCCCACCGCCGACGAGCAGGTTCTCCCCCAAGGAACCGCCTACATCACCGACGTAGGCATGACCGGTCCTTATGACGGCGTGATCGGCGTGAAGAAGGAACTAGTTGTGAACAAATTCCTCAACGGCATGCCCGTGCGCTTCGAGCCGGCGACGGGCGACGTCCGGCTGTGTGCCGTAGTGATCGACTGCGACGAGAAAAGCGGCAAGGCATGCGCGATTGAGCGGTTGATGCTGAGCTAGAGTGGAGTGCGGATTCTCTGGCCGGTTCAACTACGAATAATCTCATTGACTCGCTTGCGCTAGAGGCAATAAGTGAAATGGCGGTATTTCGCCAGCCACCCACATCCCATCAGGTGATCTGACTCACAGCAGTTCAACCAGAAACAGATTAGCGTGTGGCTGTGGATTGCTTGTTTGGCAGAACGGCCGGTGATTGGCGGAGGTTCGTGCTATTTTTGTCGTCTGTTGAGGAGATGAAGCAATGAGAGAAACAGTCCGCAGTCTGCGGCTTTATTTCATCTTGAGTGGGCTCGCTGAGCTTTGGTTGCAATCTGGGGTTCTTGTAAGCATTTTGAGGTCGACGATTTCCGCAGCTACGATTGTAGCGGCGCTTTGGAATTGTAGGCGTCAGCTTTTCACTAGCCTACCTCTATGCGGGTGCATTTCTTCCAGCGCTGCTGCGGACTTCATCGCATCGGATCGTGATGCTACTTTACATAAGCGCAGGATGGCTAGTTGTGAGTTCAGTACTCGGCTTTCTCAGCACTGACCGAGTTTGGGTCGTGGTTGGCCTCGTCCTCGGCCTGCTGATCATTTGGTACTTGCTCAGAAATGTCCGGCGATTGACGCTGGAAGCGCGGAACGTGTCGTCAACTACTTAGCAGCCCCTCACTCTTGCGTGAATGCAAATTGATGAAATCGGCCCTAGCGCTCAAAACTCCGCTCGACAGGTCAACGGGTCATTGAAGTGCAATCTCCAGGGTGTCACATCCTACGTCGCGCCAGGGCACATATATTCCTCGGAACGGGCTGCTTCCGCACTAAGCCGCTGCCTGCTTTTCCTATTTCGCCGGAACCGAGAGGTCCTCTAGACGAGCACCCTTCTTGGCCACGTAGAAGGCTAGCGCCTTCGCGGGAGCGCTGCTGCTGGCATTCTTCACGTTGTGTACTTCGCCGGCCACGGTGGTGAACGCCTCGCCCGCCTTCAAGGTCACTGCAGGCTTGCCCTGCGCCTCAAAGATCACTGAACCTTCCTGGATATACACGATCTCATTGCCCGATTGCGTGTGTTTGCCGCTCTCTACGCCGGGTGGCAGATCTCGCTGCACTAAGATCGCTTCCCATCCAGGCGCACTCTTCAGTTCCGTTCGCTTCAGAACCGTCCCGCTTTTCAAACTATCCTGGGCGCTCACCATCCCGCTACCCAGCAACCCCAGCACCACGCACACAGCCAATGTGACACCAACCAATAAGTTGATGCGCTTCATGGAGGCTCCTTTCAGAAAACCAACGCATACTAACACATGTCGGCCAAGACTCATCATCCTGAGCGGGAGCGAAGCGGACAACTGTTGCAACCAGGCCATTACGCTCATTGAGAATTGGCCGACCAGGCGAACGGAACGGTAACGTCGCCAAATCGTAAATTAACGTCCCGCAAGAAAACGCCTTGTCCCCGTTCTAACAGGGCCGTCTGCTCACTCCCCGATCCCTCATTTAGACCGAAGGTACGCGCACTTCTAGCTATTCGCGGAGAGCAGCCGGCAGGTTAAAATCGAAGCCTATGCGGTGCCTGTGGTCCATTCTGGCGGTGTGTCTTTTGGCGGCCATGCCGTGCGTTCCGGCGTTTGCTGGGAGCGATGCGGCCGCTGACACTCCGAAAGTCTCTTGCGGTGACGGCTTACCCGGCGGCGTCAACTGCGTTCCCACCAAGGATGACCTCAAGCAAGCCCGCGGTGCCTACAACCACGGCTTGAAACTGCAGGAGCACAAGCAACTGGAAGAGTCCTTTACCCAGTTCGACCGGGCATCGCGGCTGGCGCCGCACGACATAAAGTTCCTCTCCGCGCGGGAAATGACGAAGGCGCACTTGGTGTTTCAACACACCGAGCGCGGCGACGCATTGCTGGCCGCCAGCCAGCGGGAGCAGGCCACAGCCGAGTTTCGCGCTGCCCTCGACCTTGATCCTGACAACGCCTACACTCAACAGCGCCTCGCCGAATCCCTGCGCGACCCGGCGGCGCCCATCCCGGCTGCGATGGCGGCGATGGTAGCTGATTCGACCGAGATCCATCTTCAGCCCAAAGCCGAACAGGCAACGTTTCACTACAGCGGCGATGTGCGTGGCCTGTTCACCGAACTGGCCTCGGCCTACGGCGTGACTGCGCAATTTGACGATTCGATGCAATCGAAGACGGTGCGTTTCAATGTGGACGATGTCGACTTCTTCACCGCCCTCAGCCTGGCGTGCCGCGTCAGCAAATCCATGTGGACCGCCCTCGACGCCCACCAGTTGATGATCGCGGCCGATACTGCGGAAAATCATAAGCAGTTTGACCGCATGTCGCTGGTGGCGTTCAAGGTACCCGGTGCGACCACGCCGCAACAGGCCACCGAACTGGTCACTTCCCTGCGCAATATCTGCGACTTCCAGAAAATTACTTCAGGACAAATTGGCACCGTCGAAGTGCGCGCTCCGCAGGCCACGCTGGCGGCTTGTACGAAGTTGCTGCGCCAGTTGACCAGCGATCGCCCGCAAGTGTCGCTCGATGTTCAGGTCTACCAGGTCAGCCACACTTTCACCCGCGAAATCGGCATGCACATTCCAAATACCTTCAACATGTTCAACATCCCGGTGGCAGCCCTGGCGGCGCTGGGCGGACAGAGCATCTCATCGCTCATCAACCAACTGATTGCTTCGGGCGGGATCAACGCGGCGGGAAGTTCGGCGCTCTCCGGCCTTTTGGCGCAACTGCAGGGCCAGTCGAATTCCATTTTCAGCCAGCCCCTGGCCACGTTCGGCGGCGGCCTCACGTTTTCCGGAGTGAGCCTGGATCACCTTACCGCAGCTCTTTCCCTCAACGAGTCATGGGCGCGCAGCCTCAGCCACGTAACCCTGCGTGCCGGACAAGGCAATGACGCAACGTTCCACCTGGGCGAGCGCTTTCCCATCCTGAACGGAACCTACGCGCCCATTTTTAACTCGGCGGCGATTTCGAAGGTGCTGGGGAATCAGACCTACGTCCCGCCATTTCCGTCGGTCAGTTACGAGGATTTGGGCCTAAGCCTCAAGGCCAAGCCCGCAATCCACGGCAATGGGGATGTGAGCCTGACCCTCGAACTGCAAGTACGCTCGCTGACCGGGCAGAGCGCGAATGGCGTCCCCGTACTTACCAACCAGGAATACAAGGGCAGCATACGGCTCCGCGATGGCGAGCCCGCCGTGGTGGCGGGAGAAATCACAACCAACGATCAGCGCTCGATGAGCGGCATCCCCGGAGTCGCGGCCATCCCCGGCCTTAACTGGGCTGCGACCGACAACACCCGCATGAAAGAAAACGACGAACTGCTCATCGTCATCACGCCCCACGTAGTGGCCAGCCGGGCTCTAGTCCACGGATGAGATCTGGGTAAGCGCAAATTAGAAGCGGGCTTCGGCTTTCGGGCTTCGGGCTTCGATGCGATACCAGGCTTAGGTCTTTTACAGGCTCAGAGTTCTCGACGGAAAACCGAGGCCAATAGCCGGAAGCCGCAAGCCGTCTTATTTTCCCGAAGCCCGAAAGCCGAAGCTCGAAGCCCGATTTACTTCCCCTGCTTCGCCGCGAATTCCACCAGACTCTTCAGTGTATCGGCAGGAACCTGGCTGATATTTCCGATGCTGCGGCCGTTGATAAAAAGAGTCGGCGTGCCCGTCACATTTACTGATTTCCCAAGAACTATCGAGGCGTCCACATGCGCCTGTGTCACTGGAGTGCCGACGCACACTGCGATGTCCGCGCCCTTCACACCTGCGCCATCGGCCAGTGCCGTCAATTTTTCATCGGCGTTTTCGGCGGTGATGTCGCCTTGCGTCTCGTAGGTCTTCGCGATGAACTTCCAGAACGCATCGTTCGACGCCTGCCCAACGCAGTCCGCGTAAGCGGCCCCTTTTGCCGCCCAGTTGTGCATCTCGAGTGGGAAGTTTTGAAAGACGAAGCGCGCGTTGGGTTCAGCCGCGATCAGTCCCTCGATTGCAGGCTGCGCGGCCTTGCACGCCGGGCACTGCAAATCGCCGAACTCGACAATCGTAACCGGCGCGGCTTTCGGTCCGCGCGATGGGCCAGTAATACCCTTCTCCAGCTTCTTCTTCGCAGGATCGAACGGCTTGGCGCCAAACGGAATAATGTCGCCCACCACGGCATGCTCGCCATCCGGTGTTACGTAAAACCGGCTCGCTTGCGGGCCCTGAGGCGTAGCCATCACGATATCCACTTCAGCCAGGCCCGACGCCTGCGCAGGTTTGATACTGGAAATCTTCCAGCTCACCTGCGGGTCATGGCCAAAGGTCTGTTGCAGGAACGAGTCCACGGTGGCTTCCGAAGGAAGATTGACGGCCGCCGCGGACGCCGGCTGGTCCGCGGCCTTGGCTTTTGCCGATGTTTGCGCGGCAGCCAGACTGCCCGTCAGCAGGAGGATGAGAATCAGATGAATAGAACTGCGCATGGTTTTCCTTTCAAATTCAAATAATTTGGTGCGGAGCAGGATACGCCGGGATTCTGTGACCAATCCCTTTCAAACCTCGCTCTTCGCGGCGATGGGAAAACGGCGGCCATAGCCGAAAGCCTTCGCGGAAATCTTAATGCCCGGCGCCGCCTGCTGGCGCTTGTACTCGGCACGGTCCACCATTCGGACCACGCGCCGCACTGCCTCGATGTCGAAGCCATGATCGGCGGCGATCCGTTCGGCCGAGTGCGCGGCTTCCACGTAATCTTCCAGCACAGCGTCAAGAATCTCGTAGGGCGGCAGCGAGTCGCTATCCTTCTGGTTAGGCCGCAACTCCGCCGATGGAGGCTTCTCCAGCGTGGCCTCCGGAATTACCAGGCGGCGCGAATTTACGTAGTGACTAAGCCGGTAGACCAGGGTTTTCGGCACATCCGAGATGACCGCCAGGCCGCCCACCATGTCTCCGTAAAGTGTACAGTAGCCCACGCCGAGTTCGCTCTTGTTGCCCGTGGAAAGCACGATCGCGCCAAACTTATTAGAAAGCGCCATCAGCAGCGTGCCCCGCGCGCGTGACTGGATATTTTCTTCGGTAACGTCCTCCTTCTGCCCCGCAAAAACTTCCTGCAAGGTTTGCCGGTACGCCTCAAATGCGCGATTGATCGAGAGCAACTCGAAGCGGATGCCGAGATTCTTGGCCAGCGCGCGGGCATCGTCGATCGAACCCGGCGAAGAGTAAGGACCGGGCATGCCCACGCCGATCACGTTTTCCCGACCGACCGCGTCGGCGGCGATGACGGCGGTGAGCGCCGAATCGATGCCGCCGCTCAGGCCGATAATGGCCTTGTGAAATCCGCACTTGCGCATGTAATCGCGCGTGCCCAGCACCAGCGCGGCATACACGCTGGCTTCCTCGCCTTCGATCTGTTCGTGCATATCGCCGGTGAGGGTCTTGGAGTCGAAGTAGATAAGGTCTTCCTCGAACGAACTTCCCTGCGCGATGATGTCGCCTTCCGCATTGAGCACCAGGCTCGAGCCGTCGAAGACCAGGCTGTCATTGCCTCCGACCTGGTTGACTAACGCGACCGGAACTTTGTGGTGGCGCGCGATGGCCACCAGCATGTCGCGGCGCAACTCGCGTTTGCCGATCCAAAAAGGCGACGAGGAAATGTTGAGCACGAAGTTTCCACCGGCGCGGATCAAGGTTTCGATGGGATCGACCGTGTACAGGCGCTTGGGCCAGAACAGTTTGTCGTTCCAGGCGTCTTCGCAGATCGTGAGGGCCATGCGGTTGCCGCAGAAGGAGAACAGGTCCTGGCTTTTGGCCGGTGCGAAGTTGCGCATCTCGTCGAAGACGTCGTAGGTGGGCAAGAGCATCTTCGACTGCACAAAAGCGACCTTGCCATCCTCCAAGAGCGCAGCGGAATTCATGACCGACTTGCCGGTCTCGGATTGCGCGGGAGTCACTAGCCCGCAGATGACGGCGATGCCGCGGGTCTCGGCGGCAATCCGCTCGACGGTTTCGCGATTGTGCGCGACAAACGATGGCCGCTCCACCAGATCGCGGGGAGGATATCCGCAGACCGACAACTCGGGGAACAGGATGAGCCCCGCGCCGCTCGCCTGCGCGCGGCGGGAAAACTCGACAATCTTTTTCCGGTTGCCGGAGAAATCTCCGACCGTGGGGTTGATTTGGCCGAGGGCAATCTTCACAGGATTAGTGTAAAGCAGGAGAGCTGGCTTCGGCTTTCGGGCTTCGGCTGGCCCGAATTTCAATCCCCTCCGGCGGGAATGAGGGCGTGTTTTGGCGCGGGCATTGGTGCGTCGCCTTTCTGGTCGCGCCAGAGAACTCTATTCAGCCCCGCGGCTCCGGCCGCGTCGGGGCGCGAGAAATCCATCTTGGCCGATTCCTTGGCTCCTTGGACGTCGCGTTTGTTGGTCTCGTAGATGAGGCCGTTCTTCAGGTTGCGGTAGTCCGCTTTGAACGCGGGCTGGTCTCCGTTGCCTGAGAACATCGGGGCCATCGCCGGGGCATACGCATCGTTCTGGTTCATGGGAGGCAGGCCGAGCAGCATCTCCATGGTGTGAATCAGGTTGACCGTGGTGTAGAAGCGGTGATCGACGTAGGGCTCGGCCGCTGTGCCGGGCGAATACTTGCTGACTACGAAGGCAATCGATCGATGGGCGTCGATATGATCGCCGCCGTTTTGCGCGTCGTCTTCGAGGACGAAGATGGCGGTGTCATTCCAGTAGGGACTGTGCGAGACGGCGTCGACGACGCGGCCCAATGCTAGATCGTTGTCGGCCACCGAGGCCGCCGGGCGCGGGCGCTCAGGCCGCGTGCCTCCGGTGTGATCGTCGGGCAAGTACAGCAGGACGAATGCGGGCAACTGAAACTCGGCACCCTCGTTCAACTCGCGCGCGCGTGTGTAGGCCGTGAATTCATTCAGGAATTCGTCGGCGCGAAGCTGGTCGGGATAGTCCGTGTTGAAATCGGGATACAGTGGGTCGAAGTGATCGCGCAGCACGGCCTTGCTGGCCTTGACGCCATTAAACAAAGGCACCGTCCAAGGGAAGGGGCTCGGCCCGCCGTGAGGATCGCCCACATTCGGCGGCAGCGGATCACCCTGATGAAGCTCGGTGCGCGCACAAGTTGATTCCTGCGCCGAAGGAGTACCCTCTTTCGGCGTGGCGGCCTTGCGGCTTTTGTTGCACCATGCTGCATTCACGAACTCGCCGTAGTCACGATAAGTCAGCCCGTGGTGCGCGACATTGTCCCAAAGAAAGCCGGTGGACGGATCGTCGATGTCGGGCTGTTTGTGATCGAGGGGATATTCATCGGCAACCGTGCCCTGGAAATCGTAGGTCCGCTCCTTGCCGCGGTAGTTGATCTGCCAAGTTTTTTCGTTGTAGTCGCTGGTGATGGCGGCGGTTGACCAGAGATGTCCGTCGCCGGAAACTTCTCCGCTGTCGTAGAAATTATCGAGCACGCCGAATTGCAGCGCCAGCTTGTGCTCGTTGGGCGTGATGTCCGCGCCATAGAGCGTGAGGGAGGGGTCGCCGTCGCCGACCTTCAGGTCGCCCAGCACCTGGTCATAGGTGCGATTCTCTTTGATGACATAGATGACGTGCTTGATCGGATTCTTTCCGCCGGGGAACTGGATCGTCCCAGGATTGTTATGCAGCAGGTTGTCATGCTCGACCGTGCGGGTGAGTTCTTCGAGCTTGCCGAGAGTAGAGGGAATGTTCAGCCGTGCGATCGAGCCGCGCAGCAACGTGGGAATATAGGGATGACCATGATGTTTGATCTCATAGGCAGTTTTGCCCAAGCCTTTGTTTGGGCCTGTGCCTTGGCCTTTGGCGGTGGCAATGAGCAGGTCGTCGCCTTGCACGGCGAGAGCGGTGGGGTACCAGTCGGTGGGGATGAAGCCCAGGGCAGACAAACTAACCACGGCTCCGACAGTATCGGTGGGGTCCAAGATCGCTTGAAGGTGTGACGTATCAAAGACGGCGATCGCATTGGAGGAAGCATCAGCAACGAATAACCGCTTGCCGTCCTGCGATTGAGCCAGAGCGCTCGGATATGTGCCTGCGTACTCTTGCGTACGAACCATGGTGTTGAGCGAGGCAACCCGCTCCCCTTTTTCAGTTGAAACTTGGGCGATGGCGTCGGCGTTGGATAAGGCTACAAAAAGAGCCTTCTCGCTAGGGCTCAGGAGCATTGCGGTGGGATGAGAGCCGGGCGCGATGGGATCGTCGGGCTCTTGCAACTTGATCCAACGGATGACTTTGCCGCCTGTGAGATCCAGTTCGGCGATGCGCGATGCATTCCACAGGCTGCACCAGGCGCGGCGGGCATCGCGAGTGACTGCGCACGTATAGGGGAACGAAGACGGAACCAGATCGCTTATGCTGAGGTCGAAACTCTGAAGAACTTTGCCGCTCGCAACATCGAGCAGCACTGCATTGTCGGACAGATTGTCGGCGACGAGAAGGCGATCGCGGCCTGCACCGGCTGAAACCATCGCCAATCCAGCAGGATAAGGAATCGCGGTGCCCAGCGGCGTTGTGCGCAGAGCGATTGCGACCTTCTTCCCGGCAGCGAGCGCTTGCGGTTCGATAGCGATGAATCGTTCGGGCGCGATCCTGCCATCTGCAAAAGAATAGACAGCGATGCCGTTGCCGGTGCTTCCCGGCTTCTCTCCTGTCGGATCGGTTAGTGAACCGACTGATGCGTAGAGGTGCTTGCCATCGGAGCCGAAGACCAATCCGAGGAAATAGCTCTGATGCGCGTTGTCGCCGAAACGTTTATCGGGATAATCGGAGAGTTGATTCGTCTTCAAGTCCAGAATAGCGATCGACTGCGTGGCCAACGTCTCCTGCGTTCCATAACCGTTGTTCAGCAGCGCGGCGTAGCGGCCATCCGGGCTGATCGCGATAGTGGCGGGGAAGCTGTTGGTGCTGCCGATGCGGCCGGGAACGGGAGTCGTCAAAATCTTGCTGGTAGGCAGTGAGATGGATGAGGCGTCGGGCTGGCGCTCCTGCGCTGAAAGCGCAATGTGAAGAGCGAGAAATGCTGCCAGGAGAGTCATGCGGGAGAATCGAGTCACGGGGCCTCCGCGGACTTAATCTGCAACGTGGAGAGAAGAGCGTAATTCAGCGGTGAACCTTCGGTCAAAGGAGCAGCAAGTACAGCCTGCGCCGTCCTGGAAACGCCTTGCGGGCCGATGAGTAGCGAAACGCTGCAAGGGATCCTTCGACTCCGCTCAGGATGACAAGGCAAGGAAATGTTTTAGACACCCGGGGCGCGCGTTGATCGCTCGCGACTGGGTTCGGGATGCTCCTCGGTTGTGCTCACGTTGTGGCGGACGTCTGCGCCCTGCACCCAGAAGATGACATCTTCGGCGATGTTGGTGGAGTGGTCGGCGACGCGCTCGAGATTGCGAGCAACGAGCAGCGCGTCGAGAGCCTGCCGCACTACTTCAGGACGCTGGTTCATCGTCTTCACCAGTTGGATAAAGGCATCGTCCTTCATGCGATCGACGACGTTATCCATTTCGAGCACGGCCTGGGCGAGTTCGGCCTTGCCTTCGATGAAAGACTCGAGAGCGCGGCGCACCATGGCGCTGACGGCCGCGCCCATGCGCGCGATATCGACCGGCAAATCTGCCGGAGGAAGTTCGACCATATCCATTACGCGCTCGGCAATGTTGACGGCCTGGTCGCCGACGCGCTCCAGGTCCGAATTGATTTTGGTGACGGCGAGGATAAAGCGCAGATCGACGGCCATGGGCTGCTGCATCGCCAGCAGGTCGAATGCAGCCTCGTCGATCTCGCGCTCCGCAGTATTGATGAGACTCTCGCCTTCGAGAACCAAATGACAGCGGGAGAGATCGCGATCGACGTAAGCCTGGCGGGCGCGATCCACCGCCTGCTCCGCCAGTCCACCCATGCGGAGCAACTTCTGCCGTAGATCGTCGAGCCCCTGCTGAAAGCGCGTGCGCATTATCCGAACCCTTCCTTATCCAAATCTGCCGGTGATGTAGTCTTCCGTCTTCTTATCCGACGGTTTGGTGAAGATTTTTTCCGTCTTATCGAACTCGATCAGACGGCCCAGCAGGAAAAATCCTGTGAACTCGGCGACACGCGCCGCCTGCTGCATGTTGTGAGTAACTATTACTATCGTATACCGCTCTTTGAGTTGAAAGATCAACTCCTCGATCTTTCCTGTGGAGATGGGATCGAGCGCCGAGCAGGGCTCGTCCATGAGGAGAACTTCAGGCTCGACCGCCAGGGCGCGGGCGATGCACAGCCGCTGCTGCTGGCCGCCGGAAAGGCTGGCGCCCGACTTTTTGTGAACGTAGTCTTTTACCTCGGTCCACAAAGCGGCGGAGTCCAGCGACCGCTCGACGATTTCGTCCAGCTTGCCGCGGTCCCGAAAACCGTTCAGCTTAAGCCCGGAAGCGACGTTGTCGTAGATCGACATGGTAGGAAATGGATTTGCTTTTTGAAACACCATGCCCACGCGGCGGCGAAGCTGAGTGGCCGAAGTGCCGTTATAGGCGCTGATGTCGCCGATGCGGACGGTTCCCGTCACTCGCGCCTCGGGAATGGTCTCATGCATGCGGTTCAGGCAGCGGATAAACGTAGACTTGCCGCAACCCGAGGGACCGATCAGCGCCGTGGCATGATTGGCCGCCACGGTGATTCCGATGTCATATAGCGCCTGGGTCTTGCCATACCAGGCATTCAGTTTTTCGACCTGGATTCCGACGCCCATAGTTATGCCGCTCCGAAGGTACCACGGCGAACGGCGAAGCGCACCGCCGAGACCGCAGTGACGATGAGAATAATGAGCACGAGCGCCCCGGCCCATGCCTGCCGATGCCACTCGTCGTAGGGAGAAATGGCGTAGGAGTATATCTGCAAAGGCAGCGCGGCCGTCGGCTGATCGACCCGCAAATTCCAGAACTGATTGCCGAATGCGGTAAAGAGCAATGGAGCGGTCTCGCCGGCCACCCGGGCAAAGGCCAACATGATTCCGGTTATCACGCCCGAAGTTGCGGTGCGCAGGGTGATGGAGAGAGTGGTACGCCAGCGCGGAATCCCCAGTCCGTACGCGGCCTCGCGCAATGCCTGCGGCACCAGCAGTAGCATTTCTTCGGTAGTTCGGGAGATGGTGGGGATCATCATGATCGCTAAGGCCACGCCTCCAGCCAGGGCGGAGAAGTGTTTCTGGGAGAGAACCACGATCGCGTAAGCTACGATGCCGATCACGATGGAAGGCACGCCGTTCAGCACATCGGCGGTGAAGCGGATGGCGTCACCGAGGCGGTTGCGGCCAAACTCGGCGAGGTAGATGCCGGCGCCCACTCCTACGGGAACTCCGATAAGGCTGGCCAGGACGAGTATGAACGCCGAGCCGATGACTGCGTTGGCCATTCCGCCGCCCGCTTCGCCCACCGGTTTCGGAGTTTGGGTGAGAAATGCCCAGTTGATCGAGCCGACACCGCGGTAGACAAGATAGCCGAAGATTGCAGCCAAGGGCGCCAGAACCAGGATGACCGTGAGCACTGCCGCGCCGGTCATGACGTGGTCCGTGATCACGGCGCCGCAAAGCGATGGGCGGGACCGTGTGCAAAGCGGCAGTGTTGTTCGTATCAGGCACGGGCGCTCGCAGGCTGGCCGCGGGTGACTGTCCAGACCAGCAATCGTGCCAGGGCGTTGACGACGATCGTTACCAAAAATAAAGCCAGACCAATCTCGATGAGAGCCGAGAGATACACATCGCCCGTGGCTTCGCTGAACTCATTGGCTAGCACGCTGGCCATGGTGTATCCCGGCGCAAATAGTGACTTGGCAATCTCGGGGCGGTTTCCGATGACCATGGTGACGGCCATAGTTTCGCCCAGCGCGCGGCCGAGGCCGAGGATGATGCCGCCCATGATGCCGGCGCGGGCGTTGCGCAGGACGCCCACGCGAATCATTTCCCAGCGCGTGGCGCCGAGCGCGAGTGCGGCCTCCCGCTGGTGCTGGGGCACCACCATCAACACTTCACGCGTGATCGAAGAGATGATCGGGATAATCATGATGGCCAGGATGATTCCCGCCGCCAGCATGCTGATGCCGTAGGGCGGACCTGTAAACAATCCAGTCCAGCCTAATGTCCTGGACAGGAACGGCTCAATGTAATTACTGAGAAGCGGCACGAGGATAAAGATCGCCCACAGGCCGTAGACTACGCTGGGAATCGCAGCCAGCAATTCCACGAAAAACGAAAGCGGCCCGCGAAAAGCCGGCGGACACATCTCCGTGGTAAACACGGCTACGCCGATCGACAGCGGCACGGCAATGAGCAAAGCCAGGAGCGAGGAGACCAGGGTTCCGTAAATGAACGGCATAGCGCCGAAGCGCTCGTTCACCGGATCCCAATCGTGCCCGGCGAAAAACTTGAATCCAAAGGCATGCCAGGAAGGCCCGGAGCGCAGCATCAATTCGTAGACAATTAACACCAGAACGCCCAGCACCGCCAAGCCGCACAGCAGCATGGCGTACTTGAAGACCTGGTCGCCGACTTCGCCGTTGCTCTCGCGAAGAAAGACCGCAGCCTGCCTCGGCTTCGCAGAGGGACCACTAACCTTCGTCGCTTCAACGGGTTGCGGACCAGGCATATCAGGCCGGAGTGGGGCAGACATGGCCATTCGTGTTTAACCTAGCAGAGTCCTGTTAACAGGATGTTAAAATGACACAGCTTTTCGGGTTGTCTTTTCCCGGGTAAGCCTGTATTTTCATCTCCCGATCCGATTCCGTCTTCCTTTTATGCCGATCGCCCCAAAGCGCAGCCGGGTTGTTTTTCAAAAGCTTGAACAGGACTTGATCAAGCTTTCCTCGAAACCGCGGGCGGAGAACGTGCACCGCTTCCGCACAGGCACGCGGCGCTTGCAGATACTGCTCGGCGAACTCTCTCCCAAGCTGGACCGCAGTCAGAAAAAACTGCTGAAGATGCTGGGACGAATCCGCAAGCGCGCCGGCAAGGTGCGCGATCTGGATGTGCAGCTGGCGGCTCTACGCGCCTTGAAAATGCCGAGGGAACCGCGGCGCAAGACGCAACTGGTGAACCATCTGATCGAACTCCGCGGAGAGCAGGAGAAGAAGCTGCGGAAGGCGGTTGAGGAAGACTTCGTCCGCGAGATTCGCAAGCGGCTGAAGCGCGCCAGCAAGAACTTTAGGCCGGAAGCAAGCCGGGATCCTCTGGCAGTCGCCCGAGGGATGCTGGAACGGATTAACCGCGAGGACGCGCCGGTTACCGAAGCGCTGCTGCACCAATACCGCATTCTGAGCAAGCGAGCCCGCTATGCGGCCGAGTTCGCCGAGGAGTCCACTGAAGCACAGAAGTTCATCGCCACACTTAAACGCATGCAAGACGTACTGGGCGATTGGCATGACTGGCTCACTCTGACGCAAACCGCCGGCGAGCATCTGGGAGAGGTGCGCGAGTCGGCGCTGGTGGCGGAACTGCACAACGTGACCGGAGCAAAGTTTCGCCATGCCGTTGCGGTGCTCTCGCAGATGCGCGGAACGCGCGCCGGCAAGCCCACGGCCGCCGCCCAGGCCGGGGCTCGTGCAGATGCTTCGAAGAGTCGGCCTTCGACGTCTGCTGCTTGAGACTCTTCGCCGTTTTCCCCGGATTTCTCCGTGCACTCCGCGGCCGTTCTTCGCGCACTCCGCGATTGGAGATTTTGCCGGCTTCTGTTAAAAACCCTGAAACGCGGAGACCGCGGAGAACTTCCGCGGAGATCGCGGAGATTTGGATGACCGCGCGCGGCCATCACATGTAAACTGTTGGCCTTCGCCCATGCCGACCTTTGCCGCGGTTGATATCGGATCCAATTCCGTCCGGCTGAAGATCGCGCGCCTCACGCGTGGCCGCCTTCATTCCATCCACGAAGACCGGGAGGTTACGCGCCTCGGCGAAGGCGTGTTTCGATCCGGCTTTCTCACTCCTGAATCGATGGCGGAAACGGTGAAGGTCTTGCGCCGCTTTCACCGCGCCACGCAGCAGGTGGTTACGGACCCGGTCCGCGTGGTCGCTACCAGCGCTCTGCGGGACGCGCGTAATTCGCAGGCCTTTCTGGAGTGGGTGCGTTCTGCAACGGGATGGAAGGTCGAAATTATTTCGGGATTGGAAGAAGCGCGCCTGATTCATCTGGGACTGGTCTCTAATCTTCGCGTGGACAGCGCGCCCGCGTTGATGATGGATCTGGGAGGCGGAAGCTGCGAGCTGACGGTTTCCGGGCGGGGCCATATTCGCGACATGGTGAGTTTGCCGCTGGGAGCGGTCCGCCTCACCGATGAATTTCTGGGCCACGATCCGCCGCGCAAGGGCGAACTCAAACGGATGCAGGGGTTCGTGACCCGCGAAGTGAACCGGATCGCCTCGCGCGTGGTGGCGGCGAAAGTTAAGAATGTGATTGCCACCTCTGGAACTGCCGCCGCGCTGGCGGCCGCGGCCAGCCATCTGCGGAAGAATGGGAGCCGGCAGCGTACCGTCGTTTCCTGTGTCGAGATGGCGCGAATCGCCAAGCAACTGGCGCGCCTGCCCGTGGACGAACGGCGGCAGATTGAAGGCATCGGTCCGCGGCGGGCGGAAATCATTGTGGCCGGCGCGATCGTTTATCACGAACTGCTCGACCGTTGCCACCTCAAGGGGTTCCGCTATTCCGCACTGGGCTTGCGCGACGGACTACTGGCGCAGATGGCGGCGGAACACGACCGCAGCACGCGCTCCGGAAAACAGATTGAATCGGAACGCTGGGAATCGATTACCAGGGCCGTGGCTCATTACAACGTGGACATGAAACACGCGCTCGATGTGCGCGACTCCGCTATGTTTTTGTTCTCGGCGCTGCGTTCGGTGCATGGGCTGCCGCCGGAATTCCGCGAATGGCTGTCGGCGGCCGCCATGCTCTACGAGGTGGGAGACTACGTCAACCGCAACGCGCATCACCGGCACACTTACTACATCATTTCGAACTCGGAGATCCTGGGCTACACGCCGCAGCAGCGCCGCATCATCGCGGCGATTGCGCGCTATCTGGGAAAATCGCGCCCCACGTTGGAAGATACGCCGATGAAGTCCATTGATCCGGCGGACCGCGCCGGCGTGCAGAAGGCGATTCTTCTTCTCCGCCTGGCGCGTGCCCTGAACCTGGGCCGGAGCCGCGCGGTGCAGAGGGTGCGGGTCAGCCAGCATGGCGCTGAAGTACGGCTCACGCTCGTGCCTCGCCGGCGCATGGGTGTGGACCTGGAACTTTGGGCGATTGAGAAGGACTGCGCTTACTTCCGCGAAGTTTTCGGGCGTGAACTCTCCACTGCGGCGGTGTAGAGAGTACGCAGCGCTTTCGGCGTCAAGCACCACTGCAGCGTTCCGGAGGTGCGGCGCATGTCGACGCGAGCCACGGCTCCCTTCTTTAGGTCGACCGAAGCTTCGCAGCCGGATTCGCTGATCAGCGTGCCCAGGAACTGGCTTAGGTTGGGATTGTGTCCGACGACCATGATCGATTCCTGGCTGGCGTATTTTTCGAGCAAGCGGCGGAAGTCGGCGAAGGTGGCCGCGGGACGCAGCGCGGTCTCGATTTGCAACTTGCCTTCGTAGCCCATTTCATTTCCCACTAGGGATGCGGTCTGGGTGGCGCGTTTAAGCGGGCTGGAAATAATGCAGTCCACCTGCGCGTCGATTGCGGCCAGCGCGCGGCCCACGTAGCCGCACTGCTCAATGCCATCCTTGTCGAGCGCGCGCTTCTCGTCCTTCTTGGGATTAGCGAAAGCTTCGCCGGCGCTGGCGTGACGCAGAAAATAAATGATCATCGGAAATTATCGTACTCTTCCGGCGAGAGCTTTGCGCTTCCCTGCCTCGACCTGCGGCAGATTCAAGCCGGCGGGCTGTTTGCCCTCGGCCACGCTGATCAGATAATCCTGCGCACTAAAGGCGGCCGCGCCCACAGGCGGTTTGCGATTGCGTTTGCCGTGCATGGGCTGCCAGGCGCGAATGTAGGTGGCATCGCGCACCAGGATTCGGGCCTTGCGGTTGTCGACCAGGTAGACGTCGAGAATTTCGCGGCGCACGCGCTCGCGCAGGAATTCGTCGCGCAAAGGCACGAGCACTTCGACGCGCTCATAGAGATTGCGCGGCATCAAGTCGGCGCTGCCGATGTAGATCTCTTCCTCGCCGCCATTACCGAAATAGTAGATGCGGCTGTGCTCGAGGAAGCGTCCTACGATGCTGCGCACGCGGATGCGGTCGCTGAGGCCGCGCACGCCTGGGCGCAATGCGCAGATGCCGCGCACGATGAGATCGATCTCCACCCCAGCCTGAGAAGCGCGATACAAAGCCTGAATCATGTTCTTGTCGAGCAGGGCGTTCATCTTGGCGATGATGCGGCCGCCGCGGCCCTGGCGCGCGTGGTCGGCCTCGCGGTCGATCAGGGCGATCACTTTTTCCGCGAGATCGAGCGGGGCCACCAGCAGCGGGTCGTAGCTGGGGTTCTCGGCATAGGCGGTGAGAAAACTGAAGACGTCGTGCACAGAGCGGGTAATTTCCGGATTCGCCGTGAACAGGCTGAGGTCGGTATAGATGCGCGCGGTGGTGGCATTGTAGTTGCCGGTTCCGATGTGGGCGTAGCTGCGCACGCCATCGGGATCGCGCCGCACCAGCAGCGACAGTTTGCAATGCGTCTTCAGGCCGACCAAGCCATGAAACACCTGCACCCCGGCATCTTCCATTTCGCGCGCCCAGCGGATGTTGTGGGCTTCGTCAAAACGCGCTTTCAATTCGACCACCGCGGTGACTTCCTTGCGCGACGCGGCATCCATCAGCGAAGGCACGATCAAGGACTGCTCGTTGGTGCGGTAAAGAGTCTGCTTGATCGAAAGTACGTGCTCATCTTCCGCCGCCGACTCGATGAACGACACCACGGCGTCGTAGGAGTCGAAGGGATGATGCAGCAGCACGTCGTGCCGCCGCAGTTCCTCGAAAAGATTTTGGGACTTGGCGGTAAGGCGCAACTCGCGTGGAGCAAAGGGGCGATACTTCAGATCGGGGCGCTGGGTCTGCTCGTAGACGTTAAACAGACGCGAAAGATTGACGGGACCGTTCACCGGAAAAACCTGCCAGGGATCGAGTTCGAACACGGTGCGCAGGCGGTCGATAATTTCGGGATCGGCGTCGGCTTCAATTTCCATGCGGACCGCGTCGCCTTTACGGCGATTGTGCAACTCGGCACGCACGGACTCGAGAAGATTGCGGGCCTCTTCTTCCTGCAGATAAAGATTGCTGTTCCGGGTCACGCGAAACGGCGCCGAAGAAACGATGTCATAGCCGTGATACATGTCCTGGGCGTGGTGGGCGACCAGATCGGCGAGAAAAATGAAGTCGGCAGTCGTGTCCGAGGGCAGGCGCACCAGGCGAGGCAACGCGCGGGGCACCGACACCACACCCGTATAGGTGAGCGCGGAGCGGCGCCGCCGGCGCAAGAGAAAGCCCAGGCACAGGGCCTTGTTGATCACACGCGGAAAAGGATGGCTGGGATCCACCGTCACCGGAGTGAGCAAAGGATCCAATTCTTTCTCGCAATATTCGTTGACGAAGCGGCGGGCTTCGGCGTCCAGTTCGTGCAAAGCGAGTACGCGGATTCCGTGCTCCGCCAGCGCCGGGCGCAACGCATTCCAGCACTCGTACTGTTCGTCCACAAACCTATGAGTGAGGCGTGCAAGAACCTCGCGCTTCTCACCCAGCGTCAATCCGTCGGGACCGGCTTCGTTGTAGCCGTCCTCAATCTGCTGCATCATGGCGGCCACGCGAATCTCGAAAAACTCATCCAGATTGCTGGCGGAGATGGCCAGGAACTTCAGCCGCTCCAGAAGCGGGTTGCCCTCATCCTGGGCCTCCTCGAGCACACGCCCGTTGAAGGCGAGCCATGAGGTATCGCGGTTGAGGTAATACTCAGGATTATCTAGCGAAATGCGAGCCATGCGAGGGTCTTACTCGTTCGATTGTGGGGGCTTCCGACAGCTAGTATAAAACATCCCCTTGGTTGGCGCAGAACGCTGAATCAAGGAAGACAAGGGAACAATCATGGCTGGTGGCTAGTGGCTAGTGGTCAGTGGCTCGTGAGTGCCTTGAGACGGACACGGGGTTGGGGGAGGGTGCGCGGAGTTTTTAGGAAGGGCACGGCCGGAGTTGTGCCCTTCCCGATGCGATGCACAGCGAGGCAATCTTCCTCACTGACCACCGACCACTGACTACCACTGACCACTGATCACTTCCTTACTTAACTTGCTTGATGGCCTCTTTCTCTTTTTGCACAACGCTGTCCGGCAACGGCGCGTAGCTGAGCGCAGCCGTCATCTTCTGTCCGTCAGTGACCATCCAGTTCAGATAATCGACCAGAATTTTGCTTTTCGCTGCGTCCTTCGACTGCTGAGGAACCAGCAGCCAGGTGAAGCTGGAAATGGGATATGCGTCTTTGCCTGGAGCATTGGTGATGGAGACGCGAAAATCCGCCGGCATCTTGGGAGCGGACGCAGCCGCCGCCGTCACGCTCTCCAGAGAAGCCTTCACAAAGTTTCCCGCGGAGTTCCTGACGCTGCCGTAGGAGATCTTATTCTGCACGGCGTAGATCAACTCGATGTACCCGATCGCTCCGGGCATCTGTCGAATCAACCCCGCAACGCCTTCGTTTCCTTTTCCACCAAGGCCGATTGGCCACTGGACAGAAGTATTTCTGCCCACCCTGCTCTCCCAATCCGGGCTGATTTTCGACAGGTAGTCAGTCCAGATGAAAGTGGTCCCGCTGCCATCGGAGCGGTGCGCCACAACGATATCCCGGTCGGGAAAGTTGACGCCCGGATTTACGCTGGTGATGGCTTTGTCATTCCATTTTGTGATCCTGCCGAGAAAGATTCCCGCGAGGATCTCCGGGGTAAACTTCACTTCCCCGCTCACGCCCGGAATGTTGTAAGCCGGCACGTCCGCACCCAGCACGGTGGGAAGGTTGAGAATCTTGGTCTTCCGTTTGTCTTGCGCTTCCTTGAGTTGAGCGTCCGTCATGGGCATATCGCTGGCGCCGAAATCAACCGTACCCTCGGTGACCTGGCGGATGCCGCCGCCGCTGCCGATGGATTGGTAGTTGATCTCGATATCCGAGTGCAACCCGTGGTATTCGCTGAACCACTTCGAATAAATGGGGTAAGGGAATGTGGCGCCGGCGCCGTTCAGTTTGGTCTGAGCTACGACCGGCAGGGCTGCAAGGGCACACAACAAGAGCAGGGTGAGTTTGCGCATCACGCGATCATTTCTCCTTAGGAGAGCTATGCTCGTTTCTATCGGCGCTATATTACAGCACGGTTACAAACGGGTGAATTTCTGATGAATGGACCGGGCGTGCTTAATGGGCAGACGTTACTGAGGGCGTCAAGCGTGCGATTTCACGAGGAAACAGAGTGTTGCCGGGAAACTGAGTACGCAGCGCGGTTAGCAGTTCGAGGGCGCGAGGCTTGTCTTTGTCGCGCACGTAGGCAATCGCCAGCAGAATGCGGGCAAACGGTTTCAGATAACGGCCGTGTTCAGCGGTCATCTTCAGGTCCGCGATGCCGCCCTGCTTGTCGCCGGGCAAACCGCCCATGCGCAGGAGCCAGCGCACCGGCGCGGTCATGCTGCCGATAATGTACTTGCTGAAGCCTGTTGCCACCAGTACGTCGAAACAGTCGTTGCTGCAGACGGCGAGAAGCTGCTGCGCCCAGACGGAAGCCTCTTTGGTGTAATGCAAGGACGCCATGTTTTTCTTCTCGATCAGCGCCGCGTAATCGGCCTGGAGCCCCGAGGCAAGAGTCATGGCAAACAGCCCGTCCCGGTCCTTCGCGTCTTTGCTCAGGCGGGCGCGGGCCAGCCGTTGCGCACGGTCGAGCGCTTCCTGAAAATGGTCGTGCACTACAGGATCCGGGCTCAGCTTCGTGCGTGAGTTAAAAGACTGGTCGTTTGCAAAGAACTGTGTCTCCAGCACGCCCAGGCGGTTGAACTCCGAGAACAGACAACCGGCAGCCTCGCTTACCGGCCCGACGGGATCGTCAGGATGCTCGGCCTCCCAAGTGGAGAAATCCTTTTGCGCTCCCGTGAAATCCAGGTTGTACAGGCCGAGGAATCCGCGATCCAGAGAAGTATCAAAGCTGGGATCACGCGGGTCAGCGGCATGCGCCGGCACGCAAAAAACCAGAACCAAGCCCAGGACTGTTACCAGACCGACGGTTAAACCAGTTCTGGATTGGGTCGTTGTTGGCATGCGTATCCGTTTGAATCCCCTCTATATCGCGTCTTTTCCGGCAACGCAATATTACTTTTTGTACATGCCGCTTTGATGCAACTACTTGACCCCGCGTCTATCCGATTCCTGCATCACGAGCGCGCCCGGATGCTCAACGTTCCGCAAACGGGCATCAATCTGGTGTCCTCCCCGGAAAACAGCCTTATGAGCGATTCCCCATCGCGAGGCCCCGGGGTGGACCTGAATTCCACCCCGATGGACCTCACGCGCAAAAAACCGGCGCCGGAACTGCTTTGAAATCAAGATAGCAAGGTTTGGTTTACGCTAAGTCACGGAATTGTCAAGGAAGTGTATTTTTCCGCGGGGGACCAAGCTTGCACCCGCGATCTGGGCGTCATCGTCACCGACGGCTGGGCCTTCTTTTCCGACGAGAAGCGGCACTGCACGTTTGAGAATCGGCATTCACGAGGAAGTTTTCACCGACCCCTACCGCAACGGTGGTTCTGCAGAAAATCCGTTTCGAACGGGGGCTATTGCGGCGCGGCCTTCAGCGTCAACAGGCCTTGGACTTTTCCCCAATCATCAGTTGCGCGATCAAAGGTAACTTCCCGGCGCTGGCCGGAAAATCGCGGGTCCAGCAGGAAGATCTTGAGGATCGAATCTATTCTCTCGCCCTCCGGGGTATAGACCGTGCTGTAGATGATTCCGTAGACAACATACAAGTAAGAATTCCACTCCATGAGCAGGGCTCGTCTCTCGGTGAGCGCGCCGATCAAGGTGCCGGAAACGAGCGAGGTCGCCGGCACATATTCTGCCGTCACTCTGATGGGGCGGCCATCGCTCAGCAGATGCCTTCCCTGCAGCTTCGTGGCAACATCCTTTAAAGACTTTGGGTCCGCCCTTTGAACGTCGTCTTCAAGAGCAGAGTCCTTCCCGCAGCAAAATTCTTTATCGCGGAGAACAATCTCGACCGAGGCCGCGAGCACATCAGAGGCGTCTTTGGACTTCGCCGTCAGCGAAGGCAGATCGCTGATGCGGACTTCCGTATTGGGGGAATAAGTTTGCCCGTACGCGAAGCAAACCGCGAGGCACATCAAGGCGCGGCCGCCTAAAACAAGAAAAGCAGACCAGAGGGAACGAGGCTCAGTCACGCATCACCTCTTTACGGCCTTCGTGCCGTTACAAACCACCCGCTGCGATTACACTTCGGCGGCGCTCGAGTAAACCAGTTCCACCACCGTGCAGTCGTCGCTGAGAGGATTTCCGGCGCAGAACTCCGTTACCGCGGTGAAGATGCCTTCCAGTGTCGGAGTCTTCGCGGCGGCTGCTTCCAGTCGTGAGTCTTCGAAGAAATCTCCCATGGAATTTTCCGCTTCGGTCACGCCATCGGTAACCAGGATGAAGCGGTCGCCCGAATTGAGCTGGCAGCGGGCGCTTTCAAACGTTGCATCCGGCAGCAGCCCTACCGGCACGTTGCCGTGCGGCGGACGCATCACCTCTCCACCGCAGACCAGCAAGGGCTGCACGTGGCCGCAATTGACGTATTCCAGATCGCCGTCCCGGCGCAGGCGCGCCAGCAGCACGGTGGCATATTTTTCTCCCACCAGTTTTTCCGTGAAGAAGTGATTCACGGCGGCAACCACGTCCAAAAGCGGCATCCCCGAGCTCAAATGCGAATAAATCATGCCTTGCAAAGTGGACGCCAGCAGCGCCGCCGAGACTCCCTTGCCACTCACATCCGCGAGCACCACGGCGAGGCCTTCCTTGGTATTAACCGCGTCGAAAAAGTCGCCTCCAATTTCTTTGCAAGACAGATTCTTTCCGCGCAGTTTCGCAAACGGCACATCCGGAATTTTCACCTGCATGAGGCGTTGCTGGATGCTCGCGGCGATGGTCAATTCCTGCTGATAGCGCCGCGATTCTTCCTCGGCCTGAACCAGCCGGGCATTCTCGATCAACGACCCGGCTTCTGTCGCGATGGCCCGTAGAATGTCGTGGCCGACGCCGGAAAATTCCCGCGAAGCGAAACGCGAGTCTACATACAAAACTCCCGCCACTTCGGAGGCAGCGTTAGGCGCAGGCGTCTGCTGGTCGCGGACGGCCTGCACCTGCCGCTTGCGCAGCGGAATGCAAATCACGGTGCGCAGGTCGTAGGCCACAATGCTCTGCCGCGCCGCGAGGTCCATGGAACTGCCGGTATCGGTGCGCAGAAACTCCGAGTTTGAACGCAGCGATTCGTCCAGCGCGGAGTGGGAGATGGTTTTGTCGTCCAGCAGCGCCTCGCCTTTGCTGTTGCGCCCCGCAGCCAGCCGCAATTTGCCGTCGTCGTCTTTGAGAAAGACGTAGCCACGCTCGGCGCGCGTCAGCCGCAGCGTCACCTCCAGCATGGTCATCAGAATCTCGTCGAGCACGCCGGCCGTGTTCAACTTGCGGGCCGCTTCCAGAAACAAAGTCAGCTTTTCCAGGTCGGTGGCTTCCTGCGAGATCTGGATCCCGGAAATCTGGCTCAGGAACTCGCGCGCCGTGTTCGAGGTGCCGTGCGCCGGATTGAAAATGGCGTAGGTGGAATCGCGCGCCCCAAATTCCAGGCGGTCGTTGCGCTCCAGCCTTTGCCGCTGAACCCGTTCTCCGTTAACGAAGGTGCCGTGCTTGCTTCCCTGATCGACAAGAAAAAAACCCTCTTCCTCGAGCACGATGAGCGCGTGGTCGCGCGAGACGCGAGGATCGGCGATCACCAGATCTTTGTCGACCTTGCGCCCGACGCTGAACGGAGTCCGGTTGAGTACGATGTTCCGCTGCTCGTTGCCTTGCACCAGCACCAGCGCGGGAAACACGCCGGAACCGGAAGACGAACGGCCTATCGCATTCAAGGTCATGGGGTGTGGCGCCCCTCCCTACAAGTTTACCCGGAAGTCACGCCGATAAGCATAATGACAGGAATCAGGGCCCGGCGGGAAGAGCCATCCTGGAGACTCGCGGTAGCGCTCCCACCCCAGCTTCGGTAGACTGCGGCGGCGTGCCTCCTCCGGACACAACTCGCCAGCAGGCGCTCAATTCCCGGCTGAAGAGCTTGCTTCTTCTTATCTTCGTGTCTGTACTGGCCGTTTTCTTCGGCGGGCGATCTCTGGTTCTGCTTCAAGGCGCCGACTTTCCTCATTTTTATTGCGCCGCGCGCATGCTGGCCGATGGCCTTGGGAGCCAACTGTATGACGCCGACGTTCAGAGACAGTATCAGGCGCGCTACGCCGGAAGAGTTGGCACGCTCTATACCCACCCTCCATTTGAAGCTGCCCTCTACCTCGCGGTGGCTTGGCTGCCATTGAGATATGCATATCTGCTTTGGTCTTTCTTGAGCATGGCGCTCACCGCCGCGAGTGCAATACTCCTGGCGAGGGAAGCGCTGTCTCCCTGGAGTTGGCGGGTCGTGCTTGTGGCCTCGCTCACTTTCGTTCCCTCGTTGGTCTGCGTCATCCAGGGCCAGGATTCGCTGCTCCTGCTGTGGTGCGTAGTTCTGGCGTTCACCGCCCTGCGGCGGGGGCGTGGGTTTGCCGCCGGTTGCTGGCTCGCCCTCGGACTCTTCAAGTTTCAACTCGTACTGCCGCTGGTGCTCGTGCTCGTTTTGACGCAACGAAGTTCGAGGGCCGGCCTGGCAAAAGGCTTCAGCCTGACCGCACTGGCGCTTGCGGGAGTATCCGTCGCCATCTCCGGGTGGTCCGTGCTTACGCTTTACCCAAACTTCCTGTTGCATTTCCACGAACAGCCTTTGGGAGGCATTGCTCCCGGGGGGATGGCTAACTTCCGTGGATTGGCCTACTTCCTTTTTCACCGCGATGGAGACCATTGGATTATCGCCGCCGTGTCCATCCTTTCTCTGGCTGCGCTGCTTACGACGCTGAGGGGCTGGAAACACGCGCAAAAAGAATTCCGCCAGGAATCTTCAGGCAACGTGAACTACGAGTTCGATCTCGCTTTTGCCAACACGGTGCTGTTTGCGCTGCTGGTCAGCTATCATCTCAACCCGCACGATCTTGCTCTCCTGTTGTTATCGATTCTTCTGCTGCTGCATTGCGCCCGGGTGCAAACGCAGCGCCCACCACGACCCGCGCAATGGATGACGTTCAGCTTGCTGGGAATCCTGTTTTTGCCTCCGCTGCATTTGTGGGCGCTGACGGCGCGCGCATACAACATTGTCGGTATTCCCGTGCTCTTATTGTTTCTGACCAGTGCGGTTTTCAAACTCATAGCACCAACGACCAGCCCAGGAAAAGCCACAACAATCCAAGGTTAATCACAAAGAGAGCTAAGCACACCATCCCAAATCGCGGCTGGAAGTGCGGACGCTGAAGCAACTGAGCGAAACCGGCAAAAGCCGGAAACACTATCAGCAGATAGCGCAGCATGCTCTGCAAAGGAGGCGTGGTGTTTTTGCTGAGGAAGAAAACGATCGCAGCCGCCGAATAGAGAAGATATTCGATTTTAAGCCGGCTCCGGGTAGCGAGAACAGACACCAGGAGCAGGAAGATCACATTCAACACGAGAATTGGATCGGGCGTGTGCACTAAGGCATAAACACCGGCCCACAAAGTTGTCCAGGGCGGAGAGGTCGTAGTTCGCCAATACAGCCCGTAAGCTGAAGCGAGTGCGCCGTGGCCGGTCAAGTGCTGATATCCCAGGAATCCGGCCAGCCCAAAAGGGACCAAAAGAATTGGCAGTGCCTTTATCTTCCCGCGCCGCAGGGCCATGATCATCAGCGGCACAACCACCACTACGCCGACTGCTTTCGTCAGCGCCGCGGCCAAACCCAGCGCCGCGGCCGCCAGCCAACGCCGTCTGCGAGCCATGCACAGAGACCAGACGATCAAAGCTAGGAGCAGCGACTCCGGGTAGCCCGCGAAGAAAATAAAACTGGCCGGCCAGACGGCGCAAAGAAAAACACTCTGATTTGCCAGATCCGGCGTGCCTTCCCCGAGCAGCAACTCGTGCAATCCCCAAAAAAGAAAAAATGCCGCAGTGGTTGAAATGAGCAGGGCGGCAACCATCGGCGGAACCAGCAGGGTCATGATCTTTAGCAGGCTGGGATACATCGGGAAGAAGACAACCGCGTCCGGCCGGTCGTAGCCATGGGCCGCGATGTGAAGGTACCAAAGCGTGTCGAAACGCTCCCAGACGCCCAACAACAAGTAGCGCAGGCTGTGGTCAGGCGGACGCAGGTTTTCCGTGAAGGCATTCGAGTGCGCCAGCCGCCAGTTCACTGGCTGAATCAGAGCAAC
The DNA here is from genome assembly GCA_963807655.1 of uncultured Acidobacteriaceae bacterium. Classification (GTDB taxonomy): domain Bacteria; phylum Acidobacteriota; class Terriglobia; order Terriglobales; family Acidobacteriaceae; genus Sulfotelmatobacter. The sequence continues at coordinate 105,025 of CAWEDF010000028.1, read as the reverse complement.
AGTCGCCGCGAAGAACGAATAGATGAGCCGTAGAAACAGGGCGAGCACAACTGCTCGCCGCCAGGGACGCCAGCCACGATCTTCGGTTGACGCTATGAGGGAAACATCGTCGACGCGATGGCCACGGTTGCCCGTACTCTGCGCCCGCCCACTCCTGATTCCCGTCACTTGACGGCCTCTTGGACTCGGTGCGGCTCGTCCTGCACATAAAAGAAAATCAGCGCGAACGTCCACACCGGCAAGGCAAAGGTCGCAAAAAACGGCCACTGCCAGCCATCGAGCGCCGATAGCCCGCGAAACCAGCAAGTAAACCACAGTGAGGCCGAGGCTCGCCGCCCATTGCCATCCCAAAAGAAGTGCGCCCAAGCCGTACGCCAAACGGCGGGCGCGCGACCGCGACACAAACACTGCCTGCTCCCGTGCCAGCAGCAGCATTACCGGCAGCAGAAGAACCTGGTTGTAAGGTGCGTACATCGGTATCACGAGTACGGTCAAAGCGAGCACAAGCGCTGTGGCACAGGTGAATCCTGAAACCTCCGCTCGCTCTCGTCGCAACTTCCATAACAGCGGCGCGCAAGCCAGAGTAGCGATCACCGCGAGAATCTGCGCGCCCACGCGGCCCATGCTCCGGCCCGCGGCGGAGCCCAAAAGCTCATTCAACATGACTTCGATCACCGACTGGTTTTGCGTGTACTGGCGATATTGCCCGATGGCCCCGGCAAACATTCGCCACCAACCCGGCAGAATAATCTCCGCGCCGGCCAACAACAGAGCCATCACCAGCCCAAACCCAAACACGAACTTTCGCCGCGCGCCCCAATCGCTCGCCGCCCACAAAAGCAGCCATGCCACCAGAGGCCATGCCAGTTGCGGCTTGATGGTCGCCAGCGCCAGCAGCACTCCACCGAGGAACAGGGAACCACTGGCCACGCAGGCCACCGATCCCGCCAGCAACGCCGCCACCAGCAGGCTCAGTTGCTGCAACTTGATCCCTTGCACTGCCGGAAAGCTCCCCAGCGTAAGCGCGACGCACGCGGCGACGGCCATCAGCGGCAATTCCCAGCGCAGAACCCGCAGCCACAGCCAAACGCTGGCCGCCGTCAAGCCCACCAGCAGCCAGTGAAAAAATATCTGCACGCCGTGAAAGGGAAAGCCGATCAGTGGCGCCAACAGAAACACCACATACAAGGGATAAGCAAATCCCTGCCGATCCTTGGGATCGTCAGGCCGACCCGGATCCAGTTCGCGGCCGTAGTATCCCTTTTGTATTTCTGTAGTGATGTCGCTGCCGTAGGGATTTCGATGGTGCAGCAGCAATTCGCGCGCGCCCAGCCAGCGCGGATAAAGATCGGAGAGATTTCCGCGCGGACGCTGGTGCGCCGCGGAGTCGGCTTTTTCGTAGGGAATGAGCACGCGCTGCACGTAGTACCACATGCTTCCCGCGCAGAGCAGCGCAATCCACATTTCGAGTTGAAAATTCTTACGCAACGTGAGTAAGGGGAATCGGACCGAGACTCCGGCTCCGAATGTCCGGTTCCCTGGCCGCCATGTTACAACTAATGCTCTGAAGAACTCCTCATGAAGCTGCGCATCGCAGTTTCGGCGGCTATCGGCTTGGCCAGCGGCCTCTTCTGCTGGTTCCTGACGAAGCATTTCCATCAGGACGCCGCCGATTTCCGCTGGGCCCTGCATCTGGCGCAAAGGCTGTTGGCTCGGCAAAATCCATACGACACTCCTCTGGAGCAGTATCCCTTGACAGCGGCACTTTTCGCACTACCCTTCGTACGCCTGCAGCCGGAAACCGCCGCGGGCACATTCTACGGACTCAGCTCCGCGCTGCTGGCCTTTGGCCTTACGCGGCACAGCTACCGCGGTTTATTGATATTTCTCGCCTACCCCTACTGGGCTGGATTGCTCAGCGTTCAGTGGTCTCCCATCATCACGGCCAGCGCCTTCTTCCCGTTCCTCCTGCCCGTAACCATGGCTAAGCCGCAGATCGGGCTGCCGGTATTTTTCACCCGCGCAAGCCGGCGCGGCATCGTGGCTTGTTTCATCGCCGGGGCGTTAAGCCTCGCGGTTCTGCCCAGGTGGCCTCTGCTTTGGGTCGCGCAGATGAAGCACTATGAACACTTCGTCCCGCTGCTGGTGTTGCCCGGACCGCTGTTGCTGCTCGCACTATGGCGTTATCGCGATCGCGACGCGATTCTGCTGCTGCTGGCCGCCTGCATGCCGCAAAGATGGTTTTTCGACACCTTTATCCTGTGGCTCATTCCAAAATCACGGCGGGAGATTCTCGCCACCGTTTTCTTCAGTTGGGGTGCGGGCATCTGGCGCTGGTACTACGTTCCGCACAGCTTCACCGAAGTGGGTAGGTGGGCTGTTATCTTTCTGTACCTGCCTATGCTGGCAATTGTCTTAACCCGCAGCGTGGCAGCGGCCGCCGCGACGGATCCGCAATGAACAAGGCTCTCAGTACAAAACACACTTTTCTGGCAATCCTCTTGATCGGCCTGTTCGCCATGACGGCGCGCAACGTCACCGATCCGGACCTCTGGTGGCATCTCAAGACCGGGCAGTATATTGCCGAGCATAAAAGCGTTCCTCACACCGACCCTTTTTCCTACACTCGTGCCAGCCAGCCCTGGGTCGCGCATGAGTGGCTGACCGAAATTCTGCTGTACGAACTGGAACGCACCACAGGTTTTGGCGGACTGATCGTTGTCTTTTCTACAGTGCTCTGTGCGGCATTCTTCGTGCTTTACTTGCGCTGCGGCTCGGCCCCCTACCTTGCCGGCGTGGTCACGCTGTGCGCGGCTTGGGCCACTGCGCCTGTCTGGGGAGTTCGTCCTCAGGTTCTTTCGCTTCTGCTGACCAGTCTGTGGCTGCTGATTCTCGAACGGTCCGAGCATGATCCAAAACTTCTTTGGTGGACGCTCCCACTGACTTTGCTCTGGGTAAATCTGCACGCCGGATTCGCTCTGGGTCTGGTTCTATCTGCATTGTTCCTCGCAGGAGAACTGGTTGAGAACGTGCTCGGAGACTCCCATCAGAGCGCGCCGCGCCGGCGCATTACCGCGCTCATACTCCTCCTCGATCTACTGATCGTGCCTCTAAATCCCAACGGCCTGCGGATGTTCTCCTACCCGGTGGAAACTCTTCGGTCGGCCGCCATGCAGAGCTATATCGCCGAGTGGGCCTCCCCCAACTTCCATCATGCCGGGTACTGGCCTTTCCTGCTGATCGTGCTGGGTACGTTCGCAACTCTCGGTTGGTCCCGCCGCGAGGTGCGACCGCGAGATTTGCTTCTTTTAGTGGTCAGCCTGTACGCGGGCCTCTGTTCGATCCGAATGATGCCGTTGTTCGTTTTGATCGCAGCGCCGCTGGTCTGCCGGCGGCTCGGGAACTGGCCTGCGAGCCGTGCCCAGCCGCGACCGGCATCTGCGCCGTTGCTCAACGGAGCGATCGTGCTGGCGATGGCTGTCTTTGCCTGTTTCCACACCGCCCACGTGATTCAGCGCCAGCCGCAGGCTGAGATGGAATGCTTCCCTGTCCGCGCAGGGGCATTTCTCCAGGCCCATTTGCCCTCTGGCCCAATCTTTAACCATTACGACTGGGGCGGTTATTTAATCTGGAAGCTTTACCCCGGCACTCGCGTCTTCATCGACGGCCGGGCCGATCTTTACGGCAAGCCACTGCTGGATCAGTTCGCGAACACTTACCAGTTCAAAGGCGACTGGCAGCAGACCCTGCGGCAATGGGGTGTCGATACAGTGCTTGTTCCCGCGGATTCCGCCCTCGCGACCGGTTTGCGGAGCTCTCCCGGTTGGACCGTCGCCTACGAGGATCTGCAGGCCGTCGTCTTGAGTGCGCCCTCCAGTGCCATCCCGGCGGCAATCGCACAACAGGAGTTACCGGGCTCTGCAAGAAATTACACCCCTCAGGGCATTTTGCGGGTTATTATGAGTGAGATCAGTTTGGGATACGTAATCTTTGCAGCCCAGCGCGAGTGAAAGGGACGTAAGTCTCTGAGAGGCCATGGGCTTTTGATCTGCTTGGGGGAGAGTTGTTGAAAGGCTTGCGGTTCTCTTTAGGAGGGCGGAAAGTATGGATCATCTTTGGAGATTGTGGCGCGAGGATGAGGGCCAGGATATTGCGGAATACGCCGTGATGCTGGCCGTGATCCTTGTCATCGTCGTGGGCACGATTCGGCTCATCGGCTCTAACGCGAATAATGTTTTCTCCAATGTCGCCAGTTCGATTCAGTAGAGAATCTGCACGGGCACGACACAGAGTGTTTTCCCCTGGTGACGATGGGGATAATTGCGCTTGCCCTGTCTGACGGAGCACTATGAACCGCACTCGTTTGTTGATGATCGGAGCTCTGGCTTTGGCCTTGGGGGCCTTCGTCAGTCTCCTCGTCTACAAGAACATGCAAGGCAAAGGTCCATCGAGCAACGAACCCGGCGCCGACGTGGTCGTGGCCCAGGATGAGATTCAAGTGGGAGCCCGAGTCGAAGACCATAACGTGCGGATCGCCAGGTTTCCCGCCTCGGGTCTGCCTCCTGGAGCCTACAGCAAGAAGTCTCAAGTGCTTGGCCGCGGCGTGATCATCCCCATCTCCAAAGGCGAATTTATTCTGCCCAGCAAGCTAGCCCCTGAAAATGCCGGATCCGGTTTGCCTTCTCTGATTCCTCCGGGCATGCGCGCGGTTTCGGTGCGGGTGAATGAGGTGGTCTCGGTCGCTGGCTTCGTCGGTCCTGGAACCCGCGTCGATGTACTCCTCACCGGCACTCCCAATGGAAGCACGGAGAACCAAACCACAACCGTCTTGCAGAATGTAGCCGTGATCGCCTCCGGCCACACTCTGGAACGCAGCGCCTCCGGGGAAGCTCAGAATACCCCGGTGATCACCCTTCTGGCTTCGCCCGAGGACGCCGAACGCCTCACCCTGGCCAGTTCCGAAGGCAAGATTCAACTCTCCCTGCGCAACCCGCTCGACACGCATCAGGATTCGGTGGATCCAGCCAATGCCAAGGGGCTGTACAAGGGCGGCACCGCGCCCGCGGTTCCGCCCAAGCCGGCTGTTCATGCTGCTAAGCAGAAGAAAACTGAGAAACCACCTCCACCTCCATCGGTCCTCAGTGTCGAGGTCTACAAAGGTGACAAGAAGACTGTCGTCCCGTTGGCGGAACAAAGCAGTGATGAACCCAAGTAGCCGGAGAGCGGTTTCGGCTTGCGCGTTCGGTACGCTCCATAGCACGTCTCCTCATGTGGAGAGGAATCACACGATGAAGGTTCGTACGACATTTTTGGCAGCGGTCATCATTTCGTATCTCCTTCTGGTATTCGTTCTTCCAGGGCTTGCCCTGGCTGAGGGGCTGCCTCAACAGCCCGCGATTCAAGCGCCCCAGGAACCGGTTCCACCGGCTGCCGCTCAGACCACGCTCCCGCCGCAGTCGTCTCAGCCTCAAGGTTCGGCGCCGCTGCGCGTCATGGTCAATAAATCTCTGCTCATCAATACCACGGAGCAGATCAAGCGCATCTCCGTCACTGACCCCGCGGTCGCCGATCCCACTGTACTCACTCCCACCCAGATCCTGGTTCATGGACGAGCCCCTGGCGAAGTTTCGCTGATCATCTGGGACGAAAACGAACGCTCGCGCAGCTTCGATCTCCGCGTCGACGTCGATGTCAGCGCCGCCGCCGAAGAAGAACATCGTGTCTTCCCCGAAGAACAGATTTCCGTCACCCCTTCGCGCGCCGCCATCGTTCTCTCCGGCCACGTTACGACCGAGGATGTTGCCAAGCGCGCTGGAGAACTGGCCTCCGCTTATTCCAAAAATGTTGTCAACGTGCTCACCTTCGGTCCCGTGGGCGCGCAGGAGATCATGCTGGAAGTAAAGTTTGCCGAGGTTGACCGCTCTGCAACGATCCAACTGGGGGCCAATTTTTTCTCCACAGGCGCCGGCAATTTTTTGGGTACCTCTACCACGGGCCAATATGGCGGCTTCGGCCCGGTACAGATCAGCCAAACCCAGGGACAAAGCCCGCCCATCACGGCCAACCAAACCGTTAGCAATGTCTTGAACATGTTTTTGTTCCGCCCCGACATTCACCTGGGCGCGGTGATTGAGGCGCTCCAGTCCAAAAATCTTCTCCAGATTCTGGCCGAACCCAATCTCATCGCCGTCAACGGCAAAAAGGCCAGCTTCCTCGCCGGTGGCCAGTTTCCCTTCCCCATCGTGCAACCCGGAGCCGGATTCACCGCCGTCACTATTTCTTTTAAGGAATTTGGCGTGAAGCTGGAGTTCACTCCCGTGATCATGCCCAATGGCAATATTCACCTCACCGTCGCCCCTGAAGTCAGCACCCTGGATTTCGCTGACGCGCTGACCATCTCCGGCTTCACCGTCCCGGCTTTGAGTACGCGCAAAGCGGAGACCGAATTCGAGTTGACGGATGGGCAAAGTTTCGTCATTGCCGGCCTGATCGACAATCGCGTCACTGATATTTGGAACAAGGTTCCCGGCCTGGCGGACATTCCGATCCTGGGCAATTTCTTCAAGAGCAAGAGTCTCCAGAAGAGCAACTCGGAGTTGATGGTGCTGTGCACGGTGCATCGGGTCTCGCCCAATGCCCAGGCACCGTCCGGACCCAAGAATCCGGAACCTTTCATGAACAACGAGAAGTTCGACGCGAAAAAGCCTTTGCTGAGCGTTCCACACGTTCCACGGCCCTGGTGATCGGATGAACTGACTGGCAACACTGGACATTGGCAACTGGGTTTGAAGGAGTAGAGTAGGCGTAGGTTATGCCCGACCTTTCAGTCGTTATCGTGGCCACTGACAATGAGCAGCGCACCGTGCTCCAGGTGTTGGTGGACGGCACCAGCGTGGCCCGCACGGTTCATTTGTGCGCCAGTTTTCCGGTAGCCGCCTCGGATCCGGTTATGCGCCGCGTCCAGGCTTCCACTCCCGACGTCGTTCTGGTCGATATCCCCAGTGACAATCCCGCCATGGCCATGCGCGCCATTGAACTTCTGCATCAGGAGTTGCCCGACTCGGCTTTGTTTGCGATTGGAAACCTCAACCAGCCACAGGTCATCGTGAGCGCCATGCGCGCCGGCGCTCGTGAGTTCATTGAGCGCCCCACCACGACCACCGATCTGCTGGAGGCTTTTGTCCGCCTGACCACAGCCCAGCGCCGGGTTCAAAAGGAAGGTGCGCGCGGCAAGGTATTTACCGCCGTCAACGCCAAGGGCGGCAGCGGAGCCACCACCGTGGCCGTCAACCTCGCTCTGGCGCTGCAGGCCGCCCACGGCCAAACCGCGCTCGTGGACCTCGCTCCCCTCGGACACACCGCGCTGCATCTGAACCTTAAGCCCTTGTTCACCCTGGCCGATGCCACGCGCAATCTCCACCGCATGGATAGTTCCCTGCTGGAGAGCTTCATGACCCGCCACGCCGGCGGATTGCAGTTGCTGGCGGGAACCAACGCCCCCGCCTCGATCGAACCCTCAACCACCGAGTTTGTCCGGCTGTTCGACATGCTGGTCGGCCACTACCGCTATGTGGTCGTGGACAATTCCTCCCGCCTCGATGCCGCCAGTCGCCTGGTCGCGAACCTGTCAGAGTGCGTACTGCTGGTCGCCTGCACCGACGTGGCGTCACTGTGGAGCGCGGCTCGCGTGCAACAGTATCTGGGAGAAACCGGGCACCGCGAACGTGTTCGGCTGGTCCTCAACCGTTTCCGCAAAGTGCCGGGCTTCAGCGAGGCCGATGCGGAGAACGCTGCCGGCGTCAAATTGTTGTGGCGCATCCCCAATCAGTACTTCGCCATCTCCTCGGCCATTGATCGGGGCTCACCAGTGATGGAGCAGAGTCACACTGAGATTGCGCGCTGTTTTTCCGGGCTGGCCAGCGAATTGACGCGCAATGACGTGGATGTGAAACGCGCTCACTGGTCGCTGTTCAAGACGGTATAACGGTATATAAGGTTTTGAAGGGGTGCGGCTTTAGCCGCACCGTAGTCGAGCGCGAATCGACAGCGGCTTTAAGCCGCGAGTCATCGTCATCGAGACCCTTTAGGAATTTATGGCCAATCTGCAAACCTTCGAGCACAGCGAGTACCAGCAGGTAAAGGCCGACCTGCATCGCAAGATCCTCGATCGCCTGGATCTGGAAAAGTTGGGCCGCTCCACCGGCGACTCCGCCCGCGAAGAAGTTCTCGTGCTCATCCGCAACTCGGTGAACAGCGAGATTATTCCCCTCAGCTTCGCCGAGCGCGAGCGGCTGTCGCGCGAGATCCTGGACGAAATTTTCGGCCTCGGTCCGCTCGAACCCCTGCTCAAGGACCACACCATCTCCGACATTCTGGTCAACCGCTTCGACAAGGTTTATATCGAGCGCGCCGGCAAACTGGAATTGACCGGCTTGTCCTTCAAAGACAATCAGCACCTCATGCAGATCATCGAGCGCATCGTCTCCCGCGTGGGCCGCCGCGTCGACGAATCTTCTCCCATGGTTGATGCCCGCCTGGCCGATGGCTCCCGTGTGAACGCCATTATTCCTCCGCTGGCACTCGACGGCGCTTGCCTCTCCATCCGCCGTTTCGGGCGCGATCCCGTCACCGCCCGCAACATGATCGAGAATCACACCCTGACCGAGGCCATGCTCGAACTTCTCTCCATCATGGTGAAGGGGAAGTTGAATCTCCTGATCTCGGGCGGCACCGGCGCCGGCAAGACCACATTGCTCAACGTGCTCTCCGGCTACATTCCCAACGTGGAGCGCATTGTCACCATCGAAGACGCCGCCGAACTGCAACTCAAGCAGGAGCATGTGGTCCGCCTCGAAACCCGCGCCCCCAATATCGAAGGCAAAGGCGCGGTACGCCAGCGCCAGTTGGTCATCAACAGCCTGCGTATGCGCCCCGACCGCATCGTGGTCGGCGAGGTCCGCGGCGAAGAAGCTTTCGATATGTTGCAGGCCATGAATACCGGCCATGAAGGTTCTCTCACCACGGTCCACGCCAACTCCGTGCGCGACGCATTGGCCCGCATCGAGAACATGGTTTCGATGGCGAATCTCAACATTCCCGAGCGCGCGGTGCGCCATCAGATCGCTTCCGCCATTCATGCCGTGGTGCAAGTCGCCCGCTTGTCGGACGGCACACGCAAGGTCGTCTCGATTTCCGAAGTCACCGGCATGGAGGATGAATCCATCGCGATGCAGGATATTTTTGCGTTTGAACGGCGCGGCATCGACGAAAGCGGCAAAGTGCGCGGAACCTTCCGCGCCACCGGATTCCGCCCGTTATTTGCCGACCGTCTGGCAACCGCGGGCGCTCGGCTACGCCCGGCGCTATTTGAGTCGAAGACGGAGATTTGAAAAGAAATATGCCCGAACTCCTAATCGCGCTTCTAGTCTTCGTCGTGGTTGCCCTGGCAACCTTTGCCATCGCTTCGCTGCTCGACGAACGGCGCGCTCAAGCCCGCCTTATCAGAGACCGGCTGGCCGCCGTGCAGAAGGCGCCGGAACGCAATCCTGACGAAGAACTGGCTCTGGTGCGCGACGAGCAACTCAGCAAGATTCCTGCTCTCGACACTCTGCTGCGCCGGTCCGCGCGGGTCTCGGCCATGCAGGACTCGTTGTTACAGGCGGGCATGAAATTTCGCGCCGGCAATTTTCTCGTGCTGTGCGCGGGCTGCGGCGTTCTGGCCGCGTTCGTGGTTGTGGTCTTGAGCAGGAATCCTGCGATTGCCTGGGCCGCGCTCGTCATCGGCGCGTTTCTTCCCTACGCGGTTGTCTCCTACCGGCGCCAGAAACGTTTTGAAAGAATTGAAGAGCTCTTTCCCGAGGCCATCGACACCCTGGCCCGCGCCGTCCGCGCCGGACACGCTTTCACTACCGCTCTGGAAATGATTGCCAACGAAATCTCCGAGCCTCTGGCCGGCGAATTCCGCAAACTCTTTGAAGAGCAGAAGTTCGGCATGCCGGTACGCGACGCCCTCTTGAATCTCACTCAGCGCGTTCCCCTGGTGGACGTCAAGTTCTTCGTCACGGCGGTCATGCTGCAGCGCGAAACCGGCGGCAACCTTGCCGAAATCCTCGATAACTTGTCCTACGTAATCCGCGAGCGTTTCAAGATTCAGCGCCAGGTGCGAGTCCACACCGCCCAGGGACGCCTGACCATGGCCCTGCTCATGGCCATGCCGCCGACGGTCGTGGCGGTTCTTTTGACGTTCAGCCCGGATTTTGTCAAGCCGCTTTTCTATGATCCCTTTGGCCACATCTTGCTTGTGGTCGCGATTACCCTGCAAACCGTCGGCTATTTCGTGATCCGGAAGATTATTAAGATCCAGGTTTAGTCAGGGTTAAGGTTTAAGATCAGGTATAAGAAATGCCTTTGCTGATTCTCACCATCGTCATATTCGTGACCGTCGTGCTGGTGGTGTTTGCCTTCGGCGCGGCCGTGGTCACGCCCAGTTCGGTGCTGGGAGCCCGCCTGCGCGCTCTGGGCGGGCAGCAGGTCCAGGCCCCCGAGAAGCCCGTGGTCAAGGTGAGAGAGCGGCTGGAGCAGGCCCTCGAGCCCATCAGCAAGGCCATTCCGTTGTCGCCCACCGACGTTTCCCGCACTCGCGCCTGGCTGATCCAGGCCGGGCTTCGCGAGCCTCGCCATGTCAGCTACTATCTCGGCACCCGTCTGCTGCTCGCATTCCTCGGCCTGGCGGGGGTTGTGGCTTTTTCCGGTTTCAGCAGCTTTCCTTTGCTGGTTTGCGTCCCCGCGTTCGGTTTCTTCCTTCCCCGCTTCTTCCTGAAGCGCATGATTAAAGACCGCCAGCAGCGCATCCGCATTGCCCTGCCCGACGCTCTCGACCTTACCGTGATTTGCGTCGAGGCCGGATTGGCACTCGACCAGGCCTTGATGCGCGTCGGAAAAGACTTACATCACGCCCATCCCGACCTCAGCGAAGAATTTCACTTCGTCAACCTGGAGATGCGCGCCGGCAAGCCCCGCGCCGAGGCGCTGCGCAACCTCGTGGACCGCACCGGCGTGGATGACATTCGCTCTCTCGTGGGCACTCTCATCCAGACCGACCGCTTCGGCACCAGCGTAGCCCAAGCACTACGGGTTCACTCGGACTCTCTACGCACCGCCCGCCGCCAGCGCGCCGAAGAGCAGGCCGCAAAAACCACCATCAAGATGGTCCCACCTCTCGTGATATTCATTCTGGTACCGTTCCTCGCCGTCACCATTGGTCCGCCCCTCATTCAGGCTTATCGCTCAGTATTTGGAAAGTGAGCAGCCAACAGGCTGTTAAAAAACTTAATTCGTATTCAAGCTATGCCTTCAGGCATACCGTAAAAAGACGCGTTATCAGTCACGCCTTTAGGCGCGGCGATTCGGAGTCGTCATGCCCGGTTTTCCAAGATGGGGTTTAGTCCCTCACCGCCAGGCTTTCAACCAAACCCGCCAGCTCTATCTCGCAACTAATCTCGCAGTCGCCCAGACGCACTGGTCCCGCTTGCGTGGCTTGCTGGGAACCTCCGAAGGTGACTTTGGTAACGGCTGCGGCCTGTGGATTCGTCCTTGCCGCGGAGTTCACACCCTTGCTATGCAGTTCCCCATTGACGTAGTCTATTTAGACCACGCCGGGACGGTGGTACACGTCGAGCACAATCTCCAGCCCTGGCGCTTTTCCCCCGTCCGCCTGCAGGCCGCCTCAGTCCTGGAGTTACCCAGCCACACGCTGGCCAGAACTGGCACTGCATTGGGCGATCATATTGAAATCGTGATGAAAATGAAGGAAACTAGCTAACAGATTGTTTCCCCCCGGCATCACACCGAAGCCAGAGTCAGACACTCGCTTGACCAGTACTCTCCAACTCGAAGAGATCGCGATTGCCCACCTTCATGACGAGCCCAAGCTCCTCGTCGAGTGGTCGCCGCGCTGGCAGGAATTTGTCACCAGCATCGGTCCCGCTTTTTCACGCTCGCGCCCGCGGCTGGCCGGGGAAGCTCCCGACACCCTCATGCCGTATCGGGGCATGCTCAAGTCGTTCTCGATACAGTTTCTCCTGCTCTTCATGGCCATTGTGATGCCGCACGAGATTAATCGCCTGCGTCCTTACGCCGCGCCCAAAGTACGTCCCTATGAAGTGATCTACTACTCCGGCGACGAACTGCCCCGCACCCAGGACCTCGGCGGCGCCCAGTCCGGAGCCACCGGCCGCGCCGGCGGCCAGGAAGCGCATCACCGTACTCAGACCATTCACGTGGCTCGCGGCGCTTCGCTGACGCCGCAGGTTGTCGACGCTCCCAACCTTAAACTTCCTTCCTCCTCAGACGCGGTCGCCAACTTGCTTGCCGTCAAGGCCAACCCCGGACCGCCGCCGGCGGAAGGTCTGCGCTCTTCGCTCACTGCTCCCAGCCTTCCCGCCAACGTAATCGCTCCGGCGCAGGTCAATGTCACGCGCGAGCAATCCCGCGGCGGCATCGCTCTCAATTCGGTCGTACCTCCCGCGCCCAGCGTCCGCTCCGACCACACACTCTACACGCCGGCTCTCGACCCCAGCGTCATCGCCCCGGCTCCCAATGTTTCGCGGGACCGCACTCGTTCAGCACCGTCTTTGAACGCGAACGTGATTGGCCCCGCATCTGCAAGCGTCTCCCGCGACCGGGCGCGTTCTACTCCAGCGCTGAGCGCCAGCGTGATCCCGCCCGCTCCCGCGGCTGCTGGCCGCGAAGTCTCGCCATCGCGAGTCCAGATGAACGACGTCGCAGTCGTGCCTCCGCCGGTTTCCGCGCCGGAGCGCGAGTCTGGCCGCAATGCGAAACTCAACCTTCCCGCGCCTTCAGTCATCGCACCACCGCCATCGGCCGATTCCGCGCGCGACCTGCGCCGGCTGGAAAGCGGCGCTGGCGCGGCGTCGACAGCCGTGGTTCCTCCTCCACCTACAACACCGGCCAGCAACTCGATGCTGAGCAACATCATCGGCAAGTTCTTCGGCACGCAGGATGTGGTTCCGCCTCCTCCCACCGTTTCCCCCGGAAGCGGCTCGGGAACCGGCCGCAACGCCAGCGCATCGGGTGGATCGCTAGGCAGCAACGTAATTCCGCCTCCGCCCCAAGTCGGAGGTTCGACCGGAGGCTCCGGCACAGCAGCGCGAGGCTCGGGAAGATCCCAAGGCACATCCTTGGGCGGATCGAACGTAATCCCTCCGCCTCCATCCGTCGCGGGCTCAGGCACCGATGGCGGCTCGCCATCGGGCTCGGGAAATTCCGGAGGATCCGGCAACGGCACGCTTCTGGCAGACAACGTTATTCCGCCGCCTCCTTCGGTCGGCACAGGTTCCGGCCTTTCCGGCACGGGTAGAAAAGGCTACGGGCTCGGCGGTCCGGACGACGCCGGCTCAGTTCTCGCTCCTCCAAACGGTGGAGGCGGAAATAGCGACAAAGCTGGAATCGTGATCTCGTCGCAACCCGGCTCGAAAGTCGGAATCCCCGGAACCGGCGGCAAAGGCTCCTTCGCCATGTCGCCCTCCGGTGGAGACACTCCGGGCCTGGGCGGCTCCGGCGGAGGCTCCGGCATCGGCCGCGGCGACGGCCCCGGCAGCGGCTTGACCGGCGAAGGCACAGGTACGGGCAAGACTGGAACCGGCAACGGCTCCGACCTCAATGCGCGTGGCGGAATCTCTCCCACACCCGGTCCCGGCGGCGCAGGCACCGCTACCACCGGCGCTCCCGCAGTGCCCGGCGTGGACGTTCGCGGCGGCAGCACCACCACCGTGGTCAATCTGCCCAGCTTTGGATCGGAAGGCGGCAGCGACCCCACTCTTCCCGGACGCTCCAAAGTGAAGAAGCAGGAGGGCCCAGACATCACCATCGTCGCCACGTCGCGCTCCGGTGGAGCCTTTGATTTCTACGGCAAGCTTCCCGGCGACAACTACAGCGTCTATGTGGATACGGCGATCGGCACGGTAGTGATGCAATTCGCCGAGGTAAACCCCGCCCCGCGCGGGCAAGGAACCATCGTCGGACCTCAAGGCCTGCGCACCGATTTGCCCGCGAACCTTCCCCATATCCGCGTCGTGATCAAATGCAAGCTCGACGCGTCCGGCAACCTGAGAGATCTGCAAGTCCTCGAACCCGGCCCCGCCGCTATGACGATTAAGATCGTAACCGCCCTGCGCAGCTGGAAGTTCCGCCCCGCCATGCGCGGCGTGCAGCCGGTCGAAGTAAACGCGATTCTCGGCTTCAACATCGACACCAACGACCGCAATTAGTGTGGACGCTGCTGCGTCCGGTCGCTGTGAATTTCCCTATCGAAATAAATTTCACGAGACCTGTTGGGATTCAGCGGGCCGACCAAGGCCTTCTACACCGCATCCCTTTCGACAGCCTCGGTGGGCCGTGCGCCACCAGTTGGTATCGAACTGTACCAATCGATGTTGCGGGTAAAGTACATCACCGCAGCTACGGCGAGGAAGCTCGCCACTGCACCGACGAGAAGCGCGTTGTCCTCCAAGCGCAGTAACAAATAGATGAAAAAGTAGAGCAAGCTGAATACCAACAGAGCGCGAAGACCTTGGACCCGGCTGGCAAAAATCCACTCGGCATTCGCAGAAAGCAAAAGCACAGTGGCGCCACCCGCTATTAGAAAGCCCCAGTCAAAACCAATCCTTTCGGCCAATGAGAGCAAGAGAAGATAAAAGATCATTTGTGCGACGCCGACTAGAACATACTGGGCTGGGTGGACGCGCTTGCCGGCCGTGGCCTCAAAGACGAAGTACGAGAGAAATAACAACCCGATAAATAGGAGTACATACTTGAGCGCGCGACTGACAGATTGATAGGGGTCGGCCACTTCGACGAACGAGATTCCCAGTGCTGTGCGATCCAGTGCGCTGACCGCAGCACTGGTACCTTCGGCTGGAATCCCGCGGGCGATAAAAGGTATGGACCACTCAGCAGTGAAACCCTGGGCAGAGATAGTACGCTTCGCCGGTAGAAAGCCACCGTCAAAACCCGGGCTCGGCCAATCGCCCTCTGCCGCGAGGTGGGTGCTCTTGCCATAGGCCAGAACCGCAAGCCGCTGGGCGCCGGAAAAGCGAAGGTTTGCGGCGACGTCGAACATCGCATTTGGCTTGGCCAGATCGGAAACATTTAAGTCAAAATAAGCCAGCCGTAGGCGCGAGTTTTCTTCCCCAACGTTTTCTGCCGGGGCGAATGTGCTTGTCTTGCCGTTCACCGTGAGTGTTCCATCTGCCAGGGCTCCGCGGGCGTCGCTGACACCAATGCACTATCCTGGCTCGGGTCCAGTCCAGTTCCGCGCCTACCGGGGCTGCCGCAGGGACGCCCGTCAGATCGAAGGTCGCGTCGAATTTCAGTTCCGCCTGATAGACCGGCACCTTGAACAGAGAACGACGACGCTCTTCGGTGCGAACTTTTATGGTGGCATCGCCTTTCGCTGGAAACACCACATACACACCAAGCGTCGGCGAGCCGCTTTTATAGGACGACGGAATGCTGTAAGGAATCGATAGTGAGGGCCCGAGAAATGTCTGCTGACCACCCGCGCGGCCGCTGATTTCCTCGATCACGCCCTTGGCTCGCGTGGTCCGTTCCTCCACAACGCTGTTCACGAAAAGGGAGGGAATTGTCATCAGCAAAGCAAGTCCGCAGACCACGAGAAGTTTAAGTCCCATGGAGCGGGACAAATTGCGAATCTGGACGCTCAATGGTGAAGTCGAAACCTGATCCAAGGGGCCCTCCTAAACTTCCAAGCTAATGCCGATCCAAAGGGTCAGCCGACCTGGAAGGTTATTTCAGCACTCATTCTAGTACAGAGTACTTTGTATTGTAAAGTAATAAAGCAACCGCATATCTCGCAAGAACGGCTAGACATGGGTACCCTTACTTGTTCCAAGACTCAACCCGAGCAGCGAATACGCTTCCAACCCTCGGGCGGCGAGGGTGTCCCGTTTTCTCGTTTCCTTTGCGAGAAGTTGGGCCTTCCGGTTATCCACCGCGGGCTGGTCTCACTTCTTCGGATATCCACAGCCGTCATGTGACATCTGACCTTGTCATCCACAGCCCCAATAGACGATCATGGCAGCGGAGCCAATGCGCGAATGCGATTTATTATCGCTTAGCACAAAGCTAAGTCCTATGTTGTCAAGATTTTGCCCGCAACTCATTGATTCCAAGAGATTACTTTGCATTTTCTCGCTAACATGATGATTCCAATAGACCAGGGGGGAAGGGGGGACCATAGTAACAAGAAGGTAAACAGCCATTTTCCCAAAGCGGGAAGCCAGACGGAGGTTTGGCGAAGCCCGAAAGCGGAAGCCCGAAGCCCAGTCTTTATTGCAAGCTCAACCGGGCTATCAGCGCATACGCTTTGCGGAACCAGGGACGCTCGCGCCGCCGCTGATAAGCCGGCATCGTGGGCCGTTTGTCGAGGATTTTCTGCGCCCACTGCCGCGCTTCGTCGGTGCGGCCCTGCGCCTGAAGGAAGGTTGCGTAGTTGTAGTAAGTTTCGGAGTTTGTGGAAGTCTTCGTGGCTTGCTGAAAGAGGGCATCGGCTTTTTCAGACTGTCCGGTCTGCGCGTAGGCGTGGGCCAGCAAGCCTTTGGCGCGCTGAAAGTCGTAGTTGGGATCGGCGGTAACGGCACGCTGAAGATCTGGCACAGCCGTAGCGAAATCGCCGAGTTCGATTTCTGCGATGCCTCGGCGGTAGAAGGGATCGGCGGAGTCGGTTCGCGACGAAATGGCCTTGTCGTAGCAGGCGCGGGCGCGGACAAAGTCGCGGTCGTCGAGATACAGCAGGCCAAGTTCTTCGTAGTTACCCGCTGAAGGATTATCTATGATGGCCCGCTCGAGTTCGCGAATGCGCCGCCGCCGCGGGAAAGCCTGAAAGGAAGTACTTAGCAGCCCGGCATCCGGAACGACTTCGGCAACAATGTAAATCAGTGCGCCAATCCATCCCAGGAACAGGATGACAAAAATCCAGTACGTATCCGGCCGGCGGCGGATGAAGTGCACAATCGCCACGGCCTGCAGCACAAATCCCCAACCGTGTAGAAAAAAGAAAAGCGATCCCATGGAATGCGAAATATAACATGGGCTTCGGGCTTCGGCTTTCGGCCTTCGGGAATTTGGTGTCATGTGGATTTCTTGCACCCTGTAGTGACAGATGTCACTGCGGCTTCGGATGGAAACACCTAACCTGCAAGCAGAGGATTATTACCATGAGCGGAACCTATAAGGACCTCGAAGCCTGGCAGTGCGCAATGGCGCTCGTCCTGGAAATCTACAGGAGTACGGCAAACTTCCCCCGCGAAGAGATGTTTGGTCTTACGTCCCAACTCAGGAGGGCTGCTGTATCAGTGGCCAGCAACATCGCTGAAGGCAAGGGCCGCTTTTCGGATCGCGAACTGAGTCAGTTCCTTGCGGTTGCTCGTGGTTCCGTCTTTGAAATTGAGACTCAAGTCGCAATCGCCTTTGATCTTGGATTTCTCGCCGAACCTCAAACTCAGAAGCTGTCGAAGCGGTGCGGCGAAGTTGGACGACTCTTGAACGGCCTTATCAGATCTGTGCGAAAGCCAGCAGCTTGAGAACGGGCTTCGGCTTTCGGGCTTCGGGCTTTGGCAAGAGCTTACACGAGTAACTGCGACAGTCCAGAGGTTGCGGCGATATGTGTCACAATGAAAGAGTGACCGACGCCGATTTAGATGGCCGCAGTCCGCTAACTGAGGCCCGAAGCCCGGTTTTCCCGAAGCCCGAAAGCCGAAGCCCGAAGCCCAACTCCGTCCGCCTTATTGCCACCGATATCGACGGCACGCTGCTCAATCCGCATTTCCAGATTTCGCGAGACGATCTGTCGCTTGCGCCAGAGCCCATGATTCGCGGGAATTGAAGTCGTCCTGGTCACGGGCCGTCGTCATACATTCGCCTTGCCCATCGCCCAACAACTCGGTTTTGATCTCTGGCTGATCAGCTCTAATGGCGCGGTCACGCGATCTCTCAGCGGAGAGACTTTCCATCGCGACCTCATGCCCCGCGAGACGTGCCGCGAGTTGTGCGGAGCGATGCAAGCTTTCCGCGGCAACACCGTTCTTACGTTTGACAAGGAAACTAAGGGAGCAATCGTGCTCGAGCACCTCGACGACTTGAACGCCAGCATCCGGCGTTGGCTGGAGAAGAATATGGCCTTCATCGAGTTCGTTGTGCCCATCGAGAACTCCCTGATAAATGATCCGGTGCAGACCATGTTTTGCGGATCGATGACGCGCATGAGCGAAACCCTGCGGACGCTCGAAGCCTGCGGGATGAGCGACCGCATCACCATTCTCCGCACCGAATATCCCCACCGGGATCTCTCGATGATCGACGTGCTGAATGCAGGCTGTTCCAAGGGACACGCCCTGGAACGCTGGGCGATGCACCGGGGCTTCCAGCGCGAACAGGTCATGGCCATCGGTGACAACCACAACGATATAGAAATGCTTGAGTTTGCCGGGCATCCGGTTATCATGGGGAATGCCTGCGAGGAGTTGCGCGGGCGCGGCTGGAGCGTAACCCTGGGGAATGACCAGTGCGGCGTAGCCGCCGCCGTAGCAGAAGTAGTCGGCGGCTAGAATCTCTTCCATGAAGAAGTTGATCCAGATCGGCGTGTGGGCAGCAGCGGTCGGTCTGCTTGCACTGACCGCGCTTCCTTGTTCAGCGGCCGACTCGGCCGTGCTGCGCAACGGATTCTCCATCCGGCATGAGCGCCGGCAGGTCATCGGGACCGTCACGCGTCTCTACCTGGGTGGAGACAATTCGAGTTTTGTCGATGTGCCGACCGAGGAGATTGATCACTTCGAAGCGTCGCCGATTGAACTGCCGGCATTTGCAGCCAAGGCAAATCACCCCGCCTCGCACCCCGAGCTGCAAGCGGCGAACGCTGGGCATCCGTTTGATCTGAACGAGGTAGTGAAAGCAGCAAGTGGAGCGTATCGCCTCGACCCCGATCTGGTGAACAGCGTGATTCGCGCCGAGAGCGGTTTCAACGTGCGGGCGGTGTCGCCGAAGGGCGCGCAGGGATTGATGCAGTTGATGCCGCAGACCGCGTCAGAACTGGGCGTGCACAATGCCTTTGATCCGCAGGCCAACGTGGAAGGCGGCACGCGCTACCTGCGCGAACTGCTGGAGCGCTACGACTTCGATCTGGTAAAGGCTCTCGCCGCCTACAACGCCGGTCCGCAGCGCGTGGAGCAGTATGGTGGCGTGCCTCCATACTACGAAACCAAGGCCTACGTGGCGCGTATCGTGCGCGATTTCAACAAAAAGAAACTCGCCGCGAAGACCGCATCCCAGCCGGTGACTCAGAAAACTTCAGGAAGCAAATCCACCGCGACTCGCGCCTCAGCAGCCAAGTCGCACAAGACCATCCCGCCAACTCAAGCGAAGGCCTCTTCCACACAGTCTAGCGAGTAACAGTAGAGCATCCAATGTGAGATTTTCACTGTCATCCCGACCAAGCGAGGAATCTTGGTTCTTGCTCGCATCCGTTTGACCCTCCACGCACACTCATTTACCTTGGGAGTGCCGTTTCTGCTTCGCGTTGCGAAGGTCGCGGCGCGAGGCTTCTCCCCTTCATGGACAAAAAGCGCATCGTGGTGAGCGTTATTTTTCTTATTCTTGCCGTTCTCTTCTACCTGCAGTACCGCGAGTGGCACAGCTTTGACTGGGGAACGTTCTGGACCCAGACCCGCCAGATACGATGGTTCCGGGTGGCGCGAGCTGTCGCGCTCATTTACATCGCGTATGTGATGCGAGCGGTCCGGTGGAAGATTTTTCTCAAGCCTGTGCGGCCCAACGCGAAGGTTATCGATCTGGTGTCTCCCACTTTGATTGGGTTCGCCGGACTGGCGCTGCTGGGGCGGGCAGGCGAACCAATCCGACCGTATTTGATTGGGCGGCGGCAGAAACTAACCCTCTCTTCGCAGTTAGCAGTGTGGGCGGTTGAACGCATCTTCGATGTGGGAGCTTTCACCCTGCTAATTGGTTTGGCGGTTTTCCGGGAGGGCGGAATGTACTCTATCCCGGAGCCTGGATGGTATTCGGACTTACAGCGCGGTGTTCTTATCTTGATCGGCCTAGTTCTCGGGGTCGTGGTAGCGGCGGTTGTAATCAATCGAAAAGGCGAGGCTGTGGCGCGATGGGTGGAACGGGAATTCGGACACCTGTCGGCGAACTTGGGGCACCGCGTCGCGCGGTGGGTGCGAGAGTTTGGTACCGGCCTGGACACGATCCATGGGCCGCTCTCCTTCTTGTGGCTCACAGTGGTGTCGGTCAGTATGTGGTACGTGATTGCAATGGCCTACAAGGAAGTCACCCATTCATATGGCCAGGTGGCACTCGAAATTCCACAACTGCAGATTCTGATTCTGATGGGATCGAGCATGCTTGGGTCGATGCTCCAATTACCAGCAGTTGGAGGGGGCTCTCAGCTGGCCACAATCAGGACGCTCTCAGGCTTATTTGCTGTGCCTCCGGAGCTGGCGGCGAGTTGTGGAATTCTGCTGTGGCTGGTCACGTTTGCGGCGGTGGTGCCGGCGGGGTTGGCTTTGGCGCATCACGAGAGATTGTCATTGCGGAAGTTGTCGGAGGAAAGCCATAAGGCGGAAGAAGCGGAGATCGGCGGCACCGTGAACTGCAGTGGTCAGTGGTCAGTGGTCAGAAAAACCCAAGGCACCTGCGTTCGTCTATTTCATTTGCCGGATGTGCTTCGCTGCCTTAATCGCCTGTTACAATTTCGTGTTGATCCCATACATTCAATTTAGCTGGACAGGTTCTTCTCGACCAACATCAGCATGAAATGTCCTTTTTGCGGATTTGCCGAAGATAAAGTGGTGGACTCGCGGGAGAGCAAAGAGGCGGAATCGATCCGCCGGCGGCGCGAGTGCCTGAAGTGCGGGAAGCGCTTCACCACTTACGAGCGCATTGACGAAATCCCGTACATGGTGGTGAAGAAGGATGGACGGCGCGAGAAGTTCGACCGCCAGAAAGTTTTGAACGGGCTGCTACGGGCCTGCGAGAAGCGTCCGGTGCCGATCAGCAGGCTGGAACAGATTGTGAACGAGGCGGAATCGTTTGTCATCGAGTCGCAGGAACGCGAGCGCAAGACCAGCGAACTGGGCGAACTTATCATGAACCGGCTGCGGCGCTATGACAAAGTGGCATACGTGCGGTTTGCCTCGGTGTATCTCGATTTCAAAGATGTGAAAGAGTTCATGAATGAGTTGAGGGATTTGGTTAAAGCTAAGGAAATAGTTGATGTTAAGGCAAAGAAAAGTGGTCAGTGATCAGTGGTCAGTGGTTAGTGAAAACCGAGCGTTCTTGGCTGACCACTGGCCACTGGTTGATGTTAGGGCTAAGAAGAGTGATCAGCGGTTTAGTGGAAATCGGGGTTTCTTGCTGGCCACTGACTACTGACCACTGACCACTGGTTTAGATCATGGGTCATAAAGTAACCCTTATCCCCGGCGATGGCATTGGGCCAGAAGTGACCCAGGCCACGGTGCGTATTCTGGAAGCTACGGGTGTGAAGTTCGAGTGGGAAGCTTTCGAGGTTGGCGCCGATGCGTTCGAAAGGCGCGGCGAATACATCCCGAAGGAGTTGATCGAATCCATCGAGCGCACACATGTGGGGCTGAAGGGACCAGTGACCACGCCCGTCGGGGGCGGGTTTTCCAGCATCAACGTTGCGTTGCGCCAGAAGTTCGAGCTATATGCCAACTTCCGGCCGATCCGAAATTTGCCGCATATTCCGACGCGGTATCCGGATGTGGATCTCATCATTGTGCGCGAGAACACTGAAAGCCTTTACTCCGGACTCGAGCACGAAGTCGTACCCGGCGTAGTGGAAAGCCTGAAGATCATTACGGAGAAGGCTTCAACCCGCATTGCCAAATTTGCATTTGCCTATGCCCGCAAGAACCAGCGCAAGAAGATTCACGCGGTTCACAAGGCAAACATCATGAAACTGTCGGACGGGTTGTTCCTGCGCTGCTGCCGCGCCGTGGCCAAGGAGTATCCCGAAATCACCTACGGCGAGCACATCGTGGACAACACCTGCATGCAGTTGGTGATGAATCCGTATCAGTACGATATGCTGGTGATGGAAAACCTGTACGGCGATATTATTTCGGATTTATGCGCGGCGTTCGTGGGCGGACTGGGATTTGTGCCCAGCGCGAACCTGGGTGACCACTGCGCGATTTTCGAGGCTGTCCACGGATCAGCCCCGGACATCGCGGGCAAGAACCTGGCGAATCCCACGGCGCTGTTGCGGTCTGGGCTGCTGATGCTGCGGCATCTGGGCGAGTTTGATGCATCCAAGCAGATTCGCAACGCGTTGGAGAAGGTATACCGCCATCCTAAGAAACTGACGCGCGACATTGGCGGCCAGGCGGGCACGTCGGAATTTGCGGATGCGGTGATCGAAGAAATGGAGCAGGCGAAAATTGCGCCGGCGGCTCAATAGAAACGTGGCGCGCGAATTCTCCAGGGGCAGGCGGCGCCCCCAGAGCCTAAAGCCACCTTCTCACCGACTCTGGGCGGCACGGCTGACGCCGTGCCCTTCCCAAAACAATCCTTGGGATAGCGGCAGAATCACTTTCACTTTATGCTTGGGGCCTCGCCAATGACTGAGGCAGAAAAGGGGGCGTTATGAAGCAGAGGATGCTCGCAACCGTAATCAGCGGTTTGGGGTTCTTATTTCTTTTCGCAAGCTTGGCGGCCGCACAGGGCGGAGAGTTGGTGGCGGCGGAGTATGGCGCCGGCAATCGCCGCGTGGATGTAACTCCGCAGGTGCGATCCTTTATTCGCGACGGAGTTTTGCGCTTCGATGTGACCGATCAAGTCCTCGGGACCGATCCGGCGCGAAATCACGTCAAGGAACTTTTCATCCGCATACGGCACTGGGACGGTAACGTCGAAGAGTTTCGTTTTCCCGAATATGCCCATGTGAATCTGGTTCTGGATCCCGAGAGAGGATATGAGTATCACGACCGGAATCTTCACATCATGCGCGCATTCTATGGCGGCGCTGGGCACTTCGCCGATGTAACGGAAGTGTTGCGCAGCATGACGCGCGACGGCAGGCTATTCGTGGCCGTGGAAAACCACAACCTGGGCGGCGACCCGGATCCAGCGGTGCGCAAGGTGCTGCGGGTGCTGTACTGGCATGACGGCCAGCGCCGCCAGGTTGTGGTTCCGGAACATTCCGAACTGAGGTTGCCGTAAAGCAAAGGGCAACGTTCGGGCGGACCTGGCATTTCGGCCATTGACTCTGGCCGCAGATGAGAGTAAATTCGCCCGTTCTGGGGAATCTGAGGGGATGGCGAAGACAACGCGCCGTGTGGGGGTAGTTCTGTTTCAGCTGGGCGGTCCGGACACGCTGGCTGCGATAGAGCCTTTCCTTTATAACCTCTTCTGCGATCCCGATATTATTGACTTTCCCTTTGCCCGCATCGGGCGCAAACCTCTGGCTAAACTGATTTCGACCACGCGCGCCCGTAAAGTGCAGCATCATTACGCGACGATTGGCGGAGGTTCGCCCATCCGGCGGTTTACGGAACGGCAGGCGCGGGCGCTGGAGGCAGAGCTGACATGTCGCGGTCTGGATGCGCGCTGCTTCGTGGCCATGCGCTACTGGCATCCGTTCACCAGCGAAGCCATCGCAGAGTTGCAGGCGGCGCAATGCGACGAAGTTGTTCTGCTGCCGTTGTACCCACACTATTCTTCAACCACGACGGGATCGAGTCTGAACGAGTGGCAGCGGCTGTTTCGCGGCAACGTTCGGGTGCGCAACGTGGGTGCTTTCTACCAGCATCCGATGTATCTGGATGCGGTGATCGAAAAGATTGAAGAGGCGCTGGGGCGGTTTCCCGTGCCGGCACGGGCCGAGATTGTTTTCAGCGCGCATAGCGTGCCCATATCGCTGATTGCGAGGGGTGATCCTTATCAACGCCACATCGAGGAGACAGTGGACCTGCTGATGGAACGTGGGGGATGGCCGAATCGTTACCGGCTCTGCTATCAGAGCAAGGTGGGCGCAAGCAAATGGTTGCAGCCTTCCCTGCACCGGACTTTGCGCGACCTTGCCAACGAGAAGGCGCGAGAAGTCTGCATCGTGCCGGTGGCCTTTGTTTCCGATCACGTGGAAACTCTGGGCGAGATCGATCATGAAGCGCGCGAACAGGCGCGGCGGCTGGGCATCACGCAGTTCGAGATGAGCGCGGGTTTGAACGATTCTCCTAAGTTTATTTCGGCGCTAGGAGAGTTGGTGGTGGAAGCGCTGGGCGAGACGGTTCAGTCCTGCATTCCGGTTAATGAAATGGATGGACTGGTCGCCGCCCGGGCTTGGATGGCAGCCGACTAAATATTGAATCGACGATTTATCCAATGCGGTTTCGGGTCTTGGGTGTTAGGTCTTAGGCAAAACACGAAGACCGAAGACCTTAGGAACCCAAGACCGGTAGTCAACAGGAGGAAGAGTCATGGCGGAGCCGGAGGGCGCGAAGCCCAGCCCGAATCCAGAGGCGGCAAAGCCCGCAGCCCCGGGCGCGGTGGATGCCACGAAGTATGTGGGCACGCCGGCCGTGGGAACCTCGAAGGCGGCAGCGTCCGCTGGACTTTCGTCGAGCGGCCCGGCTAACACCGACATCGACCGGCGGCGGCGGCGGCTGGTTTGGGTGGCTGTGACCGCGTTTTTGACCGCATGGTTCCTCGCCTTCTTCCGATTCTTTCTTCCCCGCACTCTGTTTGAACCGAATACCGTTTTCAAAATTGGCTATCCCTCGGAGTTCGCTCTGGGAGTCGACACGAAGTTTCAGCAGAAATACCGCATCTGGGTCGATCGCACGCCCGACCGCGTGTTCGTGATCTACGCGCGCTGCACACACCTGGGTTGCACACCGGATTGGAAACCGAGCGAGAACAAGTTCAAGTGTCCATGCCACGGCAGCGGCTATGACAGTGAGGGCATCAACTTTGAGGGACCGGCTCCGCGTCCCATGGACCGCGCACACGTGGAACTGGCGCCGGACGGGCAAATCATCGTCGACACTTCGCGACTGTATCAATGGCCGAAAGGACAGCCCAGCAAGTTTAACGATCCAGGAGCATTCTTGACGGGAGTGTAAAAGAACGAGTTCAAGTCTCTTAGGCAAAATCTCAATGATCTCACACTTGACTGAGACCTTAAGACCTTCGAACTCAGGACTTATTATGGCTGACGAAAATAATCCGAACGGCAAGAACGGCAAAGTGGGCCTGGTCGACCGCGTCAAAGACGACATTCAGGCGATGAAGGTCGACATCCCCACCAAAGCGAAAGAGCAGATCGAGGGCCTGAAAGATCCCACCAAGACGCAGGTCTACACTTCGATCTTCCGCCACAAGCACGACGACACCCCGCGTAACCGGGCTCTGGGCGTGCTTTCCAACGTGTTCCTGCATCTGCATCCGGCGAAGATCAATCGCGATGCCGTGCGTTACAGCTACACCTGGGGCATGGGCGGGATCACGTTTTTTCTGTTCATTATCCTCACCTATACCGGCGTGCTGCTGATGTTCTATTACCACCCGAGCAAGGTGCAGGCGTTTCGCGACGTGCTTTATCTCGAGCACGACGTGCCCTTCGGAAAGATTCTGCGCAACATGCACCGCTGGGCAGCTCACCTGATGGTGATTGGCGTATGGCTGCACATGTTCCGCGTGTTTCTGACGGGGTCGTATAAGAAGCCGCGTGAGTTTAACTGGAACATCGGCGTGCTTCTGCTGGTGTTTACTTTGCTGCTCTCATTCACGGGTTATCTGTTGCCCGACGATCAACTTGGATTTTGGGCCGTGACCGTGGGCACCAACATGGCGCGAGCAACTCCGCTGCTTGGGCACGAAGGCCCGTTCGGCTCCATGCTGGGCATGACTCCATATAACGATGTGCGCTTCGGACTCCTGGGCGGGTCGATCGTGGATGCGAATGCGCTGCTGCGGTCTTACATCTGGCACTGCATTGGGATTCCGATTGTTGCTTCCATCCTGATGATCGTGCATTTCTGGCGGGTGCGGAAGGACGGGGGAATTTCGGGGCCGGCGCCGGTAATGCTGGAAGCTGAGGCGAACAAGCCGCGAAGAGGACCGAAGGCGGCGGGAGAGTAGCGCAGGCAAAGGAAAGCAGGTTCCTCACCGGGCTTCGGCCCGGTTCGGAATGACAGGAATTTTTTTAGTTGACGGGAACTCTTATGGACTGGCGACAACTTTGGGAAATTTGCTCGGCTCCGGATAATGTGCCGATCGTGGGCTTAATACCGCTGCTTGGCTTCTACATTTATCTGGCATGGAAGCAGGCGCACGCCAACGACGTGCTGATTGCGCAGCTCGAAGGCGATGCCGCGCTTGCCAAGACGCATCACCGCAAGACCTGGCCCTTCAAACCGGGCTGGCAAAAAGAAGTACACGTCTGGCCGTTCCTGCTCCGCATAGAATTTCTCGCCGCCATCATCGTCACGATTATTCTGATGGTCTGGTCGATCACGCTGAACGCGCCGCTGGAAGAGCCCGCCAATCCTAACTTGACGATGAATCCGGCGAAGGCCCCTTGGTATTTCCTTGGACTGCAGGAGATGCTGGTCTATTTCGATCCCTGGATCGCCGGCGTGGTCATGCCTACGATGATCATTATTGGCTTGATGGTCATTCCTTACATCGATACGAATCCGCTGGGCAGCGGCTATTACACGTGGAAGCAGCGCAAGTTTTCCATTGGAACGTTTTTGTTTGGGTTCATCATTCTGTGGGTTGCGATGATCATCATCGGAACGTTCATACGGGGGCCTGGCTGGCAGTGGTTCTGGCCGGGGCAAACCTGGGATCACAACCGGCTGATCTATGAGGTGAATCGCGACCTGCCCGATATTTTCGGGATCACTTCAAACATGGCGAAGGCGGTCTTCGGTGCGGTCGTGGTCGGCGGCTACTACTTGATGGGAGGATTTCTCGTGTATTCGCTGTTCCGGCGATACATGGGGAAAGACTTCAAGCGCATGAGCCTGCTGCAATTTGGCATCACGCAATTTCTGCTGCTCACCATGGTGGCGCTGCCTTTGAAGATGGGGCTGCGGCTCTTGTGGCACATCAAGTACGTGTGGATTACGCCCTGGTTCAATATTTGAAAGCGTCGTTGGTCGTTGGTCGTTAGTCGTTGGCCAACGCCACGAACGCGCAGGCGCTCGAATACGAATAGCGAACGACCAACGACCAACGACCAACGACTGATTTCCGGAGGAAGCGGTGCCTGAACAACCCAACGCCGAGCAGGACCCGATCACAACTAAGTCGTACGCCGCCTATTACCTGGTCGCGATGGTGATTCTGATGGCGACGTTGTTCTGGGCCTTGTGGGACGAGGCGTGGACACAGCGACCCTGGAAGGCCCTCCAGGAGCAGTGGAAAGACCGCTACAGCGCTTTCTTGAACACGGCGCGCTCCAAGTCGGCTACCTCAGAAACCGACGTCGAGAAAAATCCGGATTACGTCGCCCTTAAACAAGCCTACGACAGGACTTATCAGGATACGAAGTCGCAAGGCGAAGAAGCGCGCAAGAAGCTTGACGATGCCAGCGCGCGCCTGCTCGCGGTGCAGAACGTGTTCACTGACCGCCGCGCCTATGTGAACGCGCTGACTTACGAGCTTGAAACCAGCACCAGCGATTCGGCCAGGGCCAGCAAACGCAAGGAGATTGACAGCTACAAGAACCAGCAGGCGACCGTTGAATATCCCGACGGCAGCAAACAGAAGTACACCTTTCCCCAACTCGAGGAAAAATACAACGAGATCCGCGACGAGCGCACGAAGTTGAGTCTGGAATTGGGTGAGGTGCTGAAGCCGGTAACGGCCGCCAGGGCGAAGCTGGACGAATACATCTCCGACCACATGGTCGACCTGACGCCGCAACAAATCGACGGATTGAAAAGGCGAGCGACCGAATGGGTTCCGGCGATTGTGCAGATCAACGTCGCAGATGCCAATATCGTCGACCGTTGCGAATCCTGCCACATGAACGCGCGCGAGCCGCTGAAAGTCACTTCGGCGTCGATGACGCCGAAAGGTGAGAAGAAGCCGGACGAATACGCCGCTGCGTTCGTGAGCCATCCTGAGCCGGAACTGTTGGGGACTCACGATCCCGAGAAGTTCGGCTGCTCGCCCTGCCATCAAGGGAACGGACGCGCGACCACCAGCGTTGAGAAGGCGCACGGAAACTACGAGCACTGGCTGTGGCCGCTGTTTCCCAAAGAAAACGCAGAAGCGGGCTGCCAGAATTGCCATGCGGCTGACATGGTGCTGGCTAGCGGCGACGTGCAGTGGAAGACCATTAACGATGGCAAGGATCTCTTCCGCCAGAGAGGTTGCATGGGCTGCCATCGCTACGAAGGTTACGACAAAGAGCCCGAAGACCTGAACTCCATCGGGCAGCAGATCAAGCAGATCGAGACACAGAAAAAAGACAACCTGAAGCAGACCGCTTACCTGATGAAGCAGGCAGATGCAGCGGCGTCAAACGAAGAAGCGAACAAGCTGAACACGCAGGCGGTGGACCTGAGAGTCGCGAACAGCAAGCTGGACGGGCGCTTGCAGCAACTCGATTACCAGTCGCACAGCTCTGATGCAGGACCAAAAGAAGGTTGGTCCGAACCTGAAAGACGTCCGACTGAAACTGAACAAGAATTGGATTCCGGTCTGGTTGAAGAAGCCCTCGGATTTCCGTCCCACGACCAAGATGCCGAACTTCCGCCTGAATGATCGTCAGATTCAGGCCATTTCGGCTTACATCTGGCAAGCGGGATTCACCGATGCCGTGCCCAAACACAAGGCGGGAAACGCTGCGCACGGAAAGGAGCTATTTGAGACGCGCGGGTGTCTGGCCTGCCACTCGATCGGCGAAGGCGATCAAGTTCAGGGCGGAACGTTTGCCGCGAACCTGACCCGCGTCGGCGAAAAAGCGAATTACGATTACCTGGTGCGGTGGATTCACAACGCGCGCGAGCGCACGCGTCCTTACTGCCCGTACGAAAAGAAAGATATCGGCCCGGAGGATTACGCGAAGAAGGGCCTTCCCTATAAGTTCGATCTCGACCACAGCCAGTGTCCGAACGACGGCCACGAACTGCAAGTGCAGAACATGACGGTGATGCCGAGCCTGCGTCTGTCTCCAGAAGATGCGGAAGACATCGCGACCTTTCTGATGACGCAGAAAAAGCAGGAGCCGTCGTCCTACGCGGATGCTTCGTTCATGGACGATCCCAAATTGAAAGACGAAGGCAAGAAGTGGGTGCGTCATTTCGGCTGCTCCGGCTGCCATGAGATTGCGGGCTTCGAGGACGAAGGCCGCATCGGCACCGAACTCACCTATGAAGGCAGCAAGCCGATCGAGCGTCTCGACTTCGCGCTGTTCACCGAAACTGCGCAACGCGGAGGCAAGGACGCCGAGCCAATCAAGGATAAAGAAGATCTCGCGCGCCTGCCCGACGGGCCGGCGACACAGCCCTGGTACGACCACAAGGGATTCTTCGAACACAAGCTCGCCGAGCCCAACATTTACGATCAGGGCAAAGTTAAGGGCGAAACCGAAGCGCTGCGCATGCCCAACCTGCACCTCACCAAAGAGCAGGTGCTCGATCTCACAACTTTCCTGATGGGGAGTGAGGAGACTTCCCTGCCCTCGACTTATCAATACAGGCCGGGCGACGCGCGGCACGATATTCAGGAAGGTTGGTGGATCGTAAAGAAATACAACTGCATGGGCTGCCACCAGTTCATCCCCGGCCAGAAAACAATTCTGATGGGATTGCCGCAGTATCAGGACGCGCAGGAGCAACTGCCGCCGAAGCTTTTGACTGAAGGTGCGCGCGTCGATCCTGAATGGTTGCGGAAGTTCCTGTCGAATCCCGCGCTCAGCAACTCCGACACGAACCGCAACGGCGTGCGTCCGTATTTGAAAGTGCGCATGCCGACGTTCTCTTTCTCCGACAACGAATTGCGCAAACTTGTGCGCTTCTTCCAGGCGCTTTCGCAGCAGCCGCTTCCCTACATTCCGGAGGAAGTGCCGGTGCTGACTGCGAAAGAAACGGACATGGCGCGCAGCCTGTTCTCGAGCACCGCGGCTCCTTGCCTGAAGTGCCATGCGACTGGCGATCCCGCGCACGACAAGATCGCGACGGCTCCGAACTTCCTGCTGGCAAAAGAGCGACTGAAGCCGGACTGGGTCGAGCGCTGGATCACCGATCCGCAGGCCGTGAGCCCCGGAACGTCAATGCCCTCGGGATTATTCAAGCAACAGAATAATCAGTGGGTGTTTGCCGGGCCGACTCCTCCGTCATTCCAGGGCTATGAGGGAGATCATCGCAAGCTGCTGACCGATTACATCTTCCAGTTGACGCCGGAAGAACAGCGCAGAGTAGCGGCATCCATGCCACGCGCGAAAGCAGCGGTGCCGCCGAAGAACGATCACAGACAGGCCGCGGCGGGATCGCATCCGGCGGCGAGCGGCGGTTCGCGGTAAAATGGCCGGTTCGGAAAAGTTGATGCACGTTTACGTTTTGAAAGGGCGCGGCTTCCAGCCGCGCCGTAAAGCCCTCAAAATCGGCAGCGGCTTTAGCCGCCGAGGGCGTCAGTCAGCTAACAGAGATCAACTACTACAGAAAGAAGGACATCATGAATAAGAAAACCAGTTGGATGATATCGGTCAGCATGCTGGCATTGTGCTCCATGCTGCTGACTACGGCATGCAGCAAGAAAGAGAACACGGAGCAATCCAGCAATAACATGTCTCAGCCGGCGGCGACCGCGCCTGCTGCGACGCCAATTGATCCCGCAACGGTCGCAACCGTACGCGGCGCCGTGAAGTTCGATGGCGCGGCTCCAAAGCCGGCCAAGATCGACATGAGCCAGGACCCAGCGTGCAAGGGCATGAACGAAGCGGAAACCGTAGTCGTCGCGGGTGGCGATCTTGCCAACGTGTTCGTCTACGTAAAAGACGGCCTGGGCAGCCGCACCTTTGACGTGCCCAAAGACCCGGTCGTCCTCGACCAGAGCGGCTGCAAGTATCATCCTCATGTGCTGGGCGTAATGGCGGGGCAGACGGTGCAGATCAAGAATGACGACCAGACTACCCACAACATTCATCCCACGCCAAAAGACAACCGTGAGTGGAACGAATCGCAGCCTCCCGCGGCCGCTCCGCTCGAGAAAAACTTCGCCCGCGAAGAAATCATGCTTCCAGTGAAGTGCAACCAGCATCCGTGGATGAAGATGTACATCAACGTGATGAAGAGCCCGTTCTACGCGGTCACCGATAAATCCGGGAAGTATGAAATCAAGGGTCTGCCCCCGGGCGATTACACGATTGCCTTCGTGCATGAGAAGCTGGGCGAGCAAGACCAGAAGGTAACGGTCGCGGCGAAAGATACTAAGACGGTGGACCAGAGCTTCAAGGCCGGCGAGTAGGCCGAGGCCGGTTTGCAGCGCGATCGTCTGCTAAAATAGTCTGCTTGACGCTGCGGGCTGCGCCAGTCGGCGCGGCCCGCGCGGCGCTCAAAGGCGGGGCCGCTCTCGTCCCTGCTCATCCAAGGGGAACGACTCTGAAAGCCATCCCAGCCACGTATAACCGCGCCCATCACACCTTCGCTGTGTTTACGGCGTGCGCGACGTTGGTAGTGATCACGGCTGGAGCATTGGTCACCAGCAATGACGCGGGGCTGTCGGTTCCGGATTGGCCGACATCGTTCGGCTACCTCGTGAAGGTGCCGCATTTTGTGGGCGGCGTACGATATGAGTGGAGTCACCGCATGGTGGCCGGCACGCTGGGAATGCTGACCCTCACCATTGCGATCTGGACCTTGCTTGTGGAAAAGCGCCGCTGGTTGCGCTGGCTCGCCGTCGGCGCCATATGCACGTTCATCGCCCAGGCCACCCTGGGCGGGATGACGGTTCTGTTCTTTCAGCCCCCATGGCTTTCCACCGCGCACGCCACTGTGGCGCAAACATTTTTCTGCATTGCGGTGGCCATCGCACTCTTTACCGGACGCAAGTGGATCGAGGAGCAGCCGCAGGTGGAGCTCGACTCGCGCCGCCCCAGCCTCTTCACGCTGACGCTGCTCTCCACATTCGTTCTATACGTGCAGCTCATTCTGGGCGGGATGTTCCGCCATCACGGCATGAGTTGGTGGCCGCACGTGCTGAATGCAGTGACGGTGGCGTTCGTGCTGGCCTGGACGGCCGTGCGGGCGATTTCCGTCTATTCGCAGATTGACGCGGTCAGGCGCCCGGCGATCGTCATGCTCTCGCTTTTGATCACGCAGCTCTGCCTGGGCTTCACCGCATTTTTGACTCGCGTGGCGTGGGGCAGAGACACAGCGCAACCGGAATTCCCCATGGTCGTATCGACAGTAGCGCATGTGGCCGTCGGCGCTCTGCTGCTGGCGACTACGGTGGTTTTAGCGATTCAGGTGTGGCGGCACGTCCCGCTCGCGTTCGAAGAGCGCGTCCCCCAGGCGCAGCAGGGTGCTTCGGCCGCATGACGATTGCCCGCCAGTTCTGTTATTTGCCTCTTTGTTCATTCTCATGATGTTGGACCCAGTCTCGTCGTAAACTGGTATTGGACTTAATTCAGGACAGCACTTTGGTATCGAAAGTTTCCGCCATCGCCGACGCCGCTCCGGAAGTAACGCCCGCTTCCGCCAAGCCGGTTATTTCCGTAGAGAACCTGGTGCATCGCTATGAGAACCGCACTGCTCTGAACGGCGTTTCGTTCGACGTGCGTCCGGCGGAGCTGTTTGGCCTGCTTGGCCCCAACGGCAGCGGCAAGACTACGCTGTTCCGGATTCTTTCCACCTTGATGCTTCCGACCGCCGGCCGCGCCACCATCATGGGCTGCGATGCGGCGCAGGAACCCGCGCGCTTGCGGAGGCAAATCGGCGTGGTCTTTCAGGCGCAGAGCGTCGACGTGAAGCTCACGGCCTACGAGAATCTTTGGCATCAGGGACATCTTTATGGCTTGCGCGGACCTTCGCTCCAGAAGCGGATTCACGAAATTCTTTCGCGCGTCGGCCTGGCGGATCGCGCCAAGGAACTCGTCGAAACCTTTTCCGGCGGAATGCAGCGGCGCATCGAGTTGGCCAAAGGATTGTTGCATCATCCCGGAGTGCTGTTACTCGATGAACCGACCACAGGCCTCGATCCCGGCGCGAGGCGCGATCTCTGGCAGTACCTGCAGACGTTGCGCGATGAAGAGCATGTTTCCGTGCTCGTTACCACGCATCTTATGGAAGAGGCCGAACGGTGTGACCGGCTTGCCATCATGAATGAAGGCAACCTGGTCGCTCTGGGCACGCCCACAGAGTTGAAGAGCGAAATTGGCGGCGACGTGGTGCTGCTCGATGCCACCCACGATGCGGAACTGCTGGCCGAGCGCATCCGGTCGCGCTATCACGTGGAGACCACCGTCCTCGAGAACCAGGTGCGCATAGAACGCCAAGGCGCACACCGCTTTGTAACCGAGGTCGTCGAGGCCTTTCCGGGAGAGATTGAAGCGATCTCAGTCAGCAAACCGGCACTCGAAGACGTTTTCATTCGCCGCACTGGACACAAGTTCTGGACCGAACAAAACGACGCGCAGACCAGCGCAGAAGAACACAGCAGGAGGTAATTTGCTTTCTATGAATCTTGTACTTTCTCTCGTGCTCGGCATTCTCCCCTTGCTGGGAGTGGTGTGGCTGCTGATGAACGGAATGATTACTACTGTCGACGGCCTGTTCATGAGCTTGATCCTGCTCACGCTTTCGGGAACTTTCATGCTGAACGCCTACTGGGAAATGCGTGATCAGGGCATGGTTGGGAAGAAGAAAGCCGCGGCTCCGGCGGTTAAGTCTCCTGCGCCGAAGGCGAGTTAGCGTCATGGCCACGCAAGCCGCCACGCTATCGAGACCGGTTACGCCCGCTTCCGCCGGCCTGCTGCTGCCCGCTTTCACCCTGTGGTGGCGCGAGATTGTGCGCTTCTACCGGCAGAAGTCGCGGGTAGTCGGCGTGCTGGCGTCGCCTCTCGTGTTCTGGGTCGTGCTGGGCTCGGGATTCGGCAACTCCTTCCGCTCTGCCGGCGGCCAGGGCCAGCAGCACTACATGGATTACTTTTATCCCGGCACGCTGATCCTGATCGTGCTGTTCACCTCGATTTTCGCCATGATGTCGCTTATCGAGGACCGCAAAGAAGGGTTCCTGCTCTCCGTGATGGTGGCTCCGGTGCCGCGCTCCGCGATTGTGTTGGGCAAGGTGCTGGGCGGCACGACGCTCTCAGCGGTCCAGGGGATGATTTTCCTTCGTCTTCGCACCGTTCGCCGGCGTACATCTACGTCCGCTGCAAGTTTTGCTGGTTGCCCTCGTGGTTTTGCTGGTTTCGTTCGCGCTGACCGCGCTGGGCTTCGCCATCGCCTGGCCCATGGATTCCACCTCGGCTTTCCATGGCATCATCAATCTGTTTCTGATTCCGCTGTGGCTATTATCGGGCGCTCTGTTTCCCCTGTCCGGCGCTTCGGTGTGGATTCGCTTCCTGATGTATATGAACCCGCTCACCTACGGGGTCGAGGCGCTGCGTGAATTGCTCTATCCGGGGATGGAGACGCAGTTCCCGCTGCCCTCGGCGATCGCGACCTTGCTCTTGTTTTCGCTCGTGATGTTTGGACTCGCCTTCTTCATGGCAAACCGCCGTACCACGAGGCCGGCCGCTTGATCTCCGATGCCAAAATATGATCGCCGAGCAATACGCCTATTTCCCTGCGCTGATCGCCGGTCTGAACGGAACCAGCGCAGTGCTTCTGCTCACCGGGCGGTACATGATTGCCCGCGGACGCATCGCCGCGCATCGCGCCTGCATGATCGCAGCCGTGGTCGCCTCGGCGCTGTTTCTGGTTTGCTACGTTTATTTCCATGCCCACGTGGGTAACGTTCTTTTCCTGGGCCAGGGCGTGTGGCGGATGGTTTACTTCGCGATCCTGTGGCCTCATGTCACGCTCGCCATCGTGATTGTTCCGATGGTTATCATCACGTTGAGCCGAGGGTTGCGGGGCCGCTATGATCGCCATCGCGCCATTGCGCGCTGGACCTTTCCCCTATGGATGTACGTCAGCGTGACCGGCGTGATCGTATACTTCATGCTGTATCAGTGGTTCCCGCACAGCTAGGATTTGCCGCGGGAAAACAGGAACAATGAAGGTTTACCCCTTGTCCCTCTGTGGCCTCTGTGGTGAAAGATTTTGATTTTATGTCGACCGTGAGACTGAAAATCGACGTTGCCGGAACCGTCGGCGACGAAGCCTGGCGCGAGATCAAGCAGTTTGATCAGATACAGAGCGCCGATTTCGGACCGCAATTCGGCAGCGGCGGACGCTGCAATCATGCACCCGATGCTCCTCACGGCAAGGGCGAATGGATCGGGGCCGAAATCCGGTTGCAGACGCCGCTTCTAGCCCAGTACGCAGTTTCGCATTATCTCGAACAAGATCGAGTGCTTGACGCTGATGTCGTAGAGTGAATAGTCTTTCGTTCCCAACATGTCTGCCGATCCGATTCCGGTCCAGCCGCCCCAAGACGCGCAACTGCCCAAGCCCGGCATGTCCCGTACCCAGAAGCTTCTCTTCTTCCTCACCGCGTGGCTGATCTGTCTGATGCCTTTCCTGTTCTGGTGGAACACGTGGTTTGGCCGCAAGCTCACCGACCAGCAACTCAACGAATACCTGCACGACACGAAGAAGCCGCGCCACATTCAGCAGGCGCTTGGTGCAGGTGGGCGAACGCATCACGCGGCAGGATGCCGCCGCCAAACAATGGTATCCGGACCTGGTGCGCCTGGCCGCCGATCCTGTGGAAGAAGTGCGCAACACCGACGCCTGGGTCATGGGCCAAGACACGTCCGGCGCGGGATTTCATGAGGCACTGCTGAAGATGCTCGCCGACTCTTCGCCGATGGTTCGCGGCAATGCCGCACTGTCGCTGGTGCGCTTCGGCGACGCCACAGGCCGACCGCAGATTCTGGCAACTGCTGCAACCCGCGCAAATTTCTTCTCCGGAATCTGGCCGCATCGTCGACGCCGCCCGCCCGGGCACCGCCATCCATCAAGGGGGACTGATCGCGAAGCTGCAATACGGGAACGGGCAGATTGCCGAAGTCCGTTCGCCAATTCCCGGCAGGATTCGCTCGGTCGTCGGCACGGGAGCGAATGTCGCCGCGGGAGCGGAAGTGGCGGTGGTCGATCCCGCAAACGACCAGGTGTGGGAAGCCCTGCGCGCGCTGTATCTCATCGGCCAGCCTGACGATATCTCCGTCATTCGCCCCTACGAGCGCGACCTGCCGGATATTTCGAATGGCGTGCGCCAGCAGGCAGTAGAAACGGAACAAGCGATAAAGAAACGATCCGGCTCCTGAGAGTCTCTAATAACCTGCAACCTGTGCAGACTCCCGGCGTGTGGAAAGGGAAACATGATCATCAGACCAGAGCAGGCGCGCATCTACAGTATGGGCCGGGGAGAGGCCCGCATGCTGGTAGATGCGGAGCGCTCCGGTGGAACCTGGTGGTTGGGAGAGTTCCGCGAAGATCCCGGCTACACGACCGGTCTGCACTTCCATCCTCAGACCGACGAGCAGTTCTTCGTGCTGGATGGAGTACTCTCCATTTATCTCAACGGCAAGTGGCACGACTTGGAGCCTGGAACCGTCGCAGTCGCGCCCCATGGCACACCGCACGCGCAAGCCAACGCCGGCAATCAACCGGTACGGTTCCTTGGATCAGGCAATCCCTGCGGCTTCGAGCGCTTTTTTCCTGAGTTGCACGAACTTGTGGGGCGGCTCTCGCCCTCTGATCCTCAGTTCGGCGCGGAGGTTTCCAAACTTGTGAGCCGGCACGACACGAACGTTATCGGTCCGCCGCCGCCAAGAACATAGCCACCTGAGGCCTTCTTCTGGCGCATCTGACTCGCGTGCCTCAGCCCGCCGCTTCCATCACGACTCGCTCGACTTCCTTCCAAGCCCCCGACCGCGGATCGACCAGCTCAAAATGTCCTGCGCCGGCAATCTCCACCAGCCGCGCATCTTCTTTCATCTTTTGCTTCGCGCTCACGTAATCTCTGCTGAACGCGGG
Organism: uncultured Acidobacteriaceae bacterium; assembly: GCA_963807655.1. Classification (GTDB taxonomy): domain Bacteria; phylum Acidobacteriota; class Terriglobia; order Terriglobales; family Acidobacteriaceae; genus Sulfotelmatobacter. Next base: position 67,784 of record CAWEDF010000028.1, on the reverse strand, counting down.
CGGCACCACATCGTCCGCGGCGCCATGCACCAGCCATTGCCTCGCGCGAATCGCCAGCTTTATCGGATCCGCTTCCCGGTAATGATCCACAACCTCCGCTGGCGTCCCGCCCAGAAACTCGACCACCGCATCGTTGCTTAAATGCAAAGCGTAAGCCCGCTGCAGATCCACCACGCCCGCCAGAGATATTGCCGCCTTCACGCCCGTCTCGTGCGCCGCCAAGCAAAGCCCCAACTGGCCTCCGGCCGAGTGTCCGATCGCCACGATTCGGTGTGCGTCGACCTCATACTTGTGTGCGTTCTGCGTGAGAAATTGGTAGCCTGCGCGTATATCGGCAAACGTTCCCGGCCATCCGCCGCCAGCATTGCCCACCCTCCGGTACTCCAGATTCGCAGTCGCGATTCCTTTCGCGGTCAGCGCCGCGCACAAGTGGCCCGCATATTCCAAATCGTACCTCGCCCGCCAGAACCCTCCATGGATGACGATCGCAAGCGCAAGTGGGCCTTTCTTTTTCGGCAATCGCAAATCAGCGAACTGATTCTGATCGCCCCCATAAGTCACGCGCGCGTCCGCTTTTGGCGGCGTCCGACCCAGAATGTCTTCGCCCGACATCATCGCCTAGGTTTACCCTGTGTCCCTCTGTGTCCTTTGTGGTTAAGGGTTTTGCTGCTGGACTGGCAACTGGAGTCCGAAAAAAGAATCTCGCTAATAACTACCAGCATAATGTTGATAATTCCAATCGCTCCCAGCGCCAGCGTGACCAGCCCTACGCTCCCCAGGAACGTATCCATCGTATCGAAAATGCACGGGATTTACCCTGTGATTCTCTGTGACCTATATCTTTCAGTCTTTCTTGACTGATCCGTGTTAATCCGCGCAAATCCGCGGCGAAGGATCTTTTCTTCTCTTCCGCACAATTTCATTTCTCTGCCAGCGAAATTCCGCTATCCTCTACCCGGATGACCACGCTGCCTCTTTCCGAGCTTCTCGGCGCCACGGTCTATGACTCGTCCGGCGCGGCCGCCGGACGCGTGCGCGAAGTCACCCTCGCCCCTCAGGAAGACCGTGACCGCATTGCCTCGTTCATCGTGAAAACCAAGTCCGGCAACCGCGTCCTTCCCTTCTCCGCAGTCAATTTCATTGACGCCGACATTCACAGCTTCTCCAAACCCTCGGACTGGCCCGCCGCCAACGGCGCCGAAGGCTTGTTCCTGCTAGAACGCGATCTCCTCGATCAGCAGGTCATCGACATTAACGGGCGCAAAGTTGTCCGCGTCAACGACGTTGACCTCCAAATCGACTCCATGATCGAGGCCGGACGCGCGCATGCCGTCCTGCGCGTTTATTCCGTTGATATCGGGGCCCGCGGCGCGATCCGCCGCCTTCTGCGCGGGCTCGCGCCTCGCGCTGCTCTTCAAATCCTGCTCCAGAGAATTCCTCCCCGCACCATCCCCTGGAGTTTTGTCGACTTAATCGAAACCGATCCCGCGCGCCGCATCAAACTCAAGATTTCTCACGAGGGCTTGGCCACGCTCCACCCCGCGGACATCGCTGACATCGTCGAAGACCTCGCCCCCGATGAGCGCGAGGCCGTCTTCCGCACCCTGGACGAAGATGTCGCCGCCGAAACACTCGAAGAACTCGAGCCCAAGGTCCAGAAGTCAATCGTCGAATCTCTCGACTCCGAGCGCGCCGCGGACATCGTCGAGGAAATGGATCCCGACGCTGCCGCCGACCTTCTGGGCGACCTTTCGCAGGATCACACCGAGCAAATCCTGGTTGAGATGAAGCCAGAGGCCAGCCAGGAGGTAGTCGAACTCCTCGAACACCGCGAAGAAACCGCCGCCGGACGGATGACCACTGAGTTCCTCGCCCTTCCAGTGACTGCCACGGTCGAGAATGCCATCGGGGTCATGCGTGAGTTCGAAGGCGGCATTGAGTCCGTAAGCACGATCTATCTGGTCGATTCCCACGGTACTCTCGCCGGGGCCGTTCCCCTAGTAAAACTCGTCCTCGCCCAGCCCGAAACCCCAATGCTTTCCCTGGCTCAGGAACCCCTCGTGCTCACTCACGAAGCCGCCGGTGACAATCAGGTCGCCGAACTCTTCGACAAATATAACCTGGTGACACTCCCGGTCGTCGACCAGCACAACAAGCTAGTCGGCGTAGTCACCTCCGACGACGTGATTTCCATGCTCCGCGGCAAACTGTAAAGGTTTTACTCCGTGAACCTCCGTGTACCCTGTGGTAAAGATTTTGATTTTGACCTTGGTTTTGCTGACCACTGCCCCCTGACCACCGGGCACTGTTTATAATCATCAGTTCTCAGGAGAGCCACCTTGCCCTTCGACGACCTCCGCCTATGGATCGCCGCCCTAGACCGCGCCGGCGAGCTAAAGCGCATCCACACTGAAGCCGATCCCATCCTGGAAATCGCCGAAGTCACCGATCGCGTCAGCAAGTCCAAAACTGGCAAGCCCGGCGGCCCAGCTCTTCTATTCCAAAACATCAAGGGCTATCAAGGTTCCCAGCTCCTCATCAATCAGTTCGGCTCCGAAGCCCGCATGAAGCTGGCCTTGGGGGTCAACTCCTTCGACGAATTCGCCGACCGTATCCGCGTCTTCATGGACCTCAAATCCCCGCAGGGCTTCCTCGACAAATTAAAAATGCTCCCGCTCCTTACAGAAGCCGGGAAGTTCTTCCCCAAGACCGTCCCCACCGGCCCCTGCAAGGAAGTGATCAAACGCGACAACTTCTCCCTGCTCGACTTCCCCATCCTGCAGTGCTGGCCCCAGGACGCCGGCCGCTTCATCACGCTTCCCTGCGTAACCACGCGCGATCCGAAATCCGGCAAACGCAACGTAGGAATGTACCGCCTGCAGGTCTACGACCCCCGCACACTTGGGGCGCATTGGCAAAGGCAGAAGGTCGCGGCTGAGCATGCGCGACAGCGCATGCGAGCTGCGATGGAGGACAAATCTGCCGCCGTCGACATCATGGCCCGCACCTCGGGAGGGCAAGTTCTCGCTGAAGGAGATCATCCGTCCGGAAAAATGGAGGTTGCCGTCGCTATTGGGACTGACCCTGCGGTTACCTTCTCCGCCATCGTCCCTGCGCCGCCGGACGTGGAGGAATATCTGATTGCCGGTTTTCTTCGGGCTGCGCCCGTCGAACTGGTCAAGTGCGAAACCGTCGATCTTGAAATTCCCGCCTCCAGCGAAATCGTCCTTGAAGGCTACGTTAACCTTAGACGAACTCCGCACGGAAGGCCCCTTTGGGGACCACACGGGCTTCTACTCGCTCGAAGACCTTTACCCTGTTTTTCACGTTCAGTGCATCACGCATCGCAAAGACCCGATTTACGCCACCACCATCGTCGGCAAGCCGCCCATGGAAGACGCTTACATGGGCAAGGCTGTGGAACGCGTCTTCCTCCCGCTGATGCGGCTGACCATTCCTGAATTGGTTGACATCAATCTTCCCATCGAGGGCGTCTTTCATAACCTGATGATCGTGTCGATCCGCAAGTCCTATCCCGGGCAGGCCCGCAAAGTGATGAACGCCATCTGGTCGCTGGGACAGGCCATGTTCACGAAGTGCATCATCGTGGTCGACGAAGATGTTGATGTGCAGGATCTCGCCGACGTCACCCTGAAAGTTCTCAACCACATCGACCCCGAGCGCGACATCCAGTTCACGCTCGGCCCCGTTGATTCTCTCGATCACGCCTCGCGCCTCGCCAACTACGGCTCGAAGATGGGCATCGACGCGACGCGGAAGTGGGCAACCGAGGGCTTTACGCGATCCTGGCCCGATGAGATCGTTATGGATGCGAAGACGAAGGCGTTGGTGGACAGCAAGTGGAAAGCACTGGCCAAAGAGTTAGGATTGGAATGACTCGTATTGGGTGAAATGGATGAACACTTAGTAACGCTTTCGAGATCTAGAAGCGGAATTCCAGGTACGGGAGGGAAAACATGCCGAACCTCTCCGGCTCTTTCTGTGGGAGAGCCTCCGTGCAACCAACCCTTGCTTTGCACGATGTCAACGACCACGATCTGAACCTGCTCGAGGTGAGGGGCGTCCAGAAATCACCTGACGAGAAGTGGAACGACTGCAAGATCACCTATTGGGGCACGGCTGACCTGATCGCGGGCAGTGGCCCGCAGAGCGGCTACTTCGTCAACGATCATCCGGAGGGCGACCGCGACTTCGGCACTTTTGAAGGCCGAATCGTCACTTCCGGTGACGAAGTGACTATCGAAGGCACATGGAAATTCACCGGCGGCACTGGAAGGTTCAAGGGCCTTAGAGGTGGCGGCACCTATAAGGGGCGGATGATTTCACCTGTCGTAGTTGAAAACACATGGCACGGACAGTACGAGATCGTGGCAAAGACTCCGGCTGCTTAGGCGAAGGGACGGGCCAGACTCGCCTTCACTCCTAATCCCGAACTCGCACAAGCTTGATTGGGACTTCGATTAGAACCGGCTCGCATGAGCTATATGAGACATTAATCCACACCACTCCCGGGGCACACTGATGGCTGCCGCATTTCCACGCGGACATTCTGACCCTTGGAGACCACATGCACCGACCACATACTATCGCTTCGTTGTTGCTCACCGCTGTCCTAGCGGCGCCACTCTCCGTCATGGCCGCACCCGTGCCGCAAGAGGCTGGCGTTCAGGTCCGTGTCTACGACCGAAACCACAAGGACTATCACAACTGGGATGACCACGAGAACCGCGCCTGGGGCGTCTATCTCAGCGAAAACCACAGGCGTCCTCACGAATACACCAGGGCCAATAAGCGCGAGCAGTCGCAATATTGGAACTGGCGCCATGCTCATCCAGATGACGATCGAGAGCGTCGCGACAACGACCGCCACTAGAATCATTCTTAAGTTGTTCTTTGGCATAGAAATCAAAATCCCCGCCCCTCGGCTTCGCCAAGGGCAGGCTCTGTCTCTGTAAGAAACCGCAGAGACAGGGACGGGGTGAATCAGTGCTCAGTGGTCGGTGGCTAGTGGTCAGCAAGAATATCTGGCCGATCACTGAGCACTGACCACTGACCACTTTGTTTTCGCACAAATTGACGCGCTCATGCCTCGGGACTAAACTTTCGTCCCGGAGGCAATCAGTGGTCGGTGGTCGTGGCCAGTGGTCAGCAAGAACACCTGTCTGAGTACTGACTCACTGGCCACTGACCACTGGCCACTTGCTTCTACCGCAATCCGATTAAGCTGATTTTGCGTATATCTATATAAGGGAAGAGATTTAGCGTTGTCGAGGCCGCAAGCACAAGGCATCTCAACGGATCTGGCCCTGGTGACGGGGCTGAAGTCCGGCGACCAGGGGGCGATGGCGGAGCTTTACGACCGCTATTCTTCCGTAGTGTATGCGGTCGCGCTGCGGGTGCTGGGAGATACAGGAGCGGCGGAGGACGTGCTGCAGGAAGTGTTTCTGCAATTGTGGCGCAAGCCCAGTGCTTTCGATGCGGCGCGCGGCAGTCTGGGGAGCTGGCTGGCGGTGATCACCCGGAACCGCGCGATTGACTCGCTCAGAAAGCGGCGCCCGGAAACGGATATTGAAGATGTGGTGTTGTCGGTGGCGCCGGACCTGGCAGGAGAGGCAGAGCTGGCGCGCGCGGCGGAGAAAGTGCGAGGCGTGATGGGAAGTATGGCTCCAGCACAGCGCAGCGCTCTCGAAATGGCGTACTGGGAAGGCATGAGCCATTCGGAGATCGCCGACAAAACGGGAGAGCCGCTGGGAACAGTGAAGACTCGGATTCGGGGGGGATTGATGCTACTGCGGAAGGCGTTTCAGACTTGAAGGGGAATGTGGAGTTGCGCTCCGCGCACAGCCACCTCGGCCTGGCTCAGGGCAGACGAGGGCGGCTGTCCCCGCACTAGAGTCGAGAATTGGTGTGAGTTAGAAATGAGCGAGCACGAACAATACGCAGACGATCTGGCTTTGTATGCGCTGGATGCGCTTCGGGGAAAGGATCGCGCGCGAGTGGACGAGCATCTGGCGGCGTGTTTGGCTTGTCGGCGGGAACTGGAGCAACTGCGCGGCGATACGGCGCTGCTGGCGCTGTCGACGACGGGGCCGAGACCTCCGCAGCGGGCGCGGCAGCGGCTGCTGGATGCGGTGGCGCGCGAACCGCGGGTCCCACATTTGGTGCAGACTTCGACTCGCGGTTCGTGGTGGGGATGGCTGGGATGGGCGGCTACGGCGGCGGTGGTGATCTTCGCGTTGTCGTTGGCGCGGGAGAATTCTGGCGCTGAAGTCTGCGTTGGCGGGATCGTCTCGATTTGCAGGCAATGAAAGCCCAGCGTCAAATGGAGATTGGGACAGGCTCGTGGCGCCGACGCTGAAGTCCGGAAGCGCAATGCGCGTCACCCTGGTCGCGGCGAAGGCTCCCCCGCAGCCTCAAGGCAAAGTGTTTTATCTACGGAACCGCGGCAGTCTGGTTTTGCTGGCGAACAATCTGCCGCCGCTGCCGCCGCATAAGGCTTATGAGTTGTGGCTGATTCCGGCCAGCGGGGCTCCGGTTCCGGCAGGGGTATTCAAGCCCGATGCGCATGGGAGCGCGAGCGTGGTGAATCCGCCGCTACTGGCGGGGACAGAGGCCAAAAGGTTTGCCATTACCGTGGAGGATGAAGCGGGGGCAACTACGCCGACGATGCCAATCGTGATGATGGGCACTGGCGAGTAGGGGATGTGCCGCTAACGGGGAAAAGCTCTTGACCGCAAAGGGCGCTAAGGATTCGCGAAGGAGGCGAAGACAGGCAGTCCAAGCGCTGGGTTGTGGGAGGGCGCTATCGCTGCGCAAACGGGATGCGCCCCTTTCCTCATGAGTTCAAAATCGGCGAAGTCAAGACCTCACTAATTTTCCGAAACCTTGGCGGCCTTGGGAAGAGTCGCGTGTTCTTTCCTGTAGGCGCGGGCTATGTCCCCAAGGGGAGTGTGGTACATGGGAGATGCCAGTTCCGCCAATGGAACCTCGCCCTTGGCGTAGCTGATCGTACCGCTGCTGAGCAAGCTGGACTCCGACGCCATGGCGTGCTCGGCGGCGTGCTGGGGACGATCGTCAGGCATGTAAATAGGCTGCGGATTGTTGCTTTGAACCGAAGCGGTTTGTCCGAAGGCAGCGGCCGAGGCACACAGAAAAAAGAGGGCAAAGATTGTAGTCTTCATAGGATTATCCTGTCTGGGGGAAATTGCGCTGTGCAAAAGAGCTGCGGAAAGCCCGATTCGCGCGGCTTCCGGAGTGGTAAGGGGCAATCCGCATACCAAACTGAGGCAGGTGGCATTCGAGTTATGTGGCGCCGGTGGAAGCTGGTGGCAAGGATTTGCACATATGTGGAAGATGCGGTTGTGGCCACTGGAACAAAGCCTTTGACCGCAAGGATTGCGAAGGAAGGCCGCACAGGACGTTAAGAAGAGCAGTACCGCTCTGGCGTATACTGCCCACCTTGATCATGCGAGAGCTAATCAAACGCGATATTCAGTTAACAGTCATTCTGGTACTTTTGCTGCCTGTGGGGTTGTGGGGGCAAACGGATTGCGAAACCGGCAACGGACCGCTGGATTCTGCTCAGCCGAAGACTATCAGCGTGCAGGATGTGATCCAGAAATTGGGGGCGGCCGAGGCAGTCACGAAGGAAGCCCGGCTCCACTACACCTACAAACAGGATGTGCTGATGCAAACGCTTGTGGGCAAAGACGCGACGGGAGAGTTTCACGAGGTCACGAACATCTCCTACGACGAGAAAGGCAAACGAAAGGAGGAAGTGACGTTTGCGGCGCAGTCTACGTTACGAGGGATTCAACGCACCCAGGAAGACGTGGAGGATATTCGCGTGTTCATGCCGCTGATGCTGCCCAGCGAGGATCTGCCGCAGTACAAGCTGACGTATGACGGGCAGCAGCACGTGGACGACCTGGATACCTACGAATTCCACGTGGAGCCGAAGAAGAAGGACGAAAAGGGCAAGCGATATTTTCAGGGGCGAATCTGGGTGGACGCGCAGGATTTTCAGATCGTGAAAGTGTGCGGCAAGAGCGGTCCGGAGAAAGTACAAGTAAAAAAGCACGAGCGGCCGGAGTTGCATCCCACGTTTGTGACCTATCGGCAACAAGTGGATGGGCGCTACTGGTTTCCGGCGTATACACGCTCGGATGACACGCTACAGTTCAAGACGGGGCCGGTGCAGGTGAGAGAAATCATCAAATATAGCGGGTACAAGCGGGCTGGGGGCGGGTGAGTTCGAAACGAAATTCAAATCCTCTGCACAACAGAAGCAATTCGCTAAGACCTGCTCCACCCTGAAGATCTGCTCAGGTCCCTTGTCTTGTAGTGGGTTCCTCGCTTTGCTCGCTCGACAGCCAAGACGGCTCTCCCCCCATCGACCGGCCTTAATCTTCGGGGAGATTTGCTTGTGGTCAACTACGCACCTAACGGCGGTCCGATTCAGGTAAGATATTCGGTCTGCGGGGACCGACCAGGAATGAATCGCGAATATCTCAAGGGATACAGCCAGGAACTGAACCGGGACATGGAGGCGCTCGTGTTCGGGCATGCCGGGACGCCGCTGCTGGTGTTTCCGACTTCCATGGGGAAGTTCTTCGAGTATGAAGACCGTGGGATGATTGGCATTCTGGCGCAGAAGATTGAGCGGGGCGACCTGCAAGTTTTTTGCCCGGACGGCGTGGATCTGGAGAGCTGGTACAACAAGGGCGTGCCTCCCAAGGTGCGGGTGCTCCGGCATCTGCAGTATGAGCGCTACATTCTGCATGAGTTTGTGCCGTTTATCCGGTGGAAGAATCAAACGCCGCGGTTGGCAGTAACCGGATGCAGCTTCGGCGCCTACCACGCGGTGAATTTTGCTTTGAAGCATCCCGACGTGGTTACGCACTGCGTGAGCATGAGCGGGGCATTCGATATCCACCAGTTTCTGGACGGGTATTACGACGATGATTGCTATTTCAACTGTCCGCCGGACTATTTGCCCAATCAGAACGATGACTGGTTCTTGAGCCGCTACCGGCAGATGAAAATTGTGCTGGGGTCTGCGGATTGGGATATATGTCTGGATGCCAATGTGAAGCTTTCGGCGATTTTGAATGGCAAGGCGGTGCCGCATTGGCTGGATATATACGGCGATAATTCGAGGCATGATTGGCCGCTTTGGGAGCGGATGGCGGGGAAGTATTTTTAGGGCAGTGGTCAGTGGTCGGTGGTCAGTGGTCAGAAAAATCTTAGTGGTGGTCGATTGGGTTGGAGATCTTATGAAGAAGATAGGAATTCTTTTTGGGATGGAGAACACGTTTCCGCCGGCGCTGGTAGGGAAGGTTAACTCCATGGGCATGGAAGGGGTTTCGGCGGAGTTTGTGAAGATTGGCGGGATCCGGATGGATGAGCCCAAGAAGTATGACGTGATCATCGACCGGATCTCGCAGGACATTCCGTTCTACCGGGCTTACTTGAAAAATGCGGCGCTGCAGGGGACGATTGTGGTGAACAATCCGTTCTGGTGGACGGCGGATGACAAGTTTTTTAATTATGCGCTGGCGCACAAGCTGGGCGTGGCGATTCCGCCGACGGTGATCCTGCCGCATAACAAGCATCCCGAGGGAACGACCGACAAGTCGATGCGGAATTTGATTTATCCCTTGAACTGGGAGGAGCTGTTTGATTATGTAGGCTTCCCCGCTTTCTTGAAGCCTTACTCTGGGGGCGGATGGAAGCATGTTTATCACGTGCACTCGCCGGAGGAGTTTTTCCAGAACTACAACCAAACGGGCGATTTGTGCATGACGCTGCAGCACGGCGTGGTGTTTGAGGAGTATTACCGGTGCTATGTGGTGGGGCAGGAGAAAGTGCACATCATGAAGTACGACCCGCGGGCGCCGCATCATGAGCGCTATGTGAAGGGGAATCCGTCGCCGTCGTCCGAGGCTTTAAGGGTTAGGATCGAGAAAGACGCGCTGACTTTGTGCCGGGTGCTGGGGTATGACTTGAACACCGTGGAGTTTGCGGTGGAAGGTGGAGTGCCGTATGCGATTGATTTTCTGAATCCGGCGCCGGATGCGGAGATTACTTCGGTGGGACAGGAAAATTTTGACTGGATTGTGAATGCGGTGGCGGAGATGGCGGTGAAGATGGCGGTGAGTGGGGAGAATCCGGCGCAGGAGTTGCGGTGGGACGGGTTCTTGAACGGAACGCCGGTTAAGAAAACTCGCAAGGCAGAACCGGCGTGGGTGGCGGAGCGGAAGCGGGGGAAGGTGGCGAAGTAGGTGGAGGATGAGCTAAAGCAAAGGCGATTCCTGTGGGGTGCGGTACTGGCTTGGGTGCCATGGGTGCCGACTCTGATTGGTTTCGCTTACGCGTTTCGAGGCATATGGACGTCCAAGGCAACCGGGCTTGGGGTAGTAGCCGGTGGCATATCTGAGATGTTCTTGCTGTGGGGCATCGGCACGATGATCATCAGCCAAGTCGCGGCGATCATCTGGCTGTGTAGGGCTTTTTCGCGTGAACATTGGATGCGCAACGTGGTCTCCGCCCTTTCCATCTGTTTGAGCGGACTGATGATCGTGACCGTGGGCTTTTTCCTCTGGTTCGCGTGGTTCCAGGCGCGGCGGTAACGTGAGTTGCACAGAGCTGATTCGCTGGCGGCGAAAAACAGATTCCTCGCTTGGCTCGGAATGACAAAAGGGTTATGGGTGCTATGAAAGGTAAAGCAGCAGCGAAGACTGTGGATGAGTACCTCGCCGATATTCCGGAACCGGCTCAGAGCACATTGAGGCACGTTCGCGCGGTGATTCGGTCGGTGGTGCCGGCGGAGACCACCGAGGTGATTAGCTACGGGATTCCGATGTTTAAGTATAGGGGGATGCTGGTGGGATACGCGGCGTTCAAGAACCATTGCAGCCTGTTCCCGACGGGGTCTGGCGTACTGGATCGGTTCGAGAAGGAATTGAGGGGTCACCGAGTCTCGAAGGGGACTATTCACTTCCCTCCGGATAAGCCTTTGCCGGATGCGCTTGTGAAGAAGATTGTGAGGGCGAGGGTCAAGGAAAATAAGGAGTGGGACTGAGCTACATCGGGCGGCAGTTCCTTCGGCACATTGATATACTGATACGGATTGGTTTCTGGTCCATCCCTGTGCAAAGAACGCGAAGGGATCGGCAGCTTCGCTCGGGATGCAGTGGCGCTATCCGGCGAAAAGCAGGTTCCTCGCTTTTTATCGCATGACCAACGAATTGTTTAACACACAATGAAACCGACTTTCAGCATCGGGATCGAAGAGGAATATCAGACGATAGATCCAGAGACACGGGATCTGCGGTCGCATATTCAGGCGGAGCTGCTCGAAAAGGGCAAGCTGATCTTACAGGAGCGGGTAAAGGCGGAGATGCACCAGTCGGTGGTGGAGGTAGGGACTGGGGTTTGCAAGACCATCAAAGAAGCCAAGGCCGAAGTGAAGATGCTACGGCGCGACATCGTGAGGCTGGCCCGGGAGAATGGGCTGCGGCTGGCTTCGGTGGCGACGCATCCGTTTGCCGACTGGCGGGTGCAGGAAATTTATCCCGACGACCGGTACAAGCATATTGTCGAAGACATGCAACTGGTGGCGCGGGCGAATCTGATCTTCGGACTACACGTGCATGTTGGTATTGAGGATCGCGAGACCGCGATCCACATGATGAATCATGCGCGGTATTTTCTGCCGCATCTGCTGGCTCTGTCGACCAATTCGCCGTTCTGGCTGGGGATGAATACGGGGCTGAAGTCTTATCGCTGTAAGGTATTCGACAAGTTTCCGCGGACGAATATTCCCGACTATTTTCCCAGTTGGGGCGAATACGAAAATTTCATTAAGCTGCTGATCAAGACTAACTGCATCGACAATGCGAAGAAGATCTGGTGGGACATCCGGCCGCATCCGTTCTTTAATACGATCGAGTTCCGGGTATGCGATATTCCGATGCGCGCGGATGAAACGATTGCGCTGGCAGCGCTGATTCAGGCTACGGTGGCGAAGCTGTACAAGCTGCATACGGCGAATCAGGGATTTCGTCTGTACCGCCGGGCGCTTCTCATGGAGAACAAGTGGCGGGCGGCGCGCTACGGGATGAGCGGAAAGCTGATTGATTTCGGCAAGCAGACGGAAGTGCCGGCGAAGGATTTGATCCACGAGTACCTGGAGTTTGTAGACGACGTGGTGGATGAACTGGATTCGCGCGAAGAATTGAACTACATCCATACCATGCTGGAAACGGGCAGCGGCGCGGACCGTCAATTGCGGGTGTATCAGGAGACTGGAGACTTGAAGAAAGTTGTCGACTACATCATTGAGGAGACGGAAACAGGCTTGGTGGAAGACGAGCCGGCGTCCGTGAGAAAAGTAGGCTAATGGATATTTCGTCAGACCAAGGCAAAGGCCCCGCCCATCGACAAGCTCAGGGCAGGTTTTCTCGAAAAGAGCGCGAGAAATGGGGCACACGCTCGAATCACATTTCCTTTGATCCTGAGTACACTCCCGGAGCGCGCAATGCCGTACAGGTTTGCCTGCGGGTGCAGCCCGAGGAGAAAGTGTGCGTCATTACGGACGAGGCCACGATCGAGATTGCTGCGGCGATCGCGCATGAACTCGACGAACTGGGCTCGCCTTATCGCGCCTGGGTGCTGGAGGATCTGGCGGAGCGCCCGTTGAAGGATTTGCCTGCGGAGATAGTGGAAGATCTGGAAACCAGCCAGGTTTCCATTTTTGCGGTGCAGGCGCAGCGGAACGAGCTGCGAACGCGCATGCAGATGACGGATGTGGTGAACCGGAGGAAGATCCGGCACGCGCACATGGTGAACATTAACCGGCAGATCATGCTGGAAGGCATGCGGGCGGATTTTCAGAAGGTGGACCGGCTGAGCGCCAAGATAGTTGCGATGGTGCGCAAGGCGCAGCGGGTGCGGGCGAAGACAGCGGCGGGAACGGACCTGACGGCGGAGTTGAATCATAATTACCGTTGGCTGAAGACCAGCGGGATTATCACTCCCGAGAAATGGGGGAACCTGCCGGGGGGAGAAATCTTTACCACGCCCGGCGAAGTGAATGGAACGTTCGTGATCGACGGTGTGGTGGGAGACTATCTGTGCGCTAAGTTTGGCAACTTGCGCGAGAATCCACTGACCGTGCGCATGAAGAATAACCGGCTCACCGAGGCGCACTCGGAGAATCGAGAGTTGGAAGACGACTTCTGGCAGTACACCCACACCGATGAGAACAGCGATCGCGTGGGCGAGTTTGCCATTGGGACGAACATCGACTTGAAGGATGTGATTGGGCAGATTCTGCAGGATGAGAAGTATCCCGGGGTGCATATTGCGTTTGGAAATCCCTACGGCGCCCACACCGGGGCGGAGTGGGATTCGTCGACCCATATTGATGTGGTGGGGCGGAAGTTTAACATCTGGGTGGACGACGAGCAGATCATGCAGGATGGGAAGTTTTTGGTGGAGGCGTAGAGCTGCATTGCTGCCGGCGGACAGCAGATTCTCTCCCCTCGCTCTGCTCGGGGTCGGAATGACAAAATTTGCCGGAACGACGTGCCTCTGTGTGACGTGGAAGCAACGAGTGCGGAATGCCGGCGCTACGTGATACTTCGGCGTTACGATGATTCCTTCTCTGCGAAAGCAGTTTAACGCCAGCTTCACTCCTGAAAAATATCAGACATTCCTGCGGCGGATTGACGACGCTTGCGGGACTCATGTGCAGTTCCGGCTTTCGGAGACTCCTTGTTTTTTTCCCGAAAGTCTCTGCTTGAACAGCATGGCGGAGGATGGGAAGGAACTGATCCGGCAATTGGTGGAGAGCCCGGAATACCGGGCGCGGTCGGATGCATCGATTCCGGCGGAGTTCCGGGTGGCGAATGAGCCCGCACAGCCGTTGTTTGTGCAGGTGGATTTTGGCCTGGTGCGGGACGCGAGCGGCGAGTTGCAGCCAAAGTTGGTGGAGTTGCAGGCCTTCCCTTCCCTATACGCATATCAGGTCACGCTGGCCCAAAGCTACATCGACGTGTACGGACTAAGATCGGGCTTCGGGCTCCGGCTTTCGGGCTTCGGCTTCTGAAGGACCAGAGTTGAACTTCTTCTTTGAGCGGGCTGGATAAGAATTCTTATCGTGAACTCTTGCGGCGGGCGATTGTGGGCGCACATGATCCCGAGAATGTGATCCTGATGGAGATCCATCCGCAGGAACAGAAAACCCTGCCCGATTTTCTGCTGACGGAGAAGATGCTGGGGGTGAGAACGGTCGACATTGAGGCCGTCAAGAAACAAGGATCGCAGCTCTACTACGAGCGGAACGGGAGCCGGGTGCCGATCCGGCGGATCTACAACCGCACGATTGTGGATGAGTTGCAGCGCAAACAAGTGAAGCTGGGATTCGATTGGCGCGACGATCTTGACGTGGAGTGGGCGGGGCATCCGAACTGGTATTTCCGGATCAGCAAGTTTTCGATTCCGTATTTGCGGCATAAGTCGGTGCCGAAGACCTGGTTTCTGGACCGGCTGGAGCGGATTCCCGAGGACTTGCAGAACTACGCGCTGAAGCCTCTGTATTCGTTTGCCGGGCTGGGCGTGGTGATTGCGCCGAGGAAAGAAGATATCGAAGCGATTCCGGCGGAGAAGCGGGCGGAGTACATTCTGCAGGAGCGGCTGCATTTTGAGCCGGTGATCGAGACTCCGTTTGGCAGAACCAAGGCAGAAGTGCGGGTGATGTATGTATGGCAGCAGGAGTTGAAGGCGGTGCTGACGATTATCCGCATGGGGCGGGGTTTGATGATGGGCGTGGATCAAAACAAGGACATGGAGTGGGTGGGGGCATCGGCGGCGCTGTGGGTGGAAGAGTAGGAACATCGATCGAGACCCACGCGGGCTGACTCGTGGCGCAACCGAGTTACATGGGTCCTTCGCTTCGCTCGGATGAAAAGATTTTCCTTAACAAGGTTTCCTGATTAGCCGATTCTTTTTACGATGGTGGTTTGCAGTTCGCGGCCGTTGGGACGGCGCAGGTAGAGTTTGTCGCCGGCGAGGCGAACGGGAACAGGATTGCCGGGCTTCCATTCGCCGGGAATGTAACCATCGGCTGAGCTGGATTCGTATTCCCCGGTGTAAAGCACGCCCCGGACATTGACGACGACAGCACGGCGAGCCGGATTACCAGCCGATTCGCGGAGGATCTCCGCCTCAGCCTGATACCAATTTTCCGTGTCGTGGCCTTCAACGGCTCCACTGCGCTGAAACAGTTCAGCGGCGCGCCGACGGATGTCTTCTTGCACTTGGGGAGAACCGTTACCGAACGTCCTTGCCATATGAGACTGCCTCGCCATTTCAGGGTTACTAGCTCATAGTAGTCGCCGTCAGGCAACTTAAAACCAGTTGACGGACACAAAAGGACAGGGTGGTTGTCAGTTTGGGAACGATGATAATCAGAAGGGGCCAGTTGACCGGAGCCTCTGGCGGGCCTAACATTACCGCGTTCGGAGGTTCGGTCCTTTCATGATCGGCCAGACGGTGTCCCACTATCGCGTCCTGGGGAAGCTCGGGGGTGGTGGCATGGGAGTAGTGTACGAGGCGGAGGACCTGAAACTCGGCCGGCACGTCGCACTGAAGTTCATCCCGGAAAATCTCGCGGGCGACCCCAAGTCGCTGGAACGCTTCACGCGCGAGGCGAGAGCGGCATCGTTGCTGAATCATCCCAATATCTGCATCATTCACGGCATTGAGGATAACAACGGGCATCCCTTCATCGTGATGGAAAAGCTGGAGGGGGAGAGCCTGAAGCAGTGCATCTCGGGACACGCGCTGGAAACGGAGAAACTGCTCGATATCAGTATCCAAGTGGCGGACGCGCTGGCGGCGTCTCACGCCAAGGGAATCGTGCACCGGGACATCAAGCCGGCGAACATTTTCCTGACTCCGCGCGGGCAGGTGAAGGTGCTGGATTTCGGCCTGGCCAAGCTGGTGCATAATGTCGGAACCGACAGCGACGGAGCGGGGATTGGACCAATCGTTAACCGCGGTGGGGGTGATTCCGGGGACGGCGGTCTACATGTCGCCGGAGCAGGCGCGGAGCGAGGAAATCGATTTCCGCAGCGACCTGTTTTCGTTCGGCGTGGTGATGTATGAAATGTCGACCGGGAAGAAACCGTTTACGGGTAAAAACTCGCTGATGACGCTGGATGCGGTGCTGCACGATAAGCCGGTGCCGCCGGGAGAACTGAATCCAAAGGTTCCGGTGGAGTTGGAGGGCATCATCGGCAAGGCGATGGAGAAGGACCGCAAACAGCGGTACCAGAGCGCCGCGCAGATGAAGGCCGACCTGCAGCAACTCAAGCGCGAGACTGACTCAGGGCAGGTAAAGAGTGGACTGCACAGCGGGAAGCTGCGGGTTGCGAGCCAGACGTTCGGGCGAACGGGCAACCGGTGGCATCTCTGGCTGTTATTGGGAACGGCGGCGCTGCTGGTGACGGTATTGGCGGCGGTGGGAGCGTACTGGATGAAACACCGGTCGGTGGCGAACCTGGAGCAGCAGAATGCCATCGCCGTGCTGCCCCTGCAGAATGTGAACGGGGATTTTGCCGTCGATTACCTGCGCTATGCGCTGGCGGACGAATTGACCAGCGTGCTGACGTATTCGCGATCGCTGGAAGTGCGGCCTTCGTCAGCAACGCGGAGGTATGTGGAGCAGGACGTGGATCCGCGCAAGGCAGGCCAGCAACTGCATGTGGGCCGCGTGCTGACCGGACACTTCATGCGGCAGGGCGAACAGTTAACGGTCACGCTGGAAGCGATTGACGTATCCAATGACCGGCTGCTGTGGCAGGCCAACGTGACCGCGCCGGTGAATGATTTGATTTCCCTGCAAAACCAATTGACCACCCAAGTGCAACAGGGGCTCTTGCCCGCTCTAGGCGTTGCGGGAGGAGCGTTGAGCACCGCCTCACGTCCCAAGAGCCCATTAGCGTATGACCTCTACCTGCACGCCCTTGCGCTGCCCCACGATGCCGAGCCGAACAAGGATGCGATCAACGTATCTGGAGCACGTGGTAGGGGAAGACTCAGGCTACGCGCCGGCCTGGGAAGCGCTGGGCATGAGGTACTACTATGATTCGCTTTATGGCGGCGGCGGCGAACAGATGTTCCAGCGTTCGAATTCCGCCTATGAGCGGGCTCTGGCACTCGATCCGAACCGCATGGCAGCGGCCAGCTTTTTGATCACGAACCGCGTGGAGCGGGGTGATCTGGGCCGGGCGTACGATGCGGCGAAGGACCTGGTGCAGCGGAGGCAGCAGAGCGCCGACGCGCATTTCGCGCTCAGCTATGTGCTGCGCTACGCCGGCATGCTGGAGCAGGCCACGCAGGAGTGCAACACGGCGCGCTCATTAGATCCGGGGAACTTCAATTTCCGGTCGTGCGCGTGGGCGTTCCTGGAGCACGGCAAGACGGACCGGGCGATGGATTACGTACACCTCGATGCAGGCTCGGAGTGGGCGGCGTGGGTGACGCCTTATATTTATCTGGGCGCGGGTAATGTAGCGCAGGCGCGAGAGAGTGCCAAAAGCGTGGCGAAGGCTCCGGCCTACCACCGGGAGTTGCTGGTCGCATGTACGCAAGCGCAACGGCCTGCGGACATGGACCGGATCGCGCGCGAGGCGGAGGCTTCCGTGATGACGGAACCCGACCCGGAACAGTGGTATCACGTGGCAGCGTTAATGGCATATTGCGGGCAGAAAGACCCGGCTTTGCGGTTGCTGAAGGCCGCAGTACAACAAAATTATTGCGCCTATTCAGCGCTGTTGGAGGATCCGCTGCTGAAGAGCCTCCGCAAGGAAACAGCGTTTAATGAAGTACTGACGGCGGGCAGCAAATGTCAGGAGGCGCTAAAGGAAGGGCGACAGTAGCGGTGGTCAGTCTTCAGTTATCAGTGGTCAGCTCTTGTCTTACTTGTTTGTCTTCGGTGTTGGCTCTGGGCTTGCTCTTTCTTCTGGCTGCAGTCTAATTCTTGGGCTCATCGAGGAAAGAATTTGCGTCGGAGCGGGGGTAGGCCCCATCCTTGTAGGGTGAACTTCTTGGGATTCAACGACCTTGCGAGCAGCCTGGGGCGGCTCGTCCAGTATTTTGTTGGAACTTCAATCGTCCGAACTTCATTTTTGTTTTTCTTGCCAGCGATTCCAGTTCTGCTCGTGGCCTCACCCCGGCGGACTGGTGAAAGCTCGGCGCGTCCTGTTGCCACGATAGCCACTCCTGAAAATCCCCCAACGCTGGCAACCGACTTCCCGCAACTCCCCTATCAGGGATCTCCTTCCGAGATTCCTCAAGACAAGGGAGCCCTCGGGTTGCGGCTGATGCTGCGCCGGCTAGGCACGACTGCGCGGCTGATGCAGACGGTGGCGCATCCCGACGATGAAGATGGCGGGATGCTGACGTTGGAATCGCGCGGGCGCGGAGCGAGCGTGTTGCTGATGACGCTGAACCGCGGGGAGGGCGGTCAGAACAAGGTTGGCAGTAATTTGTCGGATGTGCTGGGTGTGCTGCGAACGCTAGAACTGCTGGCGGCGGACGAATATTACGGCGTGGAAGAGCGTTTCTCACGCGTGGCCGACTTTGGGTTTTCAAAAAGCGCGGACGAAACTTTTACCAAGTGGGGCGGACATGATGTAGCGTTGGGCGACATGGTGCGCGTGATTCGGACGTTCCGTCCGGACGTGCTGGTGGCGCGGTTTTCGGGCACTGAGCGGGATGGACACGGGCACCACCAGGCATCGAGCATCCTGACAAAAGAGGCGTTCCGGGCAGCGGCGGATCCTAAGCGGTTTCCCGAGCAGATCGCGCAGGGGCTGGAGCCCTGGCAGGCAAAGAAGCTGTACATCGGCAATGTGTGCGGCTTTGGGGCGATGACTTGTCCCGATGCGAACTGGACAGTCAAGCTGAATACCGGAGAGAAGAGCGCCGATCTGGGAGGGTCGTATGTGCAGTTCGCGATGCAGGGATTGCGCCATCAGCTCTCGCAAGGTGCGGCGAATTGGAATGTCGATCCGGGAGACCGGTTTACGTTTTACAAGCTGGTGGATTCGGTAGAACCCGCGAGAGCTGGACAAAGACGGGCATGAAAAAGATTTTTTTGATGGAATTGATACCACGTTGCCAGGGCTGGCTCGTGGGATAGCAGAATCCAAGGTCCCGAAGTTCGGATATGAACTCCAACAGATTGCGATCAGGATCGCCAAAGCCACGGAGGACGCGAATCGAAACGACGTGGCGGCCGCAGTGATCCCACTGATGGGAGTAGCTGCGGCATTCAAGCAGCTCAGCGTCGATGTCAGGGCGGCCGGCTTGGGTGCCAGCGCAGAATCCGACTTAATCGCGCGGCTGGAAGAAAAAAGCGAGCAGGCAGAGATCGCCGTGGACCTGGCTCTCAATGTGACCCTGCAGGCAACGGTGATTTCTCGCGTGGGGCCAAATGGTGAGCCGGTCGAGGAGGCCCCGAAAAAAGAAGCGGACGCGACGATCACAGTTTCTCCGGGGCAGGATTTTCTAGTTGCCGTCGACTTTCACAATGGATCGAAAGACCGGCTTTTTATTGACGGCTTGAAGCTGGAAGTGCCGGAGGGCTGGGCAACGATTTCGGACAAGACTAAGCGGCGGGCGATTAGTCCGGGGGAGAACGAGCGCGCGGTGTTTCGCTTGCGGGTGCCGCAGAATGCGGCGTACACGCGGCCATATTGGCATCGCGACGATCCGGAGACAGAGAGCGTGAATCACATCGACGATGAAAAGTATGCAACGCTGCCCTTCCCGCCTCCCGTGCTGCGGGCACGGGTGGAATATTCCTTGGAAGATTCGAACGGCAAGAAGGAGAAGAGCGGCATTCGTGCGACCATCGTGACGGTCTTTGTGGACGAGGCGGGTGTACAACGCGCGCGTCCGCTGGCGGTGGTGCCTGCATTTTCCATTGCATTGGAGCCCGGAACGCAGGTGATTTCGACGCACAACGGCTCGAGTTCTGAAGTCGCGGTGGGCGTGGCCAGCAATCTAAGCCGTGAGGCGCGAGGTGTGTTGCGGCTGGAACTGCCCGAGGGATGGCGTTCGGAGCCGGAGCAGTTTGCGGTGGAGTTGAAGCGGCGTGGTGAGAAGAAGGATTTCCAGTTCAAGGTCTTCCCTGCCGGCTTGCAGGAAGGGCGAGCCAAGGTTCGCGCGGTGCTGGAGGCCGGCGGCGAAAAGTTCAGCGAAGGCTACACGCTGGTGACGCGCGAGGACTTGGGCAGCTTCTACTATTACCAGCCCGCGGTGCAGCGTGTGAGCATCGTTGATGTAAAGGCACCCCATGATTTGAAGATTGGCTACATCATGGGCGCGGGCGACGACATTCCCACGGTGCTGAAGCAAGTGGGGATGGATGTGACCCTGATTCCTCCAGGAAAGTTGGCGAGCGAACAGCTCAGCCAGTACGGGACAATTGTGCTGGGAATTCGCGCCTACGATACCCAGAAAGATGTCGTCACGAATAACCAGAGGTTGCTCGATTTTGTGGCGGCCGGCGGAACGCTGGTCGTGCAGTACAACGCTGGCGTGGGAGATTTTAACGGTGGACACTTCACTCCATACTCCGCGGAACTCAGCCGGGCGCGGGTTTCGGTGGAGGAGGCTCCGGTAGAGATTCTGGCGCCGGAAGATGGCGTGTTCCATTATCCAAATGAGATTACGTCTCGCGATTTTGACGGCTGGGTGCAGGAACGCGGGCTTTATTTCATGGACAAATGGGATGAGCATTTCAAGCCGCTGCTGAGCTGCCACGATCCCGGCGAGGACGCGCAGAAGGGCGGACTGCTGCGGGCGCAGTACGGCAAGGGAACGTATATTTACACGGGATATGCGTTCTTCCGGCAGTTGCCGGCCGGAGTGCCGGGAGCGGTGCGGCTTTATGTGAATCTGTTGAGCGCGGGGCATGAGAAGCAGTGATCCGTGGTCAGTGGTCAGTGATCAATGGTCAGTAAACCTCGCGGCGTCCCGACTAAGGCGGTGGTCAGTCTGTTCCCTGGTGTGTGATCCGGCCGACGCATGGGTTCTCCATCAAAACCGGACAGCGGTTCACCCGGCCTGATCCGGGGCATGGGCCTCGGGAGCGCTACTGCCCTCAACATGATTGACATGATCGGCGTGGGGCCGTTCATCACCATGCCGCTGGTGTTGAGCGCGATGGGGGGCCCGCAGGCCATGCTGGGATGGATAGCGGGCGCGCTGTTGGCTGTGTGCGACGGGCTGGTGTCGGCAGAACTGGGCTCGGCGTTCCCTGGATCGGGCGGATCCTATCGCTACCTGAGCGAGATTTATGGGCCGCGGAAATGGGGTCGGCTGATTTCGTTTCTGTTTATCTGGCAACTTTCCTTCAGCGCTCCGCTGTCGATCGCCAGCGGATGCATCGGGCTGGCGGGCTATGCCGCTTATTACTGGCCAAGTCTGGAGATGGTCTACGCCGCACACACTGCTGCTCTACCCATCCCGTGGGCGGGGCCACTTCAGGTGAGCTGGATTGTGATGCCGGGAACGGCGCTGGCGGTGGGCATCTGCGCCTTCACGGTCTTGCTGCTGTACCGGCGTATCACGGTGATCGCGCGTCTTTCCAAAGTATTGTGGCTGGGCGTGATGGGAACGATTGGATGGATCATCTTCGCCGGGCTGACGCACTTCGATTCAGCTCGCGCATTCGATTTTCCTCCCGGAGCATTTAGTCTCTCGCCCGCGTTCTTCACCGGATTGGGCGGAGCCCTTTTGGTGGCCACCTATGACTATTGGGGTTATTACAACGTTTGCTATCTGGGCGATGAAATACAAGATCCAACGCGGAATATTCCGCGGGCTTGCTGCTTTCCATTCTGCTGGTCGCCTGTCTATATCTATTGATGAACTTGTGCATTCTGGCCGTGATTCCCTGGCGGGAGATGCTGCAGGCAGGGCATAACAACAGCGGATTGTACGTTGTGTCGTTGTTTATGCAGAGGATTTATGGGCCGTGGGCGGCGCGGTTGGTAACGGGACTGGTAATCGTGACCGCGTTTGCATCGGTCTTTTCGCTGACGCTGGGGTATTCGCGCGTGCCGTATGCCGCCGCCCTCGACGGGAACTATTTCCGGGCATTTGCCAAAGTGCATCCGGTGTACCGCTTCCCGCACGTATCGCTTGTGGCACTGGGAGCGGTAGCGGCGCTGTTCTGTTTTCTGCGGCTGAGAGACGCTATTGCGGCGCTGGTGGTGATTCGCCTTGTCTTGCAGTTTCTGGTACAGGCGGTCGGGTTGATCGTGTTCCGGGTCACGCGGCCGGAGGTCGTGCGGCCGTTTCGCATGTGGCTATATCCGCTGCCTGCGCTGTTGGCGATCGCGGGATTTCTCTTCATCTTGTTCGGTCGCGAAAACTGGCAGAAGGAAGTGCGGTACGCGTTCGTAATATTGTTGGCGGGCCTGGCGATCTATATGATTCGGGCATGGAGAGGCCGGGAGTGGCCGTTCGGGCCAGTGAAGCTTGAAGGACATTGAGAATCTTCAACACCAGGAAACAGGGCTGTGATCGAGAATGGAGAAATCATCATGATGAAGACGCTTAGCCGTCTTGCAGTCTGCGTGCTGGCGCTGGCGGCGCTGGGCGTGGCGCAAGACCACAAGGGCAACGATGAACATAGAACCGTCACGGAAGTGCTGGACCGCACCGTGTCGAACGTCGAGCATGACTTTGTTCCGGCGGCGGCGGTGATGCCCGAAGACAAGTTCGGATTTGCCCCCACGAATGGTGAGTTCAAAGGGGTGCGGACGTTTGCCCAGCAGATAAAACATGTCGCGGCGGTGAACTATGAACTGGGCGCGGCTATTTTAGAAGAAAAACCGCCAGTGGATATCGGCGACGAATCGGGGCCGGCCTCGATCACCACTAAGGCCGACATTTTGAAGTATCTGAATGACTCCTTTGCATACGTGCACAAGGCGGTTCAGACGATCAATGAAAAGAACCTGGTGGAAACAGTCAGGAGCCCGTGGGGAGAAGGAAGAGTAACGCGCCTCAGCCTGGCAACGAGCGTGGCGTGGCACGGGTTCGACCACTACGGGCAGATGGTGGAGTACCTGCGCATGAATGGAATCATACCGCCGGCCAGCCGATAGATTCAGCGCTCAACTCGATTAGTGGCGGCGGGGGCTGCCATCGCGGCGGTCACGTCCCCCTTCATTGTTGCGAACCGCGAAGATGCTGCAAAGGTGTTGTTGGAAGCTGATGCGGGGTTCTTTCGCGACGCAGGCCGGGTAGGAATCGACGGCTCGTAAAAAATTCTGGATCTCCTCCTGAACCTCCCTTTTTGCACCCTGAATCTGCGCAAGGCGCGGCGGGGCGCTCTCTCGCGGCCGGACCTCGTGTTGCATTTTCGGCTTCATTCCCTACCCATCCCAATCAAACTTACCTTGACTTTCGAGGTGATCCGCTGGTTGCCACAAACACCTGGGGGCCGGATAAGTTTCGGTTTTTGGGGAGCAACTACCTAACATACTCGGGATTGCTGGCGCGGCAAATAGCACTTTCGTGCGCTTCGACGTTTGAGAAGACTTGGCGATCAATGCCGAGCGCCCCGTGATGTGATGGAAGTGAGGATCAATTCGCCACTGAGTCTGTTGTTTGCGAGGTGAGCGGCAACGGATTTTCGTATCTTGTGAGCGGCCGAGCGGGGATCGAGGAAAACGATGACCGAGGGACCTGCGCCGCTGAGGGCCACGCCAACGATGCCTGAGGTCCCAGTTAATTCCTGCAGACACGGCAGCAGGGGGCATAGCGCCGCGCGGTAAGGCTGGTGGATGCGGTCTTCAAGCGCGGCGGAGAGTAAGTCGTGACGGCCTTGGGTAAAGGCAGCTAACAGCAGCATCGAGTTTTGGATGTTTGCAACGGCGTCCGCACGAGAATACTGCGCGGGCAGCACGCGCCGCGCTTCTTCGGTGGACAGGGCCTGGTCAGGTATGGCAAGGAGCAGTGGCCACTTTCCCTTCGGGCGAATGCAGACCACCTGAGCCTCTGCGTCACCGGACATGCGCGCGACGGTGAGACCGCCCATCCAGCAGGCGGAGGCGTTGTCGGGATGGTGCTCGCGGCGGGAAGCTTCCCCGATGATTTGCGCATCGGTCCAGCGCAAATGGCCGAAGTGATTGGCCAGAGCGATGCCCGCGAGGCGCGCCGCAGCCGAAGAACCGCAACCCTTGCCAATGGGAATGTCGTTCTTAATGCGAAGGGACAGAGGAATAGTTTTCGCCTGGTGTGCATCGAGGACTTCGCTATAGGTTCTGAGGATCAGGTGATCTTCTAAGTGTTGGCAGATTTCGTGGTCGCGTCCAGTCGCTGTAATGGAAAAATCGTAAGCAGGCTGAGCATCGATGTTGATGTAAAGGTCCATCGCCAGGGCAGCGGCATCGAAGGCCGGGCCTAGATTGGCCGAGGTGGCCGGGAGGGAGAGGTGCAGCGAGGAAGGACCGGGTTTCTTCGTCTTTTTCTTCTTAGACATTCGAGTGGGTTGAGTCAGATTTCTCCGCTTGCTCCAGAGTCTTCATCACGGCATCCAGAGTGGCATCAATGACAACGGGAGGATGGCGGAACCGATTCAACTTGGCGCTTTCTTGCTCGTCCGCAGTGCCCTGAAAAAGAGTCCCGCGATGGAATTCCATTGTGAAGTCTGGGTCCTTGAGCAGGTTTCCCGTGAGGACCAAAACAACGGTCTCTTCCGGCTTCACGAAGCCCTGCCGCAATAGTTTCTTCAGGCCGGCAAGGGTGACGGCGGAGGCCGGCTCGCAGCCAATCCCTTCGGCACCGATTTCGGCTTTGGCCTGGGCGATCTCGAGTTCGCTCACCTGCTCACAGGCACCCCCTGTAGCTTTGAGCACCTTGACAGCCTTTTCCCACGAAGCCGGGTTGCCGATGCGGATCGCCGATGGCTCGCGTCTCGGCTTGAACACTGACGAGACGGCTACCGCCGGCCTCGCGCAAGGTACGCACGAGCGCGTTGGCGCCCTCCGCTTGAATTATGGACAACTTCGGCAGGCGCGGGATTAGATCGATTTCGAGCATCTCCAGCAGGGCCTTCCCTATCGCTGAACTGTTGCCGAGATTTCCGCCAGGCACAATGATGTGATCGGGAGGCTGCCAGTCAAGTTGTTCCAGTAATTCGAAGGCAAGAGTTTTCTGCCCTTCCAGGCGAAACGGGTTGATGGAGTTCAACTGGTAGACGGGGGCGCGCCGGACCAGCTCTTGCAGCAGGCGGAGGCAGCCGTCGAAATCGGTGCGAAGCTGGCAGGTGAGCGCGCCATAGTCGAGGGCCTGGGAGAGTTTGCTCCAGGATATTTTGCCCTCGGGCACAAGCACCAGGCTGCGCATGCCTCCGCGCGCGGCATAGGCGGCCATCGATGCGGACGTGTTGCCGGTGGAAGCGCAAGCCACCCAGCCATATCCGGCCTGGCGGGCGAAGGTGGCGGCGACGGTCATGCCGGCGTCCTTGAACGAGCCTGTGGGGTTCATGCCTTGATGTTTGGCGTACAGGCGCGGCACGCCAGTCGCGCGGGAGGATTGCGGAAGTTCGTAGAGCGGCGTGTTGCCTTCCCGCAAAGTGACAACGTGCTGCTCGGGATCAGGCGCGGGAAGAAGTTCGCGGAATCGCCACACCCCGCTCAGATCGAGGGATTCGTTTAAGGTACGGCGCTCTCGCCAGAGGGATTTCAAAGCGGCGGGGTTGCGGGAATTCCAGGACGAATTGGTGATCTCGAGCAGGTTGCCGCAATCCGCGCAGCGAAAATCCTGTGCCGCGGAACCGGCGATCGAGCCGCAGCCGATGCAACGGAAGCGAAACGTGACCTGGCTGGGTTCGGAGCCTTTCTCAGAGGTGGTGGAAGAAGACATGGATGAGAAACTATTTCTGGCCTCGCAAGTACTGGTCAGTCTTGTTGATCCAATCGGCGCGCGGAGGATTGAAAACATCGAGGTCAACCGTGTCTTCGAGCGCCTCGGCCTTGTGCGGCATGTGGGCGGGGATGCAGAGGACTTCGCCGGCGTGGACGACGATTTCCCGGCCGTCGATCCAAAACTTCAACGCCCCGTCCAGGACGTACGTAAGTTGTTCGTTGTGGTGGCTGTGTTCGGGGACGATGCAGCCTTTTTTGAGGAGCACGCGCGCCAGCATAATTTCCTGACCGACCACGAACTGCCGCTGCAGCAGCGGGTTCAGGTCTTCCAGCGGAATCATGCGCCAGGGAATGTATTGGAGTTGGTGCTCACTGGCCGCGTGTTTGGTGACGGCGCGCTGGGCGCGAGAGTGCTTCGCGCTTTTGGTTTTTTTGCCAGCCGAACTCTTGGTTTTCCGTTTCTTCGCCATAAAGGTCGATCCCCGCTATTAAGAACTAAGCCGCCTCGTTCAGTGGACCCTGTCTCCGTATAGCTTAACGGCATTGTCGTGCAGGTAAGCGTGGGCTAGTTTCAGAGCGCGAGTTTCCGTGATTTCATTTTCCGAAATCATCTCGGCCAGAGCCGCAGCCAGGGCCATCCGCGACGATTCCGCTCCCAGCCAGTAGCTTTCTTCCGCGCCCAAGACCTCATTGTACGGGAAACAGTCGGTGCCGAAAGTGATCTTGTCGGGAAAAGTTTCCAGCCACATCTTGAGCGTCTGCTTGAACGCGGAAGGATATTGAACGAGTTCGCCCAGCGAGGAATCGAGGTAAACATTCGGCACGGCGGCAAGCCAGATCGCTTCGCGCTCCAGCGGATAGCCGCCGTGGATCATGACGAAGGTGGTGCTACGATAGCGCGGATCGCGCAGCACGCTTTCCAGATTCATGATGTTGCTTTCGCTGAAGTTGAAATAGTTGCCGATACCGGCCGCGGTGTGAATGTGTACTGGAAGGTTTAGGCGGCCGCCGAGGTTCACCAGGAAGCGGAAGATGTAATCCTGAAAAGTCCGGTAATCTTTTTCGCTGGGAACCCCGCCGGACGCGTATTGCCGGTAAATATCTTCCGCATGCTCACGCGTCGGATCGGAGAACGCGGTGGGGCGGAAGTAGGCCACTTCAAACTTCATGGCGATTCCACCCTTTTTCTGGTTATCCATCAGCACACGAACGATGAACTCCAGGTAGTCGCTGAACTTGGTGGGAAGTATGCTCAGGTTCTCCTGCTGCATCCAGCGGTGCAGCATTTTTTCCTGCAGCGGGATGTAGACTTCTTCGTCAGGATTGCGCGCGGCCTCGCGCTCGTTATTGAAAGGCCACATGAAAGAGTCGGCGAAAAACACCCACGGAAACCGCTTGGGGTCGAGGTAATCCGCCATCATCGCGCGGTTGGCGACCGAACTCCCGGTGTTGATCTTGTCGAGAATCAGGTTGAAATAGGCGGTGCCGGAATATTGCTTTTTTAGCTCCGCCTTTTTCGCGACGAGCCACTTGGCGTGTTCGGGCGAGAGATCGGCGTACGGATAACCAAAGAGAGCCTTAGCTGCGGCAATCAGTTCAGGGTTATCGGCGCGCGTGCGCTGGGGAAGGCTGGTGTCTGGGGCCGAGGCCATGGCGTCAACGTCGGGATCGTCGGCAAAGCCGGGATGCGCGTGGTGGTCGAAGGCCGGGATTTGTTCGATCTGTGGAAGCAGGCGCTGGTAGATCTGCTGCAGGTCCGGGCCGGGAAATGGACGGGCCTGAGCCGCGGCGAGAGACGAAAAGGCGGACGCGGCGCAGGCGAGCGCAAGCAACAACAGAACACGCTGTTTCATAATCGTATCCGCCTCCGGAAATCTATAAGCCCTTATACATGCCGCCGTCGACGAGCACGGTCTGGCCGGTGATGTAGGAAGCGCGTTCCGAAGCAAGCCAGACAATGGTATCGGCAACCTCGCTCGGCTCACCCATACGCTGCAGCGGAGCATCGGCAGCCCAGCCGGCGAAAATCTCCTCCTCGCTTTTTCCTGAGGAGGAGGCGCGGGCTTTCGCTAACTCTTTCAGGCGCTCGGTGGCGGTGAAACCGGGGCCGACGTTGTTGACCAGGATTCCATCTTTTCCGAACTCGTTGGCCAGGCTCTTTACCAGTCCGACCACGGCCGCACGCACCGCATTCGAAAGCACGAGATCGCTAACTGGCTGTTTTGTCGTGATCGAAGTGAGCGTAATGATGCGTCCCCAGCGATTCCGCTGCATGTGGGGAATGACCTCGCGCGCGAAATAGACCGTGCTAAGAAAGTTCATCTCAAGTGCGCGTTGCCATTCTTCGAGAGTAGTAGCGAGAAAACCCTTGGCGGGCGGCCCTCCGGCGTTGGTTACACAAATGTCGACACTGCCGAACTGTTCGGCGACCAACGTGACGAAGCGGTTGACTTCAGCGGCGTTGGTGACGTCGAAGGCCTGAGCAAGAACCTCGACGTTGTATCGCGTTCTGATCTTCTCGGCGGCGGCTTGCAAAGCCTGCTGGTTGCGGGCGCACATTGCAACCCGGCAACCCTCGGCGGCGAAAGCTTCGGCGGTGGCGCGGCCGATCCCCTGACTCGACGCGGCCACCAGGGCCACACGATCTTTCAAGCCGAGATCCATGGAGCGAGAATTATAAACGGTGCGCACTGCTTCGCTTGCGAGAGTTCCGTCGCGCAATTAATCTGTAGGGAACGAGGTATTGATGAAACGGCATACCCATCACTCGGAAACCAAAGCGGTGCGCGGCGCAGCGGATCTGAAGAAGAAAAACGGACCGATGGCCACTCCGATCTATCAGACGTCCACCTTCGAAGTCACCGACAACGACGAACAGTTGCGCACCACCAACACCGACCACTTTTACACGCGCTACGGCAATCCGACAAACACGGTTGCGGAAAAGACGATTGCGGAATTGGAGGGCGTGGAGGCGGCGCTAACGTTTGCCTCCGGCATGGGCGCGATCACTACAACGATCATGGCGCTGCTCAAGAGCGGCGACCACGTTGTCGCGCAGCGCGACATTTATGGGGGTACGAACAAGTTTCTCTCCCAGTGGTTGCCGAAAATGGGGATCGAGACCACTTTTGTCGACACCACAGAGTATGAGCAGCACGCGCGGGCGATTTGTCCCAACACGAAGCTGCTCTATCTGGAGTCGCCGACCAATCCCACCTTGCGCGTGGTGGACTTCAACAGAGTTGTGGCTCTGGCCCGGCAGCACAAACTGCTCAGCATGATTGACGCTACTTTTGGCACGCCCATCAACCAGCATCCTGCGGAATTCGGCATCGATCTGGTGATGCATTCAGGAACGAAATATCTGGCCGGGCATTCCGACCTGATTTGCGGCGTGGTGGCAGGCCGGCAGGAGCTGATCGCGAGAATCTGGGAGACACGAACGACGCTGGGCAAC
Organism: uncultured Acidobacteriaceae bacterium; assembly: GCA_963807655.1. Taxonomy (GTDB): domain Bacteria; phylum Acidobacteriota; class Terriglobia; order Terriglobales; family Acidobacteriaceae; genus Sulfotelmatobacter. The sequence goes on along the minus strand of CAWEDF010000028.1, from coordinate 38,342 downwards.
TGCATGGATCCTCACGCATCGTGGGTGCTGGTGCGCGGGTTGAAGACGCTGGCGGTGCGCGTGGGGCGGCAGAATGAAAACGCGCAGCGGGTGGCGGAGTTTCTGTCTCAGCACGCCAAGGTGCGCAGAGTGCACTATCCATTTCTGAAGAGCCATCCGCAATATGGCGTGGCCCGCCAGCAGATGAGTGGCGGAGGAGGAATGGTCAGCTTTGAGGTCGACGGCACGGGCGAAGACGCCCGGCGGGTGAGCGAGGCCATGTGCCTGTTTACGCTGGCCCCGAGCCTGGGTGGAGTGGAGTCGCTGGTCTCGATTCCTGTGCTAACGTCGCATCTCATGATTTCGGCGGAAGACCGCGCCAGGATGGGCGTCACCGAACAGATGATCCGGCTTTCGGTGGGAATCGAAAATGCCGACGATCTGATCGCCGACCTCGAGCACGCGCTCGAAGCCGTCGCAGCGCCGCAGCAGGTGCATGTGGGATAACAACTGTTCTCGACGAACTGTTGGCTTCCCCCACACTTCGGCCGCGATGCGCACGCGGACTAAAAAATGAACTTCAGCCCCAGTTGCAGAATGCGAGGCAGGTGCGCGCCCGCGGACCGGAGGTAGCTGCTGCCTGCGCAACCGGGGTCTCCCGCGGAGTTGTTGGCTCCTCCATAGCAAGCGATCGTGTTCGAATCCGTTCCCCTGCCTGCGTTATTGGCTGCCGAGCCCCCATCTCCACCCAGCCAGGTGTACTCCAGGTGATTGAACACGTTAAACGCCTCAGCCCGGAATTCAAAGTATTTGCTCTCGCTAACCGCGAAATGCTTCAGCAACGCCATGTCAAAATTCGTGCGCCAAGGATTGCGCAGAATATTTCTCCCCGCATCGCCGAAAGTGAGCCCGGTCGGCAGCACGAACGCGCCGGGATTGTAGAGAAGAGGGCCAAAGCCCGTCAGAGGGCCTGCCAACGGGCTGCTGGAAGCGCCTTGTCTCGGATTGCCAACCAGGTCGGGATATGAGCCTGAGGTGGAGAAACCATTGCCCACACCAGCGTTATCGGCGGTCGCGAGAGCCCCCCCGTTATACACGCTGAACGGCGATCCACTCTGAATCAAGGTGACGCCCGACCATTGCCAGCCACCCAAGAGCGAGTGACTGAGGCCTTTTGCCTTGAAGATTGGAAGATCGTATACGTAGGCTATCGTGATGTTGTGACGTTGATCAAAGTTAGAGCTGGCACGGTAGGCGTTGAGGTTGTAAGAGTTTACAAATCCCGTGTCATTGTAGTCGGAAGAGTCATCAATCGAATGACTGTAGGTATAGGCAGCGTTCAGTTCCAGCCCGCTGAAACTACGCCGCAGCGAAAGCTGCAAGGCATTATAGTTCGAGGATCCGGTTAAGTCTTTGCGTTGGATGCTTCCGATGCCGGCGAAGGGGCGGAATGGAGCTGAGGTATTTCCGCAGGCCACGAACAAATTGACGGCCGCGCCCGAGGGCGGTCCGCCTCCCACTCCGGGGGTGTAAGGAACGGGGGCCCCGTACGAAGTTACTGCGTTCGTCGGTACACCGTAGGCATCGACGGTATCCACGCCGTTGCCTATATTGTTGCAGTCATCCGACGTAATTACCTGTCCCGGAGCGTAGGGATTCTGCCCGGCCGCTACAGGAAATATTTGGTTGTACTCATAGGAGCGCGTGAGATGCACGCCCGCGCTGCCCACGTAGGATGCTGTGGCGACTGTGTTCCAGCCGAGATCGTGCTGTACGTCCAGGTGCCACTGCTGCATGTAAGGCCAAGTCGCCTTGTTAGGAATCGATACAAACTGCAACGGAGTTGTGGTCGCACCGGAGATGCCCAAGAGACTCGAATTCAGGCAGTCATACCCCGATACTCCACCACAACTCGAAGCCGACAATGCATTGGGGATGCTGGTGATCGGCGTACTCTTACTGGTGTACTCCAAAGATTCTGTATTGGCTTCGTTGCCGCTGGTGTGTTCGAAGAAGATTCCGTAGCCTCCACGAATCGCCCATTTTCCATCGCCTTTCGGGTCAAAAGCAAAACCGATGCGCGGCGCCGGATTCCACCAGTGATTCTTCATGCAACCTGCGGGTACTCCCGGGGTTACCCCGCAATCTACCCACCCGTTAAAAGGATTCCCCACCACTAAGCCGGTGGCGGGGTCGACGCTGCTGGCGCCCGGAACATAAAAGGACGGATCAAAGTTCCATGCCAGGTTATCTTTTTCGCGATAGGTGCCAAAAAAGCTGAGGCGCAAACCGAGGTTCAACGTCAGGCGATGGGTCAGGTGCCAATCATCCTGGAGGTATGTCTCGTAAATCTTATATTCCTCGTGCATTTTGAGCGCCGCAGCTTCTTGAGTAAACCCTCCGATGTTGCCAAGGAGAAGGTCTGCGAACGCGTTCCCGCTGGTAACGGGGGTGGTGTTGCTGAACGTCAACAGGCCGTTCACGCCATTCCCAGGCTGAGGAATTTCATTCTTATGCGCAGTCACCACGTAGAGGCCAAACTGAAGGTTGTGCGGGCCAACGATTTTGGTGACGTTGTCACGAAACGTGAACGTGGGATTCGCGTTCAGCGGCCCCTGCGGAACATACCCCGGATCCTCCGCGAAGCCGCCGCCCCCGTACTCTCCTCCGGCAACGCTGATGCCCGGAACTTTACCGCCGTAGCCATTGTTGTAAAGCCCTAGCGTGGAAGGAACGCTGCCCCGCTGCCACGGGCCAGTGAGGTTCGTGCTGATGTGGTCAGTGGTATAGCTCGCGACAAATTCGTTCAACAGGGTCGGGGAAAGGTTTGCGGTAAGGCGCGCCACCATGCTGACCCCGGGATTGTTGAAATTGGTCTGAATGGTGGGAAAACTGGTACCACTGGTCCATAGAGGAACGGGGTACTGCTGATTCCAGGAGTCGTGGATATAGCGGAAATTGGCGCGAACTTTATTGCCGATGTTCTGGTCGATTTTGAACAGTTCCTGGCGCCAGTGTGTGGGCAGCGTGGGCGTCGCAAACCATGTATCGAGAACACCATCACCTAGAGCTCCTGAAGAAATGTTCGGCTGTGGAATCAGGGCCGACAGTGCTTGACTGATGGGAGCCGCCTCCGCAAACGCAGGGACCACATTCAAATTCGGTGTGTAGAATTCGCCGCCCAGCGGAATGGTGTACCCCGGAACGCTGGGGCAGTCGCTGAAAGAACCAGAAGCTACGTTAGGGCAATCGTCTGTAAAATCTCCGCCGCGTTCGGCGATGGTCGGAACCGGCGTTGAAGAAAAGAACCCGGACGCTGGCGTCAGTTCGCGGCGCCATTCCTCCGACCAGAAGAAGAATGTCTTCTGCTTCTCCGTGTTGTAGTGTCCGGGAATGTAGACCGGTCCACCGATGGTGAAGCCGAAGTCGTGCTTCTTGTACGACGGGGGCGAAGTCAAGCCAAAGGGAGTCGCGTTGAAATAGTCGTTGCGCAAAAATTCATATAAGTCGCCGTGGAAACGATTCGTCCCGGACTTGGTTTCCACTTCCACCGTGCCGGACCCGTTGCGGCCGTACTGCGCGCTGTAGTTGGACGTCAAGACCTTAACTTCGGCAATGGCATCGATGCTGGGGTAAACGTTGAGAGTGGTATTGCTGCCGTTGTCGAGGGCGTCTCCGCCGTCAATTTCGAAGTTGTTGTATTCGGTGCGCCCGCCGTTAATGCTGAAGGAAACCGTCGCTGCACCCTGTTCCCCTTCATCGGCTCCCGATTGGTCGGTAACCCCCGGAACCAGACCCACCAATTGGGTGAAATCGCGGCCGTTCAATTCAAGCTGGCTGATTTCCTTGCCGCTGACGGTGTTGCCCAAGTCGGAAGACTGGGTTTCGACCTGCGCCACCTCCGAACCCTGGACAACGACTTCGGTGCTGATGGTGCCGACTTGCAGCGTGATGTTGACCCGCGCCTTTTGTGCGATGTCCAACACGATGCCCTTGGCTTCGTACTTCTTGAAGCCTTGGGTCTTGACCCCCAAGTCGTAGGAACCGATGGGCAGCGAGGCGATGAGAAAATCGCCGCTGCCGTTGCTGGTGGTGGTGCGATTGATGCCGTGCTCCGCATTCGTAACCGCGACTTGCGCGTTGGGAACCGCGGCGCCGCTGGGGTCGGTGATGGTGCCGGTGATGGAGGCGGTATCCTGCGCCCAAGCCGTTGCGCATAACGTCAGCAGCAGCCATAACGCGATTCGCAGAAGCATCCGATGAGATTTCATGGTTAGGTTCGTCTCCCGCGCGCAAACGTTTCGCGCACCCCACAGAACATATGCCGAGCCCAACGCCACGGCAGTCAGCGATTTGTTCAAACGACCTCGGTCCAGCAACAGCCTGCTAACCCACAGTTGGTTTATTAAAACGTATGAATAGTGCTTTTATTGGCTATCTGATGTCAAGAGAAAAAACGAGCGCCTCGCAGCCGGGCACTTTTGCACTTGTCAAAGATCGCTTGCGGCAACAGGGCGCGGGCACCTACGGAAGGCCGCGGGTAGACTCCCGAACCACCAATTCCGGCGCCACCTTGCGATGGTGCGCCGTGACCTCGCGTTTTTCAAGTACGCAGTTGATGCCCTCAAGAACAATACCCACGGCATCCGCTCCCATTGCCTCCATGGGTTGGCGCACGGTAGTCAGCGGCGGAGTACAGAGAGCCGAGGCCGCCACATCATCGAAGCCGATCACAGAACAGTGCTCAGGCACGCGCAGGCCCGCCTTGACCAAGGCGCGGATGGCGCCGAAGGCGGTCATATCGTCGAAGGCCAGCAAGGCTGTGAAGTGACGCTTCTGCTTGATCAGGTTCTCGGTCAGTTTCTGGCCCATTTCAAAGCTGGAAAGGGGATCGCGCGATTCGGGCAGGTCCACAACCATACGGGAATCGAGTTCGAGTCCGCGCGCCTTGGCGCATTTGCGAATTCCACGCCAACGCGGAGAACTGTCGGCCAACGTCTTTGGGCCGCGGATAACAGCAATCTTGCGATGACCGAGAGCGTGCAGATGTTCGAGCGCGAGGTAGCCTCCGACTTCGTTGTCGACGATCACCGAACTCATCGAGTCCCCTTTCAGTTCGCAGCCAATGAGGGCCGTAGGGATGCTGCTCTTTTCCAAATCGGCCAGCAGGTTGATATCGAGAAAGAGCCAGTTGGCGAGGACGACCAGGCCTTCGATGCGGCGGTCCAGCAGCATCTCGAGATAGCGCTCGAAGCGGCTGCGCTCGTTGTGTACGTCGGTGAGAATAGGCAAGTAAGAAGCTTGATAGAGAGTGTTCTCGATGCCTCGCAGGACCAGCGTGCAGTAGGGGTCGGTCATGTCGAAAACCATCACGCCGACGGTGTGGCTGCGCTTGCTGCGCAGAGAGCGGGCAAACTGGTTGGGACGGTAGCCCAGCTTTTCCGCAGCGCGCTCAATGCGCTTCTTGGTCACGGGCGGGATATAGCGCGCCAGCGGAGCGTCGTTCAGAACGATCGACACCGTGGTCGATGAAAACCCGCTCTCCTTCGCTACATCGCGAATCGTGACCATCGAAGTCTTGCCCTAGCTTGCGAGCCTGAAGTGCCGTCATCGAATCGTGAACGGCTGCCCCTCCCGCTTGAATTCAATGCGGAGGTTGGCGGACACTACAGCAGAGAGTGAGACGAGTGTCAAGCGTGCACATTCGGACGGGAGTTGTGGTCTGCTTGCTGATGGCTGGCGTGGCAGCGGCAATTCCTCCGCAAACTTCTTCCCCGGGAACGGCGGCCAAACCTCGAAATGGCGCGCCAGTAGCCCCGTCTGGAGCAGGCGCGGATCCAGCGCAACTTTTTCAGGCAGGACAGAACGCGCTGAATCAGGGGCAACTGGATCAGGCGGAGTGGGACTTCCATCAAGTGCTGGCCTTGAATCCACGGGCCGGCGGAGCCTATGCGAATCTCGGCGTCGTCTACATGCGCCGCAAGCAATGGCCAAAAGCTCTCGAGATGCTGCGGAAAGCGGATCTGCTGCTGCCGCGCGAACCGGGAATCCGGCTGAACATCGGCCTCGCCTATTACCGGCAAAACCAGTTTCTTAAAGCTATTCCAGCTTTTGAATCCGTGGTGCGCGATCAACCGCACGCGCTGCAGCCGCGGCATTTGCTGGGATTGTGCTACTTCTTCACGGAGCGCTGGGCGGACGCGGCCGACACACTGGAACCCCTCTGGGCGCAGGAGTCCGGCCAGTTGAGTTATCTCTATGTGCTCTCAATCGCCGCCCACCGGGCCGGACGAAAGGAGTTGGACGAGAAGGCCACTCTACAACTCATCAAGGCGGGCGAGGGTTCCCCGGAGTTTCATCTCTTCATGGGCAAAGCGCACCTCAATCTGGAGCAGTATGACCTGGCCCTCGCCGACTTCCAGGCTGCGGCCCAAGCCAATCCCACACTAACTTTCGTTCATTTCAACCTGGGTCTGACTTATCTGAAGAAACAGGACTATGAGCACGCGCGCGACGAGTTTCTGAAAGATGCCGCCGTGGAACCCGATCTGGCTCTCAACTACGACGAACTGGGGGACGTCTATTCGCTTCTGCAACAAGACAGCGACGCTGAGAAGAGCTATCGGGCGGCGCTGCGGCTCGATCCGCGCCTGGTGAATTCATATCTCGGGCTGGCCAAAGTTTACCAGCGGGAAGAAAAGTATCCGCAGGCGCTGAACACGATTGATTCCGCGGCCAAACTCGACTCCGGCCGCACCGACATTCACTACGTGCGCGGCCAGGTGTTGCTTCACATGGGCCGTAAAGAAGAAGGCAAGAAGGAACTGGAAACCTCCGTCCGCATCGACAACGAACGCCGCGCTGCGCGCGAAAAGCAGGTCGAGAGCGGTACCTTGCCCTCGCCCGAACTTCTGCAGGATGAGCAATGAGCCAACAAGTGTCCAAATCGCCATACCGGAACGATTGGCACGATGTACGCCTGTAGTCTAAGATTCTGTCTGGAGCATTCTGCGAGAGTCATTTTCGTTTTACATTAATTTTGCACATGATGAACCGGCGGCATTCTTTCGGGCCGCCTCGGGCAGCTTTTGCGCCGTTGGAGGAATCGAAGATAGTGAGTTCTCATCCCCTCATGCTGAGTTTCAGGCAGGTTGTTCGCGCCCTCGTCTTCGCTCTGTTGCTGTCGCTATTCTCCACGACTTCTGTGGCTTACGGGCAACAGTTTACGTTTACCCTTACTGTCTCGAGCCCGCTGTCTCCATCGGCCGTCGATCCCGGCGGCTCTTCGGTTGCGACTCTCAACATTGCGGTCGGCAGCTCCAACAGCCCCGTCTCGTTTGATAGCATTCCCTGCTCGGTAACGCCGGTGCAATTAGCCGGCACTCCGCTATGTGCAGTGAGCCCCGGCTCTGCAACCCCACCCGCACAAGCCTTCCTGACCGTTTCCACCATCAGCGCCACGCCGCCGGGGTTGTACACCATTACCGTGACTGGCGACAACGGCTCGGCGTCGCAAGCGGTCACCCTCACCCTGAACGTTGTGAATGTGACTCAAGATTACTCACTGTCGGTGTCGCCAGTCACTGCTACTCCTAGCCCCGTGCCCGCGGGCAGCGTGGCGACCACGGTTGTGACGGTGACCCCGATTGCCAGCTATACCGGAAGCGTTACGCTGGCCTGCCTTTCGGTGACTCCAGTGGTGGCGTTCGCGCCCTATTGCTCATTCAATCCCGCGACCGTCGTGGTAACGGCCAACAGCGCTCCTCAGCCTTCCACTCTTACCATCACCACCCTCGGACCTATTCCCGTAACCAGCCTCCGCGACCGGCGAATCTTTTATGCCTTGTGGCTTTTGGTTCCCGGGCTGGCCCTCGCGGGAGTGGGCGCCCGCAGAAAAAATCTGCTGGGCGCGTTCTTGCTTATGGCCGTTGCCGGGGGTTTACTCCTGATGCCGGCCTGCTCGACCACCAAGACTAATTCTCCGAATGGTGAAATCACTCCGAAAAATACCTATACCTTCACGCTGACAGGCGCGGACCAAAACGGCGCGGCGCCCAGCAACGCAACCACCAGCCAGGCGACTGTCACGCTGGTGGTGAACTGAGCAAGGCCCCGATTCATGTGGCTCCGCAATACTGCATGGCGCCATCTCGGACTGCGCTTCGTGTGCGCTGGCGTCGTCTGCTGCCCCCCAATTCTTATCTGGCCGGTACGGGCAGCGGCGGGCACAAGCCAAAACCAAAGCCCAGTCTCAGGCAAAGATAGGCACACGCCCCAGCCGCTCGCCGTGCGCTGGTCCGAAGAGCTGCCGGGATGCACATCTTCCCGGGCCGACGACGGCAAGTATCGCTATGGGCTGTGGTCGGGAGATGTGGGCATCATCTTGGCCGTAGATGCGCGCGAACTGCAAATTATCCCTCATCGCAACTGGCCCTTTTTCGGAGTCCTCCTGACCATTCGCTACCGTGGTGCGGGCAGTCTGGACGCGAGCCCGGAGGAAATCACACTGCAGTTCATGAAGCACTTCAAAGTGGTGCAGACTTCGCTTAATCCGGACGGTTACAGCGAGAAGATTCAGAGTGACGCCAGTACACTCGACAATGAGACCAGGCGCGCCGTCGCGAAGCATGCCGAAAAGAAGCAGGCCCTCGAAGCTCGGCTGCAGGACTACCAGAAATCGGCCAATGAAATGATCGAGTTCCTCAGCCGGAACAGTCTGCGCCCGGCGCACCTGGACCGGGCGAATCCGGAAGTGAGCGGCTGGGTCTTGTTCAACACCAGGACAAAATGGCTCGGAAGTTGGAAAGCGCAAGGAGGAATTCATTTTGCGCTTCCCGCTCGACGGAAAGGTCTTTGAGTTTCCCTTCAAACTGCCGCCCAAGCCACGCGAGTTGCTGCTGCGGAAACGAGAGTGATCTGGGCTTCGGCTTTCGGGCGTCGGCTCGATTCGTCACGTCGAGAAGTATTCCAAACAGGGTTTAAGGAATACCAGAAAGCGAGAAAGAAAACGTGGTGTGCCGAAGCCCGAAAGCCGAAGCCCGAAGCCCAGTTCTAAGATGCGGTGCGCCTGGCCTGGCGCTCGAGTTCGGCTGCTTGACGCATAACCACGTCGCGCAGCGAGACCAGCCCCTTAAGCTCTTTGCCGTCCACAATGGGCAGGTGCCGGAAGCCGAACTCGTGCATGATGAAGAGACACTCTTCGATGCTTTCGTCCAGGTTAACGGCGCGGGGGTTGGCGGTCATCACTTCAGACACGCTGGTGTGCCCGGGCGTCCGTCCCACGGCCACCACACGGTTCATGATGTCGCGCTCGGAAAAGATGCCGGCCAGTTCTCCATTGCGGAGCACGGGCAAGGCGCCAATGTTGTGCTCCATCATGAAGCGCGCCGCCTCGAGCACGGTGCGTGTAGCGTCAATAGAGTAAACTTTGCGGTCTTTCACGAGTTCGCGCAGGGTGGACATGGCAAGCTCCTTTGGGCAGGTGGCGAGGGCCCATTTCGCAGGCGGCACTACTTTACCACAAAAGCCCAAGGTCATCAGCCAAGCGCTAGAGGGATTATTCCATTCCATCCCTGCGCCGCTGGCGGGCAAAATGAAACTGGCGGCCCTTCGACTTCGAAGGCCGCCAGCGGACGAATCTAAACACGAGTTGCAGGGACTACTGAGCGTGCTTCAGTTGGACCGGGCGCGCGTCGGCGGTGCTGTCGGCACGAGGCGTCATCGACACTACGATGTACTCACGCTCCTTATTGTCGAGATCTTCCACCCGCAGCAGCAGCTTGTCTTTCTCCAGCCGGAATTGCGCCCGCTCGCCCACCGGCAAAAGTGCAGGATGCTTTTCATCCTTGGGACGGATTCGATAGACCATCTTGTCAGTCTGAAGCAGATACTCCTGGCAAAGCAGTTCTTGTGTCTTCTTATGACCTGAGTCCGTTCCAATCATTTCCCCGGCGAAACTCTTCGCATCCTTTTCGTCCATGCCGCATTTCACAGAATCCATCTGCAATAACTTGCCGCTCTGGTAAGCCTTCGGTTCTTTGGCATAAGCCGTTGCAACCAACAAAATCGATGCCAACACCACTGACTTGTAACGCATGGGATCCTCCAAGTGAGTAGGAAATTTGTTCGCAATGTCCCGCTGGACAAGCCGAGATCGGCCAGTAGAGACTCGGTTCAAATATGAATTGTTTCTAAGTTCGCGGGTAAGCGTTAGATCACATCGGTCATCGAACGGACGTAACTTAAGATCAGCAATGGATTCAATAAGTTGGCGCTGGCGAAGGAGTGGCGCTATTTAGCGCTCAACCAATTCCTCGAGCGCCGGGAAGAATCCCGGGTAGGAAATCGCAGCGCACTCGCTGCCCCGAATCAGCGTATCCCCCTGGGCTCGCAAAGCCGCAATGCTGAAAGCCATGGCGATGCGGTGATCGCCGAACGATTCGAGTTCAGTTCCCCGCAGCGGCTGTCCACCGGGGATCTTCAGGCCGTCTTCGCGTTCTTCCACTTGCGCGCCCATGGCGCGAAGGTTGGCAGCAATGGATGCAATGCGGTCCGACTCCTTCACGCGTAATTCCTTAGCGTCGCGGACTTCGATTCCCTGCTTCGTATAAGCGGCAATCGCGGCCAGCACGGGAATCTCGTCAATCAGAGCCGCCGTATCTGCTCCGGCGATAGTCGCACCCTTCAATCGTCCGCCCTCGACCTGAAGCGTGCCGACCAATTCGCCGTGGATCTCGTCCAGTTGTGTCACGGAAATGCGCAGCCCCATCTGCGCCAGGATATCGAGCAGCCGCGCGCGCGTCGGATTCATCAGCAAATTCGTGACGGTCAATTGCGAACCGGGAAAAAGAGCGGCGGCGCAGAGGAAGAATGCCGCACTTGAAAGGTCGCCGGGAACCCGCGCTTCGATGCCGCGCAAACGCTGGCCGCCGCGAATGCGCACTGCGTTCCCCTTGCGTTCAAGCTGCGCGCCAAACGCGCGGAGCGCTACTTCCCCGTGATCCCGCGTCCGCAGCGGTTCTTCGATACGCGTTTCACCGTCGGCCAGCAGGCCGGCAAACAGCAGGCAAGTCTTCACCTGCGCGCTGGCCACCGGCATTTTGTAGTCGATGGCCTTTCAGTTCGGCGCCGGTAATTCGCAGCGGTGCGCACCCGTTCTGCGATTCGATTTGCGCGCCCATAGCCGTGAGCGGCCTGATGACACGCTCCATGGGACGCCGCGAGAGCGATTCATCGCCCGTCATCTCGCTGGAAAACTTCTGACCCGCCACAATGCCGCTCAGCATTCGGATGGTTGAACCGGAATTTCCGCAGTCCAGCGCCTGGCTCGGAGCAGTCAACGAAAGTCCAGTCCCCTGCACTTCGATGACGTTTTCGGCGCCGTCCTTGCGCTCCCATTTCACGCCCAGCGAGCGCAGGCAGCCGAGTGTGCTGGCGCAGTCCGCACCGGTAGAGTAGTTTTCCAGCCGCGACGGTCCATCGGCGATCGCCGCCAGCATCGCGTAGCGGTGCGAAATGGATTTATCCCCGGGAAGACTGACACTGCCGCGCACGTCGCGCGCAGGGCGCACGATGACCTGGGACTCGCTTTTCATCCTGAGATCAATATAGCGGAAGGAAAAGCAGAAAGTGGTCAGTGGTCAGTGATGCGGTGATCAGTGGCCAGAAATTCAGTGTGGGCAAAACATCCCACTGACCATTGATCACTGATTCACTGATCACTGACCACTGCCGTGGCCTCGCGTAACACGTCCGCGGGAATTTCTTTCAGCCTCAGGCCAAACTCGAACATCGGCGTCTCCACGCCGCGTCCCCAGCGCGCGACCTCCCAATGCGCGCGCACGAACTTCACATCCGGATGCGCAGTCAGATCAAGCAACGCAGGAGACTGCCCGCAATAAAACTTCTGCGGAAGCGTAATAATCGGCTTTCGCGCCCCACGCCGCTCCGTCTGCCGAACCATGGATGCTGACCTCGAGCGACTCCTGCTCGATGATCTTCGTAATCTCCAGCGTCAGCAAGAACACGCGCCCAGCAGCGCCGCTCACGTCTACGGTGGGGCCGTCCGCCTTGACGCTAACCACAGTTTTATCGGCAACCAGGAACGTATCAATCATCGCGAGAGGATTGTAGCAAATCGTGGGAGAGTCATGTCCTCGGCATCAATCCGACGGATGCGGGCCAGTAAAGTCGGCGCAGCACGCTTTCTCCACAGGCTTGAGTTCCATCAGCTCAATCCGCGTCAGATCGGGATCGAACACATTGAGCTGCCACTTGCCGTCCTTGCCCATCTGGGCCTTTTCGCCCCCGTGTGGCTTCCAGCCGTGAGATTCCAGAAGCGCCTGCGCGCTTTTCATGTCCACAACGCCTAGCGAGATGTGATTCAACACACCCATCAGCCGCAAATCAGGATGCTCGGGATGGTTCAGCATGTATTCCAGCCAATCCGTTCCGTCCGGAACCTGCATCGCGACCCAATCAGTCTCGCCGGGTCGCATCCCGCCGTGCCAGTACAACCGAAACCCAAGCAGGTCGCGGTAGAAGTGATCCTCCGCATCGCGGTTCTGAACCAGAAAACCGGTATGAATCATGTGATGCGAGACCCATGGTGGTCCCGCATCTGTATAGGCCAGTCTATCTGTTCTCAAACGAGGGATCTTCTGATCTTGCTCAACGAATTCAATCCGATGGCCTTCAGGATCGGCCGCGGTGAAGCTCAAACTATGGTCGGCGTGTCCCTCGATCGCAGGCACAGTCAAGCCCTTCGCGATCAGATATTTGCGAAGCGCCACGATGTTGTCGGTGGTAAAGGCAACGTGATCCATGCGGTCGGTAGCATTGGCATCGGGAGCGGCGCTGTAGCCCACCCACTGTTCGCCAACCATAAATCTCGCGAACTCGCCGGCCTCCACCGGCGCAGCGGAAGTAAGGCCGAGCGTGCCACTGTAGAGCGCTTTCACGCCCTCCGGGGCTGTGGTGTAGAACGAAACGTGATCGATGCCGAGGATGCGCGGTCGCTCGGCGGTCTCGGTTTGCGGGTGGGCATAAATTGCCGATATCCCGAACAGGACGATGGCGATGAATTTTTTCATACCGCCCCGATTCTAGCGCAGGAGCTGGAAAGTTCGAGTGATCCCTAAAGCCGCTCCAGAAATTGCCGCAGCACCCTGCCCGCTTCCTCCGGCTGCTCCCACGGCGAATAATGCCCGGCCTTCGGAATCACGCGCAACTGGCTGCCGGGAATATGCTGGTACATCAACTCAGCCTCGTTCAAGCCGGTCAGGATATCCTCGTCCCCGGTCACCACCAGCGTATGCACATTGATAGCCTTCAATGTCTCTACTGAATCCGGACGCTCCGCCATGCCGCGCTGCACTTGCGCCACATCTTCAGGCGACATCTTCCGCATCATGCGCAGCGCGCCGTCGACCAGATCGGGCCGCGTCTCCCGCGTGGTCTTGCCGAGAAGCCGTGGAATCATGCTCTCGAAAAACGGTTCGGTCCCGCGGTCAAGCACGTCGGCCGCCGCTTGCAAGCGTCCGGCGCGGGCCTCGGCGGAATCCGCAGGAGCCTTAGTATTGCAGAAACCGAGCGCCGTCACGCGGCCGCGATGTCTTCGCCAGAATTCGAACAGAACATATCCGCCGATGGAAACGCCAACCAGCGGAGCGCGCCCGACATCGGCATCGTCCATCACACGCGCGACATCGCCAGCGTGCTTCTCCATTGTGGCCGGACCATCGCCCAAGCCAGAGTCTCCATGCCCGCGCAGATCAGGAAGGACGACGCGATAGCGCGTTGCCAAAGCCTGAGCCACAGGCAGCCAAAATTCATGATTCGCAGGAAAAGGATGCAGCAAGACTACGGAAGTCCCTTCGCCCAGCACACGGTAAGCAATCTCCGCGTCGCCGCTTCTCAGTTGGTGCAAAACGATCGGTTGCATGGAGGGAATTGTAAGAGGAATTGTGGATTGTTGATTTCTGATTGTTGATTGGATCCCTGGATCTTAATCAGCAATCAACAATCGGCAATCAACAAATGAACTCTAAGGATTCGTCACTTGCTGCGCGCCGACTGGCGCCGTCAACAGCAGTGGCTCCTCCGGCATAATAATCCACGCGATCGGATAAGAGATCAGTCCGATCCCGGTCATGAAAGACGTGATCAGCCACACCAGCCGGACCACCGTCACATCAATGTCAAAGTACTCGGCGAAACCCAGGCAGACACCCGCGATCTTGCGGCCCTGGCGGGGCCGCACCAGACGCTTCCGGGCCACCGACGCGCCCACTCGAATGCCGCAGTAGGCACAAACCGCCGCGTCGTCCTGAATTACTTTGCCGCAGTAGTTGCAGTACATAGTCGTGCCCCTCCGCAGGGCCCTCTACAAGACAGTACGTAATTGTAAACCGAACTTTCCCTAGAGTCTTTGGTCTGGAGTCTTCAGTAGGGAGTCTTGAATCCTGAGCCTTAAGTCTCTAACATTACTCCCGATAAGCCTCCCGGATGTGCTCGCGCGCCTTCTCGGCGAGAGGAGTGCTGCCGTTTTCGGCCAACACGGTCTCATACTTTTTCATCGCCAAATCGCGCTTCTGCAGCAGATCATACATTTCGCCGGCGGCCAGGTTCGCCTTCTGCAGCGTCTCCGGACCAGGGTCCGGAGCGTTACTTATCAGTTCATACGCAGCTGCGGCTGCGGCGTAGTCTTTCTGGCCGCGCATCAGCTCGCCCAAACCCCAGGCCGCCATTTCATAATGCAGGTTGCCATACTTCCCTTCCCGGCCGTTCTGCCACACTTTGCGATAGCCTGCCGCAGCCTCCGGAGCGTGGCCGCCGGCGCGCAGCAGATTGGCTTCCTCCAGCGGAAATAAATAGTTTCCGGGATAGCGCAACGCCAGATCGTGCATGCCAACCCGCGCCTCGTCGTAGCGGTGCTCGCGACGCAGAAACAGACTGAGCACGACTTTGGCGTCAACGCTATTCTCTCCGTTGCTCTCCGCCACCTGGCGCAGATATTCGAAGCCTTTCTCTTTGGTCCCGCTCAGCCCCACCATAGCCACGGCGACCTTCACGCTCCAGGGCAGGCTGCCCACCACGTAATTGTGCGTGCCCACGACCAGCTTCGCATCCACGTAGTTGGCATCGAGTTCCAGGACGCGCTCATGGTCATGCCGCGCGCTCACGGCGTTGCGCAGGGCGGAAAACCAGGCCCGCTCGACCAGCGCGGTGTACAGCGAGAACTGCGCCCGCGTGACCCCGCGGGCATAGAGCGCTTCCACGTTGTTGGGATTTGCCTTAAGCTCCTGTTCCTCCAGTCGCTCGGCTCGATCCACTAATTGTTTGATCCGCTCCTTCACTTTGGGATCGGCGCTGCGATGCGCCTCGCCGATGAAGCTGTCGTTGGCGTACTCGCCGGAATTCATCGCGCCCATGCGATAAATCTCGCGCATCAGAACCGTGCTTAGCAGGTGATTGACGGCGGAGGGGTCGGTGGCGCGACGATCCAGCACTCTTTCGAACTCCTGGATCGCGCGGTCGTAATCCAGATTGTAGAAGTGAGAGAAGGCAGCATCGACCTGCGGATCATGCCCGGCAGAAGCAGTGGCCGCTGATGCGTTAAAGCTACCCGCAAGAGGAATGGTTCGAGCCGTGACCTGAGGCGGCCACAAACAGACGATGACAAGCGAGAACAGCGCACTCTGCGGAACGAACTGTTTCACCAATTTCAAACTCGAACGCATCCCGACCGTTGGCCCTTACTGCTATTAGTTTAACTGACTTTTCTGTGCACGGGACGAACCAAAGGCGTTCCCCGGCATCACCTTCCAATTTCATAAGACAATCAGCGGTGGGCAACTTAATCCGAGGCAGTTACAAACGGAAAAACATATTTTTCAAACCAACGTAACTGACGCATCTTTACGGGCCTGCGGGTAATAATTGCGCGACCTCGCTCCGGCAGAAATCAAGGGAACGTTGCAAGTATTTGACTTGAAAACACCTTAGGCGGCGGTGCCTTTGGTTGTCGGCTTGCCTTGCAGCAGATAGCTTTCCTAACTTCATTATGGCTCAAGTAGTTCAAGATGCGCAGCAGGACTTTTGGCGGTCTCCGACCGTGCTCGAACCGGCGCTGGAGACCACACTTCCCGCCGCGACTGCGGAAATGGCCGAGGCCTGTGCCGATTGCGGCACGGAGTTCATGATCGGCGCCAGGTTTTGCCATACCTGCGGTCTCCGCCGTCCGGCAATAATGGCGATGACTGCCCGCGCGGATACAGCGGTGATGCCTGGCCTCTTGGCTCGGAACGTGACGTGGGCACTGTCGCACTCCGCCGCCATTGCGGCTGCCTGGCGCAAAGTCTCCTTGCCAGCTTGGGTGCGGTATCTCCATTTTCATGAGATCAAGCGTTGGATCGGTCTGCCGACGGCCGCTATGATCGCGTTCATGATCGGTCTCGGCTGCGTCGCCGGAGCTATCGCCGTCAGCCTCATTTACAGAGCGTCCAATCTGGCGGAGTTTCAGGCGATTCAGATGTGGCGCATCGAATGGCTGCTCGCCGCCACGGCATCGTTTGTTGCCGGAATTCTGCTGAAGAAACCCTTCGACCCCCGATAACCTCGATCTCGCCGTCATCGCCCGCCGTCGCGAAAGCGGTGCCATCTCCCCCTCTCAGTGAATCACCCTGAAATTCTTGTTGCTCTTCAGCGTTCCATTCGGTGTGGTCACCGCGACTGTCCCGCTGGTCGCGCCACTCGGAACAACCGCCGTCAGATAAGTATCTTTCACGACTGTGAAGCTGGTAGCGGGAACGCCATTGAAGGTCACCGCCGTGGTCCCAGTGAATCCTTGCCCGAGGATCTGCGCGGTGTTGCCGCTCTTCCCTTGATATTGCACCAGGCCAACGAATGGCCGGGCGCCATAGAAGTTCCATCTGAGCCTTGGAACAAGCTTCCCGAAGGATTCCCGCCATTCGCCGCGCAGTCAAAGGAATAGCTGTTACTCAACACGCCGGCAGTCGAAAGTTTCATCAGGCTTCCGCAACCGTTGCTGCCACCATACAGCGTCGCAAGATAGAGAGCGCCATCCGCGCCTTGGGTTGGGGAAAAGGCCGCATACGAACCAATCGTAGGATCCAGGGTGTAGATGATGCTAAACACGCCGGCAGGAGTAAATCGATAAACCGTTCCTGCATTGTTCTTTCCCCCATTTTGCGTCGCACCATAGAGGTTGCCGTCGGAAGCTAGAACGGGAGAAGAAAGCGGGAAGGTTCCGTCCGTCCCGTTGTTGGCAAAATTGTGCAGAACAGTCACCGTCCCGCTTGGCGTCATCTTGAACAGTACGCCAACGCCCGACGTACCGCCTTGAAAAGTTGTCCCATAGAAGTTGCCGTCGGATCCCAACGTAAGGCCAGCCCAGACATACGAGCCGTCGGTCCCACTGAAGCTATGCAACGCTGTGGCATGGCCCGAGGGCGTAATTTTGAAGATTGAGCCCAAGCCGCTGGCTCCGCCATACACAGTCGTACCGTAGAGTTGCCCATCCCGCCCTTGGGTCAGGGTAATGTTCAAGGGATTGGAGCCGGCGCTGCCATCGAAGTTGTAAAGCACCTTCACCGTTTGTGCCAGACCGGCGCCAACGAACTGGAGCAGCTGTGTCAATACCAACGCGGCAGAAGCGAGAGAGCATCGGCGGCGTGACATTTGAAATCTCGTTTAGGTTTAAGGAGACGAGAAGAGAACTTTGCGGGGGAGAAACATCTCATCTGTGCCGGGGATTATCTATTCCCCTCCGGAGCGCGTCAAGATGCAGGAAAATGCACAGGTCCTTCCACCTTAGCTCTCGGTCAGGATGACGCCAGTTGGTTAGGCTCTACGATTGGTTCCCCGAACCCGCTGCCCGCCTCTGCTCGTTCATGCGGTAGAGATGATGCACTGGACTGGTTCCATGTCCCAGCGGATGGCCGGCGGCTATCGCCGAACTCACGTAGGTTTTGGCAAGCAACGCTGCTTCAGCTATTCCTCGACCAAGCGCCAGGTGGCAAGCCATAGCGGTGGCGAAGGCGCAGCCCGTACCGTGAGTAGAATTCGAACGCTGCCGCTCCGCCTTGAAGACTTCCTCTTCGACTCCGCTCTTCGCGTTGAAGCTCAGCAGATCGATTGCTTTTTCCAGATGCCCGCCAGTGATCACCACCGCGGCCGAACCCATCCGGTGCAGCTTCGCGGCCGCCGCCCGCATTTCGTCGAGATCCGTCACCTTCAAGCCGGTGAGAGCCGCAGCTTCGTCCACATTCGGCGTAATCACATCGGCAAGCGGAACTAGTTTCTCGATCAGCAACCGGGTCCCCGCAGCATCCAGCAACTCGGCGCCGGATGATGATTTCAAGATCGGATCCAGCACGATGTTGGGCACCTTAGCCCTGTAAGAGTCCAGGAACTCCACCACAGCCTTGACCACCTTCGCCGAGCCGAGCATCCCGATACGCACGGCTGCGAGAGGAACGTCGGAGGCAAGCTCCTCCAGCGTTTCGCGCACCAGACTGGGATCCAGAGCCTCCACGCGACGAACCCCGGCAGTCGACTGCACGGTCATGGCTGTAATGCAGGCCACGCCATAGCAGCCGTGAGCTGCGATCGTCTTAATATCGGCCGTCACCCCCGCCCCGGACGAGGGGTCAAAACCGGCGATGCTCAGCACGATAGGTGGTTTCTCAGCCATGTCCGTTTATCCAAGACTCACGCGCAAAATCCTGCGTTGGAGCAACACTTACGGAATTCTCCTCTCTGCAACCTTGTACCTAAAACGCTCACGATAAACAACTTAGAAACAATTCTTCGCAAGTGACTGATTCTGCGGGAGATGTAAATTCTACCCTGGGTACAGCTCATTGAGTATTTACTATATGATAAACAGTTAACTTCATTCTTTTTATGGATATATCTATGATTACTCATGTTTAACAACAAGTTACGTAAGATATCTATTACTACCAGGTCACCCTAGGCCAGGCACTTTCGGGTTGACAAGCCCCTCCCATCCCCATAGTATTAACAGAACCTTAACAAATAACCTAGCTAGGACGACTCTTTGAGATGCGAGGAGAACTGAATGCGTGGACGTATTGCTCATGGACTGATGATCGCCATTTGGATCGTCGGCCTGGGAGCGGCTCAGGGCCCAAACAACTCGGAGGCCAGTTCAGCCCAGATTAGGGCAGTTCCAGCCAAACCCGAAATCCGCAACCAGACCGGCAAAAATCAACCGTATCAGATTGGGACAGCTTCGTGGTATGGCGAGTATTTCGTTGGTAAACCGACCGCCAGCGGCGAAGACTTTGACATGTACGACATGACCGCGGCTCATCCGACACTCCCCCTGGGAAGCTATGTGCGGGTCACAAACCTGCGCAACGGACGAGCGGTAGTGGTCAAGGTAAATGACCGCGGTCCCATCGTTCCCGGCCGTATTATCGATCTTTCCTACGGCGCCGCCCAGGTGCTGGAGTTCGAACACCGCGGCTTGCAGCAGGTTCGCCTGGATCTAGTCAAGCCCCGGACCAAGCGCCGCCCGGTTTTGGAAACCGTAGCCTCCAACTATCCCATGGCGGAACTCCGCTAGACACTTTACACTGTTAGGGATGTCGGCCACTCTCCCCCACCGCATCTCCGATCTGCGAAGTAACTACGATCCGCGAAGTAACGATCCGCGAAGTAACGATCCGCGAGTCGTCGATTCTCATAAGAACGACGTGCGAGAGAAGCTGATCGTTGCCCTCGACGTTTCCACCGCGGCGGCCGCACAGAAGATCGTGACGGCCGTCGGTGACTCGGCGCTGACCTACAAAGTCGGCATGCAGCTCTACACCGCCGAAGGCCCACAGGTGGTGCGGGATCTCGTTGCCTCGGGCCGTCGCGTCTTCCTCGATCTGAAGTATCACGACATTCCCACCACCGTAGCCGCGGCTGTGCACGAAGCCGCTCGGCTCGGGGTCAGCATGTTGACCGTACACGCCGCAGGCGGGGGCAAAATGCTCCACGCTGCCGTGGACGCGGCCCGCACCAACAACCCGGCTCTGCTAGTGCTTGGAGTCACCGTTCTCACCAGCTTCGACGAAAACGAGATGGAGAAAGTCGGATTTCGCGGAACCGTGCGGGAAGAAGTGCTGCGCCTCGCCACGATGGCCCTCGACAACGGATGTAAGGGCATCGTCACCTCCGCCCACGAGACCGCCGCCGTGCGCGCCGAACTCGGCCACAATTTCGCCATCGTAACCCCCGGCGTCCGCCCCGCCGGCTCCCGCCACGGCGATCAAGCCCGCGTCGCCACCCCCGCGGAAGCCATCGCCGCCGGAGCCAGCCACATCGTCGTAGGCCGCCCCATCACCGAAGCCGCCGATCCAGCAGCGGAAGCCCGGGCGATTCTTGAACAGATCAGCTAATAGACACATGCCGGGACAGCTGCCACGGCTGTCCGTCGAGCGAAGCTCAACTCGCCGTTCCTCCCGACGTTGCCGTTGCCAAATCACGGCCTCCAGTTGCAACCTATACCTATGCCAGAACTGCCAGACATAGCTGCCTACATCACCGCGCTCGAACCACGCATCGTAGGTCAGCCACTCCAGCGGGTCCGTCTAGCCAGCGCTTTCCTGCTGCGCACCGCGCAACCCCCGCTCGCGGACGTAGAAGGCCGTATCGTCCGCGAACTGCGGCGCGTGGGCAAGCGCATTGCAATTGGCCTAGAGAATGATCTTTGGCTGGTCCTTCACCTGATGATTGCCGGCCGCTTGCACTGGCGTGCGCCACAAACAAAGCTGGCCGGACGCCAGACCCTGGCAGCGTTCGACTTCCCCAATGGCTCTCTGGTGCTTACCGAAGCCGGCTCCAAGCGCCGCGCGTCGTTGCACGTTGTTCTCGGCGAGGAAGCGTTGCGCTCCTTCGACGCCGGAGGCATCGATGTCTTCTCCAGCGATCTCGACTCATTCCGCGCAGCGCTCACTGCCGAGAACCACACACTCAAGCGCGCGCTCACCGACCCGCGTCTATTGAGTGGCATCGGGAACGCGTATTCGGACGAAATCCTGCATGCAGCCCAACTGTCCCCGCTCGCTCTCACCCAGAAACTCAAGCCGCTCGATTGGGAGAAACTATTCGCCGCCACAAAGCGCACGCTCGGATTCTGGACAGACCGGCTCCGTGCCGAAGCTAGCGCCGTATTCCCCGAAAAGGTCACCGCCTTTCGCAAAGGCATGGCGGTGCATGGCCGCTACGGCGAACCATGCCCAAGATGCGGCGACAAAGTTCTGCGGATTCGCTACGCCGACAAAGAAACCAACTACTGCGCCCGCTGCCAGACCGGCGGCAAAGTCCTAGCGGACCGCAGTTTGTCCCGCCTCCTGGGATCGGATTGGCCAAGAACGCTGGAAGAACTCGAAGCCCTAAAGCGCCGTTAATCGCAGCCGATGGAAAACGCGTCTGTATTGCTTGACCACTCATGATCTAATTAGATCTTTGATGAAAGAGGTCGCCATCTCCGAATTCAAGGCCAAGTGTTCTTCCCTGCTCAATCAGGTGCAGAAGACGAAGAACCCCATTCGCGTATCACCGTTTAGGAAATCCGATTGCGGACATCGTGCCCACCGCGCCTCAGCCAAGCCGAGCCGATTGGTTTGGTTCGATGAAAGGCACGATCGAGATTCTGGGGGATATCGTTTCTCCAGCTAATGACGAAGACGAATGGGAAGTTCTGCGCGATTGACCTCTTGCGCACTTCCAGCGCCACTCACTTCAGCAGACTCCGCAGCACCGCCACCTCGGCCGCAATCCCTGTCCGCAGCGCCGGCTCCACATCCGGCGCAAACAGCGGAGAGTGATTCGACGGCAGCGTCGTCCCCGCAGCCTTGGCCTCCGCAAACTTCTCGGGTTCCGCTCCTCCAAGACTGAAGTAAAATCCGGGAATCCCCTGTTCGACGTAGTAAGAGAAATCCTCCGAGGCCGTGATCGGCTCTTCCATCACAACATTGTCCTTGCCCAGCGCCGCCTCCAGCGCACCGCGAAGCCGCAGCGCCAGCGCGGGATCGTTATACACCAGATCCGTGCCTTCATAGTGATCGAGCAATGGCGCGCGCGGCGCACCTGCCGCTTCCGCTTCGGCCTTGGTGATCCGCCCGATCGCAGCCAGCACCTGCTTTCGCACCTCCGCGTTCCGGGTGCGCACGGTCAATCCCAACTCAGACTGATCCGGAATAATGTTGTTCTTCGTACCGGCGTGAATGTAGCCCACCGTTACCACCGCCATCTCCCCCGGCTTCACCTCGCGCGAAGTAATCGTCTGCAGCGCCAGAATGGTTCGAGCGGCAATGACAATCGGATCAACCGTAGTCTGCGGTGCCGCGCCATGCCCGCCTTTCCCGTAGATCGTGATCCGCAGCGAGTCCGCGTTCGTGTTGTATATGCCTGGGACAATCCCAACCTTCCCCGCCGGCAGCAGGTTGCCCACATGCATCGCGACGGCCACGTTGGGTCTGGGAAAGCGCGTCAACAAGCCGTCGTCAAGCATCATCTTGGCGCCGCCAATCGTCTCCTCCGCCGGCTGCCCGATCAGCATCAGGGTTCCGTGCCAAGAGTCTTTTCTGTGCGCCATGATCGCCGCCGTCCCCACAATCGCCGCCATGTGGAGGTCGTGCCCGCAGGCGTGCATGACCGGAACATCGTGTCCCGCGTCATCTTTGGTGCGAACTTTACTCGCGTAAGCCAGTCCGGTCTTCTCTTCCACCGGCAGCGCGTCAAGTTCCGTGCGCAGCATCACGGTCGGCCCCGCTCCGTTCTTCAAAACGGCAACAATCCCCGTTCCACCCACGTGTTCCGTGACCTCATACCCAAGCCCTCGCAGCCGTCCCGCCAGCTTGGCAGCGGTTTGCACCTCGTGCGAAGAAAGTTCCGGATTCTGATGAATATCCAGGTAAAGCGCGTGCGCCTCGGGATAAGCCGCCTCGACTTCCTTGGAGGAACCGGCTTGACCGCCAGCGACAGCACTCAGAGATACGACGAGCACTAATCTTTTCCAGGTCATAAGTCCTCGGATCATATCTGGCACCTCAACAGGCTGCAAATAAGCCTGCCCTAAGATTCCTGGCTTGCAAGGAATCCCCAAATCCGCCGCCCCGGAAAATCGACTTGCAATTTCAGTTTTGGCATCTTCCTGCGGGTGTACAATTTTCTCAGCAAGCACTGGGTTGCGTTACTTCGTTCGAATACCCGAGGTGCTAATGAACGTCCATATCAGTTACCGCCTGCATAAAACTCCCGCCGTAGAAAAAGATATCCAGCATCAAGTCGAAAAACTGCGAAGGCGACTCCAGGTCTTTCGCCCCGAACTGATCCACCTGAAGGGCATGGTCGAGGAGATCTCCGCCCGCGAAGGCACCAGCGTCTCCCTCAACCTGCGCCTGCCTTCGGGACAGATGGCCGTGCAGGCCAAAGCCTCCACCGCCGCAGCCGCGGTAAAGAGTGCATTCGAAGATTTGCTGCAGCAGGTCAACAAGCACAAAGACCTGTTGCGTTCCAGCCACAAGTGGACGCGCCGCCAAAAAGATGCTCCCTCGCGCCACAATCTTTCTGTACCCTTCGAGGAGACCTTGGCGGTGGTGTTTCCGGCAACGGTTTCTGCCGACGACGTGCGCTCCTACGTCAATGTGAATCTCTCCCGGCTGGAGCGCTTTGTAGAACGCGAAATCTATTTCCGCGAAGCCTCCGAGTTCATTGCGCCCGACTCCATCACCATGAACGAGGTGATTGACGAAACCATCGCCGCCGCTCTCAGCGACGGCGCAGAGGGCACTGACAAAGAGAAACCCGAGCGTCTCGCCCTCGAGCCCTGGCTCTACCGCCTCGCCATGCGCGCGCTCGATGAACTTTCCCGTCCCGATGGCGCCAACGGCGGCGCCGTCCACCTCGAAGATTCTGCCCGCAAGCCAAACGTCAAGGCCAGCGACGAGCCCGAACTGCAGTTCCATCAGCCCGATGAAGCCATCACCGAAGAAACCATCATCGCCGACGGCCGCGTGGCCACGCCCGAGCAGATCGTAGGCTCCGACGAGATGATGCGCCTCATTGCCTCCGCTCTCCGCGACGTGACTCCGGCCGATCGCGAAGCTTTCATCCTGCATGCCATCGAAGGCTTCGGCGTCGAGGAAATCTCCGCTATCACCGGCACTCCGTCGGACCGCGTACTGAACTCCATTTCCGCCGCCCGCGCTCACCTTCGCCAATCGCCCAGTCTCGCCCGTCAATTCAAGGGGCGGTACGCGATTACAGGCACCGCATAAATCGGCTTTCGACTTCTGGTTGCAAAAAGCACTGGAAAGGAACGAATGATTACCCGGGAACAGATTCAAGAACTGGCACAATTCGAAGATCAGGCAGCCTGCGCTCTCAGTTTCTACTTTCAGCCCACAGCACCGCGCAATAAAGCCCACAAGGAAGAAGCGATCCTTACTAAAGATCTGGCGCGGGAAGCGTTGGGCCAGTTGGAGAGCAGAAGCAGTAACGCTAAGCATAAGAACAAAGAACGATACGAGTCGGCCCGCGCCGACCTCGACCACATCGTGCGTTTGTCCCATGATCTGAGCGGCAGCGGCTCGCGTGCCAAAGCCGTGTTTGCCTGCTCGGCACAGGGTTTCTGGCGCGAGTATGATCTGCCCGCGCAACTGAGCGCCACGCAGCTCTCGGTGAATCGGCATTTCCACCTGAAACCGCTCGCCCAATTGCTGGGGGCATTTCCCCGCCTCGGCGTCGTGCTGGTCGATCGTCATCGCGCCCGCCTGTTCGATCTGCGCCTCGGCGAACTCACCGAGCGCATGGATTTCTTTCATCCTCACACCCGCCGCGGCCGTGGCGCGGGCTTCGGCGGCTACGATGCCGGCCACGCCGAGCGCCGCGTCGCCGACGATGCTCTCCACCATTTCAAGTTCATCGTCGAGTTTATTAAGGAGGGCCTGGAGAAAGGTACATGTTCGAGAAGTGGATCCTCGGCTGCCAGGACACTCACTGGTCGCAGTTCGAGCCGCAACTGCATTCCTATGCCAGGCAGAAATTGCTCGGCCGGTTTTCCGCCGAGGTCGCTCACGTGAGCGACGAAGAAATCCGTTCGCAGGCCGAGAAGATTTTCGCCGGCGCGCAGCAGCGCCGCTGCCAGGAAGTGGTTCGCGAAACCCTCAACCAGGCCCGCCACAATGCCCGCGGCGTCACCGGATTGCGCCGCGTGCTCCGCTCCCTTGAATTGGGCGAAGTGCAAACCCTCCTGGTCGGCCAGAACTATCACTCCCAGGCCGTCGAGTGTTCCGGCTGCGGCCACCTCGACGCCCATCTGGTGCACTTCTGTCCGATCTGCGGCCGTGAGACGCGCGAGGTCGTGGACGTAAGCGAAGCCATCCTGCCCCGCGTGATTCAACACAACATCGAACTCTTCTACGTCAAAGACGATCCCGAGTTCGACAAAGTCGGCAACATCGCCGCCCTGTTGCGCTTCCGCTCGGAACAGAACAAAAACGTGCGTGCGATCACCGAAGCTCCGGCGCATCCATCCCTGGGCCGCCAACCCGGACTCGTGGGCCGCTACCGCGGCGCGGCCAGCGGCTGATCTCGCGCTGCCACCCAGTTGTTAAAGGGCGCGACTTTCAGCCGCGCCATAAAGCCGACGATAAAATAACAGGGGGTGCCCCATTTCTCGCGTTCTTTGCGAGAAGTGGGATTCCACGAAGGTCGATCCCTTGGGATTTTCATTTCCCCCCCGCGCCACAAGATCGGGAAGGGCACGACGTCCCAGTCGTGCCGCAAAGCCCCTCAAAAAATAAACCGGGCTTCAGCCCCCGAAGTAGCTAACGAATGTCTCCAAGCTGCGGCGCGGCGACTTCCGCCAGTTCTCCGCGCGGAGCGCCTTCTGCGCTTCCTCGTCGCCCTCGATCACGACGTGCAGATCGTCGTAAAGCCCCAACACGACAGAAAAAACGCCCCCGCCCTACAAGTCTTCTGACGCTGGCTCCAGAAAGGGTTGGCAAGTCCCCGCTCAACTCTTTGTCATTCCGAACCGGGCACCAAGTCCGGTGAGGAACCTGCTTTCCGCGGCGGGGTCTACTGTCGAAAATTGGGGAACGTGACGTCTGTCCCCGACCCCCGTCCCCCGTCCCCCGAACCCACATGCCGAAATGGGCCAATCTACGCTCACCTCCTTGGAAATTCCTCCTTCTCATGAGTCGTCCATGGGTGTTAGAATTGGTCTTCGGCAGTCTCGAACCTAGTAGCAGTTTGGACACGAACTTTGTTGCATGGAATCAGTGAAGGCTCCGACCTCTGACGTTGGGGCCCTACATTTGTGGAGGATGCCATGACCAACGAAGAACCGCTTGACTCTCTCGATATCCCAGAAAAGGTCCGCGAACATGACCGTAAATTCTCCGCTCAGCACGCGGCTACTCAGGAACTCTTTAGCAGAGTCTGTAAACTGGAGCGGCAATTGGCCGATCTAAAGCTGCCAAAACTCACTTAACTGCTTGGGCCGGAGAAGCACTTTCTTTTTCGGCCCTTTCTCTCAGCAACACAGTGTTAAGACAGCACCAGCAATCTGAATCTCCTTGTCACCTTCTAATCGACAGCATTACACTGCTCGGTGTCATAGGAGGCGTTTCATCGTTAAGCAATGCAATCTCGTCCTGCTCTGCGCCTTCTGCTGGTGTGTTCATCATGTTCGAACATCAAACGTCAGGCGGTGACCGATGAAAACAAAGACAAACTCATCAGCGAGGTTGCAACCAGCAAGGACTTGACCGACGAGGAGCGGCAACTTCTGTCCGGGTACATCGCGCGACAAAACGTATCACG
This sequence comes from uncultured Acidobacteriaceae bacterium, assembly GCA_963807655.1. GTDB lineage: Bacteria > Acidobacteriota > Terriglobia > Terriglobales > Acidobacteriaceae > Sulfotelmatobacter. The sequence goes on along the minus strand of CAWEDF010000028.1, from coordinate 11,492 downwards.
TATATTCCAAGGCGGCACACCTAGCATTCCTACGGGTAAGACAATTGGCGAGATGATCGAGGACCAACGGAAATGGGTCGTTCAGAACGCGGAAAAAAAGAAAGGGGAAGAGGAAAAAGTGCAGAAGTTATCAGACGAAATTGCGGCGAAAGAGGCGGCAATGCGTGAATTTGCGACAGTGACTTTATACAGTCTTAAGGAATCCGAGTTTGGTGGCATGAAGGGATTTGAAGCACGTATCGCATTCAAGGCGGGAAGCAAGGACATCCGCGCCTTCCAAGGTAATCTGGCCCTGTCCGATGTGCTGGGAAACTCTTTGGGCGAACTTCCCGTGAGAGTGTTAATTCCACTGAAGACCGATGAATCCGGAACTACGGACTACAGCAACCTTTACATGGCCTTTCGGGAACTGCAAGGAAAACGTCTAGAGGATATCAAGGCCCAGTGGAAACCCACGAAGATACTGTTTGCAGATTCTACGGAATTGTCCGTACCCAGAGGCGCAGATTGAGCCTCTTAGGCCTTTGCGGAATGGGGGAACCCCTCCGTCTACTCAATCAGCGGATTAACCACCCGAACTGTTCCGTAACTCTGCTTCGCCGCCAAGTCCTCAGAGTACAGAATCGCTGCGCCCGCTTGCTCTGCCGCTTGGAGGATGAGAGCATCCCAGAAAGAAGTCTTGTATCGGGCTTCGATCTCTAGGGCCTGGATCACGGCTTCGGGAGTGTTGACCACGACCTCCCAACTCATATAGTCACGGATCAGCCGCCGGATCTCGTCCACTGAAAGCGGACGCGTAACTTTGCGGCGCAGATTGACGCAAAGCTCTTGCAAAACCTGCGTGCTCAACACGCCCTGCCCGCTCGTCCACAAGCGCTCGACAAGCTGGCGGGCCCGCTCTTGCCTGATTCCCATAGAGCGGTCATGGGCGTAGATCAGAATGTTGGTGTCAACGAAGTATTTGTCGGCCATCGTGCGTGCCTTCTCAGTTATCGCTCATGGAGTTCGTCACGGGAGCGAGCAGACGTCCACCGAAGTCCATTCCTTCACGTAGCCTTGCGAGTGCGCGCCTGCGCGCGCGATGGTAAGCCTTCCGCTCGCGCACGATTTGTTCCAGGCGCGCCGCCAGCATGGCACTGATCGAGGTGTCCTCTTCCGCCGCCAATACTCGGGCCTCGCGCAGCAGATCGGCATCCAGCTTGAGTGTGACATTGGTTTTCATAATGAAGCACACAATCCCGTGCAGCACAATTCTACGTGCGATTGGAGATGGTGTCAACGAAGATCCTGTCATTTCGTTCACAGCCGAGCAGTGTGACATCTGACCTTGCGCCCCAAACCAAATCAGCCCATCATGGTCAAGGCGGAGGCGGTACATCAAGCGGGCACAGCACAGGACCTAAATCCTTTGAAGGCAAGATTTTGCCCGTAAGTAATTGTGCCACATAGATCAAATCGCATTTTCCCGCTAAGTCGATGATTCCAAGAGACTGAGGGGGAGGGGGTCGGCTTTGCCCAACAAAGCGACGCTGTTTTCCCAAATCGGAACCGCCACAACGATCCGAGCAAAGGCCTCACAACCGCATCGCCAAAATAAAATTCTTCAGAAGAATCCACAGCCCAAAACTAGGCCTTCAACACAGAGTCACAAAGACACAGAGAAAGTCTCCCATTAGTTTTTAGTCTTCTTTTTGGTTTTCTCTGTGTCTCTGTGACTCTGCGGTGAAAAAGCCTTTCCTGCGTGATATGCTTCCCGCTTTCCTTCCAGTAGGAGGAACTCATGCCATTCTCGCGCCGTGATTTCGTAAAGACGTCCGTGCTAGGAGCAGTCGCCGCCGGAGTTGGAACGCGAGCCCAAGCCGAAGACCCAAAGCCTGCCGCTGCCGCGCAAGAACCCGCCGCGCAATCCGGATCCTATAAGCGCCCAATCATCGTCTGCGCCAACAACGGCTTCAACTATCTCGACGACGCATTCGCCTTCCTCAAGAGCGGCGGCGATACGCTCGACGCCGCGCTCAAAGTGGTCAAGGGACCGGAAGACGATCCCAACGACACCAGCGTCGGCCTCGGCGGAATTCCCAACGAAGAAGGCGTGGTCGAACTTGACGCCTGCTGCATGCACGGACCCACGCGCCGCGCCGGCTCCGTCGGAGCCGTGCGCAACATCAAGAACGTCTCGCTCGTCTCCAAGGCCGTGATGGACCACACCGGACACGTCATGCTGGTCGGCGAAGGCGCAGAGCGTTTCGCGGTGGCTGTCGGTTTCCCGCGCGAGACCCTGCTCACCGACCACTCCCGCAAGGTCTGGCTGCTGTGGAAGGAATTTCACTCCAACGAAGACTGGTGGGGACCAGGCCTCGCCAGCCCGCACTGGCAAGCCCCCGACACCAAACCAGAGGCGAAATCACAGTCGCAACTCTGGCAAGAGCGCTATCGCCGCCTCGAAGAGCGCGCGGCTGATCTGGGCATCGCTCCCGAGTTGCGCCGCGACGCCATTCACAAAGTGTTGTTCCCGCCGACGGGCACGATTCACTGCTCGGCGCTGAACCAGAAAGGCGAAATCTCCGGCTGCACCACCACCAGCGGATTAGCCTACAAACTTCCCGGACGTTGCGGCGATTCCCCCGTCATCGGCGCGGGCTGCTACTCCGACCAGGATGTAGGTTCGGCCGGAGCGACCGGCAGCGGCGAAGAGAACATCAAAGTCGCGGGCGCGCATACCATCGTCGAGAACATGCGTCATGGAATGTCCCCGCAGGAATCAGGCATGGACGCGCTCAAGCGCATCGTGCGCAACTACAACAGCGATATGAATAAGCTGCGCTTCATCGACATGACGTATTACATCCTCCGCAAAGACGGGGCGTACGCAGGCGTTTCCCTGTGGGAAGGTTACGAACCCGGCAAACCGCACAAGATCGCAGTACACGATGGCACCCGCCGATCTGAGAAGACAGTGGCGATGTTCAAAGGATGGTCGCAGGATTTCCCGCCACCACCCACAGTTCCAGAGGATTTGAAGAAGGAGTTTCTGAAATAGCGGGCGAAATCCCGAATCGCTCAGGCCATCGCTGGAACGTAGCACGAAACGCTTCGCTTGCGCCCCACGCGCTGGCGACCGGCACACGACCAACGACTAAACAACCAACGACTGAGCTATGCGAACCGCACCTTAATATCCGGCCCCTTCTCCAAGTGGATGCTCTCGATGAAGCGAACTTTGCCGGTGAGAAGTGTGAGGATCACCGAAGAAGTCCGCGTGCCTTCGCCAAAGAAGCGGACGCCCTTGAGCAGAGCGCCCTCGGTGACGCCGGTGGCGGCGAAGATGAGTTGCTTGCCGGGAGCGAGATCCTCGGCTTCGTAGATTTTGTTCTTGTCCTTGATGCCCATTTTAGCAAGGCGTTCTTCCTGGTCGGGCTTCACGACCAGGCGTCCGAGCATGTAGCCGTTGAGGCAGCGGATGGCGGCGGCAGTGATCACGCCTTCCGGCGCACCGCCTGAGCCCATGACCGCGTGCACGCCGGTGCCGATGACGGCGGCGGCGATGCCGGCGGAAAGGTCGCCATCGCCAATCAGCCGGATACGGGCGCCGGCCGCGCGAATATCGGCAATCAGCTTTTCGTGACGCGGGCGGTCGAGCACGATCACCACCAGATCTTCGACATCGCGCTCCATTCTTTTCGCGATGTTCTTCAGATTGTCGGCGACAGGCGCATCGAGGTCGACGGCGTTCTTGCACGATGGTCCGACTACGATTTTTTCCATGTAACAGTCAGGAGCGTGGAGCAGGCCCCCGTGTTCGGAAGCGGCGAGCACGGTGATCGATCCAGGCGCGCCAGTCGCGCAAAGGTTGGTGCCTTCGAGCGGATCCACGGCGATGTCGACTTCAGGAACCTCGCGGCCATCGGGAAATTCGGCGCCGACTTTCTCGCCGATGTAAAGCATGGGTGCTTCGTCGCGCTCGCCCTCGCCGATGACGATGGTCCCGCGCATGGGAATGGCGTCCATGGTCTGCCGCATCGCCTCGGTGGCCACCTGGTCGGAAAGCTTGCGTTCGCCCTGGCCCATGGTGCGCGCTGAAGCGATCGCCGCCACTTCCACCACGCGCAGAAACCGCGATGCCAGGTCGCTTTCAATGTTTTCCCCGAAACTGCGGGCCTTGCCTTCCAGACGAGTTTGCGTAGCCATAAGAACCTCCGGGCAGGGTTAAGAAACGGTTGTCCGCCGGGTTGAGACTATACCCCAATCGCAGGGAGATGGAAATACAACAATCGCGGGAGGGCGCCTTCTGGACAACCAGATCGGAAATTTCGATGCCAAGCTCTCTAGCGGCGTGGTATTCTCTCCAGCCTCGGGGATGAACCGATGCCGGAATCGCACCCGCTAACCTTTCTTTGCATCACCACCTACGAAAAGGGACAGGAGTTCATGCGCGAGTGCAAGCGCCAGGGCTGCCGCGTGCTCCTGCTGACGGCGGAGAAGCTGCGCGATGCCGACTGGCCGCGCGAAAGCCTCGACGACACGTTCTATCTTCCCGCCGAAATTCCCCTCGCCGATATCGTGCAGGCAGTGACGCACCTCACGCGCACGCAGAAGATTGACCGCATCGTCGCACTCGACGAATACGACATGGAGACCGCCGCGACCCTGCGCGAACACCTGCGTGTGCCGGGCATGGGGCTGACCACGATGCGCTATTTCCGAGACAAGCTCGCGATGCGCATGAAGGCGCTCGATCGGGGCGTACGCGTGCCGGATTTCGTTCACGTGCTCAATCACGGCGACATCCGGTATTACCTTGACCATGTTCCAGGGCCATGGGTACTGAAGCCCAGGCAGGAGGCGTCGGCCATCGGAATAAGAAAGATTCATGCCGCCGAAGAACTGTGGCCGGTGCTCGAGCAACTGGGGGATAAACAGTCGTCGTTCCTGCTGGAAAGATTTCTTCCGGGTGAGGTCTACCACGTGGATTCGGTGGTTTCAGAAAACGAAGTGGTCTTTGCCAACGTGAGCAAGTATGGCAAGCCACCGATGAATGTCGCGCAAGGCGGAGGAGTGTTCACCACGTTCACCGTGCCGCGAGAGAGCGAAGAAGACTCAGGGCTGCGGCAAATCAATCGCGACCTGATTACGGCCCTGGGACTCGTGCGCGGCGTGGCTCACGCAGAATTCATAAAGGCCCATGCCGACGGGCATTTCTATTTTCTCGAGTGCGCGGCGCGGGTGGGCGGTGCCTACATCAACGAGATGGTCGAGGCCGCGACCGGCATCAACCTCTGGCGGGAATGGGCCCGCATCGAGGTCGCCGGAGAACACGGGAGTTACCAGCTTCCTCCAGTGCGTGAGGAATATGGCGGAGTAATTATCTCGCTGGCGCGGCAGGAAGAGCCTGATACTTCGGGATACAACGATCCAGAAGTGTTCCTGCGAATCAAAAAACATCACCACGCAGGATTGATTCTGCGGTCGACAAATCCTGAGCGCGTGCGGAGATTGCTCGAAAGCTATAGCCAGCGCTTCGCGCAGGAGTTCCTCGCGGTGGAACCGCCGCGGGAGAAACCGACCGCCTGAAAACCAGAGTCTTGGACACTCTAGAAAAACACTTCTGGCGAGACGTGGAAGCGCCGGCTGAGACGGCGGATATGTTCCGTGGTGAGCTTGCGTTTACCGCGGAGAACTTCCGAGACGATACTGGGTGTACCAAACACCTCTAACAGATCTTTCTGCTTCAGATTATTGGCCATCATTAGCTCATTCAGAACATCTACCGGACCGGCCGCCTTCAGCGTGTAGTGTTTTTCTTCGAAATCCTCAATAAGTAGCGTGAGCAGTTCGGCCATGCGCCGCTCGGCGGCGCTGACACGGTTGCCCTTACGGTCCAGTTCTTCGAGCAACGCGATGTAGCGCTCATTCTCGGCTTCACTGCGGATGACCGAAGGCATAGTGCTGGTCAACAAAGAAGCATATTCAGATCGGACTGCGCTCGCGCTCATTGCTTCCAACCTCCGCGGTCATACTCGGTATGGGTCAAAATGTGGCGGATGTAAATCCGGCCAATCTATAGTTGATCTCCGCGATTAGCCGGTATTGGTTCCCTTTGATGTTGAAGACCGTCCACTTACCAACGGCGTCAGCGTTCGAAAACGTCATCCGAACGTCCGTCAAATTCCTCCACGATGCATTCTTGACAATGTGAAACCACGCGTCGAGCGGGCCTTCGAGGTCGGCGCGCCGTGAGGCGGCTTCCTTCAGCTTCTTGCGGCTGATGACGTGCATGCCGCTCCTCGCAAGTTCGCAATCTGAGAAGATTATACTTCGCAAAACGCGAACACGTCAAGGAGGACCTAAAACGCGTCAATCCCCGTAACGCTCTGCCCAATAATCAGCGAGTGCACATCGTGCGTGCCCTCATAAGTCTTCACCGACTCCAGATTCATCAGGTGGCGCATGATGGGATAGTCATCGGCCACGCCGTTCGCTCCGAGGATGTCGCGCGACAGCCGCGCGCACTCCAGCGCCATCCAGACGTTGTTGCGCTTCGCCATCGAGATGTGCTGGTGCTCCACCTTCCCTGCATCTTTCAGGCGTCCGACTTGCAGCGCGAGCAGTTGCGCTTTGGTGATCTCGCTGATCATCCATGTGAGCTTGTCCTGCACGAGCTGATGCGAAGCGATGGGCTGGTCGCGCCACTGCTTGCGCAAGATAGCGTATTGCAAGGCACAGTCGTAACAGGACATGGCCGCGCCGATCGCTCCCCACGCGATGCCGTAGCGCGCCTGATTCAAACACATCAGCGGCGATTTCAGCCCGTCGCTCTTCGGCAGCAAGTTCGCTTCTGGGATGTGAACATCCTGCAGCGACAGCCCCGAAGTAACCGAGGCCCGCAGCGACCACTTCCCGTGAATGTCGTGGGACGTGAATCCCTTACGGTCTTTTTCGACCAGGAAACCGCGGATCTTGTCGTTCTCGTTTTCCACCTTGGCCCAGATCACGGCAACGTCGGCGATAGTGCCCGAGGTGATCCACATCTTCTCGCCGTTTAGGACGTACTCGGTGCCAACTTTGCGGGCGCGCGTGCGCATGCCGCCGGGATTGGATCCGAAATCCGGCTCGGTGAGCCCGAAGCAGCCGAGCTTCGCTCCTTGCTGCATGGCAGGCAGCCAAGTCTGCTTCTGCTCCTCGCTGCCGAACTCGTAAATCGGATACATGCAAAGTGCCGACTGCACGCTGACGAAGCTGCGCACGCCGGAGTCTCCGCGCTCCAGTTCCTGCGTCATCAGTCCGTACTCCACGTTGCCCATGCCGGCGCAGCCGTAGCCTTTGAGCGACGCGCCAAAGAAGCCGAGATCGGCCATGGGCTTGACCAGTTCGCGCGGAAAGCGGCCGGCGCGGTTGCACTCTTCAATGATAGGAATGAGGTTGTCTTCGATGAACTGGCGCGTGGTGTCGCGAACCAGGCGCTCCTCTTCGGTGAGCAGCGAATCATACTGGATGAAGTCGACACCGCGGAATTTGATGGCAGACATAATGAATCTCCATGACCTTTAAGCAAAATTAAGCAAAGACGCCCAGGCAAACATATGACGGTAGCAGGCGCGCCGGAGCGGGGTCAACGGCAGCGCGCACGAACTGCGCGTAGCCAGCAGCAATAGCGCCCGTAAACCACACCATTCCCACCCAAAGATTGCGCCCACGGAGACGGTGAACTAGCCCGGGCTGAGTGTGGCATTTCTACCGGAACACTGTGGAAATCGCGGAAAACTACCTTAAAGCTATAGTTAGACGGCGGTAAGTGGTGATGTGAATGAGTTTAGGTCCGCGCGCCGAGAACCGTGGAACCATCTCGCATTACCGCATCATCGAGAAGCTCCGGTGCCGGGGTATGGGCGTGGTCTATAAGACTGAAGGCATCACCCTGCACCGGTTCGTCGCGTTAACGTTCTTGCCCGATGAAGTAGGCAACTGTGACGGGCGAGTTGGAAGCGCACCTCAGCGGGCTGAAGCCGCGGTTAATTTTGGATGAGCTTTACGGCACTGCGTCGCACCCTTCCCATCCGCTCTCCACGCGGGTCTTCTAGTGGTGCGGGCGGACAGCAGATTCCTCGCTCCGCCGTCGCCGTCGCTCCGGCTCCGCTGGGAATGACAAAGCCCATGAGGGTTTTTGCGCCATCGCTTGCGCGCAAGCCTGGGATGATTGTGGTATGCTGCTGGCCTTAAGAAAGTGGTCCTATCCAAGCTCGCCGCTTTTACGGGAGATGCATTATGTTTAAGCGCTGGATTGTTGCTGTTTCCATGGTGGTTTCTCTGTTCACCTCAGCAGAGGCGCAGCAAACATTTCCCGTAACGCCACAACAGTTCGGATTCTGTCCGCAGCACTTTGATGTGCTCTATTGTTTCTTGCCATTATTCGGATTGCGCAACGTGGTCAATGCAGGAATTCCGTTCTCCGCCCGAAGAAACCAAGTCTCTCCAGATCAATGGCTTGTTGGGAATCGAAACCTCCACTCTGGCGCTGCCATCACCCGCCGCAGGTGTCGCCTTTGTTTTCGACCCGGCAACCGGCACGTCTTTGCCCTCACGCGAGAGTTTCGGTCCCATCCTGAGCGACCGCGCGGAAACGCTGGGGAACCACCGCTTTCCATATCGCGTTTACCTATCAGCACATTGGATTTGATTCCCTGGACGGCATCCCGCTGAATCAATTTAACGACGAACTACTGTTTGCTCGAAGCGTGTCATTACGGGTGGACGAGTTTACGGCTTTCCTCACTTACGGTTTGACCGGACGTATCGACGTTTCGGCGGCCTTCCCAGTGCGCACGGTGCGGCTCTCGGCCAATGGCCAGGGTTTCGGCGTAAGTGGTTCGACCTTACTCGGCCCATTTCCAGAGACCGAAGTTGAGGGTGATTCCGGTTTGTCAGACATTACCCTGCGCGCCAAAGGGACGGTATGGAAGGCGGAGCATGGGGCAATCGCGTTCGGCCTGGACGTACGCACGCCAACTGGCGAGCCGCTTAACTTCTTAGGATCCGGCGCCTTTGGAGCGAAGCCGTTCGTGATTGGATCATGGGGCCGAAGCTTTCATCATGTGTACATTGGTCCTCATGTGAACGTGGGATATCAGTGGAATGGAACATCCATTTTGGGCGGGCCCCTGTTGGGCCTGGAGGGTCGTCTGCCACGACTGTTGTCCTATGCCGTTGGCACAGAGGTGGGGTTACACAAAAGAGCCACCATGACGTTGGATCTTGTAGGCGAACGCTTGTTCAATGCCGAGCGAACTTACCTCTTCAACCAGTTCATTCAACCAACTTCGGTCCAGATCACCTCCAGGTCGATCAACATGAAGGACGGTTCGGTGGGTGCCAAGGTCAACCTATGGAAGACTCTGGTGTTGACCGGCAACCTGGGCATCCGGATGGATAGATCAGGATTGCGCGCGCGACTTATCCCGCTTGGCGGCCTAAGTTATACGTTCTAGTCTTGGGCGGTAAGATCTGTTGCAATTCACTCAGGGCTTGGAGCTTGCACTAGATAGAGCCGGGTTGGGATGACCGTGCCTTCATGCTCTCAATAGCCAATGGCCTGAAATAATTCGTAGCCAGAGGTCGCCATTAAATAAAATTTGTCATCGCTGTGGAGGGACCTGCTTTTCTTCGTGGGACCTGCTATGCTTCGCGTCCTCCGCGGCCGTTCTTCGCGACCTCCGCGATTAATGGCTCTCGCCGGCACATCCGCACTCTACGCCCCACAATAAAATGATATAAAACTCTCACACCCGAAAGGCAGGTCTGCATGGCGACCACTTTGTCGAACAAGAAAGTAGCTGTCCTGGGAGTGGGTAAACTAGGTGGAATCATCCTGCAAGCCTTACTGCGCGAAGGATTGCTGACGAAACAGCTAACCAGGGCCACGGTCCGCCATTCCGACCGCGCCTTCCGCCTAGCCGAAAAACTGCGCATCGAAGTCGGCACAGACAACGCCAAAGCCGTGCAGGGCGCAGACATCATCTTCATCTGCGTAAAGCCGCAAACCGTGCAGGAGGTCCTCGAAGAAATCCGCCCCAACATTACTCCTGGACAGCTAATAATTTCGGTAGCCGCCTCCGTCTCGACCCGCCAGATCGAAAGCGCCCTCGGCGTGAAGACCGCCGTAGTGCGGGCCATGCCCAACACTCCCTGCGCCCTCGGAGCCGGCATGACCGGCCTCTGCAAAGGCAGCTATGTCTCCCAGGAGGAGATTGGCCTGGCCTGCCTGCTGTTTGATGTGGTCGGAAGAACGGTCGTGGTCGACGAAAAACACATGGACGCAGTAACCGGTCTCTCCGCCAGCGGCCCCGCATTCATCTACATTATCCTGGAGTCATTGGCCGAAGCCGGAGTAAAGGTAGGCCTGCCCCGCGACGTAGCCACGCTGCTGGCAGCTCAAACCACGATGGGCGCAGCCAAAGTAGTGCTCGAAACAGGCGATCATCCAGCGCTATTAAAAGACGCGGTAACCACCCCAGCCGGCTGCACCATCGATGGCATCATGGAACTGGAGGAAGGAAAGCTGCGCGTAACCCTGATCAAGGCAGTAGTGAAAGCCACGCAAAGAGCCAAAGAACTAGCCTACAGCGGCTAGTAAGCGGGCTGGCTCAATTCAGGTTGTATCAGAGCACGGCTTGAGATTCTGCGGAAAAACTCCGGTGCGAGGCGATTCGGGAAGGGCACGAGTTCGGCATGCCGTAAAGAACCCACGACCGGCGGCTTCAGCCGCGCCCTTTTCACAACGTTGTCATTCCGAGCGGAGCCGGAGCGATAGCGACGGCGGAGTCGAGGAACCAGATGAGGTGGGAAGCACACGCTGCGGCCCGCGATGCTGTGCGCGCCGAGTTGAATCTCGTCACCGATCTCGGCGAAGATTTCGTGCGCCAATGGAGTCCGATTGAAGTTACCTCGGAGGCGGCGAGCAAAGATGAATACCTCCTGCGCCCAGACATGGGCCGTCGCCTCAAAGACGCGTCCCGCGTGGAGGTGAGCAGGCATTGCGCCACGGGAAAAGATTTCCAAATTGCAATCGGCGATGGGCTCTCCGTCACGGCGGTCGCCATACAAGTGCCTCGACTGTTGCCGCTCCTCTGTGATGGAGCGCGGTCTCGCGGCTGGAGCGTGGGGTCGATATTTCTGATTAGTCACTGCCGTGTAGGTATTCTCAACGAGATTGGTGAGTTGCTCAGGCCTGCAGTTGCTGTGCTCCTGATCGGAGAACGTCCCGGGCTGGCGACGGCCGAAAGCCTCTCCGCTTACATGGCTTACCGGCCGAAGGCAACCGACACTGACGCCAACCGGAACCTCATCTCAAACATTCACGCTCGCGGTGTGAGTGCAGAGCACGCCGCCGAGCGTATTCTGAAGCTCGCCGCGACGCTCTCGTGAGTCTTCACATCTTAAACCTGCTAAGAACATTGCCCGTTCGCGGGCACGAGCAACGGTATAATGGAGAGATCGAA
>CAWEDF010000027.1:0-32666 GCA_963807655.1 uncultured Acidobacteriaceae bacterium | reverse complement strand
CCCGGCCATGAGTGCCGGCCTCTACGTCCTGCCCGCCGGAGCCACAGACCGGCAAAGGCCTCATCACGAAGATGAGATCTACTATGTAGTCCGCGGCCGAGCCCGCTTCAAAGCCGGCTCCGATGACCGGGAAGATGACCGGGAAGAAGACCGCGAGGTTTCCCCAGGCAGCGTAATCTTCGTTGCCGCCGAAGTCGGCCATCGCTTCTACGACATCACGGAAGAACTGGCGGTCCTAGTCTTCTTCGCGCCCGCCGAAACCTGAGACGCGATCGGCCTCACCATGAATTACAAAATCGAATTCATGCGACCTGCGGATTGGCCCGCCGTCCGCGAGATCTACGCCGAAGGCATCGCTACCGGCAACGCAACTTTTGAAACCGAACTGCCCGACTGGGACAAGTGGAACAGCTCACCGCCAGGACTGCCGCCTGATCGCGCGTGAGGGAGACCTGGTACTCGGCTGGGCCGCGCTCAGCCCGGTCTCAGTTCGCCGCGTGTACGCTGGAGTCGCTGAGGTCTCCGTCTATGTGGCTGCTGCGGCGCGGGGTAGGGGCGTCGGCAAAGCGCTGCTAAGAATGTTGATCGAGGAATCCGAACGCCACGGTATCTGGACCCTGCAAGCCGGCATATTTCCAGAGAACGCCGCCAGTATCGCAATGCACAAGTCCTGCGGATTCCGCGAAGTCGGCGTAAGACGCCGCATCGGCAGCCTGGGCGATACTTGGAGAGACGTGCTGCTGCTGGAGCGCCGCAGCGCTACGGTTGGTAAGTAGCGTTGCAGCGCTCGTGTGGGGCGGACACTCCCTTCGGCTCTGCTCAGGGCAGGCTCTGTCCGCGTCTATCGATGAGCCCCCTGCCGTTTAGCAGTTTTTTCGCCGACTTCAGGCAAGGTCGAAGCGATCAAGGTTCATCACCTTGTTCCACGCCGCGGCGAAGTCCTTCACAAACGCCTGCCTCGCGTCGTTAGAGGCATAAACTTCTGCGATTGCTCGGAGTTGGGAGTGCGAACCGAAGGCAAGATCGATGCGCGTGCCGGTCCACTTGACTTTGCCCGTCGAGCGATCGCGCCCCTCATACACGCCTTCGGATGATGATGGCTCCCACTTCGTATTCATGTCGAGCAGGTTGACGAAGAAATCATTGGTCAGCGTTTCGGGCCGGTTGGTGAAGACGCCGTGTTTCGCCTGCCCAAAGTTCGCATTCAGGGCGCGCATGCCGCCGACGAGTACGGTCATCTCGGGAGCAGTCAGTGTTAGCAGCTGCGCCCGATCCACCAGCAACTCCTCCGCCGACAGGGGCTTTCCGTTTCGGAGATAGTTGCGGAACCCGTCCGCGGCCGGCTCCATGACGGCGAAGGAGTGCACGTCGGTCTGCTCCTGCGAAGCATCGGTGCGTCCCGGCGCGAAGGGAATCTTCACGTCGTGCCCGGCCTTCTTCGCGGCTTCCTCGACGGCTGCGCACCCGCCCAGAACGATCAGGTCAGCAAGCGAGACCTTCTTACCCTTGACCCAACCTTTGTTCCCGCCCTTGTTCCCGTTGGACTGCGAGCTGTTGAACTCCTTTTGGATCGCCTCCAGCTTCTGGAGAGCCTTCGCCAGTTCGGCCGGCTGGTTCACTTCCCAATCCTTTTGTGGCGCGAGGCGAATGCGCGCCCCGTTCGCCCCACCGCGCTTGTCGGAGCCGCGGAACGACGCCGCCGATGCCCAGGCAGTCGTGACCAGTTGAGAGATCGACAAGCCGGACGCGAGGATCTTTGCCTTCAGCGCGGCAATGTCCTGCTCCCCGATCAATTTATGATCCACGGCGGGAACCGGGTCTTGCCACACTAAGGTCTCCTTCGAAACCAGCGGGCCAAGGTAGCGCGCGATCGGTCCCATGTCGCGGTGCGTCAGCTTGAACCACGCCCGCGCAAACGCGTCTGCGAGCTGGTCGGGATGCTCGTAGAAGCGCCGTGAAATCTTTTCGTAAGCAGGATCGAGCCGCAAGGCGAGGTCCGTGGTCAGCATGGATGGCGCGTGGCGCTTTGACGGGTCGTGCGCATCCGGCACCTTACCGTTGCCAGCCCCATTTTTCGGTGTCCACTGATGCGCACCGGCCGGACTCTTCGTCAGTTCCCATTCATAGCTGAACAGGTTGGTGAAGAAGTTATTGCTCCACTTCGTAGGCGTTGTGGTCCAAATCACTTCCAGTCCGCTGCCGATCGTGTCAGCACCATGACCTTTGCCAAGTTTATTCTTCCATCCGAAGCCTTGATCCTCAATGTCGGCTCCTTCCGGTTCGTTGCCCACATATTGAGCGGGAACGCCGGCGCCGTGGGTTTTGCCGAAGGTGTGACCGCCGGCGATGAGCGCAACTGTCTCCTCGTCATTCATCGCCATGCGGGCAAAGGTCTCCCGGATATCGCGTGCCGCGGCCAGCGGATCCGGCTTTCCATTCGGCCCTTCCGGATTCACATAGATCAGACCCATCTGCACGGCCCCGAGCGGCCTCTGAAGATCACGGTCGCCGCTGTAGCGCTCGTCCGCCAGCCACTTGCCCTCTGGGCCCCAGTTCAACTCTTCGGGCTCCCACACGTCCGCGCGCCCGCCGCCAAAACCGAACGTCTTGAAGCCCATCGACTCCAGGGCGACGTTGCCGGCGAGAATCATCAGGTCGGCCCAGGAGATTTTCCGCCCATACTTCTGCTTGATCGGCCACAGCAGCCGGCGCGCCTTGTCGAGGTTCACATTGTCTGGCCAGCTATTGAGCGGCGCGAAGCGCTGCTGCCCGGCTCCGGCGCCGCCGCGGCCGTCGCCGATGCGGTACGTGCCCGCGCTGTGCCACGCCATGCGAATGAAAAGCGGCCCATAGTGGCCAAAGTCGGCCGGCCACCAATCCTGCGAATCCGTCATCAAGGCATGCAGGTCCTTGATCACGGCATTCAGGTCGAGGCTCTTGAACTCTTTCGCGTAATTGAACTCCTGACCCATCGGATCGGACTTTGGGGAATGCTGGTTCAGGACCTGCACGTTCACCTGGTTCGGCCACCAATCAGCATTCGTGTAGGATCTCCGGGCGCCGTGCGCTACCGGGCACTTGGATTCGGTTGCGGTGTTTTTTTCTTTAGCTTCGGGGGCGACACTTCCCGATGAAGTCGCGAGTGTATTTTCCATATGTTTTCATCCTTCGAATTTTGATTGCGTACTGCGTGAAAAAACTATTTCTTGGCGCTGCAGCGGCGGCAAAGTCCAAACACCTCAACCAGCGGCCGCGTAAGCTCAAAGCCGCGCGGCGCAAGTCGCGACAGCTTCTTGTAGTTGATGAAATCACCTTCAATATCCTGCACCGCCTTGCAGCGCGTGCAGACCAGATGATGATGGGGTTCAAGATTGCCTTCCACCAGCAGCGTAGAAGCATGAGGGCTGACTTCCCGCAGCAGTCCGTGTTCCACGAACAGCCGCAGGTTGTTGTAGACAGTAGCTAGAGAAATAGATGGAGTGCGCTTGCGTACTTCCGCGTAAACGGTCTCCGCGGAGTGATGTCCCGGCGTGGAAACAACTGCTTCATAGATGACCTGCCGCTGATGTGTGGCCGCAAGGCCACACTTCCATGCCAGGTCGCGGAACTGTTCGTGGGCAGATTGCACAAGTGACTACTGTTGTTAGATGAGAATGATTATAGTTCAAGAATCATTCTCAAGGGAAGGAGCGTCCAGCCAAACGATTTGTGGAAGAGGCTCGTAAGGCAGTTCGGAGCTCCAGATTCTGCGGCCAGGGCGAAGCTTTTGGAACATTGCTGCTGCCGCCGGTGTCTATTTCCAAATGACCCGGTCTCGATAGACATCGAACCACGGAGGCATCCCATCCTCGAAGCCATCAGGCTCACCAAGCGCTACGCGTCGCTACCTGCCGTGCAGAATGTTTCGTTCTACTTGCAGTCGGGTCAGATACTAGGGTGCCTCGGCCCCAACGGATCAGGGAAGAGCACTACAGTCAAAATGCTGACTGGACTGCTCGATCCGACCCAGGGCCAGGTCCTGTTTCACGGCGAGGACATTCGCAAAGATCTGGTTGGCTATCGAAAGCGATTGGGCTATGTGCCGGAGGAGCCCAATCTTTATCCTTATCTGTCGGGCCGCGAGTATCTCGAGATGGTCGGCACTCTGCGCAGCATGGGCCTTCCGCAGTTGACGCGGAAGATCGACTCCATGCTCGAACTTTTCGCGCTTTTTCCTCATCGCCATGGTTCGATCGCGTCTTACTCAAAGGGCATGCGCCAACGCATTCTGCTCATCGCCGCTCTCATAGACAACCCTGAGATTCTCATCTTTGATGAGCCGCTCTCCGGGCTCGATGTAACCTCCGCGCTGGTTCTGAAAAATCTGATCAAAACGCTGGGCCAGCAAGGCCGCGCGATCTTTTACTGCTCCCATGTGCTCGAAGTCGTCGAGCAGGTGTGCTCCCATCTCTTGATCCTGCGCAAGGGGAATGTCATCGCTTGCGACAGCACTGCTGCCATTCAGAGCAACATCGAGCACGCTTCTCTGGAGCGCACCTTCATGCATCTGGTGGAGGAAGTGGATGCTGGCAAAATTACCAGCGACATTGTCAGCGTTATGACAATGAGTGCCGCATGACTTCCTCTTCACCAAAATCGATGCGGCAGTGGTGGAAGGCCGGATCGCAGCTTCCTTTTTATCGGCTTGTCAGCTTATTCGTTGATCGCATCTTTCACGGCGGTGGCGACGGTTCTGAAGACAACCTCGATTTCAGTCTCGGCTTGATTCTTTCCCTTCTGGCTCTGCCGGGCGGTTTCTATTCCATCTTCTTATTTAACAAGTACGGCACGCTGCTGCAGTGGATCCGCGGCCAGCAGGGCTTCGATCCTCTCGCTGCGGCTTTGCCCGACGAGTATTTCTTCATTGTGCTTTCCATGGTGGTCACCGGGGCGGTTGCCGTCTGGCGGTGGGATAGCATCTTCCCAGATCGCCGCGACTACGCCAACCTCGTGGTTCTGCCGATTTCGACGCGTCTCATTTTTCTCGGCAACCTGGCTGCGATTGTTCTTCTGACTCTAATGCTTGCCTTCGATGTAAACCTGGCTTCGGCTGTGTTATTCCCAGCCGTGGTGAGCGCATCGCAGGTAACGTTTGTTTACATCGCGCAGTTCGCCGCGATCCATTTGTTTGTAGTCGTGATGGCAAGCATCTTCAGCTTCTTCGCCATCTTTGCGGTCACGGGCGTGTTGATGTCAGGCCTGCCTTATTCGGTGTTTCGCAGGATTTCTCTCTATGTCCGTGGACTGATTATCGTTTGCCTTTTGGCTTTGCTGTCGACCAGCTTCGTTATCCCTTCGTCAATCGACCATTTGGCCCAGACCCCGCACGCTCCTATTCGCTTCCTGCCTTCCGTGTGGTTTCTCGGACTGTGCCAGTTGCTTCGGGGCAAAGCCGATCCAGCACTTGCCCAGATGGGCCGGATGTCGATCCTCGGTTTACTATGCGTCATCTTGATCGCAGTTGCCGCCTACGCCCTCAGCTATCGGCGGTGCTTCATTCGAATTCCAGAAAGCCTCGACATCGTTTCGGAAAACAGCAGCCAGTTCACGTCGTGGTCGTTTTCAATCCTCGACCGCACAATTTTGAGAACGCCATTCCAGCGGGCAGGCTATCGCTTCGTGTTAAGGACCTTGGCGCGCAGTGAGGCTCACGCTCTGGTGCTTGCAGGATTCAGTGCTCTGGGGTTTGTCATCGCTTCCCAGGTTCTGTTTGCGGCGTATAGCGGGAAGGCTATCAATGCCGGCAGCTTGTTCTCTCCGGCATTTCTCTCGGTTCCGTTTATTCTGGTCTACTGCATTCTCGTGGGGCTGCGCTTTATCTTCGACATTCCGACGGAGCTGCGCGCCAACTGGATCTTCCGCCTATCGCTGGGCAAGACGGCGCACGAATGCATCCCGTTGGCGCGAACCGTCATGCTGACGTTGATCCTTCCGTGGGTTTTTGCCGGGGTTTTTCCTGTGTCACTGTATCTTTGGGGATGGACCACTGCTCTGCTGCATACCGCCATGATCACCATCTGGTCGGTAATTTTGGCTGACGTCTTGCTCGTCCGTTTTCGCAAAGTTCCATTTACGTGCACCTATCCGCCATTTCGCCATTCCGCGATCGTGGTGATGCTCGTCTACTTCTTTGGCTTCTCTGGATTCGTGGGGCTAACCTCGAGTTTCGACGATTGGGTTTTGCGCAATCACGCGTGGATGCTGTTGCTCGTCCCCATCTTTCTCGGCGCGCGCTATGTCCGGGCGCGCCTTGAGCAAGACACGATCGAGATCGACAAGCAACTGATCTTCGAGGAAAAACAGCCCACAGCGTTCGAGGTGCTGGACTTGGCGCACTGGTCGTGATGTTCAAGGACTGTGGAACCCTAAGCGCAGTCCTGCGACGCTTGAATCTCAGCAGCTCGCGGGCTGATCTCAGGAATTTTAGCCACCTCCGCCCGCTCTCCGCGCCGGATCAGCACGATCGCTCCCAGAATCGCGACTGACGCCAGCACCACGCGGAACGACAGAGGCTCGTGCGCCAGCAGCCATCCCAGAATCACTGCTACGACCGGATTCGCATAGGTGTGCGTCGCCACCAACGCCGGCGGAACCCGCTGCAACAGCCATGTGTAAGCCGTGAAGGCCACGACCGATCCGAACGTGATCAGATATCCCAGGCCAAACACAGACCGCAACGAGATGCTCGCCCAGTGCGTCTGCTGGAACTCGCCCGTAATTCCCGCGGCTATCAGCAGCATCAACGCGCCGCAGAGGGTGGGCAACGCGGTTCGCCCCAGCGCATCCGAAGGCAGCTTGAGCCGCGGCGAAACCACAACCCCTAACGACCACGACAAAGAACCCAGCAGCACCGCCAGCAGTCCCCACAGGCTCGAACCTTTCACGGTGAGTTCAGCGCCGGTAAGCATGGCCACGCCCAGCACGCCGAGACCCAAGCCCAGCGCGCTGAGCGGGCTGATCTTCTGCCGGCCCATCATCCAGGCAAGCACCAGAATGAACATGGGTTCGGTCGCGATCAGCAGGGCCGCTAGGCCCGATCCTACGTACTGCTCCGCCCAGTGCAGCGTGCCATGCCCGATCAGGAAGAAGAGAGAGCCGAGCGCAAATCCCGCGACCCACTGCTGGCGCGTCGGACGAAAGCCGCGCCACCAGGCCCAAGCCAGCATGATCCCACCCGCAATCGAGTGCCGAATTCCCGCCGCCACCAGCGGCGGAATGGTTTCAACCGCATAACGGATCGCGAGATACGTCGATCCCCAGATGATATAGATCGCAACAAAGGCAAGCGCCAGCTTGATAGCGTCACTTTTGGCTTTATTCTGCGAACTCGCGGGTTTGGGTTGAGGGACGATCACGGGTCTACCTCCGATGATTATCATCCTGCCGCTTCGGATCATGGCCATGATCTTGGGAAGTTGATGGGGAATCATGGAAACCGACCTCCCGGGGGTTACTAACCTGTGAAACTATATTCATAGGTTACACACCATGTTAGCTGACCTCATATAACTTGTCAAGACTATTTTGATGGTTATATGATCTAGAAGAAGGATTTCACCATTTCACTATGACCGAAACCAAACTCGAGAGACGACAACCACCCAAATTCGAATTGATCGGGGGAAACGTCTGCCTCGATTTCGTCAACACGCTCGACGATCGTCCAAGCGCCCAACCCAAAGAATTGCTCAAGAACTACTACGAACTGGCGCGTTTCGGAGAAGACACCGGCATCCTCACGCCGGCGCAGCTTGATTTTTTCTATGAGCGCGCCCACCTCGCGCCCGACGAAACCAAAGAAGCTATGCGCCGCGCCATCAACCTGCGCGAGTCGCTGTATGCCATCTTTATGGCTGTGCTGAATAAGCAGAAGGCGCCGCAACTCGCGATGGACAGGCTCAACGCAAACCTCCACAACGTGGCGCATGCATTCGCGGCTGGTACAAGGTGAAATGCTGAGGGCGCGTTTGGAGTGGCGCTTCGACGACATGACGTCTGCCTACGATGCGATGCTGTGGCCGATCGCGCGCGCGGCTGCGGATCTGCTGGCCTCGAGCGATCTGGCGCACGTGCGCGCCTGCTCGTCGCCCACCTGCCAGTGGCTGTTTCTCGATACCAGCAAGAATCACCACCGCCGCTGGTGCAGCATGAAGCAGTGCGGCAACCGGGCCAAGGCGCGGAAGTTTTATGCGAAGAAAAAGACCGCTTAGGGATGGTTGATGGAAGGGCCGCACTGCATAAGGACAGGGTCGCGCCGGGTTGGCAGACAAATTAGGTGGAGATCAGAACTCCAGGCGCGCTTGAAAAGCGATCATCCGGGGAGTGCTGTCACCGCCCAGACCTACGCCGAGCAGGCCGGTCGGTGGAGAAGTTGTGTAGGTGAGCGCTCCGAATCCGGTTTGCGTCGTGGGCTGTCCTGGAATGCCGGCCTGCAATGCGCTTGGAAGTCCGAAATTCGGATGGTTGAAGACGTTGAAAAACTGAGACTCAAACCGCAGCTTCACGTGCTCGGTCAAGACAAACCACTTTGTCAGGTAAAAGTCACTCCAGAGGAAATCCGGGCCACGCAGCGAGTTGCGGCCGAGGTTTCCGAATTGGCAATTCTGCGGGCTGTCGCCGCCATAGCACCGCCCGGTGCTCGGATCAACGGTTGATACGAATGCATCCGGATTGAGCCACTGCAGTGTTCCCAGCTGTGTGACGCCCGGAATCGGATGATGGTTGTAGAGTGGAATGCCAGGAACGACGCTGGCGAACTCCGGCCCACTGCCCTGCACAATTCCCTCTTGCTGCGCGGTCTTTGGATTGGTCGCGGAATAGGGCGTGCTCAGGACCGAGAACGGCACCCCGCTGTGCCAAAACACTGTTCCAGAAATCTGCCAGCCGTTTAGCGCGTAGCCCAGAGAATGATTCCGCACTTTCACCGGCAACTGATAGACGTACTGCGCGTTGAGATTGTGCCGGATGTCGTAATCGCAAGGACCGTAGTCGCGGGCAAGTTCTGCTGGCAGCGGCGAAAGAATTCCTCCCGCGGAAAATTGCAGGAAGCCGCCGTTCGAGACTGTATCCATGCAACGGCTCAACGTGTAGTTGACCTGCCCTTGCAGACCATGGCCGAGACGTTTCATGGCAGTGAGTTGAAGGCCGTTGTAGTGACTGTTTGCGCCAGTGGAGAATTGCGTCACCGCGCCGAATCGTGCATCGGTTGGCTGCAGGTAGGGGAATGGAGCAAAACAACCCTGGCACACGGTCTGGTAGCCATTGACCTGGGTTGAGTACGGCTGGTTCACGGCCCGCGTGCCCACGTATTGGGCCTGCAAACTGGCCGTCGTTCCAAATTGATGTTCCATTCCCAGGCTCCACTCCATGAAGTACGGTGCGTGAAGTTTGCCATCGGGAACTGCCGTTATCGCGACCGGTGGAAGACAATTTTTGGGAGTTGCCTGTGAGGATGCGCACGAGAGCTGGCCCTGAGGAAATCCTGAAGTAAAGATCTGATTTGCGGCAGTGGTTGCGTCCACAGCACTGCCGGGCACTCCCGGCGCGATGGCTGTGCCGCCCACAGTGCCGAGCAGCCCTCCTTGAAACGTTTTATCGTATGGAGGATTGGTACCGATCAGGTCAGCGACGCTGCCCGGCAAGATGTCGCTGAAAATCCCGAAGCCGCTGCGGAGCACGGATTTCGGCTGGAACTGCCACGCCAGGGCCGTTCTCGGTTGCAGGATGGCCAGCGGCGTGGAAGAGAACAGATTGCCGAGATGAGTTTGAATCGCGGCGTTTAGCGGTTGGTTGACATCATGCGAGATGGAACTGAAAGAGCCGCGAAGACGGGCGACTTGATCATGCGGATTCAGCGGATTGGAGTTGAAGGTGTCGCGCACGCCGAACGTCCAGGTCAGTTTGCGAGTCACTTTCCAGGTGTCTTGCGCGTAAAGATCGAGATTGAGGAAGTTGAAGGGCTCGTTGAGGTTCGACGGGAACGTTGCCGAGGCTGTGTTCGCCACTCCAGAGATAAATTGCTGCAAGTTGGCGTAGGTGACGGTGGGAACCGTGCCTTCCTCGAAGTCAAAGTCGTTCAGGCGGAGGATTCGGGTGTTGGTTCCAAACCGCAGTTCGTGAGCGCCACGGCTCCAAGCCAGGTTGTCGTTGATGAAAAACCGCGATGCGCGCCGGCCTTGAACCCAGGTGTTGTCGAGTCCTCCGATGGGCGTGAAGAGGTTTGCGCCGCTGCCCTGCAATACGATCGGGAAAGCCGAAAGTGTTTTCTGCAAGTCGCCTGGGCCGAACAGGCTTTCATACCAGGAGAAAGCGGGATTGAAATAGTTCACCAGGTTCTGAGAGAAGACGTGCGTGTGCCCTGCGGCAAACGAATAAAGAGGCTGAGGAGAGACGGCATCAAACAAAGGGTTGATGGGATCGGTGTAGGCGGCTTGTACACCGGTGTCCGCCTGAAAACGAAACCAGACCGTGTCTTTCTGATTGATGTTGTAGTCGACGCGGATGGTCTGTACCTGTTCGTGGTCGTCGCTGGAGTGCGAAACGCTTTGCCGGTTGGCGCAACCCACCCCGGCGGCGAGCGGACAACCGAGTATCGCGGTGGGTGTGCCGCTTGTATTGGCATAGAGGGAGAACATCTGCTGATAGAACGGGACCGACGGCAAAGGAAGTTGCTGCAAGACATATTGTTGGAATGGCACACTGGGAACGATCGTCGGGGTGACGATGGGCAGTGCGATCCTCACCCATTCGCTGTCGAAGAAGAAAAACAGTTTGTCGTGCGCAATCGGACCACCCAAGCTGCCTCCAAAATGGTTGACGGTTGATCCCGGCTTGTGGTTTCCCGGCGTCGCATTGGTAAAGTAGTCCGCTGCATTCAGCAGCCCGCCATTCCACAGTTCGTAGAGATTTCCGTGAAACTGATTCGTGCCGGACTTGGTGACGTAGTTGACCTGGGACGCTCCATACCTCCCTTGATCCACCGAATAGGAAAGCGTGTTGACGGTCACCTCCGAGATGGAATTCAGTCCGAGGACGAGGTTGGTAGAGAGGCCGCTGTTGAGATTGGTGAGCGGATCGTTGGTTTCCAGTCCGTCAACGATGTAGCCGTTGGAGAGGGCCGGCAGTCCATTGAATTCGACGTTGCCATACCCGTTGGTGCCGCCGACGAAGTCGTTGCCGCTGCCCGCCGTATTGATGAGGGCGCCGGGGGCAAACTGCAGCGGGTAGGTTAGGTCGCCGCCGGGATTCGGCAGATCCTCGAGCGCGGGCGCATTCAGAGTGGTGGAAGTGTTTGCGTTTTCCGGATTGATGAGGGGAGCCCCGCCGCTGACCTCCACCACCTCATTGGAGTGAGCGACCTTCAGCGTGAAATCGACTGTCTGCTTCTGGCCCAGACCCGAAACGACATTGTCATTTTGGAGGGGTTCGAAGCCGGCTGCCTCCGCTTTGACCGAGTAGGCGCCAGGCTTTAACTGCGGGAAATTGAACCGGCCTGCGTTATCGGTGCTGGCGTTGCGCTTTAGACCGGTTTCGTGATTGGTGATGGTCACCATGGCGCCCGGCACAACTGCGCTGGTCACGTCCTTTACTTCGCCAACGATAGCGCTTGTGGTTTCGCCTTGGGCCAGTGCCTGGGGCGGAGAGAGCGAGGACACGGCGGCGAGAATGAGCGCTACGCGAAGGAGGCGCATCACGTCCTTAGGCATTGCGAGGCTTCCCGAATTGAGGATGATTAACTGAGGATTATCATACACAGTTAACCATAGTTAATCAATAATGTCTGAGCCGGGCGAGGCGACGACTCTTCCTGGCGAGAAGGAATTACAATCGCACATTGACAATCGACGATCAAAATATACAAACCAACAACGGATACTTCCATGAACTCAGAAGCCCAAAACCCCCGCTCCACGCCCGTTTCACTCGCCCAGTTCACGAGATACTTCCTGTGGCTGGGGACAGTTGGCTTTGGCGGCCCCATTGCGCTGGCGGGGCGGATGCAGCAGGACCTGGTCGACGGCCGCGGCTGGGTTTCGCGGGAAGATTATGTGGAAGGCCTGGCGCTGGCGCAACTCGCGCCGGGGCCGCTGGCGGCGCAACTGGCGATGTATCTCGGCTATGTGCGCGCCGGCATTCTGGGAGCGACTCTAGTGGGGATCGCGTTTGTGCTGCCGTCGTTTCTGATGGTGCTGGCCTTGTCGGCAGCCTACGTGCGCTACGGCGGACTGAATTGGATGCAGGCAGTTTTCTACGGCATTGGCGCGGCGGTCATCGGCATCATCGCGCGCTCGGCGGTCAAACTAACCAAACTCACTCTGGGTAAGGAACCGTTGCTGTGGGGAGTTTTTCTGGTGCTGGCCATCTCCACCGCGTGGACTTCGCGGGAGATTGTCTGGCTGGTGGTGGCCGGAGGCGTGCTCAACCTGGCCGTCAAGGCGATTCCCGCGCAAAGAACGTCCGTTGCGAGGATGGTTTTGCCGTTGGGCCTGGCTGTTCCTGCGAGCGGTCCCGTGCTGCAGATTTTTCTGTTCTTCGCCAAGGCCGGACTGTTTGTTTTTGGCAGCGGCCTGGCGATTGTGCCGTTTCTTTATGGCGGCGTGGTCGAGGGACATCACTGGCTCAACGACCGGCAATTTGTCGACGCGGTGGCCGTGGCCATGATCACTCCGGGTCCGGTCGTGATTACGGTGGCTTTCATCGGATATGTTGTGGCGGGAGTTGCAGGCGCTTCGGCTGCTTCGCTCGGAGTCTTCCTTCCCGTCTATCTCATGGTCGTGCTGCTGGCGCCGTCGTACAAACGCTGGGCGAAGAATCCGCAACTGAACGCGTTTGTCCGCGGAGTAACAGCCGCCGCCACGGGAGCGATTGCCGGCTCGGTCGTGGTGCTGGCCCGGCGCTCGATTTACGACCGGCCTACGCTGCTCATCGCTCTCATCACTCTGGCAGTGTTGTTCAAGTGGAAGGTGCCGGAACCGTTGCTGATTGCAGTGGCGGCGCTGGTGGGATTGATCCTGCGAGGGCATATTCTGTGACCTCACGAAAGCGCTTACTCGCGCGCGGCCATCGGCGAGCTAGTGAACGAATATAAAGCGACCGCACGCGCACGAAGCGCGCGCCGCTCCGGCAACGAGAAATAACAGCTGCGTACCACGTTTCTGAATTCCTTCAACCTGGGCTGGGACGACCCCCCCATCTATCCGCATGACCGGGACCTACTCGATTTTGTGCGGTCTGATGTCCTGCAGACATGCTCTGGTTTTCAGCTGGAACTTGGCGGCATGGGTTCCAGTTGGCCGTGCTGCCAGCGCCGTCGAATGACTCTAGAGGTGACCGTCGGTAACCTTTACGGTACGGCCTGGGACCGTAAGATGACCAGCGTAGGGTCCAAATAAAGCAAAAAGAAGAGGAACGGTCTTGCAATTAGCGAAAGTTCTTGTAGTTACCCTGGCGCTCGGTCTCGGGTCGATCGCCTCTGCCCAAAACACGTCCACCGACACGGTTCGTAGCCGGATACCTGGCGACGGCGCGGTAAAGGGCGACACTAAACCCAAGCCGAACCCAGTCGGTCAGCCCGCGACCGACTACCATCCAGCGGTCAAGACGAAACCCGCAGCGGCACCGCCCTCACCAGTCGTAACTAAACCTGCTGCGAAGGCGACGAAGGACTCGAAGTAAGTGAGTCTTGAGGCCCCGAGGCGCCCACTCTTCGAAAACGACTTGGAAAACGACGAAGAGTGGGTAAGCCCGGTCTCTCCCTGCGACTGAACCCAATCGTGATCGCAAAGCGGTAGATATCCCCAGTCAGTAGCCTGCCCCTTTCGCTTTCCGCCGACAAAGTCTCCGTGTGGGATTGGTTCCGCGGAGGTATGTTCTGTGACCTGCAGCGGGTGGGAAGGAAGCGTCAGGCCGCGGCGGCTGTGCTCCTGGTGATCCCCGATGGCGAAGTGCTCAAGAGCCAGCCGAGAAGAGGGCCGAAGACCAGGCTGAAGCCCAGTGTCTCCCAGAAATGGGTGCGGGCCACGCTGGCTGGCATCAGCGAGTTGGGCAACAGAAGCGCGGTGGTCCAGGCGGCCAGGAACAAAGCAGTGGCCGTCGCAGCCTCCGGCCGCGCCACGCGGAGCATGCGGATCAGCGGGTACATGAACGCGATATAGAGCAGGGCGCGAAACGTTGCCAGCGGAAATATCCAGGGGTTGGTTAGCCAGTTCCCCTTCAAAGATGCGAGGAAGGATGGCCATTCCTGGCCGCCATAGTACGTCCGCAATTCAGGGTTCTGCCAGGCCACGTAGTAGCCAAAGAACATGTACAGGAACACGAACGCGACGACCAGCAGGGAGACTCTCCGCGCGAGGCGGCACGCATCCGTGCGGGCGCAGGAGGAGGAGCAGGCACGGGAACCCGCCACTTGCCCAGCACCAAGACCGCCAGAGGCGCGAACAGGGCGGTGGCAATCGCTCCTTGCAGGAAGATGGCGCTTATCAGCCCGGGCGGGAACTTGTTCGACAGAAAAAACATCGATTCAATCTGGTTGACCACCGTCGAAATCCCGTACGTGCCGACGAATATTGCGCCGGCCAGAGTCCAACCGTACCAACTCGACCGCAGAATCACATAAGACTCAACCGTTCCCACGCAAAGGGAAAAGACGAGGAGAGGGAGGAAGATCTTGCCCGGGATCGGCTCAGTTGCCGGCGGTGTTGGTGGAGAGACCTGAGACGAGGTCTGTGCCGGGCGGCCCTGCTGCGCTGCCCGATCCAAACCAGACAAGGATACGCCGACAGCCATGCAGACAGTAAACAGCAGGCAAACAGCTAGTATCTTAAGGCCTGTTCCGGCAACCTTCTTGATTGGCATAAACCCGTTCTCGAGGGACGCGCCGTGAATGACTTCTGCTCTGATGATCTCTCATCATTGTGGCAGCTTTCGGGGGGGTTGTCAGCGATCTGAAGGACTGGGCTGATTTGCAGCGTCGGACCGCCTCTCCGCTACAATTGAAAATTCACCAGGAGACCTCCGTGATCGCTCGTCTTCTTATGCTCGTGCTGCTGGCCGGTTCGGTGTCCGCCCAGAACGTGGTTCACTACACTGCTACCAACGCCAACGTGAAGTACCTGTTCGCTACGGCGGAACCGGTCGCGCATTTGAAGTCGGGCGACATTCTTGATACCAACACGCTGGACTGCTTTGGCAACGCGATCAAGAAACCGGGGGACACGCTCAGCATGGTGAAGGGCGACAATCCGCTGACCGGGCCGTTTTTTGTGGAGGGGGCGGAGCCGGGCGACACGCTGGCCGCCAAGATTCTGGAACTCGAGGTGGATGGTGACATGGGCGTGGGCGCATCGCGCCGGGATTTGGGGCGCTTAATGAGACCAACTACACGCCCATGCTGCATGCGGCGCTGCCGGAGCGAATCTGGTTTTATCACATCGATCATGCCGCGAACACGGGGACGTTTAAGGCGCTCGATTCGGATTTCTCGGTGAAGATTCCGCTGCATCCTTTTTTTGGCTGCATTGGCGTGGCACCGGCGGAGGGTGAGGCGCGCAGTTCTATCGTGCCCGCAGAATTCGGCGGCAACATGGATTCGCCCGAAGCCAGTGTGGGCAACACGGTTTATTTTCCGGTGAACGTGAAGGGCGGGCTGTTCTACATTGGGGACGGCCACGCCGCCATGGGCGACGGAGAAATCGCGGGCACCGCCATTGAAGTTCCCTTGAAGGCGCGGGTGCAGTTGAGTGTGATCAAGGGGCGCGCCATCGCCTGGCCGCGGTTCGAAAACGATCATGCGATTATGACCGTCGGCGCGTATCGTCCGCTGGATGATGCGCTGCGCATCGCGTTCACCGAACTGGTGCACTGGATTCATAAGGATTACGGGCTGTCGGAACTTGATGCTTATGAGTTGCTGTCGCAGGTGGGGAAGATTCATCTTAATGAAATGGTGGATCCGAACTATGTGGTTGTGGCGTCGATTGAGAAGAGGTATTTGCCGGCGAAGAAGTGATGAAAGCTCTCCTAGGAGGTGCGTGCTCTGGGTAAAGTCGGAATATAATGCCGGAGCAGGAACATGGTTGACGAACCTACACACGGCGACCGCAGCGACAGGAATCCGATAGCGATCGGAGTGTTGCTGCTAGCGAGCGGGCTAGCCTTAAACTATCTCTTCGAGCGCCACAACATTTTCAAGGTCCGGGAGAATTCCAGGTATGCGATATCGTGGGCCGATATGTTCTATCCACCATTGTGTGTTTTTCTGTCACTGACAGGCATTGCCCTGGCCCTCGGTGGACTGATGCGCCGTGCCACTATTCGACAATTACGGCCGTACGTCCTCGCGGTCGCGATTCCACTAACCATTCTTCACACGTTGTTCAGCTTCGGTATGCAGTTTATCGCGACCGGGGCGGATCGCTTAGGTGAGTGCCCCGGCCTAGACCAAGCTGCTGCCAGCTCTGGCTTGATACCCGAATCCAAGGTGACACCGGGCCGTCCCGCCGTCGGCTGCGGAGTACAAAGACGGGGAATATTTCTCTCCTACTACAACGATATGGCGGTTTTTGGCGTAACTGACGCACCGGGGCAGCAACGTATTCTGGATGAAGTAGCCGAGCAGCTTCGGCAAGCGCATGCGCATCCCGTGCAAGTGATGTTCTACGAAAGGGAGAATTGGTCGGTCCGCAAACTGGAAAACGGAAGAACCTTCGGATCAAGAGGTCCTCAAAAGCTGATTCGAATTGTAAACATAGAATAGGTCGAGAAGCTATGGCCGCGCACCCTTATGACTTGAATCAGGATGTCTGGCCGGAATTGCCGCTGCAGGCATGGCAGGATACTTATGCCACTCTGCACATGTGGACACAGATTGTGGGCAAGGTGCGGCTGGCGCTCAGTCCGCGGGTCAACCACTGGTGGGAGGTTCCTCTTTATGTCAGCGCGCGGGGATTGACCACTTCTGCGATTCCTTATGGCGACGCGATTTTCGAAATTCAGTTCGATTTTATTGAGCACGAACTGGTCATGCAGACCAGTTGGGGTGCGTCGAAGACGATGGAGCTGAAGCCGCGGTCCGTGGCCGAGTTCTATGCGGAGTTTATGTCGGCCTTGCGGTCGCTCGGCATCGAGGTGAAAATCTCGACGATGCCCTGTGAAGTGCCGAACCCGGTGCGCTTCGAGCGCGATATGCAACATGCTTCTTACGATCGCGAGTATGCGCATCGCCTGTGGAAGATTTTGGTCTTGTGCGACACCATCTTTAAAGAATTTCGGGCAGGCTTCATCGGCAAGGATAGTCCCGTGCATTTTTTCTGGGGGAGCTTTGACCTGTGCGTGACGCGCTTTTCAGGGCGGCGCGCGCCGGAGTGCCCGGGAGCCGATTCGATTACGCGCGAGGCGTATTCGCATGAGGTAATCAGCTCCGGATTCTGGCCGGGCGGAGGCGACGTTAAAGGTGCGGCGTTTTATGCCTACGCCGCGCCTGAGCCGCCGGGCTTTGCGGAGGAGAAAGTGAAACCGGCGGCTGCTTTTTACCATCATGGGATGAAGGAATTTTTGCTGATGTACGACGATGTGCGGCTTGCTGCTTCACCGCGCGAGGCGCTGCTTAGCTTCCTCGAGAACACTTATGAGGCGGGGGCGAATCTGGCGCGGTGGGAGCGGAAGGAACTGGAACGAGCTTGACCGACGAATCATAGGGAGATAGAAATGGCGAAGAAATGCAAGCATCTGGATCAGATCAAGATCACGACTACTGACACGCATGTTTGTGAAGAGTGCGTGAAACTCGGCGACACATGGGTTCACCTGCGGATGTGCATGTTATGCGGGAACGTGGGCTGCTGCGATTCTTCGAAGAACAAACACGCGACGAAACATTTTAAGCATGTCGGGCATCCTGTGATGCGCTCGATCGAGCCGGGAGAAGAGTGGATCTGGTGCTATGTGGATGAAATGATTGCGGGCGAGGTCGCGGCTTAGGCAGCTTCCTCTCACGCCCACAAAATGGCAACATCCTAAAGCTTCTAACGCGGAGGTCGCGAAGAAAAGCCGCGGAGGACGCGGAGAAGAGCTGGGAATATCCGACTCTTATCCGGGCTTAGCGCGAGAAAACGACTCCGTGTGGCACGCCTGATCCCTTCCAGCCGTGCGGCCAGTCGCGGTTGGAGAAGTTGACGCCAGGTTTTCCGTCAGAATCGTGGAAAGCTTCATCCAGGGAAATCGCTCCGCTCGCGGAATCGAATTTTAACATGTAAAGCCGGGGATCGCCCGTCCCGCCTGTCGTCACTACAACGCGATTCGTTTTTGGATCCCACCCGGTCCAGTGAGGATAGAAGTTGTCGTCAATCTTAACCCTTGAGACCTCCACTGGCTTTGCTCCATTGGCAATGTCGAGCACGATTACGGTGTGCAGGTATGAAACGCTTTGCAGTAAATAGTGCCCCACAATAGTAGGTACGCCGCAGAACCCTGCTGGAAACGAATAAACCAACTGCGATTTAGGTTCGTCTTTGTCAACGCCGGTGATGCGCTCGAGGCCGCATGCTAAGGTTTGCACGAAAATTGATCCGTCGGGAGCGAGCCTCGGTTCTTCCGGGCTGATCTGGCCGTAGTGGTTGCTGCCCTCATCAAAGTACACAGTCTTTAACAGCTTAAGATCGGAAAGGCGCCAGATCTGGTAGGTCAATCCGCGAAACACATCTTCATCGTCCATGGCCGAATTGGTGGAAACCACGCGATCGAGTCCGGGAAGGACGGCGAGGCTGTAAGAAGTGAGCAGCGCATCAGGAAGTGCAGGATCAGCGCTGCTGGCAGAGCGGATAACCTTCCCGGTGTCGTCGATTTCGACCAGGCCCCCGTGCTTGCCTAGCGCTTCAGGATTCATGCTGTCATGCGCATGCTGAAAAGTGGCCAGCACATTGCCGTTTGGGAGACGCAAGTAGGAGTGAGGATGCATATAACCGGCCATATCGGTGAACGAAGCCGCAACCTTGGGATGGAGCGGGTCCCGCACGTCGAAGATGAAAGTCCGGCCGGCCTCGTGATCGTTAGCAAACAGCATGCCGCTGGCGGGCATTCCATATTCCGTGTGATGAACGAGCTTGGTCTGCTGGTCTGTGACAAGCGTAGTCACGAGGCGGCCATACGATCGCGATGACGGGTCGGCGTCGATTACTGCGAGAAAGTCATTACCCTTTTTCGCAGCGTCGCCGGTCCAGGCAAACAGATAGTGGCCGGGCGCAGCGGTCTTTTCCTCCTGGCAAGAGGCAGGCAGGTAAGTGAAACAGAGGGCAAGGACAAGAGCGAAAACAACACGAGGTATGGACGGTTTCATTTGGGAGGAGAGGATATCAGTTCTGGGAAGAAGCAAAGGTGGGGAGAAAATTGAAAGGGCCGTGACATTGGTTATGCTCTAGCCGCCGCCTCCTGCGAGGGAGCCAACAGCGTGGACGCATGTACCGTCACAGCCCCTTGATGCGATCACTGTTTTCACAGTCCCGAACCCCAACTGCCCCTCGCAGAGCCGTCGGTTTTTTCAGGTCCGGCTGTCTTGCAGGTTGCCCCGCCTGACTGATCACCCAGTCTACTTCGGGTCAGCAAGTTTTATTTCGCTGTCCCTTTCAACCGTCGACGGATGCAACCTTAACAGAGTGTTCATAAAAGTCAACGCAAACTATTGGTGCAATCCACTGGATTCGTCCTGTGAATAACAGAGATTGCAACTTGTTGCATAGGCGAAGCTTAGGAAAAGGCGTTCCCAATTCGGGACTGCTTTTACACAAGACTTTCACAAATTGCGAAAGCGGCAGAAATCCACAGTCAGAACCAAAGATTGATCTTGACGCCCAAACATTCTCGGCGCATCTTGCTAACAGTACAAAAGAATTCGTGATGTCAGAACTCGTGGCCTATGTGGACGGTGGTTCTCTGGGCAATCCAGGGCCATCGGGTATTGGGGTGGTGATCGACGGCTGCGAGAGCGGGCCTATCCGCATCTCCAGGTGGATCGGGCACCAGGATAACAATGTTGCGGAATATGTCGCTCTGATGGAAGCGCTGCAGTGCGCTCTCTCCCTGAAGGCCAAGGCGTTGCACGTTTACTCGGATTCGCAGGTGGTGGTCCGCCAGATGCGGGGCGAGTACATCTGCCGCAGCTCGCGCCTCTATTCATTGCATTGGACTTGCCGGAAGCTGGCGCGCGCTCTTAGTTTTTCCATTTCTCATGTGCCGCGCGAGGATAATGCCGAGGCGAACCAGTTGGCGAATACGGCGGTGCGGGAGCGGGAATCGGGTCTATTAAGTGTTGGGTATCAGGCGCCGAGCAGGATGCGCCTGTGCTCGCGAACCCAAGACCCTATGATCTAAGACCCCAAGGACCTGAGACCCAAGCTCGTCTCTTGACACCGTCCCCTCTGCGAGCGAGACTCCAATTACTGACGCGGGTCATGGATCACAGCTCAATTGCCGACAGCATCGCCGCAGCTAGGATTGCCGCTGCCAACGCGCATCCGCCCCAGTCTTTGGAGGCCGAGCCCCGCGTTCCGGGCGAGGATGACGGGCAGTCGCTGGCCAATATCGCCCAGCGCGATCTTGATGCCGCGCTGCAATTGCTCGCCGAGCGCGCCCAATACATTACCGGAGCCAGTGGGGCTGCGATTGCCCTGCGCCGCGCCGAACACGCCGACATGCTGTGCCGGGCCAGCTCGGGACCGAACGCGCCTGAGTTGGGCGCACTGCTCTCCATGGAATATGGGCTTTCGGGGGAAAGCGTGCGCACGCGCCAGGCCCTGCGTTGTGACGATACCGAGACTGACCCGCGCGTGAATCGCGAAGGCTGCCGGCAGTTGGGCATTGCGTCGGTGGTGGTGATGCCGATCGTGAGTGAACAGCGGGTGCTCGGCGTGTTCGAGCTTTTTTCAGGCAAGCCTCACGCTTTTGAGGAGCGTGATCTCTCCGCTCTGCAGCGCCTAGGAGAAATGGTGGAGACCGCGGTGAAGCACGCGGAGGCAGCGCAGAGTCTACCCGCGGTGTTGGAATCGGGTGTGGACGCGCCGCTGTCAGATGC
Source organism: uncultured Acidobacteriaceae bacterium (assembly GCA_963807655.1). Classification (GTDB taxonomy): domain Bacteria; phylum Acidobacteriota; class Terriglobia; order Terriglobales; family Acidobacteriaceae; genus Sulfotelmatobacter. The sequence continues at coordinate 11,566 of CAWEDF010000027.1, read as the reverse complement.
GGTAGTGGCCGAGACTTTGCCGGTGAAATCTGCTCGGGTTGCTACCGGTGCGGATTTGGCGACCGTGGTGCCAGAGGAAGAAACTCCTCTCCGGGAACCGGAAAAGGCCGTGCTGGAAGAGGCCGTGGTGCAAAAGGCGGAGCCTGAACTGGCTTCTAAGAAGCCCCTTTTCTGGTCGGCCGCTCTGCAGTCCGGCGTCGGCCGCGCCGCTGAGGCCCCTGAGCCGATTCCTGTGCCTGCGGAGTTGAGAAATCTGCAGAAATGCAAGGCTTGTGGCTTTCCGGTATCGCAGGAGCGCACGTTCTGCGTGGAATGCGAAGAGAAGCAGTGGCGCGGCCAGCGCGTTCCGTAGCTTAGCGAAAACTTGCGATTGCCAGATCGTTTTCTCTGTACTCCGATTCTTTTCCGTGAATGCCGTCCTGCGACAGATTACAATTCCTTTCCTGACTTTCAAGTTTTCCATCCGGGAGGGTTAACCATGGCACGAACCATGCGCGGGGTCCTGCGCCATTGCTGGCTGGTGCTGCTGCTGAGCGGGTTGGCCGCCGCCCAGAGTGCGGAGCAGCGCACCTCCCGCTACATGGAGTCGGTACGGAAGCAGCCGCCGTTATTGCTGGCTTTTGTGCGCGACCTGCCCAAGGGTGGAGATCTGCACAATCATCTGGATGGCGCGATCTATGCCGAAGATCTGGTGGATTTCGCGGCATCCGGCGGGCTATGCGTGGACCGGACGTCGTCGCGGCTGATCGCACCACCTTGCGACTCCTGCGAGAACTACACGGCCAAGCCGGCGGCCCGGTGCAGCTATGGCGATCACGTGCTTTACAACCAGATGATTGACGCCTGGTCGATGCGCAACTGGAAACCGGGCGACGAATCGGGCCACGATCATTTCTTCGCAGCGTTCGAGAAATTCGGGCTGGCCTCGCACACTCATGTGGCGGAGGGAATTGCCGCGTCTACGAATCGTGCGGGCATGGATCATCTGCAATATGTCGAGTTCATGCACACCGCCGACGGAGGAGCCGCGAAGCAACTGGCAGAGAAAGTCGAGTGGAGAGTCGAATGGAACCGGGATTTCGCCAAGATGCGGGAAGCCTTGCTGAATACCGGTTTGAAAGACGTGGCTGCGGAAACCAGCAAGCGGCTCGCCGCTGACGACGCCAAGGCCAAAGAGATTCTAGAGTGCGGCACCGCAAAAGCTGCGCCTGGATGCGATGTGACCGTGCGCTATCTTTATCAGGTGCTGCGCGGTTTGCCGCATGAGATTGTGTTCGCGCAGATTCTGCTGGGATTTGAGCTGGCGTCCTCTGATCCGCGATTTGTGGGGCTGAATCTGGTGATGCCGGAAGACTGGTATGTGCCTCTCCACGACTTTAACGAGCACATGGCCATGATCGATTATCTGCACGGCGTTTATCCTAAGGTGCACATCACGCTGCATGCAGGCGAGCTAGCCATGGGACTGGTGCCGCCGGAGGATTTAACGTTTCATATTCGCGCGTCGGTCGAACGCGGCCATGCCGAGCGCATCGGCCACGGGGTTTCTGTGATGAACGAGAAAGATCCCATCGGCTTGCTGCATGAAATGGCGGAGCGCAATGTGCTGGTGGAAATCTCGCTGACCTCGAATGACATGATTCTGGGCGTGAGCGGGGATGAACATCCGCTGCCGGTTTACATGAAGCACAGCGTTCCGGTAGCGCTCGCGACGGATGACGAGGGCGTGTCGCGGTCTGACATGACGCATGAATATTTGCGCGCAGTTGAGAGTTATCACTTGTCTTATACGGATTTGAAGCGCATGGCGCGGCAGAGTCTGGAGCACAGCTTTCTGCCGGGTCAAAGCTTGTGGACGGACACGAAACTTGTGTTTCGTGTTTCGCCGGCATGCGCAGGCGATGCGGCGGGCGCGAAGAAGCCTTCGGCGGCGTGCGAGCAGTTTCTGGCTGCCAGCGAACGCGCTGACTTGCAGTGGAAACTGGAAGGTGAGTTCGCGAAGTTCGAGAAGAAATATTAAAACGTAGCGCCGGCATTCCTTCGGCTTCGCTCAAGACAGGCTGCCGGCTGTAGCGATTGAATCTTGGTGACAGCAGTGGAGGCGGGACGCCTCCACGACAGCCGCCGGGACGGCGGCGCTATCTGGAGGCGAATGCCACGCAAGCCGCGAACTTTGATCGCCTCGCCCCTCGAATGGCAGATGAGCGCATCGCCTGTTTCCCATCCTATCGTGCCGGTGCTGGCCGAGCGCGGCGGAACGCAACTGCGCACTCCGCTGCCGGTCGTAGTGGTCGACACCCGAGAGCAGATTCCGCTCTCGTTCCGGCGGTTCAAAGGCTGGTTTGCCGGGGTCGAAATGCGCGCCCTGGCGCTCGGCGATTACAGCGTAGCCGGGATGGAAGGGTCGTGCGTGGTCGAGCGCAAAGATCTTTCTGACTTGGTCAGCTCTTTCACCGAGAATCGAGCCGCCTTTGTGAAACGCCTCCGGCGCATGAGCGAACTTCCTCACAGCCTGCTCGTCATCACCGCGCCGCTGAGCCAGATCAAGAGCGCCTATCCCTACGGTCGCGGCAACCCGAACCGGATTACGCAGTCACTGATCGCAGTGTTGGTGGGCTTGCGTTTGCCCTTTGTTTGCACAGAGACGCACGAACTGGGAGAGGAAATCGTGGCGTCTTATCTTTATCAAACCTTCTTATATGATTGGCTGGAGCGCAACGGGCACGGGCGATTTCTGGTGGATGACGATTTGTAATCCTCACCCCATGGAAGATCAATTCATACACGCCGAGAAATCCGCGCAATTTATTTTGCGGCAAATTACTCTGCGTCCGCAGATTGGTCTGGTGTTGGGTTCCGGCCTCGGCGGGTTTGCGGATTCTCTCGCGGACGCGGCGCGCATCGCTTACGCCGAGATCCCTGCCTTCCCGCGATCGACCGCCACCGGCCACGCTGGACAGATGGTGATCGGCAAAGCGGGCGCTGTCCCGGTGGCTGCGATGCAGGGCCGCGTGCATCTTTATGAAGGATATTCGGCGCAGGAAATCGCGTTTCCCATGCGCGTGTTCGGGCGCATGGGAATTCGCGCCGTCATCCTGACCAACGCGGCGGGCGGGATCAATCCGAATTATCAGCAGGGCGCGCTTGTGCTGATCCGCGACCACATCAATCTGCAGGGAGCGAATCCTCTAGTGGGCGCGAATGATGACCGTTTCGGCGTGCGCTTTCCTGACATGACGCATCCTTATGAGAAATGCTATCGCGAGCTGGCGCGGGAAGAAGCGGGCAAGCTGGGAATGACGTTGCACGAAGGCGTTTATGCGGCGCTGCTCGGACCCAGTTACGAGACGCCCGCCGAGATTCGGTATCTGCGAACCATCGGCGCCGACCTGGTTGGCATGTCGACTGTGTTCGAGGTGATCGCGGCGCGTCACATGGGAATCAAGGTGCTCGCGATCTCGTGCGTCACCAACATGGCGGCCGGGATTCTCGATCAGCCGCTCTCGCACCAGGAAGTGATGGAAACCGGCGAGCGCGTCAAGACCAGCTTTGAGGCGTTGCTGCGCGCTGTGTTGCCGCGGGTGCAGCACGATTTAGGAATGGCTGCGCACTAATTGTTGTCATCCCTCGTTTCGCTTGCGATGATAAGTCCCTCGCTTCGCTCGGAATGACAAGTCTTACTTCCGCGCCCGGGGAATAAATAATTCCACCGGCGGAGTCACTCCGTACGCCGCGGAAAAGCTTCCCTGATTCACGGCCAGGCCGAGATGTCCGCGCGAATCGATATAGAGCAGCGGATGCTTGAGTACCACGTCGCTGAAGGTCCGCACGAACTTGATCTTCATTTCTTTGCTGCCGACTTTCACCGGAACCTCCTGGCCGCGCTGGTAGCCGAGCGTCAGGAAATCTTCCGCGTCGAGGTTGGTTACGAGATTGCCGAATGGACCGTCGGTGGCAATTACTTCCGCCGTCACGCCGCGATCGTCGAGCCGCGCTGCCTTCAATTCGAGGTGCACCAGCGATGCCACGGGCATCTCCGGGCCTACCTTCGTCCAATCGTCGCCGCGCGCCACGTGCGCGCCAACAGGAGAAAAAATGTCGCGCCCGTGGAATGTTGATGACAGCCTGGTGCCGATCATCCAATCTGTGTTTGTGATCTCGTGCACGCCTTCGATGCCGTCGCGCTGCTCGACCAAGGTGAGCAGGCCGTTATCGGGCAGCACGAAATATTGTCCGCGTTTCGACTTGGCGACGATCGCTTTGCGCGTGCTGCCCACCGTGGGGTCGATGACGACCACGAAGACCGTGCCCGCGGGATAGTAAGGCGTGGCGCCATAAAGAAAGCGCGCGCCATCGAGGATGGAAAACGGCGTCACATGATGCGTGAGGTCGACGATGCGCACTTCCGGCATGATCGAATACATGACGCCGCGGCAGATGGCAACGGAGTCGTCTACTACGCCGAAGTCGCTCATGAAGACGATGGTCTGTGGATATTTCGCGGTTTGCGCCGGAGCCAGCGCGGCAGTGATGAGAATCAGCAGCACCGGAATCACGAACCTGGGCAAACGGTCATTCGCCCGCCGCGCGCGGCCGGGGTCTTTCTGGTTTGTGGTGGTCATGGTTTGAAAGAATACGGGGGATGAGCCACATTTTGCCAGCCTTGACGAAGAGCCGCCTCACTTCGCTCGGCGAGACAGCCGAGAGCCTGCCCCTGAGCTTGCGAAGGGCGGCTGTCTCCACATGAGCATTTTCGTGCCGCTCCGATTTGTTGCTTCTTCGATCTATAATGTCATGTCAATTCATTGCACACCCGCGAGGAGGCTTTATGCCGGAAGTTATCCCCGAGAAATATCGCGATTTGTTTGAGAAGCGGGCCTTCGCCAACCTGGGCACGCTGATGCCCGACGGGCGGCCGCAGGTCACGCCGGTGTGGTGCGACTTTGATGGCGAACACGTGATCTTCAACTCGGCCAAGGGACGGCAGAAAGATAAGAACGTGCGCCGCGATCCGCGCGTGGCCATGACCTTGGTGGACCCGGAGAATCCTTACCGCTACCTTGAGATTCGAGGCCGCGTGGTCGAGATCACGGAAGATGGCGCCAGCGCCAGCATCGACAAGCTGGCCAAAAAATATCTCGGGGTCGACAAGTATCCCTATGGCCAGCCCGGCGAGGTGCGCGTGATTTACAAGATTAAGCCGGACCACACGACGGTAATGGGGTAAGCGAAGGATCCGCATTCACACCTACAGCCTCTGCTGGGGGCGCTCATAGTTTGCTGTGCCGCCGGACTGCATCCACAACCTGACGGATCGCCGCGCTCACTTCCCCAGGCGCCTCAAGTTCCATGTTGTGCCCGCTGTGAACAATGATTTGTTTGCTGTTGGTAGAGAGTTGCGTTAGTTTCGCTTGTCCTTCCTTGCGTTCTTTCTCCAATTGCGCCGCAGGGATATCGAGATCGTTGTCGTAACCTCCCTCGGCGCGGGTCAGCACAATCAGCGGAATCGGTCCTAAGATCCCCGTCTGGGGTGTAGCCTGCCACTTCGCGAAGTACTCCCCAGACCATTCGCGCTGGCTGTTTTCTGCGTCCTCAATTTGAGGCAGTGTCTGGGCCCAGAGTTGCCATTTCTGCTGTGCCAGCGGCAGAACGTTATACATCGCGTCGAGTGCCTGGTGCTGTGGCGGGGAAGGGTCCGAGCGAGGTGCGGCCCTGTCCGATTCGTTCATCTCCTCGTGCGGTGGCGGAATGCTCTTGCCTTTCGCGTCGTCGCCCAGCCGCATCGTCGCTTTACCACCGATGCCAACGCGTTGGCCTTCGAACGATGCGTCCACCAAAATCAATCCTACGACCTCGTGCGCATAAGCGACGGCAAAATTTCTTACGACCGGCCCACCAAACGAGTGACCCACGAGTACGAACGGGCCGTGCTCTCCGAGCTTGGCCAAGGCATCGCGCAATTCGAGATTCAACTGAGCAAAGGTGCGGGGCTTGGGTGCGGGATCGCTCCAGGCATATCCAGCGCGGTCGTAGGCGCAGATGCGGGTGAAGGCGGCAACCTGGGTCTGCACCAGAATCCAGTCGAAGGAGAAATCTCCCAGCCCGTTTTCCACCACAACCGTCGGGCTGCCCTTGCCGGCGCAATTCACGTGGAGCTTGTGGCCGCCCAGATCGACGAGTTCGCCGGGCTGCTTAGGCGCGGGTTGCGCGGCGCCGGCCACGATGCAAATGCTGATCGCAGCCGCACAGACACGCTTGCATGCCGCTGCGAAAAATCTCAATGATTCATGTCCACTCATCCGGGCCTCCGCTAAAGTCTAAGACGTCCCTTCCCAAGAAACGTAACCGGCGGACGGGTTGTTCCGTCGGCGTGATAGAAATGAATAGCCACCATGCCGACGACTGAAACCGCACGCTCCGCCGCCCTCGATATCGCCTGGGTCCGCGCCCAATTCCCCGAGCTAGCACAAACCGTCAACGGACATCCTGCCGTCTTCCTCGACGGCCCTGGCGGTACGCAAGTTCCGCAGCGAGTGATTGACGCCATCTCCGACTACCTGCGCCGCGACAACGCCAACACTTGCGGGGCCTACGCAACTAGCCGCCGTACCGACGCGATGCTCGCCGATGCTCGCGCCGCCATGGCTGACTTTCTCAACTGCGGCGCTGATGAAATCGTCTTCGGCCAGAACATGACGACGCTGACCTATGCCATGTCACGGGCGATTGGCCGCGACCTTGGCCCCGGCGATGAGATTCTCGTCACGCGGCTCGATCACGACGCCAACGTTTCGCCCTGGATCGCGCTCGAAGAAAGAGGCGTGACAATTCGCTGGGTTGAGATCCATCCGGAAGACTGCACTCTCGACGTCGAAGATCTCGCTGCGAAGATCAATTCCAAAACCAAACTCGTCGCCATCGGCTACGCATCGAATGCGGTGGGAACCATCAATCCGGTCAAGGAGATCGTCCGTCTGGCGCACAGTTTCGGAGCGCTGGCCTACGTCGACGCGGTACACTACGCTCCGCACGGCCTGATCGACGTTGCTGCGCTTGACTGCGATTTTCTGGTCTGCTCCACGTACAAGTTCTATGGCCCGCACATGGGCGTGCTGTACGGCAAGCGCGAGCATTTGGCGCGGCTGCGGCCTTACAAGATTCGCCCCCTTACCGACGCAGTCCCGCTGCGCTGGGAGTGGGGCACGCTCAACCATGAGTGCATCGCCGGCATCACCGCTTGCGTTGATTACATTGCCGACCTCGGCCGCCGCACGCATCTTCACGTGCAGCCCGAAGCGGCCACGCGTCGTGCCGCCATCATCGCGGCATTCGAATCGATTCATCGTCATGAACATGCACTGATGAATCGCCTGATTGCCGGGCTTTCCGAAATTCCGCAGCTAAAGATCTATGGCATTACCGATCCCGATTGCTTTGGTTGGCGATGTCCTACCCTCGCGGTGCGCGTCATCAACCAAACCGCGGACCAGACTCCACTCGCGCTCGCCACCAAACTGGGGGATCGCGGCTTCTTCACCTGGGACGGAAACTACTACGCACTCAACCTGACCGAGCGGCTTGACGTGGAAAAAACGGGAGGGTTCCTGCGCATTGGTCTCGTGCACTACAACACTGCCGGGGAAGTGGATGGGCTGCTGGGGGCCCTGCAGGAGATTGTTGGGACGTAGTTTACGGCGCGACTGAAGTCGTGCCCTTCGCATTTGTTCTCCACCCGGGAACAGTGGTGTGCAGGCGACAGCAGGTTCCCTTCGGCTTCGCTCAGGGCAGGCCCTCGACTCCGCCGTCCCCTTCGGCTTCGCCCAGGGTCCGGCTGCGCGCGGAATGACAAAGTTGAGAAGCTGCTGGCTTTTGCGGTGCGGGTTGAAGTTGCGCCCTTTCAAGTTCTGACTCAAATCGCCAGCGGGCGCAGTTTCGCTAGTTGCTCTTCGCTGGGGAATTGGCGGGCCCGGTAACGAACCGGCGCCAAATCCGTTTCCAGTTCCAGCAGATTTCCAACCACAGCCGCGACTGCTTCCCAGGGAACTACAAAATAATCGGGGTTCTCAACGTCTGCCATGAAGGCAATGTTTTCCGATCGGGGCAGGGAACTGTCAATCCCGTTGGTCCAAACGCAGGCGCTGTACGCGAATCCATCTTTGCGTTCGTAGACCTTGTAGCTGGCCAGGAAAATGTCGATATCTTCTATCTCGTGAATTTCATTCAGAAGCTTTTGCTGCTCAGAGTAGTCGATGGCATCGCGCCGCCGCTTGATCTTCATCCACATTTCCCGGAGAGATTTATCTTCGGGGACATAGACGTTCCAGGTCCCGTCGACCAGCACGTAGAGGTCGGGCGAGAGGGGATGGCCCTGGTTGAAGTGATTTTCCATTCCGCCCTCCAAGATGGCGGCGAGTCCGGCCGAATTGTTGGTACCGGTCACCACGAGTTGGTCGCGGCTCGGCACGAACGCAATCGGATCACCGTCGATCGAGAGACGATAGATTAGTTCCGTCAGCAAGATGCGCGAACTGTCGTAGGAGTCGGCCCACTCTCCCCAGTAGACGCCGTTTCGGCCGGCAAAACGATTAGGATCGGTCCGCTCCCAGAGATTATCCTTGGCGGCCTTGAACGCTTCCTCAGGGCTCACCCCCCACTGCTCAAAGACATCGCGATTGATGGAGGTGATGTTGCGTTTGGTGTCAAAGCCGAGCCCGACCGCCAGTCCGCCGGCAAGATTCTTGAGCACGACGTCTACTCCTTGATCATTCTTGTTCTTGCGGTTCAGGAGCTGAATCATGCTGAAGTAGGCGGCATCGCGGATTATGGGCATGAGGCTGGGTTTCACGGTCACGAAGTCGGAGGGAATCGAAGGCAGGTCAGGGATGGAAGCCGCGGCCGTAATGAAGTCCGAGAGTAGGGACTGACGGGCGCTGCGAGGGGCGGTGCAGAAGTTGGCGTAGACGTTGCCGAGAAAAATTGTGGCTCCGCCGGGCAGCTTGAGGGAAAAATCGCTTCCGGACTGATCGATTTTTTCTTTATTGATGCCGGCATTGATGCCGGCCTTGTGAAGGGCCTGCACTATCATCTCGGCGAAGTCAGCCCGGCTGGGCTTACCCGAGAGAACTTTGTCTAGAAGATTCATGGCGTTCTCCAACTGGGCGAGCGAGGTGGAGAGAGAAAACAAAATCCTTCCGCAGTTCAGGGCAAGCTACTGCGTCGCCCGGAAATGGAAAGGCGGAGGGAGCGCGAGAGGCGAAGGCCGTCGCGAAGGGTCACGGCCAGCGCTTGGCGGCGTCGTCCCATCCTGCTGCGCGGACCGGCTGCGCCGCCGGGACCACTGGAGGCGCCGGGATGCGGATCGGCTGCTGGGGTCCGTTCACAGCGGTGGCCAGTGCCGGTTTCACCATGTCCGAGTTCATTTCCGTTCCTTCGGACAGCAAGGGAGCCACCAAGCGCAATGCTTCCACTTCTTTTTCCAACCGGGTCAGCTCCATCTCTTTCTGCCTTAAAACCTCGTAAACGTTCTTCATAGACAGGGCACCTGTAAATCAGTTGTAGGTTCGACCAGCTTTTCTCGAACTTTAAGCAGACTTATCCGGGTTGTCAAGGAATTAAGCCTTGGCAAGTCATGTTCTAGCCAAGCATACTCGATTTTGCGGCGCACGCTACGAAATCCTTAAGGTCTCTGGATTTTCGAGATTCCCTTCCCGGTGCGGCTTTCCCCGGATTTTCACAGCTGGCGGAGCAGGTGCAAAATCCGCAGTACACGGTGCCGGACCGGCTCTGGATCGCGAAAACCCGTGCCCCGCACGCCTTCTGCGCGGAATTCCCTGGCGAAACTGCACAAAATCCGGTCACCCGCCTGTGGACGGCCTGCACTCGATTGAAAATAAATCAGATAGAGGCGTGCAGTTTTTGTTGACGGCAGAATTAGAAAGAGTAAAAAGGGAATCGTTCTTTGACAGTTTCTTAAGTTTTTCCGGTTGGTGCGGCGTCCGGGGCTCAAGCTGAGTCACCCTCAACATTGCAAAATGGGGAGGGAAGGCAAGCAAGGGTCTATAGCAAAGCGCTGGTCGAGACGAACGGGAAACCCAGTCGAAGGCAAGACAGAGTTCCGAGGCGTTGGGTAGGTTTGTCCAGTTGGCGGTAAGCCCGGAGCCCGAGCGAAGATCGCGCGCAGCGGCCCCGCAAGGGAAGCAGCGAGAGCAGGTCAAGCAAGGGTCTAACGCGAGCTACTGGCTGAGACGAATGGACACAACACCACCTCGGAACTCTTTATTTTGTCTCAGTTCTCAGTTCTCAGTTTCTAGTCTCTTTCTAGTTTCTAGTTCTCTTACCTTCCGCTTCTAGGTTTTGCTTCCTGGTTTCTCCGCGAATGGATTGATCGATGGGTCGTCCGAGTCGCTTCCATCGCTGGGCAACCCTGCCGATGGACGAGCCTTCGCTTTCTCTGAGAACTGAGAACTGAGAACTGAGAACTGAGAACTGAGAACTGAGAACTGAGAACTGAGAACTGAGAGCGCTAGGCCTGCTTCTTGGAAACGATCACCCAGACGGTGCCGCGATCTTCGCAAAAGCGGCAGTGGTCCTGGCCCAGTGACTTTCCTGTTCCGTGGCATTCCAGGCAGTTGGCAATAATGTGCAATTCGTGAACTGAAGGGTCGGGGAGCTTGGCCGGGTCCTTGAAGGTCTCGGCCTGATGGTAGTCGCGCAGCCAGAAGACCAGCTTGGCTTCGAGATTCTCGCGGTCTTTGGTGCTGAGTTGCAGGGAGCGCTGCGGCCACCATTGGTGAATGCAGCCGTAACAGACGAGTTCGCCGGCATCGAAGAGGGCGCCAGGATCGGTGCGGCGATAGAACTTCTTGCAGCGGGAGCAGGCTGTGATGCCGAGTAAGCCGAATGCTTCCTTCAGTCGGTCGAGGTCGAACTGTTGCCGGGCTAGGATGTCGTTTATATTGGCGTCCGGTTTCTCTGGCATGAGAGCTTTTGCGGATCAGATCCCAGATCAAGAAAAGATGCGTACCCCGCTAACTAAAATATCTAGAATCAATAGGTTACGGGTTGTTGACATGGTGCGGATCCGGCTAAGATATTGGAAACAAATAGCTTACCCGTAAAATATTACAAACAAAGGAGTTAGATCTTGTTTATCGGCTAAGTCGTTTAGAATCAGCGACCGATTTGCAAAATATTGCATTCATGGGACTTATATCTCACTGCTATTCGCATATCAAAGAACAAGTGCCTCAAGAAATAGGATCGCCCGTTTGGGAATTGAAGTCAAGGGAATATCCCGGAGTCGTCCAAACGTGCTTCCCGATTGGCAGACCGGTGCTGTATAGCGGGGTCGCGATTCTCCCTCCCCCCTTGCCCTATTCGCAGGGTCTCAGCAAATTGAACGCGCGTGATTACTCAGTGCGTTTGCGCGCCCGCGAGAACTGCTTAACTGGGCTATGGCGGCACGGCGGAAGCCCATCAATTATACGAGTCGTGGTGGCGCAGGCGGACAGCAGATTCCTCATCGGGCTTTCAGCCCGATGAGGAATGACAAAACCGGGAATTGCCG
>CAWEDF010000026.1:0-9655 GCA_963807655.1 uncultured Acidobacteriaceae bacterium | reverse complement strand
CGCTAGAACCAGTCTCATAAATGGGTGAAGGCCATCTTGGTAGCATTCTGGACACGCTCTGCTGATCTCCGAAAGTGCCGATGCGTGGCCGTTGGGAGCTGAGCGACGAACAGTGGAAATTAGTGGAACCGGTGCTGCGACCGCGGCGTCGGCCAGATGGGCGCGGTCGTCCGTGGCACGATACACGTGCCGTGTTGCATGGTGTGTTGTGGGTCTTGGGCACCGGCGCGCAATGGCGCGAACTACCGGAGAGATACCCACCGTTCCAAACCTGCCACCGCCGATTCCAGCAGTGGGTGCGAAGCGGGAAGCTGGAGGTGGCATTGCGGCGACTGGCGCAGCGCTAATATGAGCGCGGCCAGTTGAACTTGGACGAGGCGTTCGTCGATGCAACCTTCGCGAGCGCCAAAAAGGGGGCTTCGCCGTCGGCCCTACCCGTCGCGGCAAGGGCACGAAGATCGTCGCTATCGCTGCTACGACTCCGACGCGCTCGACAAAAAACTCGCTGACGAATACGACATCGAACTGATTGCGCCGAACCGACAGCGCCGAAGTCAGACTCAGGACGGACGCAAGCTATGCCGCTATCGTTCGGCGCTGGAGAGTGGAATGGCTCTTCGCTTGGATGCACCACTTCCGCCGCCTCGTCACCCGATGGGAATACCACATCGAGAACTTCCTCGGCTTTGTTCAACTCGCCTGCCTTCACATCTTGCTCAGGCATTTATGAAACTGCATCCAGACCCGCTTCGTGGTACGCGATCCCAGGAGTACCTATTCCGAAATCATCCGAATCGTCCTCAGCCACGTCTCCACCAACTGAGGCCATCCGGTTATTGGAAACTTCGTGCGCCGCAGCCCGAACGCATGCCCGCCCTGCGCGTACAAATGCATCTCCACGGGAACCCCCGCGTTCTTCAGCGCAATGTAGTAAGCGACTGATTGGTTTACCCCGTCCACATTGTCGTCCTCCGCCTGCACCAAAAACGTTGGCGGCGTCTGCTGCGTGACCGGAACGTTTGGATTCAGTTTGTAAGCATGAGTGCCAACCCGTAAATGCCCCGGATAAACACCCACTGCAAAATCCGGCCGGCAGCTTTCTCTGTCAGCTGCATCGACAGACGCGTACAGTCGCCGTCTAAATTGCGTGCTGATTTCCGCCACCAAATACCCGCCCGCCGAAAATCCGAGCACTCCAATTTTGTGCGGATCAATGTGCCATTCCGCCGCATGGAATCGTGCCAGCCTTATCGTTCTCTGCGCGTCCTCCAGCGCCAGCGTCGAGGTCGCAAGATCGTTGGGCTGGCACTTGCAGCGCCAGTCATACGGAAGGCCCGGCACGCGATATTTGAGCAGCACGCAGGTGATCCCCTCGGAGGTCAGCCAGTCACACACCTCCGTGCCTTCCAAGTCGATTGCCAACCCCGCGAAGCCGCCGCCGGGAAACACGATCACCCCGACGCCCGTATTATTTCCTTTTGGCGAATAGACCGTCATCGTGGGCCTCGTGATGTTACTAGCCCAAACATACGGCTTGCCGGCCACCATTTCGTCTTTTGTCGTCTCGACATATTCCGTTCCCGGAACGGGATGTGCATCGGACGGCGTGCCCGGCCATATTGCCACTTGCGTATGCCCCGCCGACGGCTGCCAGACATGCGTCTGCGCGCCAGGACCGCCAAACGCAAGCACAACAGAGAGAACACAGTGCAAAGGCTTCATCAAAATCCTCCCAGAGTAAAGATGGGGAAACCGCAGGCGGACGCAATCAGGAAGAGATCAGGAGCCACCGGGATGCGCCGCATTTATCGTAACGGGCGTCGACGCGCTTCTCCACAACCCGCGAGGATGGTCGATCAACCCGCAGAGTCCTGCCATGGTGCGTGGGGAGTCGCACAGAGCGACCTACAGAATGCACCATTTCCAGTCCTCACGTATTTATGAGACTGGTTCTAGCAAATTTCGTCAAAGAAAAGCCGGGTAGGCGGGAATTCCAAGATCCGGTAGTGGGTCAGTTTGAAAGGGCGAACAGGCGCGAAACCAAACACGAAGGGCACAAAGTATCACGAAGGCTGTCAGTTTCAGCGTTTTCCTTCGTGTACCTTTGTGTCCTTAATGGTTCATCTGTTTTTGTTTCCAGCAAACCGACCCACGACCCAAGATCTTTCTCGCCGACTGCGCCGTGCTTACGACGCTTGTTTGGACTGCGCACGCACCTTCGCCCAGCGCGCTCTCTGCGCGGCCGCGATGCGCTCTCGGGCCGAAGCGGACAATTGGCGTTTCATGCGTTTGCCGGAACTATAAGAGGCCTGTAAACTTCTTGCCGTCACCTTGCTGAGTTCCGCAATCACTTTCTCCAGTTGTCTTAGCTCGCCCACCGCACGTTTGCGTTCTTTCTGCAACTGCTCTAGAACCGCATCTAGATCAGCCATTCACTCTCCGTGTAAGGGAACCGCTTGCACTGAGCATACCTCATTCACAGGGATTAAGGTCAACAGCTAAAGTGCTCATAGCACAAGAGTAAACAACAGCCGAGCCCTTCACCCCAACGGCGGCCCTCCCGATTGCATCAAAAACCTCCGAAAAACCGAATCAAGGCCCGCCGCCGCCCCCCGCCGCAAGTGCAAATTCCAACTTATGAACTTACTAAGTACATTCTTACTAAGTACAGAAAATAACTTAGTAACTTATCCTGTTCCCTGTCACCAATTCCATTGACACTAAACCCGGTCGCGGTCAGTCTGACGTTACAGCGGCTCAAGCCTTAGCTTCCGGCGGCCGATAGGGAGTACAGACCGTGAATTATCTACTGGTTCTAGGACTTGCTTTATTTAGTTCCGCCAGTGGAGCGCTGCTGGTGGTGCTCCTGCAAGTGGCGCGGAGCGAGCCATCCCGAAATCCGAGACGGCCCGAGACCGATTGCAGTCCCAGACCAGGAAGTGCAGGAAGTGGAAAATGATTCAGATCCTCCCAAAATCGGCCGCCGCCGGCACCGCGTTGGTGTTCTGCAAAGACCTACCAACCCGCCAATTAATCCTCGAATCCCTGCACCCGCTTGCCATCCTGCCGGAGTTCTGCGAGGACGGAGTGGTTGCGGCCAGCCTCTTGGATAAACAGAAGTTTGAGGCCGTAATCGTCGATCTGCTCCTCGGGGATGAAGCCGTGCTGCTCTTGCGGCAGATCCGGCTTTCGCGCGCCAACCGCACCGCCGTCACCTTTGCCATCACCACCGCGACCGGGACGCACAGTTCGGGCAGGCCGGACTCGACCTTTGTGCTGCAACGGCCCCTTTCGGTGGCCGCGGTCAATCAAACTCTGCGGGCCGCATTTGGCATGGTGGTGCGTGAACGCCGGCGCTACTTCCGCTGCCCGGTCGAAATTCCCGCCTTCCTCAGAGCGCGCCAGCCCGAAGATCTTTTGTGCCAAACCGTCAACATCAGCGAGGGCGGGATCGCGATCAAAGTTCCCGCCACTCTGGATTCTGAATTTGCCCCGTTGCGCTTCAGCCTCCCCGGCCGCGCCAGTCAGATATTCGCCGAAACCAAGGTGGTCTGGCGTGGCCACGGCGGTCTAGCGGGACTGCAGTTTGAATCTCTCGCCGCGCCGCAAAAGCAGGAACTTCAGGAATGGCTGGCCCGCAGGCTCGATGAAACCCTTCCCGAAAACGTTGCCGCACTGTTTCGCGGCGTAGGCCAATCCTAAGCCTGAAGGATTCTCCCAGTGGCCAAGTCTGGAGCGCTCTCGGCCAAGTGCGACCCACGAATTTCCTCTGTGAACCCCTGTGACCTTTGTGTTTAAGCTCTTGACTTTTCGTGCGTCGCGCTAGATTTTGGGTGGCGCAGCGCTTCAGCGCTGCGATCGCGTTATCTTGAATGCGGCTTTAGCCGCCGCCGTCTGGTACCATAAAAAGTACATCCCACGGCTGTCAAGTCTACTTTCGTAGGCATTCGACGTCCTCGAAAGTAGACATTTCTTCCACAGCCTAACCCCTTGATTCCATGGATCCGCCGAAAAGTCCCCACGAGGAATCAACGACTTACGCCGCAAATTTTCTGCAAAGTGAAATGTTCCAGTTGGAACATTCAAGCAGTTTGCAACCCAGCCGCCGGAGCACCTAAGATGGCCCGTACAGTTCGACTATGTCCACCACTGCCATCTCGTTCCGACGCTGGGCTGCCGGAAATGCCCGTCACAACCCGCTGGCCGCAACGGGCGCGGTATTGGTGATCGTCTTTGTCGTCTTCGCTCTGTTCGCGCCCTGGATCGCGCCGCAGGATCCTGCCGCCATCAACCTTCCCGCGCGCCTTGACACTCCATCGCACGCGCACTGGTTTGGCACCGACGAACTGGGGCGCGACATTCTCTCGCGCATCATCTACGGCGCGCGCATCTCGATGCTGGTTGGCAGCTCGGTCGTCGTTACGTCACTCGCCCTCGGCCTCATCATCGGCTCGATCGCAGGCTACTACGGCGGAGGCATCGACCGCTTCGTCAACGTCATCCTGATGAACGCGTTCCTTTCGTTCCCGGGAATTCTTTTGGCGATTGCCTTCGTCGCGTTTCGCGGGCCTGGCATCTTCAATCTGGTGCTTGCGCTCTCGCTTGGGGGATGGGTCGGCTACGCGCGCCTGGTTCGCGGGCAAGTGCTGGCCGCGCGCGAGCGCGAATTCGTCGAAGCCGCGCGCGCTCTGGGGGCGAGCGACCTGCGCATCGTCGTCCACCACATTCTGCCCAACATTATTCAGCCTGTCGTCGTGCAGGCCGCAATCGGCATGGCCGGAGCCATTCTGGCCGAAGCCACCATGAGCTTCTTAGGACTCGGCGTGCCGCCACCGACGGCCAGTTGGGGCGCCATGCTCAATGACGGCCGCGCCCACCTGTTCGACGCGCCGCACCTCGTCCTCTTCCCCGCGCTGGCGGTGATGCTGGCCGTGCTTTCGTTCAACTTTATTGGCGACGCGCTGCGCGACTATCTCGACCCGCGTTCCCGCATCGAGGCTGGGCTCTAGTTAGTGAAGAAAAAATCTTCGGAAGCTACTCTAGGTTGCTCGAATCGCACCTGATCGTTCGATCGGATCTTTACCGTAGGTGCAGCAAGTAGTCGCAACATTTCTTGACACTCCGCTATGTTGATCAGTTTCGACGATTGTGGCGCTCACGAAAAACAAAACCCGGAGTAGCGCTCGCAATCTTCGCGTGCCAGCTGTGGGACAGAACAGCAGCGCGCGGGCCCAGCGTTCAGCCTCGGCGTCGCAGGCGGGCACCGTCCAGGCCCTTCAGCAGCGGGAAGAAAATCAGCAGGACCGCATCGCGCAAGGCGTGAAGAGCGGCGCGTTGAGGGCCGAGCAGGCCGCACAACTGGAAAAGAGCCAGGTGAGGATCAACAATGCAGTGCGCAACGACCTCTCCAGAAGAAGCAAGAGCGAAGAGAAGAGCCCCCGGGTGGCCGGGGGCTCTTTTTTGCGGGCAACTGTTTTTTCCCGCGCACCCTCGGGCGGCGTCGATGCCATGGCTGTAAGTCCCTGAAAACAGGCCGTATTCATTTCTTGACATGAATCGCAAATTGCAATATACATATAGCGATCAGCGATATGAACTTGGGAGAGAAAATCCGCTACCTGCGCGAGGTAGAAGGCTCGCTGCGCGGCCTGGGGCGGCCTATCACCCAGCAGGAGATGGTGAAGGCGGTCCGAAAGGAGTTGCGCAAGAGCATCAGCCAGTCGTATTTGTCGCAGATCGAAAACGGGGCGCGGCCGCATATGACGCAGTCTTCGCGAGCGCTGCTGGCGAAGTTCTTCAAAGTGCATCCCGGGTTTCTGGTGGATGATCCGGAGGGCTATCACACGGAGTTGACCTCGGATTTGCGTACGACCGAAGGCCAGCTTGACGTCTGGCTGCTGCAGGGGTCGGAACGGTTTGTTCGCGATCCGGAAGTGAGCGAGGTACTGATCAAGGCCGCGCGGGAGAAAGATACGAGGCGCTGTCTGCTGCTGCTGGGCGCGATTCTCGACACGCCTGGACTGGCCGAGCGACTGCTGGAGGCGTTGCGGCCGGAGTTAGTGGCGGGCCGAAATCGTCGCCGTGCCGATATTCAGGGCGCGGGTATTGGCCGCGATGGCGCCGTGGCGGAAGAGGGGAGGAGGATCCGATGATTTATTTCGCGATTTATTCGACGACTTATTCCGCGGCTTCTTCGGCGGCTTCTTCCGCAAGATGGGCGGACTTTTACCTGGTCTGTTTCGCGGTCGGGTTCTGCTTCAGTTTCTTTTCGTTTCTTTTCGGAGGGGCACGAACCGGCCGGTTGCATCTGCCGCATTTCCACGGGCAGGTTGGCGGCGCACATCTGCCTTCGGCCGGCGGTCCAGTTGCGCATGGGCCGGTTGGTCACGGACCGGTTGCAGGGGACGCGCACGCTGCGGCAGACGGCTCCCATGCGCAGCCCTCGGGCGGAGTTTCTCCGTTCAACTTTGTCACGCTGACGGCGTTCCTGGCATGGTTTGGCGGGACGGGATATTTGCTTACGCGCTATTCCGGGCTATGGGTTGGTTTTGGATTGCTGGCCTCGGTGGTGAGCGGGCTGCTGGCCGCAGTCGCTGTGTTCCTGTTCCTGAGTAAAGTGCTGATTTCGGAGGACGAGAACATGGACTCGGCGGACTACGAAATGGTGGGCGTGCTGGGGCGGGTTTCGAGTTCCATCCGTGAAGGGGGAACGGGCGAGATGGTTTATACGCAAATGGGAACACGCCGTGTGTGCGGGGCGCGCTGCGACGATGGTAGCGCCATTGCCAAAGAAACCGAAGTGGTGGTCACGCGCTATGAAAAGGGAATTGCTTACGTGAGGTTGTGGAGCGAGATGTCGGGGGAGGAGTGAGTTTCAAAACACAGCGCCTGAAGGCGCGAGTGGGGATTGGGTTCTTTCGGTATGCCTGAAGGCATACCCTGATACGAATCTTGAGTTGGCGGGATTGCATTGGTAGGAGGAGGCGTTATGCCAGAGATGTCGCGGATGGTGGAGATTTGGATTTTTGCCGGGCTGGGAGTGATGGTCCTTCTGTTCCTGATGAGCGGAATGGCCAGGCTATATCGCAAAGCGGGGCCGCACGAGGCACTCATCGTGTATGGCCTGGGCGGGACGCGGGTGGTGCAGGGGCACGGCACGCTGGTGCTTCCCATGGTGCAGGTCTGCAAGGATCTGTCCCTGGAACTGATGTCCTTCGATGTGGCGCCGCAGCAGGATCTTTATACCAAGCAAGGCGTCGCGGTGACAGTGGAGGCGGTGGCGCAGATCAAGGTGAAATCCGATCGGGAGTCTGTGCTGACGGCAGCTGAGCAATTCCTTACCAAGTCCGATCAGGAACGCGAGGCGCTGATCCGGTTGGTGATGGAAGGCCATCTGCGCGGCATCATCGGCCAACTCACGGTGGAAGAGATCGTGAAGCAACCGGAAATGGTTTCCGACCGGATGCGCGGCACCTGCGCCGAAGATATGAACAAGATGGGGCTGGAAGTGATCTCGTTCACCATCAAGGAAGTTCGCGATAAGAACGAATACATCACGAACATGGGCAAGCCGGACGTGGCCCGCATCAAGCGCGATGCCGACGTAGCCACGGCGGAAGCCGACCGCGATACCGCGATCAAGCGGGCGCTGGCGCAGCGCGAATCCGCCGTCGCCAAAGCGCAAGCGGACCAGGAACGCGTGCTGGCGGAGACTTTGTCATTGGCCAAACAGGCGGAATCGCAGCGCGATCTGGAAGTGAAGAAGGCGCAATTTCTGGAAGTCACGAAGCGCCAGCAGGCGCAGGCCGACAAGGCTTATGACATCCAGACCAACATCATGCAGCAGCAGGTGATTGCTGAGCAGGTGAAGGTGCAGCAGGTGGAGAAGGAGCAGCAGGTCAAGGTGCAGGAAGCGGAAATCAACCGCCGCGAGAAAGAATTGATCGCGACCGTGTTAAAGGGAGCCGAGATCGAGCGTCAGAGGATTGAGACACTCGCCGCAGCCGAAAAACAACGCTTGATCGCGGAAGCGGAAGGGCACGCTTCGTCGATCCGGGCGCAGGGCGAGGCTGAAGCGGAGATCATTTTCAAGAAAGGCGAATCCGAAGCCAAAGCCATGAACGTGAAAGCCGAGGCGTATCAGGAATACAACCAGGCCGCAGTGATCGACCGGTTGTTTACCGCGATGCCGGAGGTGGTGAGGGCGCTGGCCAGTCCGCTGGCGAATGTCGATAAGATCACCATCGTCTCGACTGGGAACGGGGATGCGTCGGGGATGAACAAGATCACCGGCGACATTACCAAGATGGCGGCGCAGGTGCCGGCGTTGTTCGAGACGCTTTCGGGCATGCCGTTGGCGGAGTTGCTGGGCAAGGTTCGGCAGATTGGGGATAAGACCGGCAAACCACCGGTGGTGGATGCGGCGAAGTAGTGGAGCAAAGCTTATGACACGCAAACCGGAAATGGGACTAGGCATTGCGCTGGGAGCGGCGCTGGGCGCCGCCCTCGGGGTCGCCGCCGGACACGTGGCGATCTGGCTGGCCGTCGGAGTTGCGATTGGCGTGGCGATCGGCTCTTCGTTCCGACGCTCGCGAACCGATTGTCCGGAATGCGCGGTGAGCCATCAGAAGCATGGTGCGGGTAGCAGGCAGTTGGAGAGATAAAGGCGGTGGTCGAAATGCCTTGCGGAGCCGATGCCGCCGCCGGCGGGTCGGGGGTCCTTCGACTCCGTGGCCGCTTCGCTTCGCGAAGCAGCCACTCCGCTCAGGATGACAACGCGGTAGAGGGTAAGAGCCAGAAACTAGAAACCGGAAACAAGAAACTGGGGAAAAGGAGTCCATCATGGCATTACTGGAGCGGGTTTCCACATTGGTCCGGGCCAACCTTAACGACTTGATCGATAAGGCTGAAGAGCCGGAGAAGATGATCAAGCAAGTGATTCTTGATATGCAGAACCAACTTCTGCAGGTGAAGACGCAGGTGGCGATTGCGATTGCCGATCAGCACCTGCTGGAGAAAAAACAGAAAGAGAACGAAGACAAAGTGGCGGAGTGGATGCGCAAGGCCGAGTTGTCGGTCGACAAGAAGCAGGATGACCTGGCGCGGGCGTCGCTGCTGCGGGTGGAAAGCTACCGCGATATGAGCGAGAACTTTGCGCAGCAAGTGGCCGACCAGAAGGCGCAGGTGGAGAACTTGAAATCGGCGCTGCGCCAGTTGGAGCAGAAGCTGGCTGAGGCGCAAGCCAAGGCCGACCTGCTGATTGCGCAACATCGGCGCGCCCGCGCCGTAGGCAAGGCCAGCGATGCGCGTTTAGCAATAGGGGATGGGTCGAAGGCCGCGGCGTTTGACCGCATGAAGCGCAAGGTGGCGCATTCCGAGGCGGTGGGCCAGGCGAAGTCGGAGATTGCCGGGTCCAATATCGAAGACCGGCTGGCCGCGCTAGAGAAAGAGGATCGCATTGAGCAGTTGTTGGCGGAGTTGAAGACCAAGCGGGGAGCGTAGATCCGTGAGTCGGAGAATCTCTTCCGTGGATATGTCCGTAAAAGGCCATACTAGACACGTTGGGGACCTTCGAGTCCGCACAGGATGACAATATAGAGGGGAATGGCGTTTCGGCGCGTCTGAAGCCGCGCCCTTTCAAAGCCTTCGCCGTTCA
>CAWEDF010000025.1:0-181635 GCA_963807655.1 uncultured Acidobacteriaceae bacterium | reverse complement strand
AGCCGGAGCGACAGCGACGGCGGAGTCGAGGAACCTGCTGTCTGCCTGCGCCGCCACTGTTCTCGCTCCTACCGCAGTCCCCAGCCTTCTTCCGCTGTGCGCACAATGCTGCGTCCGATCACCAGCGAGGCCGTCGCCGCCGGAGAGGGAACGTTGAGAACGTGCAGCATCCTGCCTGCGGGGACAAACAGAAAATCATCCACCAGCGAACCATCGCGCCGGAGGGCCTGGGCGCGCACTCCGGAACCCCCGGGAATTAGATCTTCTGCGCGCAGCTCCGGGAGCAGGCGCTGTAAGGCGCGAACGAACGCGGGCTTGGAAAAAGACCGGTGAAATTCGTCCAGTCCGCTGCGCCAATGTTTTGCAGCCATGCGCCAGAATCCTGGAAACGCCAGCGAGGAAGCCAGGTCGCGCGGGCTGAAGTCCGTCCGGTGATAGCCTTCGCGCCGAAAGGCAAGCACGGCGTTTGGGCCGGCATCGACGGTGCCGCCTACACGCCGCGTGAAATGGACGCCAAGAAACGGAAACTGCGGATCAGGGACGGGATAGATGAGCGCTCGCACCAGCGACGAACGCTCGGGAATGAGATCGTAGTACTCGCCGCGGAAGGGAACAATGATGACGTCCAGTTTTCCACCGGCCATGCCGGCGATGCGGTCGCTGAACAGTCCCGCGCAGTTAATCAAATAAGTTGTGGAGAAAGCCGCACCGCTGGTCTCCACTACCAGTTCATCGGTGAGATTTCGCAGGCCGGTCACCGCGGTGGAAGTCAAAATCGTTCCGCCCTGCACACAAATCAGTTCGGCAGATTTCTCGCAGACCATCGCGTAGTCAGTAATTCCGGTAGACGGGACGATCAGGGCGCGCAGTCCGCTGGCGTGCGGTTCGATCTCGCGTAACTGTTCCGGACCGATCATCTGCAACCCGGTGAGTCCGTTCGCCTCGCCGCGGCGCTGCAACTCTTCCAGGCGGGGAAATTCCTCCTCATACGTGGCCACAATCACTTTGCCGCAGATCTGATGTGGGATGGCGTGCGTGCGGCAGAATTCGATCATGGCGCGCGCGCCCTCGACACATAGCTTGGCCTTTTGCGAGCCGGGTCTGTAATAAACGCCGGAGTGAATCACGCCGCTGTTGTGGCCGCTCTGATGACGGCCCACGCGATCTTCTTTCTCCAGCAAGAGCAAACGAAGACGGGGGAAGCGCTTTGTGATCTCGAGCGCGACCGCGAGGCCGACAATGCCTCCGCCGACGATGATGACGTCGCAGCGCGAATCAGTCATGATCGACAATCATATCGCGAGGCACCGTTCTTAGGCGTGGCTTCGGTGATTCGCGTTGCTAATTCACGATCAGGGTTACGGTGGCAGGCGCTGCATGACTCAGCGTGCCTGAAGTGCCAGTCACGGTGATGGTATAGGTGCCGGGCTTCGTGCCTTGCTGCTGCGTGCCACTACCGCCGCCATTGGTTCCGCCGCCACAGGATGCAAGCAGAAGTGCCAGTAAAAACAGCCCGAGCAGAGAAGCGGACAGAGTGAGCCTGGCGTACTTCTTTCGACGGCTGCTGCCGCTTAACAGCGCAAGCATAGGCAGGGCCAACCATAAGGCGTAAGTGAAGATAGGCCGGCTCGGCACATTCGGCGCCTGGGGAGAAAGGCTGGCCGAACTGGCTGTCGTGGAGATTTTCAGGGCGACTTGGATTCCTGTTACGTTGTTTCCGGGAGTCGCAGGGTTCGGAGTAAATGTGCACAGCGAGATCGTGGGAGCGCCAGAACAGGACAGGCTCACGGCATTGGTGAACGACGAGCCCACGGGCAGCACGTAGAAGTTGTAGCTTATGGATTGTCCTGCACTGATGGTCTGGGTGGTGGATGGCGTTAGCGCGCCAACGGTGAAATCCTGGAGTACGGTGAGAGCGATCGTCCATACGGCGGTTGGCTCACCCGTCACGTCATTCGAGTTGATGTTGATGTTGTAGGTGCCGGGCGCGGCGTTATTCGGCACATTGATGGTGGCCGTTACAGGAACCGAAGACGAGGCGCTGATCGTGATCGGGTTCGCAGGGCTGAGCGTGCATATCGCACCCGCCAGCGCCGAGGCATCGCAGGTCGCGTTGACCTGGCCCGCGTAGAAGTTGGTGGAACTGAAGGTGAGATTCGCCGTCGCTTGGCCGGCGGGCGCGGATGAAAGCGTCATGGGACCGCTGATCAGGTAGTTGCCAACATTGAACGGCACATTGAGAGAATGCGTGGTCGAGCCGGACGTGCCGGTCACGGCAAGTTGATAACTGCCGGCGCTGGTGAAACTGTTTCCGTTGATGATGAGATTGACGGTGGCGGGAAGTGTGCTCACCGATGCGGGACTGATATTGCAACTGTTGAGTCCAAAGGTCGTTGCGCAACTCAGGCTGACCGTGCCGCTGAAGCCGTCCTGAGAAGCGATCGTGATCGGTCCGCTGGTGCCGGTGCTGCCAAATTTCACGTTGGGGAAGGCGCCGGGCTCGCTGAGGATGAAGTCAGGGTTCAGAACTACTGCCATCGTGAACGACGTGGTGAAGGGCGCGGGCGCTCCGGGGGTTGTTGCCTGCAGTGTGACGCTGTAGTTCCCTGTGGCCGTTCCCACAGGGACGGTCACGGTGGCAGTCATGCTCACCGGCGACGCGGAGGTCGGATTCACGACAGCGCCGGGAGTAAAAGCGCAGCTTGCGCCGGAAATATTCGGGCTGAAGCTACAACTGAGGGTCACGCTTTGATTGAACGAACCTTGAGCCGTGACCTGAAAGCTTACCGGCGGCGAAGTCGCGCCGCGAGGCTCGGTCACCGTGGTTGGTGCCGGTGCCGTCAATCCCAAGTCAACCACGTGCAAAGTGAGTGCGGCCATGTGCGTTGTGTTATTGGGATCCGTGCCGGTGGCTTGCACATTGAAGTTGTAGTCGCCGATGACGCTGCCCGTGGTGAGCGTGAACGCGGTGCCGCTTGAGCTGGGCGTGAAACTGGCGGGGCTCGGAGTGCATGGGTTGGGAGGACTCGTAGAGCCCGCCGAGCAGATCAATGCGACCGAATTGTTGTATCCATCTATAGTCGTTATGGTGCCGTTGAAGACGGGCGTGTTCCCGGCGAAGGCGGTGAGGGTTGCGGCTGGAACCGCGATTTGGAAATCCGGCGTCGCGTTCAGATCGAATTGCCAGATGCCACGGCCATAAGTAGAAGCGCGCAACAACTTCTGACCGGCGGAGTCGAAGAGGGCGAGGGCAGTCACCGCTACGTTGGGCAGGAACCCGGCTTGCTGGCTGCTCGACGCTGGCCCGACTTCGGTCCATGCCGGAGCGGATGTGGGGCTTTGAAAGACTCCGACGTCGGTGCCCACATAAACAATGTGCGTGCTCGGGTCAACGACCACGGCGTTCACGGGAGAATCGGGCAGCGGCTCGGCGCCTCCGAAGTTGGTCCAGTCCGTCCATGTACTTCCCGCATTCGTCGTCTGCCATACGTGTCCCGGCCCGCCGGTGAAACCCATTACGGTGACGTAGGCAGTGTTGCCGGTCGGGTCGGAGGTATCGATGGCAACGCCGGAGATGGGGAATTGACTGGGATTGATGCTGCTGCCACCGGGACCGTTCAGAGTGACGTTCTTGAAAGTGGAACTCACACCGGAAACCGCGGTAGCGTTCGTAGTGACCCAAACATTGCCTCCGGCAGGGAGCGTGGAAAAATAGTTAGGGCCGAGGCCGTCGGTGGCGGCATAAATTACTTGCGATCCGCTCGCGTTCGCAGGACCGCCGGCCGCCAGGGCACGAACCGTATTGACCTCGTTGCCAGCGCAGGTTCCGGTACCGAGCGTATCGAAATTGAGGCTCAACACGCTGAACGCACCACCGGATCGCGGTCCGCGCCAGACGCGGCAGGTTCCCACCAACAACGCGGTCGTCGACTGCGGATCGAGAATGTAGGGAAAGTAAAACGATCCGTCGTCGCCCCCCACGTCGCCGCTGCCGACAACCAGATTGAATAGGCTGTTGTTGCAGTTGATGCCGGATGAACATTCCAGAATGTTAAGGCGGGCGCTCCCGGGTGGACTGTCCGGGTTCGACGTAAACCAGTCGCTGGTGCTATTGGGATCGATGGCATTGTATCCGCCATCCCCGCCCAGAACATTTTCCCAGCTCGAACTCGTCGTGGCCGTCGCGGTTGCCGGAGAACCGTTATCCTGCGTTCCTCCCAGAAGCGTGTTGGCATTGGTTGGATGCAGGGAGAAGGTGACGAACTGAGTCATGGACCCCAGGTTCTGATTGAGGTCGTCAAAAAGATTCGTGCCCGAACATGAACCTGTCGTGAGCCCGGCGAAACCATCCAGCGCGCGGTAGATGCCGCCGTCATTGGCGAAATACATCAGGCCGGCGCCCGATGAAAGGATCGTATACGCCAGGGCGTGCTGGTCAGGGTGAACATGTGCCGGCGCTCCATAGATTGGCGCGCACCCGTAAACATGAGTGAGATTCATGAAGGGCGCCTTGGAGCACGTGGGGTTGCTGGAGTTGATCGAACACTTATAAAGATTGATCGTCCCAGCGTACAAATCGGTTGCGGTACTTCCGTTGGGAACTCCCAGCAGTTCCAGGTTGTAGGCTCCCTGTTGCACCCCGCAGCCATCGTTCCCTGGGTCACCGCAGTTTGTGATGCCGGTGTCGCTGATCTGTGTCCACGAAGCGCCGCCGTTCTTGCTCTGCCAAATGCCTTGATCTACGATTTGGCCGGTGGATGTCAGCGAAACGAACCATACGTACATCTCGTTGCGTCCCGGCACAACGGTAATTTCACCACGATAAATCGGACAGCTTGTGCTGTAGTTTTGCGGGCACGCCGCCGTACTCAGCAGTCCCGCGGAGCCCGGCTGATTGACAAGGCGCGTCCAAGTCAGACCGTCCGGGGAAGAGTAGAAGCCGTGATAGCGTTCCGCGGCAAAGAACAATCCCGCTGCGGCGTTGTACACCACCGACGTTGCCGAGGTCGCCTCGCTCGCTCCCGAAAAGAGCGCATTGTAAGTCCACGTCTGCCCAGCGTCGGTGGAAGTGTAGAGGCCGCGGTAAGTATTGCTCGTTAACGCGCCGTCGAATTCGCCTTCCGACGTTGCCGCCATCGCCGCGACTACCGTGCTGGTCTGTGCTGTGCTGAACGCCATGCGGGTGGCGCCCAGTCCGCTGAAAGAATAGGTTCCGTTGTTCGCCGAATTGACTAAGGTCCAGGTGCTGCCGGCGTCGGCGGAACGCAGAATGCCGAGGCCGAAATAGGAGTCGCCGGAATTGTCAGCCTCCCCCGTGCCCACCAGAATCACGCTCCTGGTGGGATCGGAGTTTCCCGGCTGAATCGCAATCGAGCCGATCGAAAGTGTTGCCTGATCGTCGGTAACCGCCGTCCACGTGACGTCGCTGGCTGCGCTCGCGGCCGCGTTGGTGGACTTCCACACTCCGCCCTGCGCTCCACCGATGTAAACCGTGTTGCCGGTGAGATCCGCAGGATCAATCGCAACCGCAGTGGCCCGTCCCGAAACCTGGTGATAGTCCTGCTGAGTACTACCAGGGCCTGAAGCATTCGAGGCCAGTGGCACCGGGCCCAGGGGCGTCCATCCGGCGGATGGAGGCGTGGGTTGCGAGTTCGGTTGAAAGCCCGGTTGAGAACCCGATTGCGCGGCGCGAGCCCGAGCCAGTCGCGTGGCGCGCGCCTGCATCTTGGCTTGATAGGCGCGGTGACGCAGTTCTGCGGAAGACTTCCCGGGAACCACGCGGCCGCGCAGGAACCATTCCGCACGCTCTTGCACATGATCGGCGTCCGCATCGGCGATGGAGGTTTCGGATGTCGTTTTCCTAGCGCCTTGCGCATGCGCGGCCGAGATCAGCAAAAGTGGCAAGAGCGGAAGCGGGAAAACCCGAACTATGCGGAGGAACTTGGGAAGGCTCATAAATACTTGAGTATGTGGCAAGTATGGGAGTGCCGAAGACTGCGGTCAACGAAAAAGGCGCGCAAGTCCGTCTCTGGGACCATTCCGGGAAACAGATGGGGCACGGCGTGCCTGTACAATCTCAGAACGGATTCTGCCGATGCTGATGCGGCGTTCTATAATTCGAGGGCTGATTGCCTTGCTGGTGCTGACGGCGGTGGCGCCAATCCCGCTGGCCGGCACCGCAGATCGGGAGATCAATGTGGCGGCGGCGGCCGACCTGAGCGCTGCATTGCAGGAAGTCGCCGCCATCTACGAAAAGCGAACCGGCGTGGTCGTGAAGCTTTCCTTCGGCGCCTCCGGCGCGTTGACCCAGCAGATTCAGAATGGCGCTCCCTTTGACGTTTTCTTCTCGGCAGACATGGACTATCCCCGGCAGTTGATCGCGGGCGGCCAGGCCGACGGCTCAACATTGTATCGGTATGCCGTAGGACGGTTGGTGCTGTGGGTACCTAAGGATTCGCCGCTCGATGTGGAGCACAAGGGCATGGATGTGTTGCTGGATCCATCGGTAAAGAAGCTTGCCATAGCGAATCCGCAGCATGCCCCTTACGGACGCGCCGCCGCCGCCGCGCTGCAACATTACGGCCTGTATGAAAGAGTCAGCGACCGTCTGGTGCTCGGGGAAAATATTTCTCAGGCGGCGCAGTTTGTGGAGTCCGGCAATGCGCAGGCCGGGTTCGTAGCCCTGGCTCATGCGGTTGCGCCCGCGATGCAGGGCAAGGGAAAATATTGGGTCGTGCCGGTCGAGGCGCATCCGCAACTGGATCAGGGCGTGGTGTTGATTTCACGTTCCGTCCACCAGAAGGATGCGGCGGCGTTCCTGGGATTTGTGAAAACCGAGGAAGTAGCTGCGCTGCTGCTGCGCTATGGATTTACCTCGCCTGACCTTAAATACAAACCGAAGTAAGGATGAACCACAAGACGCTGGCCAGCAAAAATGTTGATCGATTGGCAGGCATTCCGGCTCACCATAGAATTGGCCATGGTTGTGTCGGCGATCCTTTTTGTGATCGGACTGCCGCTTGCCTGGTGGATCGCCTTCTCCGGCTGGCGTTGGAAATTCTTTGTGGAAGCGCTGGTCGCATTGCCGATTGTGTTGCCGCCGACGGTGCTCGGATTCTACGTGCTCGTAGCGCTCGGCTCGCGGAGTCCTTTCGGTCGATGGTGGCAGTCTTTGACAGGACACACCTTGGCGTTCACCTTCGCCGGACTGGTGATCGGCTCCATCCTCTACAGCCTGCCGTTCGCGGTGCAGCCCTTCGCGGCTTCTTTCTCGTCGGTCGATCGTAAGCTGCTGGCGGCTTCCGCCACGCTGGGAGCCTCGCCTCTGCGGACCTTCTTCCGCGTAGTGGTTCCGCTATCGGTGCCGGGACTGGTCACCGGCGTGGTCCTGGCATTTGCGCACACCATGGGCGAGTTTGGAGTAGTGCTGATGATTGGAGGCAACATTCCCGGCGTGACGCGCACGGTCTCAATTGGTATTTACGATCAGGTCCAAGCTTCAAACTACGCCGCAGCCAATGCAATGGCCTTGCTGCTCTTGGTCTTCTGCTTCGCCGTGCTGACGGTGGTCTACGGGCTGAACCGCCGAACGCCGAATCAGAGAACGTGGATGATCGGTCCGGCCGAGTAATCTGAGTCGCCTTTTTTGATCAAGGACTCTCTTAGCGACCTTCGCGGCTTTTCTTAGCGTCCTTTGCGGTTAAAAGCTCTAAGCTCTTAACCGCAAAGCACGCGAAGAAAGGCCGCGAAGACCGCAAAGGGAGTATCCTGAGCATCTGAAAACTAGAACACTCTCGGACTTGATGCCCACGCCTGCAGAAGCAATACCGGCGAACCCAACCCTGAGAGTGCGCATTCGCAAAACTTTTCCTGCCGCGGAGCGCGAGTTCTCACTCGAAGTTGAGTTCGCCGCCGCACCCGGATTCACCATACTGTTTGGCGCGTCGGGATCGGGAAAAACCACTCTACTCGATTGCATGGCCGGGCTGGCGACTCCTGACACGGGAAGAATTGCCGTGGGCGAGCGCGTTTTGTTTGACGCGAGCGCTCGCGTGGAAGTTCCGGTAGCGAAACGGGGCATGGGATATGTCTTGCAGGACCTCGCATTGTTTCCACACCTCACGGTCGAGCAGAACGTGGAATTTGGCCTCGCGCATCTGCCGCGACCAGAGCGGAAGCAGCGAGCAGCGGCGATGCTGCAGGAATTCCGCATTGACCACCTAAGGCGACAGCGCCCTGCGCACATATCTGGTGGAGAGCGTCAGCGCGTGGCGTTGGCGCGAGCCCTCGTGACCGATCCATGTGTCCTCCTGCTCGACGAACCGCTGGCGGCTCTCGACGCCGCGACCAAGGCGAAAATTCTCGATGACCTGCGGCTCTGGAATCAAGCGCACCGCATTCCGATTCTCTATGTAACGCACAGCCGCGAAGAGGTGATGGCGCTCGGCGAAAGCGTGCTGGTGATAGAGCATGGGAACATCATCGCACAAGGCACGCCGCATGAAGTTTTGAGGGCTCCGCTCCAGGAAACCGTGGCGCAATTGGCTGGCTTTGAAAACATTTTCGATGCCACGGTCTGTTTGGTGCATGAAGATCGCGGCACCATCACATGCCGCTTGCCGGCCGACAAACCGGGAACTTATGTCCTGCTGGAGACGCCCTTCATCCGCGCCGAGCTGGGCTCGCGCGTGCGCGTGGGAATTCGTGCAGGCGACATCCTTTTAGCAACGGTCAAGCCCGAGGGATTGAGCGCCCGTAACGTGATTGCCGGCCGGATGGTTTCCGTGGAGAGGCGCGACATGATGATTTCCGCGCGCGTGAATTGCGGCGTGGAAATGGCAGTCTACCTGACGCTCGCGGCGCGCGACGCATTGCAACTCGGGGCGGGCCGCGAAGTGTGGCTGGTGATCAAAACCCATTCGTGTCACCTAATGCAGAAGTAAGGCCTTTCTTTGCGAACTTCGCGGCCTTTCTTTGCGTCCTTCGCGGTTAAAAGCTTTTGACCGCCAAGCGCGCGAAGAAAATCCGCGGAGGACGCGAAGAAAATCCGCTTCGGCTCTCACTTCTGCATTCTGACTTCTGCATTCTGCATTTCGTTCTTCTCTATCTCTAGGACCGCGATCCATTGTCCTTGCCGTTGTTCTGAGAATACGATGCGGCCGCCGAGAATCTTCGCCGCGACGGCGGGCGGCAGATCGCGGTGAAAACCGAAATACCTTGACTTCAATTCAGTCCAGGTTTTCCAGCGATCCCACGGCGCGGGCCCGGGCTCGTATTTCGTCGAGAAGATCAGAGCGACTTCATAGTTGGTGCGAAAATCGGCGGCGGAGAGCAATTCATCCGCCGTGAAGTTCTCGATGCGCACCACCCGCATGGGCCGCGTAATGTAGCCGAGCCAGGGACGGGTTATCTCGTCCGACGCGGGCCAGGCTGTGAGCACGCGCGCCATCGGGTAGCGAGCTTCCAAGAAACGTTCGCCATCCTGATGCAACACGAGGTAGTCGCGATAGGCCAGATTATCTTCGGGCGAGAAGCCGTAGTGCGGATTCCAGAACCACCCCGCAACGAAGGCCAGCGCAACCAACGCTACGGCCACGCGCCAGTGGATCAGCCTGCGCCACAGCGTCGAGACGGAAAGAATGATAACCAGAGGCACGGCTGGGAGCATGTAGCGAGCCAGCACAGCGCCGCCAATCAACGCCATTGCCACCCCATACGCGAGCACGACCACGTAGAAAACCATTTGCACCGGGAAGCCGATCCGCGGACGCTCGGAATCCGCATCATGCAGTGGGGGCAGTAGACACATCGCAAGGACCATGGGCAGAGTCAAAACCCACAAGTGGAGATAGCCGGCCACCTGCCACAGCCTCATGGCCAACGCCAGGAAAAACCGGCCGGGATTGAGAGTCGCCGCCACGTTGTAGTGAAAGAACTCCGGGTTGCCGAAGATGTACCCAGTGTGCGCGTAGTGATAGGCGTACCAAAGCGCAAGCGGCAATGCCGGGATCAGCAGCGAGGAGATGCGCCCTGAAGCGTCCCGGAGGGGCAGCGCGATTGCAGCCCAGCGCTTCAGCGCTGGGAAAAGTTGAGGAGATGAGCCAGTCCCGGAGGGACGACTGATCTGCTCCCGCACCCTTTTCAGCCCCTGAGGAATTTCCTCGCGATCCTGCGAAAGGGTTCGCCGCCAGCTCTTCTGCGCGACCAACCCGATGACCTCCCACACCGCAAGAACCATAGGAGCGAGAATCGCCGTCTCTTTGGCCAATGCCGCGAGCGCGAACCACACGACCGTCGCAACGACTTCGCCTTCAACGTAGGCAGCAAGGCCCCAAAACGTAAATCCGGCGGCGGCCAAGTCCACCTGCGCCAGAGAACTCTGCGCGAAGAAGATGGGATACAGCGCAGTACAGAGCGTCGATGCCATGGCAACATTTGTGTTGGCAACGCGCTCAGCCAGGCGAAATACGCCCAGAAGCGAGAAGGCGGCAAGGACCAGCATCGCCGTCCGGGCCACTAGCGGAGCGTAACCCACCACCTTCCACCAAAATGCCAGCCATGCCATCACCAAAGGAGGGTGCGCGTTCGAAACCGTGGAGTGGGGAATCAGCCTTCCGGTCGCCAGCAGATCGCGCGCGGCCGGAACGTAGTAGCCGGCTTCGTCCCAGAAGTAAGGCAACTGCAACAGCGGCAAGTGCAGGAGAAAGATGAATACGAAGATGACCGCGAACACCAGGGCCGGGTAAGCCTTTGACCATTGCATGGGACTACTCCGGCCGGACGATCCTTGGCGCTCTAGGTTCGGCAGCAGTTTAGTGCACCGGCCCAGTCGGAGTCAGGCGCGGGTCCAGTTTGATCTCGCCGAAGGCACTCTCGTAGCCCGAGACGTTCTGCTGGAGCAACCCGAGCAGCGCTTTGGCCTGTTGCGGGCTGAGGTAGATGCCCTGAAAGTTGCGAATCTCGACTTGAGTCTCGGTCTGCTGCTGCAGGGTTCCGAAAACCATGAAGAAGTCCCAGACATTCACCCGCATCTGCACGCTGTTAGCATAAGCTTCGCGGTAGTCGGGAGCGTTTGTCAGCTTGACATTCGGTTGCGCAGGAAGGCTCATAGAAAAGCAGTGTAATGACTTAGGGGCGCGAAGGGAAGGCATGGCGGAGGAAATCCGTGGCTCTGGGTTCAGACCGACAGAAAATGTCACTCGCTTTCCAGGATTTGGCCTGATTGCCCATTCCGTGGCTGCCGCGAAAGGTCATGGTCGTAAGCTACTTTGCTGAAACCAAAGGGGTTGTAGGATGTCACTATACGTGCCGATAGGTATTCGAAGTGCCGTACTTTAACTGTTCCTAAGATTGAGCTTTTTGCTGCGAGTCACTCTATGACCCAGAAGCCTGAAGACGCGGCTATTGAAGAGATTATTCTCCCGGAGAACCTCGCCCCGTTGGGGGCTGTGCTGGAGGAAGGCGTCACGCACCTGGACGTCAGCATGGTATTGGCGAAAGTGTTTCGCGTGCAACACGCCGAAGTCGCGCTGCTGCGGCTCGATGGCGGGCTGCTCAGGTTTATTCTTCCCGACCACCTGCGAACCACGGGAGCGATTCCGATTTCGAGCAAAGCGGTGGCGGCCCACACCGCGTTGAGCAAGAAACCGGAAATCTTCAATAATTTCGCCCGCGTAAAACACGCCAGCATCTTCGAGACGATCAGGCCGGTCGGAGCCGATACCGAGGAAGCCTTGGTGCCCGCGCCCATCCAGAAGCTGATGTCGGTGCCGATCCTGGATCGGAACTCTACTGTGCTGGGCGTAATTCAAATCTCCCGCAAAGGCCTCGATCCGCGCCTTACTCAGGATTTCAGCCGCGAAGACCTGCACGACCTGGAACTCGCCGCCGGAGTGCTCGCGGCTTCGCCCGTGATGCAGGATTAAATCTGCCCTGTCAGTTTGTGCCGATTGTCCAGCGAAGGCGATGGGGTACAGCCCGCATCGAAATCTCCGCCATCGCAGCTAAATCGAAGCAGGACGCGCGGGAAGGGCTTTGGTGCGAAAGGAGGGACTCGAACCCTCACGGTTTTACCCGCCAGATCCTAAGTCTGGTGCGTCTGCCAATTCCGCCACTTTCGCGATCCCATTAATTATACAAAGTGGCCCCAGAATCTTTAACACAGGGGCCGGCGTAAGGCAGACACGGCTGCGCTGCGATCTGCGAATTGGTGGCCTGCGGTCTTGGCGGCAACTCGCGATCCGGGAAGGGCTACTGTACGGCGTTCAATCCCTGATAGATGAACATGCCGGCCAGCACCAGCAGCAGGACGCCGGAGCCGGCGCCGAAAACCCAGACCGGAATTGTGAGCCGGTTTACTTTCACCAGGAGTTCGGTCTGCTCTTGTTGCATGTGCGCGCTCGCGTCGTCGAGGTACAGGGCCTCATCCTCGTGCATGGTGAGCGTGCTGCGGTAGATGAGAAGGATGATCAGGCCGACGGTAAAAACACCCCACGCGATCGCGAGCCCCATCATTAAAGGAGTCCATGTCCATTGCATAGGCCACCTCGACAGTTTCCAAGCCTGTTGGCAACTCCCTCAATTCCGCAACCTGCGGGCGTTTGGCCCGGCAGCCTGAATCGTGAGGGAGGGCCTAACGCAGACATTATAGACCCATTGGCAAGTGTTGCCGAGAGAATCGTAGCCCGTCCGCCAGGCATCAAAAGATTGAGGGTTTGGGCAGCATGTTCTCCGAATACCGCTGCCAGCCGTTTGCCCCTCTGCTATAATCTAGACTACTTTAGAGCCAAGGAGATACGAATGGCCACGACCTCTGTGCCTGATGTGAATACTAATGTCGGACCAGTGAACCCAGAAGTGAAGAAAACCCCGCCGGTTTCGCTTACCGCCAGCGCGGTTTCTAAAGTGAAGGAGATCATGGGACAGCAGAATCCTGTGCCCGCCGGCCTGCGCATTGGCGTAGTCGGTGGCGGCTGCTCCGGGTTCTCGTATTCGATGCAGTTTGAAAACGCCGCCGGAATGATGGACAAGACTTTTGACATGGACGGGCTGAAAGTGTTCGTCGATGCGACCTCCGTGATGTATCTGAATGGCTGCATCGTGGATTACGTCGAGACCCTGGAAGGCGCCGGCTTCAAGTTCGAGAATCCGAACGTGAAGAGCACCTGCGGTTGCGGATCCTCTTTTAGCGTGTAAGCTCTGACGCGGAGACTTTGGCGGAAGAAGAAAGCGGCCTCATCCTGGATGAGACCGCTTCGCTTTTGCGGGCGAAGCAGAGGAGAGGCCGGCTACTGTTGCTGCGGTGGAGTGGGGGCGGGCGGCACCGGCGGCGGCGATCCGCCCGGGCTCGAACCCGTACCATAGCCCGATTGCCCGGATTGTCCGAATGAAGACTGCCCAAACGGAGACTGGCCGGGGGATGAAGCGCCGGTTGCGCCCGGTTGCAAATTATTCAGCCCAGGGTTGATTAAGGTCTGCAGTAAAGGCTGATAGGGCGTGGTGATCAGTCCGCCGCGGTCGAAAGCTGGATCGTACAGAAATTGCCACTCGTTGTATCTTTTCTTTTTATTGAATTCGCGAATCGTTTCTTTCCTGCTGATGCTGGCCACGCCCACGATGGGTCCGCTGGCGACGAGTTGCTGACTACTGGAACTCGTATCTCCCTTTGCCGTACCCTGCACCACCTGGGCAGAAGCCTGACTGGGATCCGAACCTGAAGCAGAACTCGCGCCCGTCTGACCCGAGCTTGCATCAGAGTTGGAGCTTACTCCGAGCGCGCTCTTCGAGTTTCCCCCGAATCCGGAAGACTGAGCGAACACGCCAGAACTGTTCACTCCGGAACTAAGGGCCGAACCAGCAGTGCCGCCGCCGAATCCGGATACCATTCTGGGCGGAGCCGTTCAATACTGTAGAGAGCCCGCCGGGTTTGCGCCGGGAATACCTCCGCCCACGAGGCCTCCAGCGAGGTTTACGCCCTGTTCCCCAAAGTGGAGCAGCCTGAAGTCCTTGTTCTTGTTGAGGGGGTCTTTGTAGTGCTTGCGGAGATAGCGCAGATTATTGGTGTTGTCGAGATCCTCGAGCCGGGTCGGGTAGCGCCCGAATTTCTTGTAGTAACTGCGGATGGCGCGCGAGTATTGCACACCACGGTGGATCATTTCCTGTTCCTGGTCGCGCCGGATCTCAAAATCAATTTTGCTGGTTACGGTGAGAGCGAATATGCCCATCAGAGCGACCACCAGAAGCAGCGTGAGCAGTATGTATCCTTTTTCCTGGGGATGAGTCTTCTGGGAACGAGAGCCGCGCGCGGTTTTCCGGCCTCTCCTTGATTCAATATTTTGTGGCACGAGGGGCTTCACGACGGGTTCGCCAGCGTCAGTGGAATGCTCTGCGGAGGGCCGCTGACCACTACGTCCTGAATATCCACGGAGGTGGGAGAAATTTTGACAACCTTGTAGCGGCGATCCACGATTTCGCCCTCACCCGCAATGAAAGTATCGTCGCCCTTGATGAGGAATACCTTTTTGGGTTCTCCGGGCCGGTTCGCGAACCCGAAAAATTTCAGCGGAATCGGCGGTGCCGCCGCTACCGCCGGCGGATGGTACACGTCGTCCTTCTTGTCTTGCTTGTCTTTGTCCGTCGCTCCTGTGCCCTGCGGCGCGGGAATCTTCACGTCCTCGGCATGCGCTATGAAAATGTTTCGTCCCGAGCCTTCGTACTTGATCGCTTGGGTAGCGGCCAGCAGTTGCAATTGGAGAGTGGGATCGAGGCTCTGCGGAGCCGACTTTTTCCCGGTCGTTCCGGAACCGTGGCGGGCCGGCGGACGGGCGGCATTCGGCGGCAAGGCCAGCGCGTCCGTGGAAGTTGTCGCCGGAGCAGTCGAAGCTATGGTCGACGAGGAGGGCGTGAACTGGTAGACGAGGGTAGCCAGGAGCACCACTCCCAGCACGGCAGCGACGATCAACTGAGTCCGGTTTTCTGTTCCCAGTTTCACAACACGCCCGCCCTCAGATAGGTTTCAAGTTTCATTTGCAGCTTAATCGGACCCTTCTGCTCGCCCGCCAGCGTGATGCTGCTGATGATGAAAAACATGTCATCGCGTTCCAGAGCATTGATAAACTTCGCCAGGGCAACATAATTGCCCGAAAGTTCCGCTTCCATCTGGACCGGATCGAGCCTGCCGGTTTCCTCGTCCTTCACATTGACCGGATACTTCGCCTGCTCGATCGTGACCCCGCTGGCCGCCGCCAGCTTGCCGAATTCGGTGGCGATTTGCGAATTCTGAGCAGGAAAGCGCTTCTTGTAAAAGTCCTCGATTTGCCTGTTTGCCGTGCGCACTTTGTCGGGCATATTCGTCAGCGGCTCAACCTGGCGGGTTTTCGTCTGAAGTTCAAACGACAACTGGTTCAGTTCCTGACGCCGCGATTCCGTCGAGCCCACCAGCGGCGAAAACAGCACCACCAGCGCCACCACATCCACGCCCAACAAGATCGTCAGCGAGGTCTTGATGTTTTTTCGAGTCTGCCGCAAGTCTGGCATCAGGGCTTGCTCCTCTTGGAAGTCTTTGCCGGTTTGACCTGCTTGGCCGTTGCGGGTGCGGGTGGTGCGGCCGTTGCGGTTGCTGACGCCGGGGCCGCGGCAATTTTGGGAACATAAATCCCGTTGATGTTGAACTGAACCGTATCTCCACTGCCCACGGCGGCCGAAGTTTCCGTCGCGATGTAGGTCTGCGCGAAGTGTCCCGACTCCTCCATGCGCCGAGCTAACTCCAGCGCCTTGTCGCGGGAATCGCCCCCCACCACCATCTTCAGCCCGAGTTGGTTATCCGAGTCCAGTTCGGGATGAATCGAAATCAGATGGACCCGGGCCGGCATCACCTTTTCCAGATCTTCCAGCACATGCGTCCAGGACAGCGCCTTGCGCTCAATCAACTGGTTGAGGAATTGGGACTGGTCCCGGGTAGAGCGATTCTCCGGCCGGTTGAGAAATTCCTCGGCCTGCTCGCGCTTCCGGTCGCGCTGCGCGATCTCGGCGCGGTAGTGCGCTATGCTGGCGTGATCGCGGCGGGCGTTGAACCAGCCAGTGACGGTGATGGTCATCAGAGCCAGCGTCAGGATGACTGCTAGTCCGAGAGCCGTCCCCCAACGCAGCCAAAACTGCCGCGCATCCTCATAGGGCTGGCTGGCGAGATTGATGTCAAGACGCATAAAATTCAGTGATCAGTGGTCAGTGGTCAGTGATCAGTGGTCAGTAGATCTTTAAGTCTTTCTGATCACTGACCACTGAGCCACCGACCACTGCACTTACGAAATTAACGCTCCTACTACCCCGGCCATTCTCCAGCGGGGCACGGAACCTCCCGTGCTCACTCCCAACTGCGAAGCGCTTACCAGCTCCTGCACCTCCGCGCCGGTTTGCGCTCGCAGCGCGGGAGCCGCACTGCCCGTGTCCGATATTCCGGCGACAAATATCTTCTCGATGTTTAAATGATACGTGTCCTGGAAGAACACTACCGAAGGATAAACTTCCTCGGCCAACTGCTCTCCCGTGATCGTAACCCCGCGCGTGTTTTCGAGCGTGCGGAAGAGCTGAAGCTGGTCGGCATTGAGGATTGCGATGCTGGTAGTTCGGGCATCGACTTTGACCACCAGAGTAGGACGCTGTCCCTCGGCCGCGCCCAACGCCGCCAGCATGGAAGGCAACACCACGCCGGGGCTGAAACCGGCATTGCGAAAGGTCGCTTCGTAGTCCTCGACAACGCTGGCCACGGCGACCGCGGCGACCACTCGAACTCCGTCTTTCGATTTCTGTGCGTGGTAGGAAACCCGGGCCTTGTCGACCTCAAAGGGCAGAGATTTTTTTAGACGAAAGCGCACCACGTTGGCCGCTTCCTCGGAGTCGGTGGGCAGGGTATCGAATTCCAGCAGCACCACGCGCACGGCCGCGTCCGGCACGACCGCGATTACATCGTGAGTGCGTCCCGCCACACTGTCCAGGGTCTCTTCCACGGCGGCTCTTACGGCGTCGCGCTGGCGGAGGTTGCCCTCGACCAGATCCGGCACAACGCTGCCCGGCGCCAGTTCGCGGGCGCCGCAGGCTGCGAGGGTGCGCCCATCGTCGGATAGCCGCCCTACGAGCACGCGGTCGGCGGCGATTTCACACGCCAGCTTCGGTTTCGCGGTATTGGAACCAGATCTCATAATCAGTGTTCAGTGGTCGGTGGTCAGTGGTCAGTAAACCCGGGGACTGGACACTGATCGCTGGCCGCTTCTGTCCTTCTGCAATTCAAACGACAATTCAAACGCCATACCCGTCTAAATGCAATAGCTGAAGGGGCACTTCAGGATGTGGCCAGTGGTCAGTGAACAGTGGTTAGTTAAAACGTCAAGCCCAGTGACTGGCCCCGATCACTGACTACTGATCACTGACCACTGACCACTGCTCCTACCGCATAGCCTCGATAAACGTGACCTTGTTGATCTCTTTCAGCGTGGTCAGGCCGAGCCGGACCTTATCCAACGCCGACTCGCGCAGAAAACGCATGCCTTCTTCCCGCGCGGCGCGGCGAATTTCCGACGTCGGCTTCTTGGCCAGAATCATCTCCCGGATGCGGTCGCTCAAATCCAGCAATTCATGAATCGCGGTTCGGCCGCGGAACCCGGTGCCCGCACACTCGATGCACCCCGGACCCTCGTACAAGGCCACCTTCGACCACTGTACGGGATCCAGTCCGCTGGCCTCGAGCACGTCCTGGGGATAATTCACCTGGGTCCGGCAGGATTCGCAAATCAACCGCACCAGTCGCTGCGCCAGAATGCAGTTCAACGCCGAGACGAAGTTGTAAGGCTCAACGCCCATGTTCAGGAAGCGGCCAATGACGTCGACCACGTTGTTGGCATGGACCGTGGTGAAAACCAGGTGGCCGGTCAGCGCGGACTGAATGGCAATCTGCGCCGTCTCCGTATCGCGGATCTCGCCGACCATGATTTTGTCCGGATCGTGGCGCAGAATCGAGCGCAGGCCACGGGCGAAGGTTAATCCTTTCTTCTCGTTCACCGGAATCTGGGTGATGCCGCGAAGCTGGTATTCGACCGGGTCTTCAATCGTGATGATCTTGTCTTCGTCGGTTTTGATCTCGTTCACCGCGGCATAGAGCGTGGTGGTCTTGCCGCTGCCCGTGGGCCCCGTGACCAGCACCATGCCGTAGGGCTCTTTGATGTAGCGGCGGAACTTGCGCAGGTCGTCGTCGTCGAAACCCACTACGTCGAGCGTGAGCGACTTGAACTTCTCGCTCATCGATTCTTTGTCGAGCACGCGCAGCACGGCGTCTTCGCCGTGAATCGAGGGCATGATGGAGACGCGGAAGTCGATGGCTCGCCCGTTGTACTTGACCCGGAAGCGGCCGTCCTGCGGCACGCGGCGCTCGGAAATATCCAGCTCGCTCATGACTTTGATACGTGCGATCACGGTGGAGTGGTGCTCTTTGCCGATGGGCGGCATGGCCTGCGTCAGCACCCCGTCGATGCGGAACTTGATCACCACGGAGTCGTCCCGGGTCTCGATATGAATGTCAGAAGCGCGCCGCTGCAGCGCGGTGAAGATGGTGGTGTCGACCAGCCGGATGATCGGGCTGGTGTCGCCGGCCCCCGTCAGCTTGTCGATGGTCAGCGTTTCTTCGGCGCCGGTGGCTTCGTCCTCGCGAATGATCTGGAAGCCCTCGCTGGCCTCTTCCAGTACGCGCTGCGACTGCTCTGTCTTTTTGAGAATATCCGAGATCTGCTTCAGCGTCGCCACCTTGGTGACGATGCGCTTCTGGAGCAGCAAACTGATCTCGTCGATCATCATCAGTTGGCTGGGGTCGGCAATCGCAATGGCCAGCTTGCCGTCGGTCGTCTCTTCCAGGGGCACGAAGTTGTAGCGGAACATCAGCTCAGGGGAGAACTTCTTGAACAGCTCATGATGAAGCTGGAAGTCGGTAAGATCCACAAACTCGCAGCGATAGCGCCGCGCCACGTCCTGAGCGCGTTCCAGGTCGGTGATGGGATTCCCCGTCGTCACCACCTGTCCGCCGTTCTCGCCGTTTACGAAAAGTGATTTCTTGTCCGCTGTTGCCATTCTCTACATCCCCAAACCATTTGGTAATTTTGTAATTGAGTAATTTTGTAATAACCGGCACGGATATGACGGGGTTAAATTACCCAATTACAAAATTCCCAAATTACAAAATTGCCCTAGTGGACTCCTAAAGTGAAGATCGGCAAATACAGCGAGATCAGCACTCCACCCACAAAAACCGCCATGATGACTAGAATCAGTGGTTCGATCAATGCCATGGCAGCGCCCAACGCCGTCTGCACATCCTCTTCATAGAACTCAGCCACGGAATTCAGCATTGCCGGCAAAGCTCCGGTGGATTCGCCTACTTCGAGCATTTCGACCGCCAGGTCCGGAAAGATTCTTTGTTCCTCCAAACTACTGGCCAGCCCCTGCCCTTCGCGAACCCTCATGCTGGCGCGCATGATGCCCTTCAGAATGCGGCGGCTGCTCATCGAACTGCCCGCCGTTTCCATCGAAGGCACAAGCGGCAGCCCACCTTGCAGCAGCGTGGCCAGCATCCGCGAAAAAGTTGCCACCTGATGTTTCAGCCGGATATCGCCCAGCAACGGCAGACTCAGGATCACCCGGTCAATCTGGTCTCCGCCGCGATCCGTCTTCTTCCATTGCCAAAACAGAAAACCGGCCAGCACCGCGCCCACCGCGATGAAGGGAAAATATTTCTGCGCGTTCTGACCCACCGCCAGCATGAACAAAGTGATCGCCGGCAATTTCGCATCCAGGCTGTTGAACAACTCGGCGAACTTGGGCACCACGTAGGTGAACAGAAACATCACCATGATGGTCACCACGGTGACCAGCAGCGTGGGATAGATCAGCGAGACGAACAGCTTCTTGCGGAACGTCATGGCCAGGCGCTGAAAGTTGATGTAGCGGTTCAAGACCTCGTCGATGTTTCCGCTTTTCTCGCCCGCCATCAGCGTCGTGGTATAGATCTTCGGCACCACGGGATGTGCGGCGAAAGCATCGGACAGCATTTCTCCGCCCTTTACCCGCTCCCTCACGTTTTCGAGAACCTGGCGCAGATTCTCATCTTTCTGCCGCTTGATCAGCAGATCGAGCGAGTTCAGAATCGGCAGCCCGGCCTTAATCAGGGTCAGAAACTGCTGGTTAAACACCAGAAACGAGGCCTGCTTAAGTTTGCGGCCGCGACCCAACGAAAAGCTACCAGACAGTAGTCCCTGCGGCTTTACCCAGTGGACCAGATAGCCCTGCGAAGCAAAGCGGTCGCGCACCTCTGCCACTGAGTAGCCCTGCTCCACCTGCTGGTGGGTGTGGCCCCGTTCGTCCGCGATTTTTACGACGAATTCCGCCATGCTTCGTTCTCTTCGCTGCTTCCCGGCGCGCTACCCTATCGGCTCAGTCTAACATTCCCGCTGGTGATCCCGAGCGCAGATCACCACACCTTCTGCCCATTTCGGTACCGCAAGTAACCAAGACGATCCGTTTTGAAATGGCGCGGCTTTCGGCCGTATCGCCACGGATCGAAAGAACTCGGGCCTTGGCCCCGAAGGGATCGTCACTCGCCCAAACCGCGTCCACCGTAAGTGAAGGCGGATCAATGCGATACACTGCTTTTCGAGTCCACACCTTAACGTTCCAGCTCACTCTCCACTGTTTCCGTCCCCGGCGGCGGACTGAATTCGAACCGCCCATCCGGAATCGCCTCATTTTCCCGCTGATCGCTGAATCGGTATTCGGTCACTGACCCATCCACTTCGTCCATCACAATCCGCACAATCCTGTGCTCCGGCGTCACCTCCAGCAGAATCTCGCTGATCCGGTCGGCAAGAGCCTGCGGCACTCCTCGGAGCACGACATCGCCGGCAGCCACCGGGACAATGTCAGGAGCTAACGACAATCCCTGTAACTCCTTTTCCAGCTTGCTCTTACCGAGCAAGAATGC
The DNA here is from genome assembly GCA_963807655.1 of uncultured Acidobacteriaceae bacterium. GTDB lineage: Bacteria > Acidobacteriota > Terriglobia > Terriglobales > Acidobacteriaceae > Sulfotelmatobacter. The sequence continues at coordinate 160,619 of CAWEDF010000025.1, read as the reverse complement.
AAGCGGAGAGCGAATGTCGTCCAGCTTCCGGGCCTCAGTCTTTCGCGCCTGCCGGTCGCCGGGGACGTAAAACCACGCATCTCTCCCGTCGCTGACAAACAGCTTCTCCCTGGGAGAACGGTACTCCCACCGCATCTTGCCAGGTTTTTTCCGCCCTGCCTTCGCCAGCCAAACCGTCCCCGTTTCCGTCCGCTCCATCCCGGACCCGCGATACACCTCAGTAAACTCTGCCTGCAAACTGCGCAGGTGGTTGTAGTGCTCATCCACGGAGGCAGCAATAGAGTGGACATCTTCCACCGCGGCTGCCGCCAGGATTGCCGTCATCAACATGGCGGTGAAGACAGTGGTCATCAGTACAATTCTACGCGACGTCTCTGATGCTCTACAGCGATGCACATGTGGGGACAGCCGCCCCTTCGGCAATCTCAGGGCAGGCTCTCGCCTGTCCGTCGGGGGAGGCTCGACGGTTTCCTCGTCACGATTGACGATCTGACGCGGTATTGGGTAGTGGGTCAGCTGACCACTACTGGGTATTGTCTTGATTTGCCTCTGGCAGCCCAAGGCTTAGAATGAAAGGAAGCGCCAGAGGAATCATCGCTATGGCCGAAGACGCTGTCACCATCTCGCCGGGTCCACGCTTTCAAACTGCCATGGTGCTGGCCATCGCTGCGGACGCACTGCAAGTCGTCGTGTTTCCTCTGTTTGTGCAAGGCGCGCTCTCTCCCGCAGACGACATACTCGATCTAGGCGTTGGAGCCGCGATGATCCATCTCCTGGGCTGGCATTGGGAATTTCTGCCGTCCTTCCTGGCCAAGCTCGTGCCCGGTGTCGATCTGGTTCCTTTCTGGACGCTGGCAGTTGCGAACGTCTATCGGAAATCGAAGCGGATTGCGGTGACCACAGAAGAAAGTCATGCGGAGCAGCCCAAGCTGGAAGGCCCGCAACATTCCTGACCAAACCACGTCGATTTACCAGGAGGAAAACAAAACCTTGGGCTACACACATTGATGTGTAATAATCTACACATGGCTACCAATCTCGCACTCGATGACAGCCAGATAGAAGCAGCCCGCCGTGTCGGCGGGCACAAGACCAAGAAAGAAGCGGTGACGGCTGCTCTCGCCGAATACGTGAAACGCCGCAAGCAGCTTCGCATTCTGGAGGCGTTTGGTTCCGTGGACTTCAATCGGAACTACGATTACAAGGCCGAGCGCCGCAGAAAGCGCTCCTGATCATGCTGGTGCTGGTCGACACGCCCATCTGGTCGCTCGCGTTACGGAGAACCAGCACGGACTTGAACCGCCGTGAACAGCGCCTCACTTCCGCCCTCCGGGAACTCATCCGCGACGGGCGCGCTCAACTCGTGGGCCCAGTCCGTCAGGAATTGCTTTCCGGTATACGCCACGAAACGAGCTTCCGAAAACTCCGCGACCAACTGCGGGCCTTCGAGGAACCTAACCTCGAGATGGCCGACTACGAAGAAGCTGCCCACATCAACAACCAATGCCGCTCACGTGGCATCGCCGGATCGGCAATCGATTTCCTAATCTGCGCCGCCGCCTCTCGCCGTGACTGGGAGATTTTCACCACTGACCAAGACTTTACCCGTTATGCCGCCGTAATCACGTTGAACCTCTACATGGCAAGCTGACTCGTTGAAAGCCGGAGGCCGACTTCAAAACAGTCTCTTCGCAATCGCACAGTACAAATCAATCGCTTCAGCAAGTTGTTTCTTCTCGATGAACTCTCTTTCGGTATGCGCGACGTGAATCGATCCCGGACCGATCAGCAGCGGCTCGCCCCAGTTCGTCAGCCGGGGAATGTCCGTGGTGAAGGCGGCGATCATCGTCGGCAAGCCGTCAACCGTGCGCAGCCGCAAAAACGGCAGCTCCAGCGGAAAATCGATCTTCACCTGATCGCCCGCGGCTGCAAGAATCTCGCGCCGCAGATCGTCGGATCGACCAACCAAGCGATAAACCAGGTCCGCGTGAGCGTAATCAGGAATCACGTTGGGAGCGCGGCCACCCTCGATCAGTCCGATATTCAGCGTGCACGGACCGATCTCCGGATCGGACGGCAGCGGCATCGCCAACAACCGGCTTAGAGCCGCAATCAGCTTGTCGATCGCGGATTCGCCAAGCTCCGGATACGCAGAGTGCGCCATGCGTCCCGAAGCGGTGACCTCGACCCGCAGGGTTCCCTTCGACGCCAGAGCGATGCGGTTCTCGGTCGGCTCGCCATTGACCAAATACTTGCTCTGCGCGGACTGACGCTCCGCATATTCGTTGGCGACTTTCGCGCCCTGGCTGTCGCGCTCTTCTCCCACCACAAACAACAGGCCAACGTGAATTCCTTCTTGGCGCAACCGCTCGGAGGCCGCGATTTGTGCGGCGATAATCCCTTTCGCATCGCACGAGCCGCGTCCAAAGATGCGCGCGGCGTCTTCCGTCGAAGGTATGAATGGAGGAACCGTGTCCATGTGGGTGGAGAAAACCACTTTCGGATGCGGCTGCTCCGGCGATGTGGCATAGATGTTGAAGCGATCGTTTTCGACCGGGATTCGGCACGTCTGATAGCCGACGCGGCAAAGTTCTCCATAGAGATAGTTTCCGACCGCAGATTCGTTGCCGGAGATGGATTCGATGTCGATGAGTTGGCGAGTGAGCGTGATGGCGTCCATTCAGGGAAGAGAATAGCAGACGGAAAAGTCCGAAGTCAGAAGTCAGAGGGCAGAAGCCAGAGTGCAGAAGTAAGAGCTTTGAAGCCTGCCGGTTTATCGGTTTTACTTCTGCATTCTGACTTCTCACTTCTGACTTCCATGTAATCTGAATGCTGTGATCGCCCAGAGTTCGACCATCAAGTCGCTCTTTCTTGAAGGGCCGGCGGGAAGACTGGAAGCGCTGCTCAACGCCGGCGTCGAAAACGCGACGCACGCGGCGATAGTTTGCCATCCCCATCCGCTGTTTGGCGGGACGCTGCATAACAAGGTGGTGTTCCACACCATGAAGGCGCTGAATAGTTTTGGTTTTCCCGTGCTGCGCTTCAACTTTCGCGGCGCCGGACTCAGCCAGGGCGAACACGATCACGGCAACGGGGAAGTGGAAGATGTGCGAGCCGCTCTCAACTGGCTGGACGCGGAGTTTCACCTGCCGCTGCTATTTGCGGGATTTTCTTTCGGTTCGGCGGTCGGGCTGCGGGCCGCGTGTCCGGATGCGCGGGTGCAGGCGCTGATTGGAGTTGGCGTTCCGGCGATTCCTGTGGCTGCCGACGCGGAATCGCCCGCGAGTTTATACATTTGATTTCCTCCGCGAGTGCGTCAAGCCCAAGTTGTTCGTCAGCGGGGCGCGCGATCAGTTTGGGCCGCGGCCGCAGCTCGAGGCTCTGGTCGCGTCGGTGGCGGAGCCGAAGAAACTGGTTGTGATTGAAGGCGCGGATCATTTTTTTGAGGGACGGCTGCGCGAGCTTCGGGAAACGATTGAAAAGTGGGTGCGGGAAGCCATCAGCCATCAGCCGTCAGCTATCAGGTAAACCCCATTCGCCTGGCTTCCAGATTGCTTGCGCCCGAACGCGAATTCTTCGTTCTGCACGGATTTTCTGTTGACTGATGACTGGTGGCTGACGGCTGAAAGCTGCTCGCTATAATCCTTGCCATGACTGTAGATCCCGACCGCGAATCGCAGTCTCGCCGGATGCGCGACGCTGCGCAAGAAATATTTCGTCAGGCGCTGGCCGAGGCATCGATTCCCACGGCGTTTGCGCGGCACGTGCATTGTGAACGCGGGGTGTTGCGCGTCTGCGACGATCTCTATCACCTGTCGGCGTATTCGCGCGTGCTGGTGGTCTCGATCGGCAAGGCCGGACACACCATGGCCGAGGCCCTTACGCAACAGGTCGGGGAATCTTCGCTCGAAGGCATTGTGGCCAGTTCGGTGGAGCCGTCGGCGCAGGTGCGCGGCTTCCGATATTTTCGCGGAGGACATCCAACGCCTAATGCCGAATCCATCCACGCGGCGAACTCCATTCGCAAAGCGCTGGAGGCGCAAACCGCCGCGTCGCTGGTGATATTTATGATCAGCGGCGGAGGATCGTCGATCGTCGAGAAGCCCATCGACGATGAAATCTCACTCGACGATCTGATCGCGACCTATCGTGTTCTCGTGCATTCGGGCGCGCCCATTGCCGAAATCAATGCCATCCGCAAACATCTTTCGGCAGTAAAGGGCGGACGGCTGGCGCAGGCGGCGTTTCCCGCGCAGCAGGTTTCGCTGCTGGTTTCCGATGTGCCCGACAATACTCCGGATGCTCTGGCGTCCGGTCCGACGATGCCCGACTCCACCAGCGCAGAGGATTGTTACCGCATCGCGGAGAAGCACGGATTGCTGCCACAGCTTCCGCATTCCACGTGCGAGCTTTTTGAACGCCACGCGCTGGAGGAGACGCCGAAGTCTGACGACCAAGCGTTCTACCGTTCACGTTGGTGGACGATTCTCTCGAACGAGACCGCGGTGGAGCAGGCGAGTGCAGCGGCTGAGCGCGCTGGGTTCGTGGTGCATGTGGACAACTCTTGTGATGACTGGGACTATGAGCGGGCCGCCGAATATTTGTTGGAGCGTCTGCGGGAGCTAAGAAAGGGATCCGAGCGCGTGTGCCTGATTTCCGGCGGGGAAGTGACGGTGAAAGTCACGAACGGGGGCGTTGGCGGACGCAATCAGCAGTTTGCGCTGGCGTGCGCCGCGAAGATTGCGGGAGAGAACATCACCGTGCTCAGCGCGGGAACCGATGGCGTGGATGGGAACAGTCCGGCGGCGGGCGCGGTGGCGGATGGAACCACGGCGGAGCGTGCTCGTACGATGAACCTCGATCCTCGCGCGGCGCTCGAAAAGTTCGATGCATATCCGTTCTTCAGCGCACTGGGGGACGCGATCGAAACTGGGCCGACTGGCAACAACCTGCGCGACTTGCGGATTTTATTGGCGTACTAGAACGACTTAGGTGGAAGCCGCGCTTCGCCCAGGCGGGATAGTCGAGACGGCCCTCGCCACATAAGATGTAGCGGATGCGGGCAGAAATTCTAAGCGACTTCTTTGCGACTATGCCGCTTCGCCTTTTACCTGCACTCCCGCCCACTTTTCGAGCAGCGTGAGGGTCGCGGCGTAGTCGAGGTCGCGGTGGCCGTCTTCGGTGGCCATTTCGTAGATCTCTTCCACGGTTTCGAGAGCGGGCAACTTCACGCGGGCTTCTTTTGCGGCCTCGAGAGTGAGCAGAATATCTTTGTGCATCAGGCGCAGAGGAAAATTAGGAGTGAAGTCGCGTTGCAGGACGAAGGGCGCCTTGTATTCCACGACTCCGGAGCGCACCATGGTGGCCTCAATCAACGAGACGAGTTGGCGCGGGTCCACGCCGAGTTTGGTGGCGAGCGTGAGCGCTTCGGCAAAGCCTTCGAAGATGAGGGCAATCTGAAGATTCATTGCCAGCTTGGTGGCTTGGCCCTTGCCAGTTTCGCCCATGCGGAAGATCTTTTTGCCCATGGCCGCGAACAGGGGATTAAGGCGCTCGATGGCGGCATCGTCTCCTCCGACCATGAAGATCAGAGAGCCATTGGCGGCGCCGATCTTCGATCCGGTCATGGGGGCGTCGACGTAGGACACTCCCCGGGCGCGCACCCGCTCGGCGAACTTGACCGTGGCAGAGGGAGAAATGGTGCTGGAATCGGCGATGATCAGGTTCGGAGAGCCGCCCTCGGCCAGCGACTGCTCCACGCCTTCGGGACCGAACAGTACTTTCTCCACAGCGGCGGTATCGGAAACGCAGAGCCACACAACCTCAGCGCCCTGTGCCGCTGCGGCCGGAGTGGGAGCGATGCCAGCGCCTTCCACCATTTTCCCCGGCGTGCGATTCCAAACCGTGACTTCGTGGCCGGCCTTGACCAGATTCGTGGCCATGGCGTGCCCCATGATTCCCAGACCTAAGAAAGCTACGCGCATTTATGTGTTTCTCCTCGCGATGGAAGGGGCTTTCCGGATTAGATATGACCGACTGGATGGAGGTCAAGCAAATCGACGGGGCTGTGCAAAAAGCTTCACAATGGACGCCCTCTCGACTACCGGAGTATAGTTCCCGAGGCGCGGCTGGTTAGTCCCGGCTTGCTTTCGCGTCAACCCCCTGCGATGCCTGAATCTCCAAGTGAGAAAACTTAAGGATAGCTTAAGATGAAAACGATACTCCCTGGCTCCTCGCGTAACAGCAACTCGCTCCCGTTTCTGCTAGCCCTGCTGGGGTTGACGATTTCACTGGCGCTGGCTTTGCCGGCAAGCGCGCAATCGTTGGCGAAAATCAGCACCGATACCTTCACCAACAGCGACAGCACTCATAGGACGGAAGTTGAGCCTTCAACCTTCGCATGGGGCAATACGATTGTTAGCGCGTTCCACGTAGGGCGGCGGCCGGGGACCATCGGTTGGGGCAGCGCCGATGTGGGCTTTTCGACTTCGACTAACGGCGCCGTGACATGGAGCTTTGGAAGTCTTCCGGGACTTACCGTGAACTACAAGAGCGGGACGCATGGTGCGGCGGCCGATCCGTCTGTGGCTTATGACGCCAAACACGGCCAGTGGCTTATATCCACCCTGCCACTCGTGGGACTGGGCCCGGGCGCCCGGTACATCGGAGACGTTGCGATGAGCCGCTCGACGGACGGATTGTCGTGGGGAAATCCCATCATCATCGATAGTACTCATCTCGACGACAAGAACTGGACGGTGTGCGACAACACTACCACCAGCGCTTACTACGGAAATTGCTATACGGAGTGGGATCAGGCGTATGGCAACGGCCACGTTCTGATGAGCGTGTCGAGCGATGGTGGACAGACCTGGGGCCCGGGCTTATCGTCTTCCGACGGCGCCACCGGAGTTGGCGGCGAGCCCGTGGTGCAGCCAAACGGCACGGTGATTGTGCCTTTCCAGAGCGGCGGCATCGACGTGTTCAGTTCCAGCAACGGAGGCGTGAGTTGGGGCAAGAGCCAGGCGATTGCGAGCATTCAGAGCCACCTGGTGGCGGGAGGAATGCGCAATCCGGATCTGCCTTCCGTAGGCGTCGATGGAGCCGGAAATGTGTTCGTGGTGTGGTCGGATTGCCGCTTCCGCACCGGTTGCAAGGAGAACGATATCGTAATGAGTTCGTCTTCTGACGGCACGACCTGGAGCAAAGTCACGCGCATTCCGATCGATGCGACCACCAGCACGGTGGATCACTTCCTGCCGGGCATTGGCATCGATCCTGCGACTTCGGGCAGCATGGCTCACATGACGATTGTTTATTACTACTATCCGACGGCGAGTTGCACGAAAAGCACCTGCAACCTGCAAGTGGGCTACGTCACTTCAACTAACGGCGGTTCGACGTGGACCGCGGGAAAGAAGATCGCCGGGCCGATGAAGCTGGCGTGGCTGCCGGTTTCTGACAATGGGCCGATGGTGGCGGACTACATTGGTGTGTCGTATGTGAACGGCAATCCTTTCGGCGTGTTTGCGAATGCGCAGGCGCCTACGGGCAGCACCCTGGCGGAAGCGATGTATACGACGAAAACGGCGCTGGCGGCTCCGGGCAGCGAACCGACCTTCAGCGGACTTGCGGACAAGCCGGTCGCTGGCGCGAAGTCGGATCACGAGATGCACTTCTACTATGACGACGAAGGAACGAGGGAAATTCCGCGCTCACGCTGGGTTGTGAATACTTCAGGGCAGTAAAATTTTCTAATTCGATCTGGCCGCCGGCATTCCCATGCTGGCGGCTTTTGATTTGCATGTCTTAATCTCTTAATTTTTGTTCGGCTATGATGTGGTGGCCGAATCGAGAATGTCATCTGGGAGCCGCAGGAATTACGGGCCTTCTGGGCTGGCATGAACTAAAATAGTGCCAATGACTTCCGGTATTCATCCAACAGGCAGGTCTTCTTTAGGATGATCAAGCAAACCCTCCGCAATCGGGCCCTCCGCAAGCGCGCGTCGCAGTTCGGGCGTCTGGTGCGGCATTCGGCGGTAACCCCGCTGTGCGGAGAGACCCATCAGCCGCGGCTGGCCTCGAACGGCGAATTGGGGGTGACTTTCATCGGCCATTCCAGCTTCTTTCTGCAGATCGGCGGGAAGAGCGTGATGATCGATCCTAACTTCGCGCGCTGGCTGTTTGTGCTGAAGCGGCTGCGGCGTCCCGGGCTGCGAGTGCGCGATTTGCCGGCCATCGATCTGGTGCTGGTGACGCACGCGCACTTCGATCATCTGCACCGGCCGTCGTTGCGCGCCATCGTGCAGAACAATCTGCGCACGCGTGGAACCGCCCCGGCCATCATCATTCCGAGCCATGTGACAGATTTGATCTCCGACCTGGGCTTCTCCGAGATCGTCGAGCTCGACTGGTGGAACACTTCGCGGCACGGCAGTTTGTCGGTGACGCACGTTCCTTCACGGCATTGGGGAGCGCGGATTCTTAGGGATTCGCACCGCGGCTACGGCGGCTATGTGCTGCGCGCAGGGAGGCATTCGGTTTATCACGCGGGCGACACGGCCTACTTCGCGGGCTTCCGCGAGATTGGCCGGCGCCTGTCGCCGGAATTGGCGCTGCTTCCTATCGGCGCCTACAATCCTCCATCGTTTCGCAACGTGCATACCAGTCCCGCCGACGCTACCCGCGCCTTTCTCGACCTGAACGCGCGCTGGATGGTCCCCATGCACTATGGGACCTTTCGGCTGTCGCACGAGCCAGTGGATGAGCCGCTGCAACTTCTGGAGCAAGAAGCGCGCGCGGCTGGAATCGAGGACCGCGTCGTGGTGCTGGAAGAAGGCGTGACCCGGTTCTTCTAGTTGTTGCTCTTACCCCGCTGTAACAATCTTTTGACAAATCATCTCCGCATTTTGGTGTAAGCTCGGTTGCCCGAAATTTCCCTGTTAGGAGGCCAACATGGCCGTTGAAGCTATTCCCAAGGGTTACCACACCATCACTCCTTACATGACTGTCCGCGACGCCGCTCGCGCCATCGAGTTCTACAAGCAGGCTTTTGGCGCGGTGGAGCGGGGCGCCATGAAAGCGCCCGACGGCAAGATCGTGCATGCCGAGCTTCTCATCGGCGACTCCATCATCATGCTCGCGGACGAATTCCCCCAGTTTGGTGCTCTGTCGCCCCAGAGCACTGGCGGCGCCGGCATGGGGCTGCACATTTACCTCGAGGATGTCGACTCTGCGTTTGATCGCGCGGTCAAAGCCGGAGCAACCGTGGAGATGCCTGTCGCAGATATGTTCTGGGGCGACCGCTATGGCAAGCTCGCGGATCCCTTTGGCCACAAGTGGTCCATTGGCACCCACAAACGCGATGTGTCCATGGAGGAAATGGAACAGGCTGTGAACCAGCTGCCGAAGAGCGCTTGAGGACTTAAACCTGAAGTGATTTAGAGTTTTGTCGAGTTGTCGGGGCGCGGCCGCCGGCCGCGCCCTCGTCGGTCACTCCACCTGGTAGGTGCTTCCGGTACTTCGGTAATGCCTCTGAATCCCGCTATTACATAAGTATTACAGTGGGTTGCCTGATCTCCTTGATACGTTAGGAGTGTGCGGTAGCGAACTCAAGAACGGCAAATGGGGCCCACTTTGGATATGGAACTGGAAAGCCTGGAAAAACGGCAAGCTGCAAAGGGTGAAATCAACTGGGTGACGGCGGTATTCATGGGGCTGTTTCACGTCGGCGCCGTGGCGGCGCTTTTCTTCTTCACATGGAAGGCGTTGTTCGTCGCCATGTTCCTGTGGTGGGTTTCGGGCAGCCTGGGCATTGGCATGAGCTATCATCGCCTGCTCACGCACCGCGGCTACAAGACGCCGAAGTGGGTTGAGTATTTCCTGACCGTCTGCGCCACGCTCGCCCTCGAAGGCGGACCGATTTTCTGGGTGGCTACGCACCGCATTCATCATCAGTATTCCGATCAGGATGGCGACCCGCATTCGCCCATCGACGGCAAATGGTGGGCGCACATGGGCTGGATTCTGATGGGCAAGTCCATGCACCATGACACGACCACGCTGGCCCGCTACGTCCCCGACCTCGCCAAAGATAAATTCCACGTCTGGATTACGAAGTATCACTACGTACCCATGATTGTGCTGGGCGTGATCCTGCTCGCCATCGGCGGACTACCGTTTCTGATGTGGGGCATTTTCATGCGCACCGTGGTTGGCCTGCACGCCACCTGGCTGGTGAATTCGGCCACGCACTCCTGGGGCACGCGCCGTTTTGCCACGCGCGATCTTTCCACCAACAGCTGGTGGGTGGCTCTGCTGACGTTCGGCGAAGGCTGGCACAACAATCACCACGCGCATCCGACCGCCGCGCAGCATGGCTTTACCTGGTATGAGGTCGACGTGAACTGGTACGGCATCTGGGCGCTGAAGACGCTTGGCTGGCCTGGGACATTAAGCGCGTGAAACTGGCTGACCTGGAGAAAGGCTTGGTGGCCACGCCCAACGGACGGTTGGTTACGGCTGCTCTGCGCGGAGGGCGCGGCGGCGGGCGACTAGCCTTTGATCCCCTAGAAATTTGACCCCGATCATCACGGTCGGGGTTTTTGTTGCCTGCAACAAACCTTAACCACAGAGGTCACAGAGATACACAGGGTAAGTCTTGTGGCGTGAAGAGTCTACCCCTGTGTTCCCTGTGGTTGAGGATTTTGATCCTTGCCCTGAGCGAGCGGAATGTTCCGGGACGCAGGTCAACGCGGTAAAATCAGCCTGACGCCATGCGCATCACGAGCCGCCGCGGAACCATCGTCTTCTTCCTCTGCCTGGGCATCGCCCTGGTGGCGCTGGCGGTTGCCCTCAATGTTGGATGGATCATCCTCAACTGGCGCGAAGGCGTGCTGCTGTTTTTCGGCATCATCTTTTTTGCCCTGATCATTGCGGGCATGATTGTCAACACAACCTTCCTGCTGCGCGAGATTCGCCGCAGCGAGCAGCACGACAGCTTCATCAATGCCGTCACCCACGAACTGAAAACTCCGGTCGCCTCCATCCGCCTGCATCTGGAAACCTTGCAGCGCCGCGACCTGCCGGAAGCGCAGAAGCAGGAGTTTTACCGGCTCATGCTCAGCGATACCGATCGCCTGACCGAGACCGTGGAACAGGTGCTGCGCGCCGGCCGCGCCGGAGACAAGAAAGCGGGACGGGAGAAGTCCGCAGTCGACTTCCGCCAACTGGTGCGCGAGTGCATGGACGCCGCCCGAACCCGCCATCATCTGCCCCCGGAAGCTCTGCGCTACGAGGAAGCGCCGAGCAATGGCGCGGGGATGCGCGTGCTGGGCAGCGCCGAAGATCTCCGCACGGCTGTTTTCAACGTTCTCGACAATGCCATCAAGTATTCCGGCGACCACGTGGATGTGCGCGTGCGGCTGAATATGCCCGACGAAAAGCGCATCGTGCTGAGCGTGCAGGATCACGGCGTCGGCATTCCTCCCGATGACATGAAGAGCATCTTCAAGCGCTTCTATCGCGTCAGCCACCGCTCGCTGGCGCACGTGAAAGGAACGGGGCTGGGCCTGTTCATCGTGAAGTCGATTGCGCAAAAGCATGGCGGCAAAGTGTTTGCCGAGAGCGAGGGCGAAGGCCAGGGCACCACCATTACGATGGAACTGCCGAGGTCGATGGCATGAGCCGGGTTCTGGTGGTGGAGGATGAAGCCCATCTGGCGCAGGGATTGCGCTTCAATCTGGAGGCCGAAGGCTACTCCGCCGAAGTTGTGGGCGATGGCGAGGCGGCCACCGATCGGCTGCTCAGGAAAAAGGAAAACTTCGATGCCATCGTGCTCGACATTATGCTGCCGGGCAAAGACGGTTTCAGCGTGGTCTCGGAATTGCGCGCGGCGCGGAATTATGTGCCGGTGCTGATGCTGACGGCTCGCGGCAGTCCGGAGGATGTGCTAAAGGGCTTCGCCGCGGGCGCCGACGATTATCTGCCCAAGCCGTTCGATCTTGTCGATCCTGCTGGCGCGCCTGCAGGGACTGCTGCGGCGCAGCCAGTGGATGCGCGCTGGCCAGCCGGCGGGAAACGCGGCGGCTGCGTCCGACCCGGCGAAGCGTCAGCGATTTTGGAACATTTTCCTTCAGCGGCAAGACCATCGACTTCGGCACGCTCGAACTGCGCACTGCGGACAATGTCGTTCACCTGACGCTGATGGAATCGGAACTGCTGCGCCACCTGGTGCGCAACGACGGGCGTGTGGTTTCGCGCAAGCAGATTCTCGAAGAAGTCTGGGGCCTGCACGAGGACACCGACACGCGCGCCATCGACAACTTCATGGTCCGGCTGCGGCGCTACATCGAAGACGATCCCGCGCAACCGCGACACTTGCTGACGGTGCGCGGCGTGGGCTACCGGTTTCTGGCGAATCCGGAAAAAAAGTGATCAGTGGCCAGTGATCAGTGCGCAGTGAAGGTCAATTGCTCACCGGGCACCGGCCACTTCTGTTTTTGCTCGGCGATCTTACTGCTTTCGTAGACGGCACTGCTCTCGACATTTTTGCCCGCCGCATCGGTTCCGCCCAGTGTGACCGTGCGGCTCTTGCCATCAGCAGAGACGACGGCTCGACCGGTGATCGTAACATTGCCGCCTTTCTTGACGGTCAACTCCGCAGTATGTTCGTCGATCTGCTTGATGGCCCGCGTGTCTGAATTTGGATCGCCGGTGACGGGATAGTCTTTTCCGTCGAACTTGCCGGTCCACTCGTTATGCGTGGGCTTCCCCTGACCGTCGACACCGTCGATCACGCATTTTATGCTGTCGCCTGCGGCTTCATACACCACAATGAGATTCTTAGGGGTGCCGGAAGTTAACTTCGACTTGGTTTCGTTGAGCTTCCAAGTCCCAAGGGTTGGGTTTGCGGCAAAGCACAGCGTCAGGCCAACAAAGAGCATTACCAGCGTCAATACGATTGTTCTCAGTTTCATTTGGTCTCCAGGGTGAGAAACGGATAGCTTGCTAACGAGCAATGCATTATAGGTTCTCGGAGGCCTCTTGCGCAACTCTCAACGTGACTCCGGTGTGGGCCGGCCGCTACGCCCGGCACAGTTCGGCCACCAGCGTTTCCCGTCGCTCCAGGGCCAAGCCATCCATGCGGTTAAGAATCATCCAGTAAGCCGAGAGCGAGATTCCAGCCAGCGCCAGCAAGATCAACGTCGCGATCCAAAAATTCCCGTAGGATTTCGCTATCCAGAACGCGGCGGCTCCCACGCCCACGACGAAAATCTGCACTCCCAGGCTGATTAGCACCGTTACCTGGGAAGCGCGCTGACGCCCGAAGGAAGAATAGTCTAATTTCTTCGGCGATAAGATCGAGAGCAGATTGCCTGCGGAAAAATTTATCGGGGCTGCGAACAGCAGACCAGCCAGCGAGGCGATGGTGACGTCGAGCGCGGGCGGGCCGTACAAAAAGCCGACCGCGATCCACGCTAGAAATATCTCTATGGCCAGAATGCTGGCATGGGTGAGGTTCTTGGCCAGCACGATGTCACGGAATCTCACCGGGGAAGCGTAGAAAAACTGAATGCCCCCGGCGTCGCCACCGAAGTTGTTGTAAGCGAGATTGGTCAGCACCAGCAGCGTGTATCCGACAGCCGCGGGAAACGCCATGTCAGGCTTGCGCCCCAGGAAAATCCCGGAGTGCCGGGCAGAATTCATGGCTCCGAAACGGAAGACGACCAGCACGAAAAGCGGCATGATCAATGTGAGCAGCATGGGGCCGCTGCGAAGAAGATAACGAACTTCCTTTTCGAAGACCGCCGCAACCGGGGCCGTGAATCCCCGCAGATTCCAGCCCAGCCGCAGCGAGCGATCTTTCGGCACAAACGATGCGGCGGACGCCTCGCTCAAATTCTCGCCCCGATACTGCGCCCGCAGCCGCACGTGCAGGCAGTAACCGATCACCAGCACAAAAGCGCACAGCAGCGCCAACGAACTGAATCCCGTCATGAATCGCGAATACACAGCCTGCGCGATGGCATCGGCGGCTAGACCTGGCGGAAGCATGCCCTGCACTGGAACCAGAAGTTCGAGGTACCGTTGCACATCTTGTTGGACACCCGCCTGCGGATGCTTCTCGAAATGCTGCACGAGAGGGCCGATCAACTGAAAGCTCAGCATCAGCAGAACAAAAAGAATGCCCATGATCTCGCGCGTGCGGCGCTGAGCTAGCCAGCGTTCCACCCAGGCGAATATCATTTGCATGGACAAGAGATTGAAGACGGCGAACGCCAGCAACACCAGCAGCGCCCAAGACAGCAGTTCCGGTTTCGCGAATCCCACGCCCACGAGAATTCCGAACGACCAGAGGCTGCCCAGCGCGGTTGCGGGGTCGCACGCGCCATAGGCCAGGCGCACCAGAAAATACGAGCGGTAGCTAAGGGGGAACCGCAGAAGATCGGAGGAGTCCGGATTGTTAGTGAAGGCGGTCGCCATAATGGGGAACACCTGCCAGAAGACAAACACAGGCCACAGCAGGACCGCGAGCATCTCTGGGTTGCCCTGCGAGATGAAGAAAAATGCGGCCACCCCCATTCCGAAAGCGCCGCCGAATCCACCAATAGCGAATGCGAACGACACCATAATTCGCGAGACCAGCTCCAGCATGCCCCGCGTGCTGCGCAGCGAGTTGACGAAGAGCCGCCAGCGCAACCAGGCAATGGTTGACAATTGGCCGCGGTGGCGCAGCGTGGAATTGAGTTCACTCATTAAGCGCTTACCCCGCAACGATGTTGCTTGAACTATCTCATAAATGGCCCGTGCCTGGGTGTACTACTGGCCGTCCTCCAAATGGGCCGCCAGTAGCCGGGTTTGGTGTCCTTAAGAAGAAATGCCTGTGCCCTTCCGGCTCTTTTGACGAGATACCGGTTCCGCTCTAAGTTCTCTGTTAGGTTTTCTAGTCTTCCCGTCTGCGCCGCAATCAGTATGCGGCATTTACCCTTGGGGCAAGCTTTTAGCTTGTTATGTCAGTCCTGCAGCCGAAACGAAGGGGGACGTGGATTCGCCCGGCCAGAACGGTCATCGCAGCACGCGAGGGTCCGACCCGGCAGTGGTGCAGAGTGAAACCCCACCACTACCGAACTGCCCGCTCGCTATTCGTTCGAGATGGTCACCTTGTTCCCGTCAAGTTTGGTGAACGTAATACTGAACTTCTCGTTGTAGCACTGGGCCTTGTCCTGGAGGACGCTGATCGCCAACGCCTCTCCCAGGGTCATGGACCAATCGGTATCCGAGCGCCAGTGGATGCCGGCGAGGACACCGTGGCCGAAGCTGACGTTTCGCGCGAGCTTGTTCAGTTCTCCACCGACGGTGATCTGGCCCGCGTCCGAACCGGTGTAGGGCCCGAGCGATAGGCCATCGCTCGATGGCACCTGCGGATTCGGGATTACGTAAGTCTCGTCGAAGAAAAACTTCAAAAATGTAATGCACGCGCCGGCCACCGTTCCATGACCAGTGGGATAGGACGGATGTGTCGGCGAACCCTCTGGAAAAGGCTGCGACAGCAGATAAGTACCGTACTTTCTGAAGCTCTGCGCCACGGCCTGCGAGTTCAACACATTCTTGTTCAAGGTAGCGTCGATTTTGTTCCCATTGCCGCTGAGTATCTGGTGCAGGACGCCTCCGCCCGACTCGGGACGATGCGTCAAGTGAACCAGCCACTTCTGGTACCACACGCGGTCCAGGGAGCGAGCGGCGGCTTCTCCCTGTGAGGCAGCGTAATCCGGGCCGCCGAAAGTGCAGAAGCCATTCTGCGTCTTGGAGCCGAGGTAGGGGTTGCCGGGATTCGGCGGCGCTTTCAAAGTGGTTAGCACGAGGAAAGCGATGAGGTAGCCCTGGTACAGCACATCAGAGTGCGTCCAGGCGGACAGACCGCGCCCGTCATGCAGGTAGCGGCGAGTCGCATCGACTTGATTGCTCAGTCCGGTGCTGATGCCATTCTGAACCTGCAGGAAAGTTGTGGTGTCCGTCATGTAGTCGATGCCCGGCAGATAGGTATTCATCAGCTGGTCAATCGGCTGCTGCCCAAAGCTGGTGGGGGTAACCATCAACTGCGACATATACGGACCAATGGTTTCCCCGGGGAAATTGCCGCGGAACAGCAGATCGGGGGTTACATTCCCGTGACTGTCTCTCGGGCCGCGGTAGTCCGGCAAGGTGGTCAATTCGGCGGCTGCGGCGATGGCCGTGGCGTTCGTGGCGTAGTCGGTGAAGGCCACATCGCGTAAAAGAGATGCCCAGTACATCTCGATCAATTGTGCACCGTAGGCCGCACTGGAGATCTGGTCGAACGGAGGCACGACCGCTAGACCGGTTGGATCCCCGGGGGACGGAGCATTGCCGAACTGCACCGAGTCGAGACCTTGCATATCGAAGGCGTAGGCGCCTTGGGGGCCGTTCAGGGTACGAGTGCCGCCAATGACAATCGCCTCAAAGTCGCTGTTCTTGCCACTTTTCAGCGCCTTCTTGAACGAAGCCCACGCCGCTGGATTCACCACTCCGATATCGTCTTGCAGCAGGCCCTTGCTATAGCTGGCGGAGTGGTCGGGATAACGGTTCTCGTCGCCGTTGGTGGTGTGTGGCGGAACTGGGACTAGAGAGTCCGTCGTAGCCGCGCCGATGCGAAGGGCGAGGGACTTCACCACGCGGGCATTGAGGCCCGAAGCGGAACCGTTGCCACTGCTCGACTGGGCGAGAGCAGCAGGAGCTTTGCCGAGTATGCTGGCCGCCATCGTCACCGTGGCGGCACTGCCTAATTTACCGAGGAAGCGGCGGCGGCTGGAGGAGGAGACTGCAGTCTCACTGTTTTCGCGGGAAGGAGATATACTTCGCGAATGATCGACTGAGCGATCGTCTAGAGGTGCACTCATACCATGCTCCTGGGCAACGAATTAAGAATGCAAACGGAAGGCCTGGCGCTTTCGTATCACGAAACCATTGGCATCGGGGAATTCTAGCAGGCTGACGCAAGCCTGCCGAGCCCGTCACTGCTTTGGGCGGGTTTACTCTGCCAGCATCGCCGGGTCAAGTGGACTAACTACTCTGGCCCTGTAATCTGAGGCGCTCGACACACCGGTGCGCCTGAATTTATTCAGCCTAGCCAGGAAAGTTCCTGTTCTGTACGGCGCGCGCCACCGACGGTGCGCAAAAAGATCTGTTCCAGCGTCATCTTTTCGCTCGACGGCGTGGCCACTGGACCCGAGCCATCGCCGGAGTCGTTTCCAGGTACGGCGGGCGTTTGCGCCTCTACGCCGGCGCGCAGTTCTTCGAGCGACCCCTGCGCGACCAGGCGCCCCCGATGAATGATGGCGACGTGGCTGCAAAGCCGCTCTACGATCTCGAGCACATGCGAGGTGAGAAAAATCGTAGCCCCGCGTCCGATCATGCCCTGCAGCATCGCCTTCAGCGTTCCGGCGGCGATGGCATCCACGCCTTCGAACGGTTCGTCGAGGAACAACACTTTTGGGCCATGAATCACAGCCGCCGCCATGGCCAGCTTCTTTTGCATGCCGTGCGAATAGTCGGTGACCAGCTGCTTCGGCTGGTCGGCGAGCTGCATGAAGTCGAGCAGTTCCGCGGCGCGCTGGGCCGCGGTCTCGCGGTCGAGTCCGTACATGCGTCCCGCGAAGTTCAGAAATTCCGATCCGGTCAGCCGTCCGAACAGCGCCATGCCTTCGGGTACAACGCCGATCTGCCCCTTCACTTCCACGGGATTCGTTTCCAGGTCCAGCCCGAGGATTTCGATGCGCCCCGAACTCGGCGCCAGTAACCCTGTCAGCATTTTGATAGTCGTCGATTTCCCCGCGCCGTTGGGACCGAGAAAGCCGAAGAATTGTCCCGGGGCCACGCGCAGGTCGACGTTGTCGACGGCGAGCAATTCTCCAAAGCGGCGGGTCAGGCCTTGAGTTGAGATTGTGGGAGCGGCGTCCATGAAACTTCCTGAATCTAGCACAACCGTGAATTCGCCGCCCTTGGCCTCGGGAAGTGGTCCGGCTACTTTTTACATGTTTGTGACAACTGCATTCCGCTCCCGGGATATAAAAGCGGCGGTCATACCGCCCCTGCACAGATTTTGCGCCTACAGGAGGGTAGTTCCCATGAGAGGTAAGCTGCTACTCATCGCGCTCGTCGTCCTTCTAGCCGGCTCGGCTTTCGCAGCCAACAGCCCAGTCCCGGTTTATACCTTCATCTGTAACGGCACCCCGTTCCAGAGGACCGGGGCCTGTCCCGAAGGCGGCCGGGCCGGTTACATCACCCTGGGTTCAGACGGCAATTTTTATGGCGCCGCCCAAGTGTCTTCGGAAGGAAGCTCAGCGCCCAACGGCGGAACGGTATTTTCGCTCACCCCGGCAGGGACCTTCACTCTGCTGCACACTTTCCTTCCAGGCACCAATAAGACCTACCCGAACGGCAACCTCCCGGGCCTGCTCACGCAGGGCCCCGACGGCAAGATTTAAGGCACCACGCTCTTTGGCGGGATCAACGGCTGTAATGGCTAATGCGGCTACGGCGTACTGTACCGCGTCAACAAGAATGGATCAGGCTTTCAAATTCTTCACAAATTCTGCTCCCGGACGAACTGCACCGACGGCAGTTCGGCTGTCAGCGGCTTGAAGTTGGGAACCGACGGTAATTTGTACGGCACATCCAATTCCGGCGAACCAAGAGCGGTGGAACTATCTTTCGGGTCACTCCGTCTTCCGGCGCGTATGAAGTTGTTTTCAATTTCAACTACTCGACCAGCGGCGAGTTTCCCTCCGGCTTCACGGTTGCGTCGGATGGGACTTTCTACGGGATTACTTTTGGAACGGCGGGCGAGCTGTTATTCCACTACACCGAATCCACAGGAATCTTAACCACGGCTGTGTTGAACTTCCCTCTGGTAAATGGTTTGCCGTCTCGCGGTGGTGTGTTGACCTTCGGCCCAAACGGAAGTCTCTATGGCCTATACACAGTTTATGGAGAGAGTGGTGTAGGAGTCTTCGAAGTTGACGTGGACGGCAGCAACCTGCAGCTCTTCCCCTTCTACAACACCATCGACGGCGGCGGAAGCCCCCAGAGCATGATGCTGGCCAGCGACGGCAACTTCTGGGTCGCCGATTACAACGGCAGCAGCGGCTACGGGGACATCATTTCGCTTTCGCCCACCGACGGAACTTTGCTTCAGACGTTTACGCCATTCAGTTCGACGGCAGCGGTTGGCGCATATCCGGCCGAGGTTATTCAAACCTCAGACGGGCTGCTTTGGGGATCGACCTACGTGCACGGGGTGGCCTCCAAAGGCCATTTCGCCGACGGCACGGTCTTCAACCTGAACGCGGGCTTGCCGCCGCGGTAGACGGGCCTTTGTTACGCAACCAGCGGTTCCTTCCCCGCGCGGCGAACGCGGGGAAGGAACCTGCTTCAGCTACTGTTTCACTTTCGGCGCTTCCTTCTTCTCCTCAGGCTTCTTCTGCATGTCTTCGGTCCACGGCGGGGTGATGCCGATGAATCGCAGATAGGCAATCGATTGCCCAAGGTGCTCGGCAGCGTGACGCACGATGAAAAGCAGAATGCCGCGTTCGGTATTCTTGCCGCCGAACCAATCCAGGCTCTTATCGAGATCGGCATCGGGCATGGCCGTAATCGCTTTCTTGGCGTGGGCGAACGAATCTTTCAGAGTGGCGATGACCTTGGCCTTGTCGGTGGTCGATTTCTCGAATCCTTTAACTTCGAAACGCGCAGGCGGAGGCGTGCCGACGAGTTTGTAAAGGTTGTAGTTGGCCGCGCTCACATGCAGGAACACTTCGGCGAAAGAACGCACGTCCGGCGAAGGCCTCCACGAAAATTTCTCAGCCGGGATCGCCTCCGCGAGTCGGTTGAATTTGTCTTCCTGGATCATGACTTCCGCCAGCACTTCCGAGCGATAGCCCGTAACGCCGGGAGTGCCGTCTTTGTAAGGATTCACCTGGGCGCTGACGCGAATTGCCACGATCGCGAGCCCAAACAAGCACAGCGCAGAAACAATACGTTTCATGGAAAGTTCTCCTTTGCGTCCCTGAGTCTAGCCATTCAACGATTCTTGTCTAGAACCGCATAAACAAAACTAATACGTACACATCGAAAACAGGTACGGATACACCGAAAACCGCATCACGCCCCGACCTAAAACCCCGGAGGCCGCTGCTCCACCACGCCAAAAGCCCGCTCCAGCGCGAGCCCGGCGCTGCCCAGCGTACCCTCGTCGAAAAGTCTCCCGATCAGTGTCACCCCGTGGGGCACGCGGCGCGGCGACGAGAATGTAGGCACCGGATTATGAGGATCGGGCGCCCAATCGCTCCGCGCCTTAGACACCTCGACGAAGCCCGCTCGCAGCGTCAGCGACGGATGCCCGGTGAAGTTGGTAAGAGTCAGCATCTCGTCGCGCAGCGATGGCACCAGCAGCAAATCCACACGCGAGAAAACGCTAGCCATCTCTTCGGCAACTTTGCGCCGGAAGCGGTCGGCCTGCACGAAGTCGACCGCCGAGAGGAAGCGAGCTTCGCGAAAAATGTTGGGCCAGGCGTCGGGAACCTGCGCTTTGAGTTCGTTCAATCCCCCGCTCAACGTAAGCTCCTCGAATGCGGCTGCCGCCTCGGCAAAGAGAATCAGGTCGAGTGAGTCGTAAGGCCAGTCAGGAATCGACGCCTCCACTGGAACCATGCCGACCTGCTTAACCACCTCGAGAGCAGCACGGTCCACGGCAGTAGCGGGAGCCGCGTTCATCCAGTGAGGAAAATAGCCGACGCGAAGTCCCTGCACGCTGGCGGCAGCATCGAAGTCAAGTTTGCTGGGCACGCTCGCCAGGTCTCCGGCGTCGGGCCCGGAGATGGCATGCAGCACAAGCATCGCATCCTCCACCGTGCGAGTCATGGGCCCTAGCTTGTCGAGCGACCAGCACAAAGTCATCGCGCCGGTCCGCGCCACGCGGCCGTACGTGGGCCGCAGTCCGGTAATCCCGCATCGCATGGATGGACTGACGATGCTGCCGCCAGTCTCGCTCCCAATCGCGAAAGCAACCAGTCCGGCAGCGGTGGCCGCGCCCGGCCCGGCGCTTGACCCCGACGCTCCTTCTTCCAGAAGCCACGGGTTCATCGTCTGGCCACCGAACCATATGTCGTTGAGCGCCAGCGCACCTAGACTCAATTTGGCGATCAGCACGGCTCCGGCTTCATGCAGACGCTTCACCACGACGGCATCGTTCGCAGGCACACGGTTCCGAAAAGGCTCCGCGCCGTATGTGGTGGGGATACCTGCGGTGTCGAGAAGATCCTTCCCGCCCCACGGGATTCCGTGCAGCGGCCCGCGATATTTGCCGGCGGCGATTTCCTCATCGGCCTTTTTGGCTTGTGCCAGAGCCAACTCGCGCGTAAGCGTGATGACACAGCGCAGCTTGGGCTCGAACTCACCGATGCGCTTCAGGTAAATGCGAGTGAGTCTGTCGGAAGTCAGCTTCCGCTGCTCGATCCAGCGCGAAAGCCGAGTCAGCGAAGCGAATGCGATGTCCTCCTCGCGTGCGGGCAGCGGGCCGGGATCGGTGCTGCTCCGGACAAACCGGTCGCGTTCAGGCCCGGTCTTCAAGCCCGGCAATATAGGATTCCAGCGCGACGCCGGCGCCAGCGTCGATTCCAGTGCGACCTTGCGTGGTCCGGTACGCCGCTCGTAGATCGCGGCCATGGTCTGGCGCCAACTGCCAGCCGCCATCGCACGCTCCGGCGCGGTCAACTCAAAGCGCACCAACTTCTGCGCTTCGGCAAATGTGGACGGCGAGACTTCAGGACCGACAGCAGGTCCCGCGCCGAACGCCGGAGGGGCTCCGGGCGGCAAGTCAGCAGGCTGTTGTGCAAAGCTGCGGTACGCGGTTGCCACGGCCAACAGCCCCAGCGATGTCTGAGTCAGAAACTGCCTGCGCGATTTCGACATGAATCCTCCGACAGGCATTGTAGCTGCTGAGCCAGCGCCGAATTGTCATGCCAACGAACTCTGGCCACAACAAAAATGCCCCGACCTTCAGGTCAGGGCATTTCGCACAACGAACCCCCAGCGTTCTAGAATAGATTCCACAAAAACTGGTTGTAGACGTCGTGGTGATACTGTACCTCGGGCGCCTTTACAAAAGTCCCCAGCAGACGCGGGCAGCGATCTGCGGCCGCCTGTTTCAGATCCGCGTAGCGTCCCTTCACGTCTTCGCCGAGAAGCTTCGTCGTCCACTCCGCTTTGCGGAAGTTCGCCAAAGCGTCGTAGATATTGTCGGGCAGGTAGCGCTCGGCCTGCCGCAGGTTCTTTATCTTCGCCGTCTCGCCGTCAATACCTGTCTTGAAGATCGCCAGCATCACGAGGTACGGATTGGCATCGGGTGCGACCGAGCGCACTTCCACGCGCATGCTCTTTTCATTGCCGATGGGAATGCGAATCATCGATCCGCGATCGACGGGTGAAGCTTTGATTTGATTGGGCGCCTCGAAGTGCGGATCAAGACGGCGATAAGCATTCACGCTGGCATTGAGCAGCAGGCAAATATCGTTGCCATGGGTAAGGATGCGATCCAGAAAAGCCCATCCCATCTTGCTAAGCTTCTCTTCGCCCTTGGCGTCCCAGAACAAATTCTTGCCGTTCTCGCTGATGGAAACATTAGTGTGCATGCCGCTGCCATTCACGCCCACCACCGGCTTGGGCAGAAACGAAGCCGTCAGCCCCATGTTCGTCGCCACTTGCCGGCAGATCAGTTTGTAGAGCTGAATCTGATCGGCGGCTGCCACGACTTCGCCGTACCCGTAGTTGATTTCGAACTGCGAAGGCGCAACCTCCGGATGATCTTTTTCATTCTGGAAGCCCATCGCGCGCTGCACTTCCGCAGTCGTGTCGATGAACGTGCGCAGCGCATCGCCGGGCAGCGAGTGATAGTAGCCGCCCGTGTTGACGTAGTCGAACTTAAGGGTTTCATGATAGCGGCGCTCGGCATCGGGGCCTTTAAACAAGAAGCCTTCAATCTCGTTAGCGGCGTTGAGCGTGTAGCTTTTCTTCTTGTACAACTCGTTGGCATAATTCTTGAGCACGCCGCGAATGTCGGCCGAGTACGACGTTCCGCCCTTGTCGATGACTTCGCCAAACACCAGCACTTTGCCGGAGCCGAATACGTCCGCAGGCGCCCAATAAAAAGCCGCCCAGTCGATCCCCAGCCGCAGATCGCTCTCCCGCTGCGCCGTGAAGCCGCGAATCGAAGAGCCGTCAAAAGTGAGATTGTCCCAGCTCTTAATCAGGAACTTCTTGTCGTAATCCAGCATGTGCAACCGGCCTTCCAGATCGCTGAAGAGCACGGTCACGGCCTTGATCCGCTTCTCGTCGGTCAAATACTTCAGCCGCTTCTCCTGGATTTTGCCGATCGGCACGCGGTTCCGGCGCTGCTCCTTCGCCTCTAGATTCAGGTCTTCCAGTTCGTCGTAGGTGAGTGCCAGGAAATTACGCAGTTCGTTGGGCATGGATATCCTTCGGTCTCCTATTCATTCTCAGCAGTGATGTCGGTAAGCAAGGCTACGGATATAAGCTGTTGACTGGCTGGGTTTCAACCAAGAAGAGTATCGCGAGTGCGCAGTCCTCGACAATCAAAAAAGCTGATCGAAGGTATAAAAGAGATTTATCCGAACGGCGAGATCGGGAGTGCGCCCCTCATCGCAGTCCCAAACCCTGTCCCGGCATAACCCGGATGATCGCTCCCAGCGCCGTAAGCACGGCTAGAAAGTAAATCGTCGTGGGCGGGCTGGGATGAGATGGCAGATCTCCGGCAAAGAATGCCCGATATCCCGCGCCCGCTGCCACCAGGAAAAACATATTTTGTCCCAGCATCAGCCCCAACGCGACACAACCGATCATCACCACGATTCGTTCCGTCTTGCTCAATGCCAGCGCGGCCTGCCCGCCATCAAGGGCCCAGACAGGAATCAGATTCAGCAGATTGAGAATCGCACCCACACGCGCCAGCGCGGCCCAGAACGGATTGCCCGTCTGCCACCAGAGCGCGGCACACGCCAGCGAAGCCAGAAATCCAGCCAGCGGTCCGGCCAGGCTGACCGCCGCGCGCGTCTCCAGGGGAACGCCCAGCGCCTGCCAGCGCACGTACGCGCCCAAGCCCGGCAGAAACACCGGCATATCCGCCGGCAAGCCGCGGCGCTTGATGTCAACAAAGTGGCCCATCTCGTGAATCAAAATCAGCACCGCGAAGCCGATCCCGAACTTTACCCCGGACGCAGCCGAATAGATCGCAACGAAAGCCAGAAAGCTCAGCACGGACGTCCACCTGAATCGCGGTGTCTGCGAAGTTCTGCTCTGGTCGCCCAGCACTCTGATCGAACCTGCCGGTCCCATCGGTTGAGCCCATTGGTTTTCACTCCTTGCAGGCGGTGGTCCAGCATCGTCAGCAGCAAGCGCTTGCGCGTGCTGCATAATCCAGTCGGCTTGCCTCGACGTGGGCGGCAGTAGTCGAAGCGCGGTCAGCCATGTCTCCCGCGCCCGCCGCAAGTTTCCGCTAGCCTCCAGCGCCTTCGCTTCCGCTGACAGGCGCTCCAGTTCCTCCGAGTGTACGAGGGCATGGCACTGATCGCACACCAACGCTCCCGGCGCAAGTTGGCGCGAGCAGCGTTTGCAATTGCGAGTCAGGTCTTGGTTGACGGTAAACACGGCTAAGAAAAACGATCTTCGGCGCGGCGCAGGTTAGGGTTATGTTGGCGGAGCATAGGCAAATGGTCCATAGATTCCGAAGGGCTTTCCTTCGGCTATCCTCCACGCGATTCTCATTCCAAAGAAGAGAATCAACAGTCCCATCGCCCCCCATCCGGGACTGCCCCGAAGCTGAATGAACGGAGATGCCAGCCCGATCAGCGCTACGCGTCCCAGCCACATTCCCAAGCTCACCGGTGGCCTCTCCGCTCTTGGTTTCTCCGATCCAGGCGCGGGCTGAGGCACCGAGGGTCGCTGCCCGGATTCCTGCTCCAACTGGCGCTGCTCGTCAGCCAGTTTCTGTTGCTGAGCCTGTCTTTGTTGTTTCTTCTCGTTGGCGAAATGAATCCAGATGGGAACTGCCGCCATCGAGACTGCCGCGTAGGTCAGCAAAGCCGCAGCAATCTGGTAGCGTCTGCCACCTACTCCGTTCGATCCCTTCATCATGGCGGTGCCTACCAGCCATCCCACCCCAATCGACATGTAGCTGATCACCCAGCCCTGCAGCAGGATCGCGATCAGCGCGTACCCAACGAGCCCCGCGGCGGCCGCGCCAATGCCGTACATAAGAGCGCGTACATATGCTGCGTGCTTGTCCTTGTCAATCTCGCTGCGCATCTTTTCCGCGCAGCCTGGGCACGCCCGATCTGCATTCACCCGGTAGTAAGTTCCACTCAATGGCTGCTGGCAGAACTGGCATCGATCGCCTGCCGGCTTCGTAGCATACTCGGCTGTTCCGAACTGCGGAATCGGATTACTGAAACTGTCACTCATCGGATAGCAACAATAGTACAGCGTCCAGCGTCAAGGAAGAGCAAATTCAGGTGAGGATCACTTAGCGGAAGTGTTGCCCGAGAGTTTATATTGGTGTAATAGACCCCTGCCCCGGGCTGACCGTCACTGCCGTACTCGCAACCACACCCGTGCCGCTCAAGCTCACGGTCTGCAGAAATCTGGGATCGTCGTCATTGACAGTGAGATTCCCGTTTCGCGAGCCGGTGGCAGAAGGAAAAAACGTCACATTGATCGTGCAATTGGCGCCAATGCTGAGCGAGGCTGGATGCGCGCTGCTCTTCACGCCAACTACCTGATTGCCGAAACTCAGACTGATCGGCGAAAAGGTCACACCCGGCTGAGCTGACAGTAAGGTGGAGAACCACAAAACCGCGGATACACCGGCACACTTCCAGGCAAACCTGTAGCGGTAACGCATAACCTCGCGGATTTCGACAGCTTCTTTTGGGGGGAGAATTTAATTCTGCACTCGCGAAGCCCATAAATCCAGCAAAAAACGAACCGGCGCCTGATTACTACTGTGCAAGCTTCTGCATCATCCGGTTCTTCTACACAGGATTTTCCTGCGGGCATGTGTGGGCTGGGAATGTGTGGAGCGGAAACTCCTGCCCGCTCGCTTTTGACTTTGGCCGGGGATAGGGCACGATGTTCACAGGTTGCGTTGAGGGCTGTGTTTCAGAAATGGCTTTGCTCCAGTGAGGTAGCTACTCTATGAGAAAGGAAACTACTGCCGGTGGGCCGAGGCTCCCGCCGCGATCTCGCGCAGCGCGCTGACGAATCCCGCGGCCGCGTCCGGATCGGCCAGCGCTTCCAGATGAACCGTAGCCGAGAACTGCGGCGACTCCGGACGGAAGTGCACTTGTAGAATGTCCTGCCGCCGCGCTGACATCAGCGCGTTCAATTCCGCGCTGGGATCCCGCTTCCAGTACGTTCGCGTGGTCAGAATAATGGGCCCGGGCTGGTATAGCTCCCACTCCCGGTTGTCGCGCTTGCGCGATGAGGTCCCCCGGTTGTGGGCGCTCCAGCGGTGCCGCATCACTTCCAGATGAAAGCTCGGGGAACCGCCCAGATCCGCTTCGAAGGTGAGAGTTTCTTTCTGCCGTTGCCAGCAACTGATCAGCCACTGTATCGGCAACGCTCGCGGCCTGAACTTCAGTGTTACCTGTGCGTTCTCGAACCAGCGCGAAGGGAAATGCAACCGCGCCTGCAGATTGGAACTGCCAACCCAGTGCGACTCCAGGATGCGTCCTTTGCCGGCGCAAGCTGTCTGTACCCAGCGCAAGGCCGCCGCTCCCTTCTTTCGGTTGTAGGTGGAAAACACGAAGTACCACAGCCCCAACATAGCGACCGAACCGGCCACGTCAATCAGCAGAAGGCGATTCACAACGCTTCCTTTATGATGTTCATGGTACGTCCGAGGTTGCGGCGAAGCAAGGGGCCAATCGACCCAATTCATACTTTCCTGCCAGCCCACCCCGAATTAACTGTGGAAAACTCGCCAACCGCTCCACTCTGCCATCCGAGCGGCCTGGCTGCTTCGCGAAGCAAAGCAGTCACGCAGTCGAAGGATCCCTCGTCCGCCGGTGCTGTCAAAGGCTCCGCCAGGTTTTCTACCACGGCCTCCCCGATAACCGTCCCTGTCGCCGCGTCCCCCCGTCCACCCGCTACAATAGCCCGTGCCCTTCACCATTCGTGACTTCCAGCCCTCCGACTTTGACATGTTGTGGCGCATCGATCGGCAGTGTTTTCCTCCTGGCATTTCCTATTCGCGGACGGAACTTAAGCACTACATCCGCCGCCGCGGGTCGTTCACGCTACTCGCCGTAGGCGCTGCCCCGTTAGAAACGGCCGATCCCGATTCGGGCAAGAGTAAGAAAGATTTTCCGCCGATCCCTTCGGCAAAACTCCCGGTAGCTGGTTTCATAGTCGGCGAAGCGCATCGCGCCAACGGCCATATAATCACCATTGACGTGATCGCCGCCGCACGCCGCTCCGGCGTGGGATCGCTCCTCTTGTGCGCAGCCGAAGATCGTCTGCGCCAGGCGCAATGCAAATCAGTCGAGCTGGAAACCGCCGTAGACAACATCTCCGCCCTGTCGTTCTACAAACGCCACGGCTACAGCGTAATAAAAACCTTCCCCCGCTACTATTCCAACGGAGTAGACGCGCTGGTGCTGCAGAAGAATCTGCTCAGCCTTTCTTAGAGATTTCTTGTTGAGCCGAACCAACGGTTCGTCAGGGAAGCTCCCAGTCCAACGCGTAAACCTCCTCCGTGCTCTCATCACGTAGAACTATGGGGTAGCCGTCTGGCGTCAGACCGTTCCACCAATACCAATCGCGCTGGCCACCGCGACGAAAGTCTATGCCCGCTAAGTGCTCTCGCTTGCCATCCGAAATTCGCACACGGGCGAACTCAGGCGTGCTCACATCGAAGGTCTGAAAATAAAGATACTCATCGCTGCGCGACCACGTGGGGCAACCTTCCGATAGGTCGGTCAAAACTGCCCACCGCTTGCGAGTGGAATCGAAGAGCATCAGCTTTGACCCATCGGAAGCCGTGGCTGAAATGTATCGGCCACTGGGAGACCAACGCGGGCAGTACAACCCTTCGGAACCGGGCACTGAAGAAGTAACGTGACTCTTCAGATCAACGATTTGGACGTTAGTAGCCCTACTGTCGCCCGATAGTTCTTCTGGAAGCCCCGCGAAAACCAAAGAATTTCCGCCAGGTGACCAATCAGGCGCAGCCTGACTCCCATCTCCCCCCAGCAATGACTGCGCGGCATAACCTCCTTCGGAAGGCACCAGATAAACCCTCCAGACGTTGCCCGGATCACGGCCCATGAATGCGATTTGTTTCCCATCCGGTGACCAGCGTGGGGCGTGTACTTCCATGGGAGGAAAAGTCAATTGCAATTTCTGGCTTCCATCTACCTTGCTGCGCCACAGGTCTCCCTCTGGAAACGTTACGTATGCAACCCAGTCCCCTTCTCGCGAGAAAACGAGGTCTACCGCCGAGATGCCGCCGAGATAGGGTACAAACTGACCCGACTTGGTGTCATAGCGCACCAACTCTCCGCGTCTCCTGTCTCCCAAGGCGAAGAGCCTCCTGCCGTCTCTACTGGGTAGCGGTAAGGACAGACTCAACGGGCCTGCCGTTAACTGCACTGGAAGATAGTCAGAGCTTCGCCATCCATTATTCTCGCGTAGTACCCAGAGATCAGTTCTTCCGGCTCTGGTAGATTGAAAAACGAAGTACTTCCCATCAGGTGTCCAGTTGCCACAGCATTCCGTACCATGGTTGCTCCATCCCGGCAGAAGCGCATGCAGGTGACTACCGTCTGCAGAGACTTCCCACAGCGAACTCGAATCGGTCTTGGGATCATGCTGTGTAAAACGGACGACCTTGCTGTTGGGCGACATGCGCGGCCAGACAGGCAAGCCCGTCATCTGTCACCAGCTTTCGGACTCCCGTACCGTCACTCTTTGAAACAAGCAAGTCGTGGCCAGCAGTGTAAACGATGCGCCCGTCCGCCAACCACGTGGCGTCTTGCGTGGTTTCGCCGATCCGACGTGGTGATCCACCCATCACAGGAATAACCCACATGGGTGTCAGAAGTTCGTTCGTTCGCCATGTGTAGACCAACAGATCGGACCCGTTTGGCGAAATTCCGTTCACCGCAGTATTTGGGAATGAGGTTGGAATGACTGCGGTAGCGCCACCCGCAACCGATACCTGTGCGATCACCCCAGTCGCGCCGTTCTGCTGTTCTGTGAAGTAAATACGTGAGCCGTCAGTGACCATTGGGGGGTTGATCGAGCCGATAGTCAGAACTGTGATCTTGTCGGCTCCATCGTTTGTGATCTGGGCATAGTTCAGCACTCTCGGAGCGTGCGACGACTCCACTCGCCAGTACGCAAGAATCCCGACCGCTGTCAGCAAGGCGGCGCCTCCCGCAACCAGTAGCCAAGGTCGGCCCCTTCTAGCTGCTCGCTCCTCTGCTTGAGCGGGCTTGGTCGGTTCGTCATCACGCTGTACGACAACTCTCACGTCGGCAGCGAAGCGATAACCCTGGCCCGGGACAGTAATTATGTAGTGACGGTCGCTCAGTTCTTCCCCAAGAGCTTTCCTCAGCCCATAAACCGCAACCGTCAGATTGTTTTCTTCCACAACGGTGTCCGGCCAGACTCCGGTCAGCAGTTCTTCTTTTTCGACAACGCGATGGCGGTCTCGGATGAGCACCACGAGCACGTCAAAGCCCTTGTTTGACAACGATACAGGCCTGCCATCCCGCAGCAGGACTCGTCGAACACTATCCACGACGTAGGGGCCGAACTCGTATATCTCGTTCATGTCATTGAGATTGGAGCGTTTAGCAAGAATTAGGAAATCTTAATCCAACGCTTAAGGACTTTTCACTGCCGTGTCGCACATGCTGCCCCCAGTAAAGCGATTCCGACTGAACTCCGGTCGGGGTCGGCGATCAAAGGAGGATACAACAATGCTGGACGTTCTCAGGAAACGCTTGAGCGCAACAAAATCCCTTATGTTCGTGTCCCTGTTTTTGGCAGCATCAACATGCTTCGGCCAAACCAAGAGGGGCGACGTTATCACCAACGTTCCTTTCCCGTTCGTAGTCGCCAATCGTACCCTTCCACCGGGGAGATACATCGTTACCCCTCTCGGGGAAACGAACCTCCGAATTCATGTCGCCCAGAACCAGGGCGTTATCGTCCAAACCCACAGCGTGCAGGGTAACGCCTCAGAGGGCGTTACCAGAGTGGTTTTTCACCGCTATGGCGACACCTATTTTCTTTCCGAAGTCTGGGTCGCGGCCAACGGAACCGGAAGCCAGGTATTTCCGACGGAGGCTGAAAGGGAATCGGCAAAGCGCAGCCACGGGGAGATCGCAGTGCTGTCTGTGGCGTCTGCCTCCCCGAGGTCTGCGCGGTGAAGAGGGGAGCAACGGTTGAATCAGATTCCACAAAGCATTGGGAAGCAAAGGTGTGCTCATTGATTGAGCATCCCAGCAGTGAGGGGAACAGCTGTCTGAATCTCCGCGACTGGTGAGGAGTAGGTTTTGTTAGGCTGCCTTAGCAAACTTTGCGGTTACGAGCTCGTGCCCTCCAAGCCAGGCATTTGCACTTTCCCTCCCGCAACAGCTACCTTGCCTTGTAATGAAAGTAGCCATCCAAGGCGAACGAGGATCCTTTAGCCACGAAGCCGCCGAGCAAATGTTGCCCCGTTGCACGGTTGTCCCCGCGCCCGCTCGGCCGAAGTATTCGACCGCGTGCAGCGCGAATCGGTAGCCGCGGCTGTTGTCCCCATCGAAAACTCGCTCGCCGGCACGGTAGCCGAGCACGCCGATCTTCTCCTGACGCATGAAGTATTCATTCAAGGCGAATTCCTGCTGCGCATCGTGCACAACCTGATCGCCGCCCCCGGCGTGAAGCTAAGCGCCCTGCGCAAGGTTCTCTCCCACCCGGTTGCGCTCGACCAGTGCCGCAACTTCTTCCGCCACCATCCGCGGATTGAGCCCGTCCCGTTCTACGATACTGCCGGCAGCGTGAAGCACGTCGTAGCCAATCGCCTTCCCGATGCCGCCGGAATCGCCAGCCGCCACGCCGCCCGCGAATACTCCGGCAAGATTCTGCAGGCCGGCATCGAGGACGACAAACGCAACTTCACCCGCTTCTTCTTGATTCGCAAGTCGCCGATTCGCAAGTCGACGGGGAAAACGGGAATTGCACTTCGGAAGGGAAGCCCAGCCTCCGCACCCGGCTACCAGCGCCTGCTTCCGCGTGGCGCCAACAAGACTTCCATTGCCTTCAAGGTGAAAAATCAGCCCGGAGCCCTGTTCAAATCGCTCAGCGTCTTCGCTCTCCGCGACATCAGCCTCAGCAAGATCGAGTCCCGCCCCCTGCGCGGACGCCCCTGGGAATACGTCTTCTACGTAGACTTCCTCCGCGGCGACGACGAGCCCGCCCGCAACGCCCTCCGCCATCTAAGCGAAGTCGCCGAGTTCGTCAAAGTCCTGGGAATTTATCGCGCAGCCTAAACCGGTCCTGTGGGGACAGCGGCCGGGCCGCCCAGCGAAGCGCCCGTGTGGAGCGGACACTCCTGTCCGCTGCCTTTGACTTTGATCTTGATTTTGACGTCGATTCCGACTCGAGCAGAAGGGGACCTACGCACTGTCTTTCCAGAGCGTGAGGAAGTCTTGGTACGCAATTTTCGCCTTGGTGGTGTCGCCCGCCATCGCGTAGGCGCGGCCGATTTCGAGGTGCGCCCGCGCTCCCAATGGCGAGTTCATCACAATGCCGGGGTGATCGAGCAATTTCTGGAACTCCGCAACCGCGGCTGTTCCATTCCGAGCCAACAGATAGGCTTGCCCACGCACAAAGGCGGGTAGCAGGTTCCCGCCCCCGCTCAAGTCGTAAGGACTCGCGGCCCTTACGAGTTCGATCGCATTAGCGGCATCGCCGTGAGCCACTTCGATCCTTGCGCGAATGGAGGGAATCCAGTATTGCTGCACGAGAGTGTCGTGGGGAAAATCGTCATTGAGCCGGTCAACTATCTTTTGGGCTTGTCGGTCGTCGCCGATTTGAGCCAGGGCCAGCGCGGCCGAAAGCCTCGGATACAGTCCTGTGGGGAACAGGGCCAGCGCGGCCGCAGCCTGTCGACGGGTCTCCGCCCCGTCGCCAAATTCGGCTTCGCGTACGGCAGCACGCGCTTCGTAATCGGCTGCGACTTCCTTGGCGTCGTTCCGCATGGCCGAGTCCACTGACCGCCGAGTGAACTCGCGCGCCTTCCGTAAACGTCCGTAATAGGCTTCCGTCCCTGACTGCAATGCAAGAAAACCGCTCTCAGAACCGGGCTTTGCTATGGCCCACTCCACCTGGACTTTCATACCGCCCGGGTCGTTCTGCAGGAATGCAAGCGCATACATTCCATATCGAACAAAATCAACGTCCAGTTTGCGCGCCAGGGCCTTGTCCAGTGCCCCTTTGGCTTCGTCCAGCCGGTTCAAATACATATAATCCACAGCCAGATTGGCATAAGCCACGGAGGCATCCGGATCAATCTCCAACGCTTCGCGGTTGAGGGCTGCCGCTCTTTCGTACTGGCTCAGTTGCGTGTAAAGGACTCCGAGATTACCGCGGGCATCAGAGTCACGGGGAAAATCGTGGATATAAAGCTCGTACTGCTGGGCTGCCCTTTCCAGCTCTCCAGTCACGGATTGGTAGTATGAAGTCACGATCTCATACCTCTCACGCTTACTCACACGTTCCCGCAATTCGTAAGCCTTCGTATAATTTTCCCGCGACAGATGGTCCTGGCCCAGGTTGCCGTATGACACTCCAAGGCCAAGGTAGCCTTCCGCAAAGCTAGGGTCGAGTTCAATCGCGCGCTTCAAGAACGGCAGCGCTTCCATGTCGCCCTTTTCATTGGCGATCTTATATGCCTCGGTGTACGCTTTCAGCGCTTCCAAAGAAGAGGTCGTCACTTGCTCCAAAGGTTTGTCGAACTTCTGAATCGAGGACAGCGACTCGCCCATTTTCCCGCGCAGATCGGTAGCGGCCTGGCCTAGCGCGCCCAGCACTTTCTCCCGGCTATCCGCCTCCGCCTCTGCCGAACCCAGGGAGTCGCCACTCTGGCAGTTCATCGCTTTCAGGGTGATCGCGAAATGGCTGCCCAGAGCCGCAATCGAGCCCGCCAGCATAGCCTTGCTTCCACTGCGCAGACAAATTTCCCTCGCCACCTCCTGCGTTTGCCGATCATGCGGAGAGCGATTCATCAGCTTGAGCGTCTCGTTCACCTTCTCATCCGACAGCACATTCAGAAAAGGCGACTGCTGCAGATCGACGGTGAGCGCCTGTTTCAGGGTATCGTCGAACACCGGATCCCCCGTGGTGTTAGCGAAGTCCGCCAGCACAATCGTGTCTTTGTCGGTGAGGTGTTTCCCCGAGCGCGAGCGGTAGTAGAAGGCTCCCGCGATTGCCACTGCCACAAGTATCACCGCGGCGGGAACCAGAACCTTCCAGAGCTTCCTGCCCGCGACCGGAACTTCGGCAACCTTCACCGCGCTCGATGACGGCGAAGGAGCTACCGCAGGCGAGGCACCGGGTGCGGGCGACGGCGGTTGGGCGGCCCTGGCTTGCGCAGACTCGGGTTCCGCAGATTTGGGTTGCGTAGCTTCCGAGCTGCTTTCTTGTGCGACCGCCACCGTGCCGGAACTCGCAGCGATGGCACGTCCCGTCTCCGTATCTCGCTTCAGCCGCAACAGTTCCGAACGCATGTCGGCCGCATGTTGAAACCGCAGTTCCCGATCTTTCTCCAGCGCCCTGTTAATGATGTCTTCGAGCTTGGCAGGCACATCCTGATTCAACCGCACCACCGCCACCGGAGCCCGGTTCATGATGGCTTCACAAATCACCCCTGCGCTTTGGCCGTGAAAGGGCAGCGCTCCCGTAACCATTTCGTAGAGCACCACGCCAAACGAAAATAAATCCGTGCGAGCATCCAGTTCCTTGGCTCGCACTGCTCAGGAGACATGTAGGCCACGGTTCCCAATGTGGCTCCCGGACTGGTGAGATGCTCCTCGCTGACCGCAGTCATTGGCGCTGTGGCTTCGGCAGGTTGCACCTCACTACTGACAGTCCGAATCACCTTCGCCAGTCCGAAATCCAAAATCTTGGCATGCCCGCGCTTCGTCATGAAGATGTTTGCCGGCTTGATGTCGCGATGCACAATCCCCTCGCTGTGCGCAGCGTCGAGTGCATCGGCAATCTCGATGGCCAAAGGCACCGCAATTTCCAGGTCCATGGGCCGCCCGGCAATGCGATGTTTCAGGGTGACCCCATCCAAAAACTCCATGACGATGAAGGTTTGCCCGTTCTGCTCATCAATTTCATGGATCGTACAGATGTTTGGATGGTTCAGAGCCGACGCAGCTTTGGCTTCCCGCTGAAAGCGGCTGAGTGCCTGCGGATCTTTGGCTACTTCGTCGGGCAGGAACTTGAGAGCTACGAAGCGACCCAGTTTGATGTCCTCAGCCTTGTAAACCACACCCATCCCGCCGCCCCCGAGCTTCTCGACAATGCGGTAGTGGGAGATGGTTTGGCCGATCATGGTGGGCTGATCATGCTTGGACGATCACTGGAGCCGAATCCTACGTCGGCGAAACACGCAAGTCAATGAAAGCCATCGAGTCGTAGTGCCTTTCGAGTTAGCGGTACTTGAGGAGGGCCGTTCACGATAAGTCATTATCAGCTTCCTGGCTCCCCGGCCGCGTACCTTATAAAGTACAATCGTAGCCTGTCAAGTCTACTTTAGTAGACATCCGACGTCCTCGAAAGTAGACATTTCTTCCACAGCCTAACCCCTTGATTCCATGGATCCGGCCAAAAGCCGGCACGAAGAATCAACAACTTACGCCGAAACTTTTCTGCAAAATGAAATGTTCCAGTCGGAACACTCAACACGAACGTTCCAACCGGAACATTCCGCCAAAAAGCGTTAAGTCTTACCCTGTGAGTCCTCGGTGCCCTCTGTGTTAAAGGTTTTTTCCGGCCGCAATAACGGAAACAAAATCACGTCGCGAATCGTATGCGAGTCAGTCAGCAGCATGCACAGCCGGTCAACGCCCACGCCCACGCCGCCGGCCGGCGGCATCCCATACGACAGCGCCCGGATGTAATCTTCATCCATCTGGTGCGCCTCATCGTCGCCGCGCTCGCGCTCCTGCAACTGCGCTTCAAAGCGCCGACGCTGATCTTCCGGGTCGTTGAGTTCGCTGAAGCCATTCGAGATCTCCATCTGCCCCGCGAAAATTTCCCAGCGCTCCGTCCACTCCGGCTCGTCCGGCTTCTGCTTCGACAGCGGCGACACCGCAGTAGGGAACTCGTAAATGATCGTCGGCTGATCGAGATGCTCCTCCGCAACTGCTTCAAATAAACTCGCGATCGTCTTGCCGACGGGCTCTTTCGGATCGTACGCCATGTGTGTGTGCGCCTGATTAAAGCGCTCGACCAGTTTCTTAACGCCATCGTGAGAGTCAAAGTCGCTCATCGCAGGCTTCGCGCCCGCGTTCTCGGGCCAGTAGTGGATGATCGCCTCGCGCATGGTCAGGCGCTCCCAGTTCGCCCAGTCGATCTCGATCTCGCCCCACTTCGTCTTCGTTCCCCCGGTCACATCTATCGCGGCCTGCGTGATCAACTCCTGCGTGAGATCCATCACGCCCTGGTAGTCGGTGTACGCCTGATAGAACTCGAGCATGGTGAACTCTGCGTTCCAGCGCCAGCCCAGGCCTTCGTTGCGGAAGTTGCGGTTGATTTCATACACACGATCGAAGCCGCCCACCACCAGCCGCTTCAAATAAAGTTCGGGCGCGATGCGCAGATATAAATCCATATCAAGCGTGTTGTGATGCGTCACAAACGGACGGGCCACCGCGCCACCCGCGATGGGCTGCATCATCGGGGTTTCGACCTCGATGAATCCGCGCGCTTCCATGGTGCGCCGCAGTGACTGCACCAGTTTGCTGCGCTTCAGAAAAACGTCCCGCACCTCGGGATTCATCACGAGGTCGACGTAGCGCTGCCGGTAGCGCAACTCGACGTCAGTAAGCCCGTGAAACTTTTCGGGTAGGGGCAGCAGGTCTTTACTAAGAAAGGTAATCTCCTCCACATGGATGGTCAGCTCGCCGGTGCGCGTCCGAAATAAATATCCGCTGACGCCGATGTGGTCGCCAAGATCGAGCAACTTGTACAACTCGAAGCCCTGGTCGCCGACCGCGTCTTTCTTCACGTAAATCTGCAAACGCTTTCCATCCTGCTGCAAATGGCAGAAGCCAGCCTTGCCCATCAGGCGGATCGCCATGATGCGTCCGGCCACGCGCACGTTGACTCGCGGAGTTTCCAACTGCTCCGCGGCCTTGTCCGAATAGTCCGCGAGAATCTGCGGGATGGTGTGGGTGAATTCATACTTGCTGCGATACGCGGTTTGACCGAGCGCCCCGATCTGTTTCAGCTTCTGGCGCCGCAGCTCGTAAACATTTTCGTCGAATGCCAAGAGAGTCCTTTGACAGGGAATTGCGCCCCGTTTTGCGCAGAGGTCGATGGAACGTTGAAACGCGATTATAAACAACCCGCGCCGGGACGTGCGACGCCTCAGAACACAGATAAAAGAAGGGCTTGTTGTTACCAAGATAGTATGGTACATTGGTACACATGGTCGACGATTCCAAACTGGTGGTGGAACGGGTGCAGACCGGGGTGCGCATGGAGAAGCGCCTGCTCAAAGTCCTCAAGGCTTTCGCCGAGTATCACGACATGACCCTCGGCGATCTGCTGGAGGGCATCGTGCTGCATGCCTTCGACGGCAAGACGCCGTTCAGTCCGGCCTCGCTCGAACGCATTCAGGAGTTGAAGCGGTTTTACGATTTTGACCTCGATTCGAGTGCGAGCCACCGATTGAAGGAGATTAAGGCGCGGCCGGGGCGGAGGCGGAGTGCGGAGAAATAGGGGCTACCCTCGGGGGCTAAAGCCCATTAATTTTTATGAGCTTTACGCGGCGCTGAAGCGCCGCTCTTCCACGGTACTGCCGGCGCTTGTAGTCCGCAGAGGTCGGTTCGCCCAGTTGAGGTCTTAACTCTATGACAGAAAAGCGAATGAATCGCGGCATCACGGTATTGCAATGGACTCTTGGGCTTGTGATCCTGACTGAAGCGGTCCTGTTTGTGATGCCGTCGGCCGCCCACGACTTCGCCAAGACGCACATGCCGGATATCGTGCGGCAGGTGCTGGGATGGGGCGAGATCGTCGGCGCCGTCCTGTTGCTGATTCCACGGACCGCAGTGCGCGGAGGCTGGTTGCTGGCGGGAATTTTTGTTCTGGCGATTGTCGTGCACGTGCTGCACGGGACATACAACGTTGGGAATCTCGTTATCTACACCGCGGCGGCCTGGGCGGTCGCGACTAGTAAGGGATAGAGACGTTGGAGTTGGGGCGAGAGTGTCTTGGCGCCCAAGCGGCGGGCGAGGACGTCCCGCCCCTTCGGCTTCGCTTAGGGCAAGCTCCCAGCCGCCGGGGCGGCGGCGCTACAAATGATTCTATGAGCAATGAAGAACTCATCCGCTGCTTCGAGAACGACGCTCTTCCCGCAGACTCTTTCCACCACGCGGATCACGTCCGCCTCGCGTTCGCGTATCTGTGCGAGTATCCGGTTCTGCGGGCGCTGGAGAAGTTTGCCAGCGCGCTGAAGCGATTTGCGACCGCCCGCGGGAAGCCGAAGCTTTACAACGAGACTATCACCTGCGCATATTTCTTTTTGATCCGCGAACGGATGGTGCGGGCTGGAGGCGTGGACTGGGAAGAGTTTGCCAGCCAGAATGCAGAGCTGCTGGTTTGGAAGGATGGCATCTTGAGCCGCTATTACCGCGAGGTCACGCTGCGATCCGATTTAGCTCGCGAGGTGTTCGTACTACCTGACAAATGTTTCGAGCTGCAAACAGATGACGGCGCGGATCGTGGCATACTTGGGATATGCCAAAGCGGATTAGCAACCGACCGTCAGATGTAAACCAAGCGGCCCATCTTATGGTTGAACGTTCCACCGCAGAGTCAATACCCAGCTCTACCAAGTCTGAAATTTCGAGGATCATGTCCGAGATGGGAAAGAAGGGCGGCAAGATCGGCGGCAAGCGCCGCATGGAAACCATGACCTCAGAAGAGCGCACCGCAGTAGCTCTAAAGGCCGCACGAGCGCGGTGGAAGCGAAGGGGGCGCTAGCTGGCCTCTGTCATTCTCGCCACAGTTGGCCGAAACGGAGTAACCGTGTACATACCAGGTGCGCTCATCCGCACTTTGCCAGCTTTAACTAGCTTTCCCAGAATCAGCCGTGCGCCTTTAATGCCCATTCCCAAATGATGTCCCACAGACTCCAGTGAGTGTTCGGCATTAGGTTGGGTCTGAAGATATTCCACGGCGCGCTCGTGCGCTTTGCCCTTGGCTTGCGATACGTTAGGTGCCGGGGGCATCCAGATGGGGGCCAGCGCGGTACTTTTTGCCGCCGCCTTCCCCGCCAGCTTGCCCTTACGCGTTTTCTTGCGTCCAGCCCCTCGCCCCTGATACTTACCTGCTGATCTCAAACTCGCTGGATACCAAGTAGCTAGGCCCCAATGTGAGCGATCCAATTTTACAATCTGGGGGTTCTCTGCCTTCCGTGCACGATCCAGCACAGAGTGAACCATCTGTGGGAAGTTTTTGGATTTTGTCTCCATGCCCCCCTTCTTAAGAGCCTCTGCAATTTCCGCGCTTGTCTGTTTCTTCTTCACGATCTCTAAATACAATTTGGTTGCGTCAGGAATGCTCTTGCCGAGGAATGCTCCCGCCGGAACTTCACCGCCGCTAGCTGACAAACTGGAATAAGTCGTCGGCGCAATTCCATCGGCAGGGGGCGGAATCTCTCCTATTTCACCTAGAGTACCGTGCACGAGCGCATTCCGCAGGGCGGCAATTGTATTGTCTAGCGCTCCCCGCTTAGCTTCTAAATCTGCCAGAATAGCTGCATAATCTAGCGTTTTGTTACTCATCGCTTGCCTCCCTCTTGACTCAGTGTGGTACACTCCGAACTGAAAATAGACAAACGGGGGCGGTATCACCGCCCCCGGTGCTCCGATGCCCCTGTGGGCCTTCACGGCCTTCATGGGGCGCATCACCTCCCGGCGGGAGACTTTGGTTGGCCTAGAGAACCTAAAAACCCAAAGTCCCCGCCTCTTGGGATACACACCTTATACTCCAGCCGACCCGCCAGCGCAAGCCCCAAAACACAAATATTTTTCAGAGCCCCTGACCGTCTGCTTGTGTCTGCTTACTTTAGTGGCGGCAGAGATGGCATGGTGACTCGCTCGCAGTTTTCTATGCGACCCGCATAAATAGGGCCTGACAATCCATGCCAATACGCTTTAGCATGTAGTTGCCATGAATAAACTAAGCACGATTAAGCGCGCACAAGTAATATCTGCCCTGATTGAGGGCAATTTCATTCGGGCGACCGTGCGGATGACGGAGGTCTCTAAGAAGACAGTCATGC
The DNA here is from genome assembly GCA_963807655.1 of uncultured Acidobacteriaceae bacterium. Taxonomy (GTDB): domain Bacteria; phylum Acidobacteriota; class Terriglobia; order Terriglobales; family Acidobacteriaceae; genus Sulfotelmatobacter. The sequence continues at coordinate 120,955 of CAWEDF010000025.1, read as the reverse complement.
GGCTTTTGGTCGAAGTCGGTGAAGTGTGCGCCTACCATCAGGATCATGCGTTCCGATTTACTGCAAGGACAAGACCCGCACCGAAGAAATAGCCCGCAAAAACCCGGATGCTGGCGGCATTTGGCTCTGGGTCTGCGCGGCATTTGGCTCTGGGTCTGCTTAGACGCAGACAGCAAGTTAGTTCCCTCGTGGAGGCTTGGACAGCGGGATTTAGTGACAGCAAAAGACTTTGTAGATGACATTGCGAAGCGCGTCAAAGGCCGTGCGCAAATCACAACGGATGCCCTGAAACCTACGTGAATGTGATTGAGGATGCCTTTGGCGGACAGGCCGACTACGCGCAGTTGCACAAGATTTCCAGTGCGCTCCTAGAGAACGAGACGCGCTATTCTCCGGCACGTTGCACAGGATGTTCCATGAAAGAGGTCAGTGGACGGCCTGATTTTCGGCATGTTTCAACATCGTTTGTCGAGCGGCAGAACTGGAGCGTTCGGACTAGCATGAGGCGATAACACGCGGCTGTCGAAACGGCTTTTCGCGCAAACTGGCGAACCATGCGGCGGCTACGGCTCCAAACTACTTCGCATATAATTTCATCAAGATTCACCGCACTTTGCGAACTCTCCGGCAATGGCCGGTGGAGTCACAGATCGGCTGTGGAGTGTAGAAGACCTAGTTGCTACCTGGGAAGCATACGAGCAGCGGAGGGGTGAAAGAGCAGCGTAAGAAAGGGATGATAATTATGCACTGGGAATATTTTGTAATTAGCTTCGGGGCACACGAAGCAACAGAGATTACGGAAAAGCTAAACGAACTAGACAAGATTGGATGTGAAGTGACGACTTCATGGGCGGCCACCGGTAATCCTGAAGTCAACCAAGGCCAGGTGAGAGTTTATTTTTTGCTCAGGAAATCAAAGTAGCCCACTACCCCCCTGCGGCATCTCTTGAAGTCGCGCCTCGCCGGCGGTAATATTGCGTGCTCGACAGTTCGTCGGGCCAGTTAAGATGCTGCAAGGCTTACTATGCCTCAAAACTACGTTCCTATCTTCATCTTCATTGCGGTCATCGGCCTGATTCTTCCGCTTACTTTGCTGGCGGCGAAGCTGGTGCGCCCGGACAATCCGAGCAAGACCAAGCTGATGCCATACGAGTGCGGCATCGATCCCATCGACAGCGCGCGCGGACGCTACACCGTCCGCTACTACATTGTTGCGATCCTGTTCGTGGTCTTCGACGTGGAAACTATTTTTCTGTTTCCCTGGGCGGTCAAGTTCAAGGCGCTCGGCATTTTTGGTTTAGCGGAGATGCTGATCTTCCTCGTCATCCTGATCGCCGGATATATCTGGGTTTGGAAAAAAGGCGCACTGGAATGGGTGTAACGCCTGCCGCTGAAAAGGCGCGCGGCGCCGAAAAGCTCGTTCGCTTGCCAACGAACCTCAGCGACTGAAGAAACGTTGACCTATTCGGCCCTTACGGCACGACTGAAGTCGTGCCCTTCCCAGAATCTCCCGGCTGCGACGCTTTTTCTTGGCAACCTGCTAGAGAACAACTGTGAGATCGCCGAGGCCGGAGCATGCCTTATGCCTTGACAAATGTTGTCAAGCCGCGTCGTGTGCGTTCACGAAGCTGACACTCACGCAAGGTATCTGCGATCGCTTCCAGGTTGGGAACCGCGTAGATAGAAAAATTCTCAAGCTCCGCATCCGAGGTAAACAAGTGCAGCCGGCGCTTGTCCCAACAGCCGCATGGACAGAGGTTTGCGCAACTCGAAATGGTCGATGCGGAACAATTCCAAATTCTCCTGCTCCTTCGAGAGGAGGCCTCGCTCCAGTTTGATCCTCTGCGTGGTGATTTCATAGTGCGTACTCAGGCTTTTCAGGTAAAGGCGTAGGAGGATGACGCCGCACGCGACCAGGGAAGCGAGGACGGTGAACAAGATGCCGGCATCCCTGGACTTGGGCTGGACAGCATAGGACTCGACAACGAATCCGATGCCAACGGCCAGCGTGATCACGACCAGAAAAGGCACGAACTGGCCCATGCTGTAGATCATGGCCGGGTGACCGGAAAACAGGTCCTTTTCGGTTTCCAATTCTTTCGATGCCGTAAATGCCGCGAGGTCGGAGTTGCAGAAGCGGCACTTAATGGCGGCGGCCTTGATGGTTTCCCCGCAGACCGGGCAAGCTTTTTCGTCTCCGTCCATAACGATCCTTCCGAGCCAGAATCATAACTCAAAACTGGCAGGAATCGCAGCGAGCCATACCGCCGCGTGAATCGAAGAGAGGAAGTGCAACGCATCTGCGAGCTGATCAAGACCTATCAGGCCCAATCTCGATGTTGGCGTTAACCATAAATTCATTTTCCGTTAACCGCACCGTAGCATTCGACGTGTTACTCCTTGAGTCTTGCTGATCGATCCCCTCAAAGGAGTATTCGCATGACCAAACGCAGTCTCGCTCTAGCATTGTGCCCTTTGCTTTTCACTGCTCTTCTTAGCTTCGCCTCCGGCCGTGCCGAGAAAAAAAGTTCCGACAAAGCGGTTCAGCATGTGTTGCTGATCAGCGTCGACGGATTGCACGCCCTCGATGTGAGCAGATACGTTACATTGCATCCCACATCGGCGTTGGCGGAGCTTTCCAGCCACGGCACGACGTATACCGACGCCAACACACCGCAAAATTCCGATTCTTTTCCGGGCCTTCTGGCTCTGATAACGGGCGGCTCGCCGGTTACCTCAGGATTGTTCTATGACGTCAGCTATGACCGCACGATCTTCGCTCCCACGAACACGACCTGCACGGGCGGAGCGGGCAACATGATGGTTTTTGACGAAAGCATCGATAAGTACACCGCACAAAACCTTTCGCTCAACGTGATCGATCCCACGAAGCTGCCACGGTATATCGACTCGCACGGCAACTGCGCGGCTCTGTGGCCCCACAGCGCCCTGCGCACCAACACTATCTTCGAAGTGGTGAAAGCCGCCGGCGGGCACACCGCATGGGAAGACAAGCATCCGGCTTACGATCTGGTGAACGGTCCCTCGGGAACCGGCGTGGATGATCTGTATACGCCGGAAATCACCAATGTCGGCGGCCTTGACAATACGCACAGCGTGGTGTGCACGGCCGCAAACGATGCGCTGAAAGTGCAGGGAATCATCAACGAAATCCACGGCCTCACGCACGACGGCAAACCCGGCGCCGGCGTTCCGGAAGTTTTCGGCATGAACTTCCAAGGCGTGAGTGTGGGACAGAAGCTGGTAACCGATAACTACGATGGCAGTTGTGTGATCGATGCCGGAGGCTTGAACGGGCAGCCCGGCGGCTATCAGGACGGCGCAGGCACTCCCAGCCGCGTTCTCGCTTACGCACTGGATCAGGCGGATGCGGCACTGGCCGCGATGATCCAGGCTCTCAAGGACGAAAACATTTACGATTCGACGCTGTTCATCGTTACCGCCAAGCATGGTCAGTCGCCCATCAATCCGGTGAAGACGAACAAGCCCGGGCACTTCGCCGATGTTGTGGCGTCTCTTCCCGATGGCAAGAAAAATCCCTCGGCCATCGCCATCACCAACGCCAATGCTTGCGCCAGCGGCCCCTGTGGTTTTGTGAACGATGACGACATCGCGCTGATTTGGCTTGCGGATCAGACCATGGGTAAGCAGGTCAGAGCCTACCTTAACCAGAACGCGGTCCCTGTATTCATCGACGAAGTGCTGGGCGGCGACGAACTAAAACTCAGGTTCAACGATCCGCTGACGGATAGCCGGACGCCCGACCTCATTGTGCGCCCGACTTATGGCACGATCTACACAACTTCGACAGCGAAGAATATGGAGCACGGCGGCTTCAACTACAGCGATACGAATGTTGGACTGATCGTTTCGAACCCCAGTCTGCAACCGAACGTGGTGAAAAGTCCGGTCGCGACCTCGCAGGTAGCTCCAACTATCCTGCAAGCGCTGGGAATCGATCCGGATCTGTTGAATTCAGTGGCTGTGGAGAAGACCAAGGTGCTGCCTGGCGTTGATCTTGCGGGGATGGAATAACGACAAACGAAAGAGGGTTTTAGGACAACTCTTTTGCGATGCCGCTGAGAGACGGGCTGCTGAAAAGCAGCCCGTCTTGCGCATTGGGGCACTTTCCAGATAGCTGCGAATGGATCCTCCAAACCACCGCCAAGCTCGTTGACACCGCAACCTCAAGCTGATAAAAGTGAACGTTCTCTCCGTGAGCCCCCGAGCCGGAGGTTTGTGCGTTTGCCGCTATGCCGGACGAAATCAAATCGCCCCCACCACCTCCGCCGGAAGGCGAGGCGAAGCCGTCGGCGGATAAACCTGCCATTCCCGCCGTGAAAGCCACCCCATCGGCTTCGGTGCAAGCGGACGCCAAGAATCCCGCCGAAAAGCCTGCTTCCACTCCAGCGTCAACGCCTGCGAAACCCGCTGCCGAGGCGCCTGCTACCCCACCGGCCGCCAAGCCCGCTGCGCCCGCGAAACCAGCCGTTCCCACGCCTGTTCCCTGGGAGTCGCCCATGACCGCAAAGTTTAAGGGCGCCTACGGTTCGGGAATAGAGCCGCTGACTTATGCGGGGCAGAATTACATGCTGGTCGACCGCTCTCTGATTCCCGAAATTTTTCAGGTTCTCCGTAACCAAGAGCAGTTTGATTACTGTGTTGACATCACCGCACTGCATTACCCGCAGCGCGAAAGGCAATTTGACGTGGTCTGGGTGCTTTATTCCTTTGCGCGCAACGAGCGCATTCGAGTGAAGACGCAAATCGTCGATGGCGAGAGCCTGCCGAGTTCGGTGCCGATCTGGGCGGGAGCGAACTGGCTGGAGCGCGAAGTGTTCGACATGTTCGGGATCAAGTTTGATGGACATCCGGACATGAAGCGAATTCTGCTGCCCGATGGCTGGAAGGGACATCCTCTGCGGAAGGACTACGGGATTTTGCAACAGGATAATGAGTGGGTGCAGATCAACCTGGGCATTGAAAGCGGGCAGTAGAAAGCGCAGCAGTTACGAGACAATGACCGATCCCAACACTACGCTTTCGCATCTGGATCTCGCCGATCTCGCGACTCACGAGAAGCCGTTTCTTGACGCCAACGAACTGGTTATCAACATGGGCCCGCAGCATCCCGCCACGCACGGCGTGCTGCGCGTGATTTTGCGGCTCGATGGCGAAAAGGTGCTTGGCCTGGAGTGCGTGATCGGCTATCTGCACCGCGGCGTCGAGAAGATTGGCGAGCACCGCACTTATACGATGTTCAATCCATATGTGGACCGCATGGATTACGTGGCCGCGGTCTCGAATGGGCTGGGCTACTGCGAGACGGTGGAGAAGCTTCTCCACGTGGAAGCGCCGCCGCGGGCGCAACATGTGCGCGTGATTCTTACCGAGTTGAACCGCATCGCCAGCCACCAGCTCTGGCTGGGCACGCACGCGCTCGATATCGGCGCCATCACACCGCTGTTCTATACCTTCCGCGATCGAGAGGAAATTCTCAAGATCTATGAGAAGTATTGCGGCGCGCGGCTTACCACTCATGCCTTCCGCATCGGCGGCCTGCAATACGAAACGTATACCGGATTTGAAAAGGAAGTGAAGAACTTTCTCAACTTCTTTCGTCCCGAAGATTGACGAGTACGAGGAACTGCTTACCACTAACCGCATCTGGGTCGAGCGCACGAAAAATGTTGGAGCCATCTCCGCCGAAGATTGCATCGCGCTCGGCGTCACCGGCCCGGTGCTGCGCGCGAGCGGCGTGAAGTGGGATCTGCGCAAGGCTCAGCCCTACGCCAACTACAAGAACTTTGATTTTGTAATTCCTACCGGGCAGAACGGCGACACTTACGACCGGTACCTGGTGCGCATGGCGGAGATGCGGCAATCCGTGCGCATCATCGAGCAGGCTGTCGATGCGCTTCCTGAAGGCCCCATCATGGCGAAAGTGCCGAAGGTCATGAAGCCGCCGGTGGGCGAGGTGTACCACTCGATTGAAGCGCCGAAGGGCGAGTTGGGATACTTTATCGTCAGCGACGGCTCGACGCAGCCTTACCGCGTGCGCGTGCGGCCGCCATCGTTCGTCAATCTGCAGGCGCTCGACCTGATGTGTCGCGGCGAACTTGTCGCCGACGTGATCGCCGTGATCGGAACGCTCGACATCGTTCTCGGCGAGGTGGACCGCTGATGGGTGGACCAACGATGGATCAGATCGTTCGATACATCCAGTCCTATCTCAACACCAGGGGTCTTACTCCCGGCGCCGCGGGAAACATGTTCTGGGTGCTGGTCTACATCATGTTGGTCTTCTTGGGCCTCTCGGTCGCGGTGATCGCGATGAACTGGCTCGAGCGCAAGATCCTCGCTCACATGCAGGTGCGCCTCGGTCCTATGCGCGTCGGTCCTCACGGCTTGCTCCAGCCAATCGCCGACGCCATCAAGCTGTTGCTCAAAGAAGACATTATGCCGGCCGAGGCCGACGGATTTGTTTTCTGGATGGCTCCGTTGATTGTGGTGCTGGCGGCCTTCACCGTTTTTGTCGTCGTTCCTTTCGGCCCGACGCACGCCATCACCGACATGAATATCGGAATCCTGTTCATGCTTGGGGTGTCGTCGCTGAGCGTACTGGGCATCGTGATGGCGGGCTGGGCCTCGAACTCGCACTATCCTCTGATGGGCGCGCTGCGGTCGAGCGCGCAGATGGTTTCGTATGAAGTTGCCATGGGTCTGGCGGTGGTGTCGGCGATTCTGATGACGAGCCTGAACAAAGATGGAACTGGAACCCTCAGCATGATTGGCATCGTGCAGGCGCAGCAGGCGCAGGGCGTGTGGTTCGTATTTAAATTCTTTCCTCTTGGGCTGATCGCCTTCTTTATTTTTGCTGTCGCCATGGTCGCCGAGACCAACCGCGCCCCTTTCGACCTTGCTGAGGCAGAATCTGAGTTGACCGCCGGCTTTCACACCGAGTACAGCGGCTTCCGCTGGTCTTTATTTTTTCTGGCGGAATATTCCGCGATGATCGCGGTCTCGTCCATCGCAGTCACGCTCTGGCTCGGCGGATGGCTGCGGCCGTTTCCGAATTTGCTGACCGGCCCCACATGGGATCAGGCGTTCTCTTACATTCCCGGTATCACGTTCCTTTTTTTCGCGGCGACGTGTTTCTACAACACGGTGCGTATGCCGAAGCATCCTCTTTTCCGCATTCAAACCATCGGTCTCGCGGGTTTCGGCGTCGTCCTCGGATTGATCGGACTGATGCTCTTCATTCCCGGCGTGAGCATGCGCGTTCAGGACATTTTCTGGTTCTCGGCGAAAGTTGCCGGATTCATGTACCTCTATATCTGGTTTCGCGGCACGTTCCCGCGTTACCGCTTTGACCAGCTTATGCAGATGGGATGGAAAGTCCTGCTGCCTATGGGCTTGGGCGTTTTAATCGGTACAGGTGGTATGGGACTCCGGTCCGAGATCTGGAATCAGGCAGTGCTTCCGTTCGGGCGCTGGATTTGGTCACTTGTATGACACCCGTAGCCACTCCATTTTTCTTTTATCTGTTTGCCGGGATGATGCTGATCGGCGGCATCCTGGTGATCACGCGCAAAAATCCGGTGCATTCGGCGCTGGCGCTGATTGTTACGCTGCTGGCGCAGGCGTCTATTTATCTTATGCTGTATGCCCCGTTCGTCGCCGGCGTGCAAATCATTCTTTACGCCGGCGGCATTATGGTGCTGTTCCTGTTTGTCATCATGCTGGTGAGCATCGAGCGCTCCATGAAAGAGCGGCAGTTCAACAGTCAACGGGTGGTGGGGATCATCGCGGCGACCGCCCTGGGCGCATTGTTTATCGCTGTGTATTCCAAAGGGAAAGACATCTTCCCCGACCACGCGGTACGCATGACCGCGGCAGAAGCTCCAAATGTCCAGAGTGTCGCTACGCTGTTATTCGGACCCTACATGTTTGCCTTCGAGATCGCCTCACTGCTGTTGCTGGTGGCGATCATCGGAGCGGTAGTGATGGCGAAGAAGAGGATTTGAGAATGCAGTTCAGCTGCTAGCTCTGGCCACGGCTAGAAGCTAGAAGCTAGACGCGATTATGGAATCGATGCTGCATATCACGACGCTACACTACCTGGTGCTGGGCGCAGCTTTGTTCCTGCTCGGTGTCATCGGCGTTCTGACCCGGCGCAACGTGGTCATCGTCCTGATGTCGATTGAACTGATTCTGAACGCCGTGAACCTGAACCTGGTCGCCTTCTCTCGCATGTTGGGAGGATTGCACGGCCAGGTCTTCGCCATCTTTGTAATCACCGACGCCGCCGCCGAAGCTGCGGTCGGCCTCGGCATCCTGATCGCCTTCTTCCGCAACAAGGAGACGGTGAACATAGACGAAGTGAATTTGCTGAAGTGGTAGAAGAGCAGTACCGTGTACCCAGTACCGAGCATTCGCGCACAAGCGGCTAACGACTAACGACCAACGACTAACGACATGTTTTTTCTTTCCCACATCTGGCTGATTCCGCTGCTGCCGGCCTTCGGCGCTGCGATCATGTTCTTTTTCGGCCGCAAGCTGCAGAAGGCTTCCGTCAGCGCCCTGTGCGTTGGAACGATCGTGTTGGCATTCCTGATGTCAACGGCGCGGCCTGGCAATATTCAGCCTGGTCGTCTACGCCGGAGAATTTTCACAAGCCTTATCAGACCATCCTCTACACTTGGCTCGGCACCGACACCGGACAGATGAATTACGCGATGCAGGACGGCAAGTCTGCCGCGTTCCAGGCCGACGCCGGCTTTCTGCTCGATCCGCTCTCCAGCATCTGGCTGCTGTTCGTTACCGGCGTCGGCATGCTGATCCACATTTACTCGACAGGCTACATGGCGCATGAAGGCGGCTACTACCGCTTCTTCGGATACCTGAACCTCTTCATGTTCTCCATGCTGACGCTCATCCTCGCCAACAACTATGTGCTTATGTTTGTCGGATGGGAGGGCGTGGGCCTGTGCTCGTATCTGCTGATCGGTTTCTACTTCCATCGCAAGTCAGCCACCGACGCGGGCAACAAGGCATTCATTGTTAACCGAATTGGCGACGCCGGATTTCTGTTGGGCATGTTCTTCATCGCCTGGTATTTCGGCTCGCTGCGCTTCACGGACGTGAATCACCTGGCGCACAGCGGACGCTTTGCCATCGGCGATCCCATCATCACGGCAGCCACGTTGTTACTCTTTGTCGGAGCCTGCGGCAAGTCCGCGCAGATTCCGCTCTACGTTTGGCTGCCCGACGCCATGGAAGGCCCCACGCCAGTCTCCGCTCTCATTCACGCGGCCACCATGGTGACTGCGGGCGTGTACATGGTCGCGCGCTCGAACGCGCTGTTCGTGCTCGCGCCCACTTCGATGAAGACCGTCGCGATCGTCGGCGCTCTGACCGCGATCTTTGCTGCCTCCATCGGCCTGGTGCAAAACGACATCAAGCGCGTGCTGGCCTACTCCACCGTCTCGCAGCTGGGCTACATGTTTCTCGCGCTTGGCGTCGGAGCATTCTCTGCCGGCGTCTTCCACGTGTTCACCCACGCGTTCTTCAAAGCTCTGCTCTTCCTTGGTGCCGGCTCTGTCATTCACGCGATGAGCGGTGAGCAGGACATGCGAAACATGGGCGCTCTTCGCGATCGCATTCCGATTACGTACCGGACCATGTTCATCGCGACGCTCGCTATTGCTGGCATTCCTCCTTTCGCGGGATTTTTCTCGAAGGACGAAATTCTGTGGCAGGCCTGGACTTCGGAATCCGTCGCCTATCACGTGCTTTGGTTCATCGGCTACGCCACCGCACTGATGACGGCGTTCTACATGTTTCGCCTGATCTTCCTGACTTTTTACAGCAAGCCGCGGATGAGCCACGAAGTGGAGCACCACATCCATGAGTCTCCCGCGTCGATGACGATGCCGCTGGTGGTTCTGGCGGTGATGTCGCTCTTTGCCGGATTCCTCGGATTCCCGCAAAGCCTTGCGCGGTTGGTCGGCATCCACGGACAGACGAATCGCTTCGAGGCTTTTCTCGATCCGGTTTTCTCCAAAGAGGCCCAGGTGTTCAAGGCTGAGGAACCCAGCCAACTGGCAGCCGGAATAAAAGAAGAAGAGAAGACCAGCGGGACTGAATACTTGCTGATGTTGTTATCGGTGGCCGCAGCCGGCTTAGGCTATTACATGGCTGGGCGCGCCTACTCGAATGCCGACAAAGGCTATACCGAGCCAATTGCGGCCGCAGCTCCGCCCGTCTATAACGTGCTGCTCAACAAGTATTACGTGGACGAGGGCTACGACTACGTCTTCACTGGCCGCCGCAAAGTGGGAGACGTTCGCCTTGGAGTGCTGGGGCTGGGCGAAGCGTCTTCATGGTTTGACGTACACATCGTTGACGGCGCGGTCAACGCCGCAGGATGGATCACGCGTCTCACCGCAACAATTTCCAGTTGGTGGGATAAGTGGATCATCGACGGCATCGCAGTCAACGGCCCGGCAATTCTGGCGCGGATGTTGTCGTATCCCGCGCGCTTGTTTGAATGGGGTCTGGTGCAGTGGTACGCGCTGGTGATGACCGCGGGGTTGGTAGGGTTCGTGTTTTATTACGTGTATCACTAAGCCGCGAGCTGTGAGCTACGAGCTTCGAGCAGGCACGCGCTGGGTCGCTCGAAGCTCATAGCTCGAAGCTCGAAGCTAACATGTACAACCACATACTCTCGATCATCCTCTTCACGCCGCTGGTAGGCGCGCTTGTGCTCCTGTTTGTTCCCAAGGAGAACAAGGACGCCATCCGCTGGATCGCAAATCTTTTTGCGCTCGGCGGCTTCCTGGTCTCGCTGCCGCTTGTGCCGTGGTTCTGGGACAAGCGCTTCGAGGCCGGCTTCAAGTTCATCGAGGGCACGGCCAACAACTGGATCCCTTCGATCGGCGCGGGTTACGTGATCGGCATCGACGGCATTTCGTTCCTGCTCATCATGCTCACCACGCTGCTGGGCTGGATCTCGATCCTCTCGTCCTGGACCGCCATCGAGAATCGCGTCAAGGAATATTACGTCTGGTTCCTGATCTTGCAGACCGGCATGCTCGGCGTTTTCATGGCGCTCGATTTCTTCCTCTTCTTTGTCTTCTGGGAAGCCATGCTGGTCCCGATGTATCTGCTGATCGGCATCTGGGGCGGCCCGCGCAAACTTTACGCAGCGATTAAGTTTTTCCTCTACACGCTGGCCGGCTCAGTGCTGATGCTGCTGGGTATCCTGTTCCTCTATTTCCACCACCACAGCGTAACCAACGTCTACACGTTCAGCCTCACGGCTCTCTACGAAACTGCGCCGAAAATTTACTCTGACCCAGCCTACGGCCCCACCATCGCCACGCTGCTATTTTTCGCCTTCTTCTTCGCCTTCGCCATCAAAGTCCCGATGTTCCCCTTCCACACCTGGCTGCCCGATGCCCACGTGGAAGCGCCGACCGCCGGCTCGGTCATCCTGGCGGGCGTTCTGCTGAAGATGGGGACTTACGGATTCATCCGTTTCTCGCTGCCATTCTTTCCTGACGTGGTGATGCACACCAAAGTCCGCTCCTGGATGATTACTCTTTCCATCATCGCGATCATCTATGGCGCGCTAGTCTCGCTCATGCAGAAGGACATGAAGAAGCTGGTAGCGTATTCCTCGGTCAGCCATCTCGGTTTCTGTACGCTGGGAATTTTCGCGCTGAACTCCGCGGGATTGAGCGGATCAGTCTTGCAGCAGATCAATCACGGAATCTCAACCGGCGCGCTGTTCTTGATCGTCGGCATCCTCTACGAACGCCGTCACACCCGCGAGATCGCCGAATACGGCGGCATCTCGAACGTAATGCCCGTCTACGCCACCATCACCATGATCATGTTCCTCTCGTCGATGGGTCTGCCGCTGCTCAACGGCTTCGTCGGCGAGTTCACCATCCTGCAGGGCACGTTCATGGAGAATTGGCGATGGGGCGCATGGGCTGTCCCCGGAGTGGTTCTGGCCGCCGCGTATCTGCTATGGCTTTATCAGCGCGTATTCTTTGGCACGGTCACCAATCCGAAAAACGAAAAGCTACACGACCTGACGCCGCGCGAAGTGCTGACGTTTGTGCCGCTCCTCATCATGGCCTTCTGGATCGGCCTTTATCCCAAGCCGTTTTTCCAGATTCTTGAGCAGCCGGTGAACCAACTCGTACAGAACGTGCGCAACCCGCAGGCGGGAGGCACGGTGAATGCCGCGGTTCAGCCGGCGGCGCGGCCGGAGGTAAAATCAGCGCCGGTTGTGACCGCAGCTTCCGTCAATCCGCCTGCCGCGGCGCAATCGGCCAAGGGGAAGAACTAGTGGGCACGCTCGCATTTACCTGGAACGACTATGTGTTGGCCCTGCCCATCACACTGCTCACTCTGTTTGCTATCGGCATCCTGCTCATCGATCTCATGCTCCCGCCCGAGAGCAAGTGGGTCAACGGCGTCACCGCATTTATCGGCGTCCTGTTCTCCACCGGGGGCGTGATAAAAATTCAGCTATGGATGCAGGCCACTCCGGCCGCATCCACGGGTTCGCTCGGCATGATGCGCACCATGCTGGTGGATCGCTTTGCCCTCTACTTCTTCTATTTGTTCCTGGCGAGCACCGCCATCTCCATCCTCATGTCGATGCGTTACATGCAGACCGAGCATGAAAATCACGGCGAGTATTACACCCTGATGCTGCTCTCGGTTGTCGGCATGATGTGCATGGCCGCCGGTTTCGACATTGTCCTCATCTTCATCGGCCTGGAGTTGATGGCCATCTCCACCTATGTTCTCGTGGGCTTCCTGCGCCGCGACCGCCGCTCTAACGAAGCCGCGCTGAAGTATCTTTTGCTCGGCGCGTTTTCCTCCGGCATTTTTGCTTACGGCCTGTCGCTGCTGTACGGTCTCACGGGAAGCACAAACCTGGGCGCCATCGGCAGCCAACTCAACCAGATTCTTGCCAAAGACCCTCACAATCCCGTCGCCATCGTTGCGCTGCTCACCACGATCACCGGCCTGCTGTTCAAAGTTGCCGCCGTGCCTTTCCATCAATGGGCGCCCGACGCTTACGAAGGCGCGCCCACCTGCATTACCGGATTCATGTCCGTAGCGGTCAAAGCCGCGGGATGGGCGATGATGCTGCGCATCCTGCTCTGGGGACTTTTCTCCATGCGTTCCACCTGGGTTCCCCTGCTGGTCTTCGTTTCCATCGCCACCATGACGGGCGCGAACTTCGCAGCTCTCACCCAAACCAATACCAAGCGCCTGCTCGCCTATTCTTCTATTGCGCACGTGGGCTACATGCTGCTCGGCCTGATCGCCGGCACCGTGACTGAACTCAGCCCTGACGGCATCAAAGGCATCCTGATCTACTTGCTGGTCTACACTTTCATGAACCTCGGCGCGTTCGGCGTGATCACATCGCTGCGGCACCGCAACGTAATCGGCGACGAACTCGATGACCTCAACGGACTCTACTCGCGCGCTCCCGTCGAAGCCGCCCTCATGCTGATCTTCCTGCTCTCGCTCGCCGGAATTCCGCCGCTGGCCGGCTTCTGGGGCAAATACTTCATCTTCCTAAGCCTCATCGAAACCAAACACTACGCGCTCGCATCTCTCGGCGTGCTCTATTCGGTCTTCGGCCTGTATTACTACCTGAAGATGGCCAATGCCATGTTCATGGGCCAACCTGAAGAACGGAGAGTGCTGCCCGTTAGTTGGACCATGCGCGCCGCGCTCGCCGTGACCGCATTCGCCACGCTCTTCATCGGAGTCATGCCCGACCGCTTCATCCACCTGGTGAACTGGTCGCTGGGCATCGCTCAGAATCCGGCGATGGCGAAGCTGATCCGCTAAGCGCTGTATCTGGAAATTCTCATGTCGGGGCGGGCCGCCTCGGCTGTCCCGGCGAAGGCGAAGCCGGGCCGGAATCCACCACGGCCGCTGCCAGTTAGCATAGAATCTTCTTTGCTTCCCTAGCGCGAGATGCCCCCCGATCCCACCCCCGACCGCCAAGACTCCCCACGTAAAGAAAACACCTGGGTCATGGTGGCCCGCTACAGCCAACTGGCGCTTGTGCTGCCGTGCGCAACATTCGTGGGATGGTTGCTCGGTACGCTGCTGGATCGATGGCTGCATACTTCCTGGATCAGCTTGTCGGACTTCTGCTGGGCATTGCGGCGGGCCTGATCGAACTGATTCGGACGGTGCAGCGCGATACGAAATAGGAAGTCCCAAAGCCCACGCTCGCGTACCATGTCTCCAGGACGCGAATGGAATTCGAGAACTCAAACTCTAGCAATCCTGCAAATCCTACCTCCGCTCCTGAGGACGATTTCTACTCCGGCGCTGCCAGCCGCATTCCGTGGTTCATGGCGGGCCTTGGAGTGATACTGACCGCCGCAGCCTGGTGCAAGTTCGGGCATTCTTCGGGGCTGGTTTTCTGGCTGGATCCATCATCGCTTTCCTCAACTTCCACTGGCTTAAGAGCGGCGTGATGCGGATTAGCCGACCGCGTGACCAATTCCGGCAAAGCCGCAATCTGGAAAGGGAATCGTCGCCCGATTCCTGCTGCGTTATGTTTTGATGGGAGCTGCCGCGTATGGTATATTAACCAGTTTTCCAGCGAGCCTTCGGGGACTCTTAGTGGGCCTGTTTCTGCCCGTCGGCGCCATCGCTTGCGAAGCTGCTTACGAAACCTATATAGCGCTGACCCAAAGGAACTAACCAGTCCGCGAACAAACTTACGATCTGGAGATTATCAGCGCCACGCCTTTATGCCGGAACAACTCTGGTTTACCGAGATTCTGAACCGCCTGTTCGCAGGTCCAGTTACGGCCTTCTTGCAGGCCCTGCATATTGCACCCAAGCATCCGGAGGCCCCCATACCGAATTCCCTGGCCATGGAACTGCTAGTCGTTTCTTCTTGATCGCGATTTTCTTCCTCCTGCGGTCGCGCCTGTCCGTAGACCGCCTAACGGCCTGCAGCACTCCTTCGAGGGCGATCGAAGGATTTGTCCTGGGTCAGAGCCGCGAGATTATCGGCCACCACAGCGAACCCTATATTGCGTTTTTCGCCACGCTTTTATTCTTATTCTGTTCTGCAATCTCATTGGACTGGTTCCCGGTTTCGAGTCGCCGACGGGCGTGCCAGTTGTGCCGCTGGGCTGCGCCATTTGCGCTTTCCTGTATTACCAGGCGCAGGGATTCAAGCATTCCGGGGCCAAATACCTTCAGCATTTCTTCGGGCCTCCCATGCAGGGTATGCCTCTGGTTGCGCAGATTCTCCTGGCATTGCTGATGCTTCCCATTGAGTTCGTCAGCCACTTTGCCCGCGTGCTTTCACTGACGATCCGTCTCTTCGCCAACATGTTTGCTGGCGACATGGTCACTTTTGTGTTCTTTTCCCTGGTTCCGCTCGGCGTGCCCATCATCTTCAGGGCCTTCACATTGTAGTGTCGCTCTTGCAGACTTATATTTTCGTCTTGCTGACTATCATCTGCGGGTGCGGTTCCGGAAGAGCAAAAAAGCAGTGGTCGTGCCAGTGGAGCACTGAGCCGGGTAGAACGAGGAATTTAGTTATGGCCACTGGTTTTCAGCCGTCCAGCGTGAGGGCGTCTGCACGGTATGGCGTCAACCACCCACTGGCGGAATTTGATACGAGGGAGAAACACAATGAGTAAGTTAAGTTAATTGTTTATGGCCCTGTCCGCACTCTGATTCGCCATGCCCGCCTTTGCGCAAGGCGACGCAGCCGACCGGGGTCAACTGGGTTGCGATCGCCGCCGGATTCTCCATGGCGTTGCTTCTGGCATCTGCGGCCTAGCGCAGGGCAAGGCACCGCTTGCTGCTGCTGACGGAGTCTTTGGCCCGCAACCCTGCCGCCCGCCCCGGCATCCAATTGGCCCTGATTCTGGGTTTGGTGCTGATCGAGTCATTGGCGCTTTACACGCTAGCATCATCTTCCTGAAGGTTAAGTAGGTGAAACTTGGTGGCAGCAAAAAGCCTCCGCGGGCAAGCAGAGGCTTTTTTGTTTTCTTGGCGTTCTGGGAATTAAGCAACTAGATCTTCCGCTCCCCACTCCATTGCTGGTCTTTGTTCTGCGGAGCATGGTTCAGAGCTTCCACCAGCAGGCGGCGCAGGCGATAGCGGCTTTCCAGGTCGGTATTGACGATCTCGAATCCCACTTCATTGATCCGCGCCCGGCGCAGCAGTACATGCGCTTTTATCTTCGACCGCATGCCCACTGAAATTTCCAGATCGGCCTCGCTGCCGATGCGCAGATTGTCTTCCTTGGTGCCCATGCCCCCGCCCAGACTCAGTTCGCGGATCAGAATCTTTGACTTCCCCCACGAACTCCCAATGGTGGCGCTGATGGTGCGTGACAGCACCATCCGCTCGTAGCGCCGTTGCCGGACCCACGGACATGCCGGCGCCGTATCCAGGGGCGCGATCGCGAGTTCTGCCGCCTCAGTGCCACTGTCGGAAAGAATCTGAGCGCTGTAGCGCGGATCGGTCTTCGAGAGTGATTGCGCCGCCGCAATCCGCAATTCGCGGTGATGAACAAAGCCAAAAGTCTTCTTTGTTTCGACAATCTCGCGCAGCAGCGATACCGCCTCGGCATCCCGCAGACGTCCCAATGACTCGATGGCCTTCAGTTGCACAAACGGGGAACGCGATGCCGATTCTCCCGGCCGGGCCATGGCCAGCAACGGCGGCGCAGCCGTGAGATCGCCGCTCATCCCGATTTCATCGATGGATTCCGGCAGCACCGCTGAATCCAGTACTTCGGCCAGTTCCAGCAGCGTTCGCCCACGGTTCGGCGCTGCTCCGTATGCGATCTGGCGAACCACAATGTCGTGGTAGAACCGATTCCATTCCGGCAACCGCGCCGGCAACAGCTCCAATAACGTATCCACATCCAGACGGCTCAACAGCCCCACCGCAGCCGAGGCCTGCCGCGGCTGCCCAGTGCGCAGAATTTCACGGAGCTGCGCCAGGGCCGGACTTCCCATCTCCTTGACCAGTTCGACCATGCGGTCGCATTCGTCCCGCCGCATGCAACGGAAGAAGCGGTCGGCCAGATGTTCCGCTCCCGACTGGCTCGTGCGCCGCAGCACCACCAGCAGGTCCGCGGGCACCGGATCGCTGCGTAACGCTTCCTCAATGAACTCTGGAATCCGGTTCTCCACGCCCACGCGCGGCCGCAAGTCGTTCACCAGTACCGGGCGTTGCTGCAGCAGCAATTCCATCCCGCCGCATACCGCATTCACCGCCTGGTAATTCTTGGCCTCGCTCGCCTCCTGGCTCAGGCGCACGAAAGCCGCGCTCAGCAGGCTTTGCAGCTCAGGATCTTTTTCCACACATAGCTGCTCACTCACCGTGTGGATGGCCTTGCCCATGGATTCGCCGCCCAGTCGCGAATAAAGGTCGGCAAGTTGACTCAACCCAATCGCAGTCTTCCGCCGGGCTTCAGCATCTTTCGTGCCCAGGCAACCTGAGTAGTTGTCCAGAATTTCTCCGGATGTCTGCTTGTCATCGCGGTCCAGAAGCACTTCCACGAACTGCCGCAAGTTTCGCGGCGGCACGCACGGCGCTTCGTTGGACATCAGCACCGTCTTCTTTCCCGACTCCGGTACTTCGGCCCAGAACATCCGGTCCAGGATGTCGGCATGCGACTCCACCAGGATTCCGGCCTTGTTCATCTTTTCTTCTTGCAATTTCAGAATCTGGCGCAGCGAGTCCATCTGCCGGCTCATGTGCTCCATCATCTGATGGACGGCATTCACCTTCACTTCGCCCTTCGAATAGCGCTCCAGCGCGAAGCGGATCGCCATATGTTCGGCCGCTTTCATCAGCAGCGGCGTGTCCTGCTGGTCCGTCGTCGCCTTGGCCGCCAGGCTTCCCAATAACTGTTGCAGGTTCAGCCGCGTGTTCAGATCGACCGCGACCAGATCTTTCTGCAGCTCTTCGGGACCTACACTCGGGTCCGACTGCACCTGCCCGAATCGAGTCAGCAGCCGGATGGCCTGCATCACTTCGGCCTCTTGCAGCGGTACCACCCCACCTTCCCAGGCTGGCGCTGTGCCCGTCCCGTCGCCGGCTGATGGTGCTGGTCCCGCGACCCAATGGCCGGAAACGTTCGGAACGCTTCCAAACGGAACCCCGGCGACTCCTTGGCCTCCGCCGCCCGCGTTCGCGCCCTCGGCCGCGGCAATCAATTGCAGCAGCTTCTGCGGATCGTTCAGCCATTGCCTGAACTCCGGACCCAGGGTTTGTGCCGCGATTTGCGCCGCCACGCTGATGTCGCCGGTCAGCGGGTCGGCCGCTACAAACTTCACTTCATTGATCTTGATTGTGCTCTGCCTGCTTCCGCCGCTGAGCGCCTCTTTGATCTGCTTGGACACGTCCTGGGCTTTGGAGCCGGCCAACGTAAAAGCCCGCACCAGGCGCGTGAAGTCCTCGACGGTGACGTCTTTGGAAAAGTGCAGGCTGGCCAGGCCCGCTGTGGTCAAGAGTTGCCCGAAGCTGCGCTCTACCTGTCCGCTTTCGAGCGGAATTCCATCCAGCAGCAGCTTGTTGTCGGAAACTCCCAGCAGGAATCCGCCTTCTCCAGCCGTCGGCAGTCCCTGCTGCAATTCTTTCCACGTAGTTTCGAATTGCGCTTCCGTCCGCTTGTGGTCCGGACCATACATGCGCGCGTACTTGATCAGGATGTTAAGGCTGTGTACGAAGGCGCGTGCCGACGCCGCCCGGTTCGCGTGAAATGTCGTCGCGTCGTTGATAAGGCACTCCTCAACCGCAGCTCTGGCAATAGGCAATACAAGGCTAAATGCAACGGGTAAGACCCCGCACATTACGGAGGTAACGGTTCCGCCGTGCTTCCGGAAGGTCCCTTGGCTCGGAATGCTTATGGTCTTCCCGCTTTCTTTGCGTTCTTAGCGGCCGTTCTTAGCGAACTTTGCGGTTAGAAGCTTTTTGGAGTAAGCCGAAGAAGGTCTATTCCCATAGCTTCCAGGGATAGAAGTCCCTGAGAGATTTCCGGACGATCCCAGCACTGGCTTTCCAAACCGTCTCGGGCGAGAATAGAAGGTCGCGACGATAATCTTTGGAACTCCAGTGCCTTCAACCACTCACACCACGCCCGCACAAAAAACCACCGGCCTGCGCTACTGGATGCTACGTGTCTTAGAGGAGTGCGAACGCGTTTCCGCCGATTTCGCTCCCGATCCTGTTCATGACCTGCGCGTCTCCCTGCGCCGCTGCCGCTCTCTGGCCGACGGGTTGATGGCCCTCGATCCCGATCCCAACTGGAAGGCCATGAAGAAGTCCGGCAAACGCCTGTTTCAGCGCTTGGGTGACCTGCGCGATGTCCAGGTAATGATGGAGTGGGTCGAGAAACTGTATCCCATAGAAGCAAGTGTGGAACGTGCAAAAGTGGCTCAAGCCCATGTGGAGAGGGCAATCCCTTCGGCGGGCTCAGGGCAGGCTCTGCCCGTTTCCCCTCAAGCTCTCCAGAATCATCAGTCCATCCCAGACTCAGCCGATCCAGCGGCCCAAGCCCTGCTGAAAATCCTGGCGGCCCGCGAGCGCGAACAAAAACTGGAAGCCCAAGCCGCTCTCGAAGAGTTTGACCGCAAGCAGTGGCGCCTCTGGAGCAAATCGCTTCCCGCGCGCGCCGCCCGGTTCCGCCCGGGCAGCCCGCTCTTCAAGCATCTCGCTCTCGAGCGCTGGACGGCAGCCCGGGTACTCCACAACCGCGCCTTGCGCAACCGCTCCCAAGTTGCATTGCACTCACTCCGCATCGGCCTCAAGCGCTTCCGCTACATCGTCGAGAATTTCCTTCCCGCCGAGCACAAAGCTTGGAGCTACGACCTCAAAGAAGTGCAGGACCTGCTCGGCGAGGTGCACGATCTCGATGTGCTCTGGGCTACAGCCATCTCCTGCCATGTTTTTCCCGATGAAGATTCGCGCCGGCGCTGGCGTCAGCGCATCCTCGCCGAACGCACCAAGCGCATCGACCGCTATCACGCCAAAATGATCGGCCCGGCTTCTCTCTGGCAGGTCTGGCGAGCCGCCCTGCCCCAAGGGAAACAAATTCAAGCCCTCGCCACCCGCCGCATGAAGCTCTGGGCGAGCAGCCTCGATCCCGATTTTCCCCATTCCGAGCGCGTCGCGGGCCTGGCTCTGCAACTCTACGACGGCCTCGTGGCCTCCGGATGGCAGCCCGCTGTCGACGGCATTTCTCCTCGCTCCAGCCTGCTGGCCGCCGCTCTCCTGCACGATATCGGCAAGTCCCAAGGCGGCAAGGGACATCACAAAGCTTCTTTCGACATGATTCGCGCCCACGGCAACCCGCTAGGCTGGAAGCCCGCAGACCTTCAGCGCGCCGCCATCGTTGCCCGCTTCCACCGTGGAGCGTTACCTTCCCGAAAACACAAAGCCCTGCGCGATCTCCTCCCCGACGAGCAGAAGGGGACGATTCAACTGGCGGCCATCCTGCGTCTGGCCAATGCGCTGGACGCCGCCCACGACGGCCACATCCGCCGCATTCAAATTGATCGCGATCAGATCAGGGCGAGAGGGAATGGAGCTCTGATGATCGCCGCCGAAGGCTATTCGCCCCTGGGATCATCCGCCCAAACCATTGCCGCCGAACGCCATCTGCTCGAAACTATCCTCCGCAGGCCGGTAGTGATCAAGCCCATGCCTAATCCCGCAAGCCCAAGAAAACCTCATGTAGGGACGGCCTCCTCGGCTGTCCGCCGAGCCTAGCGAGGTGTCGGCAAATGAGACTACCCTGTGTTCCCCCGTGTCCTCTGTGTTTAAGGTTTTGACGTTGGCTGGCGAACAGTAGCTCCCGAGCCACTTTCCACCACCCCGCTCCACCAGCTACAAAGGAAGCACCATGACGCACGCCCAATTGGTAGAAAAAGCCGTCCACTGGCTGCGCCGCTACCGCTGTGGAGTGGTGCTCTCCGAGCAAGCCTGCGTCAGCGGCGAAATGCCCGATGCCATCGGCTGGAAACGCGCCTGCCATTCCGTGCTGGTCGAGTGCAAGGTCACGCACTCTGACTTCCTGGCTGACCGCGCCAAGCCCTTCCGCCTCAAGCCCGGCGACGGAGTCGGCTGCGAGCGCTTCTACCTCGCCTCCGCAGGACTCGTGCGGCAAGAAGAACTGCCCCCAGGATGGGGTCTGCTCGAACATCGCGGCGGAAGGATTGAAATGGTATATCCCTCCGTTAAGAATCTCCGCAGCGCCACCGGCTTCAAGTACGAAATGAATCTCTTGCTGGCCAGCCTCCGCCGCGTCGAGGTGCGCGTCGAACCGCAAAGCATTACCGATTTCTTGAAGTGGAAGAACCGTATGGCTGAATACAACCGCGGCACCCTGCCCGAAGGCCTCGCCTCCGCTGAAGAAGAACTCAATGTGTTCCTCGAATCGGATTTGTCCTTGACGGACTCTTAGGGACGACAGTCACAATGAGAGCCCAAAGACTCTTGCAGAAGTCTGCCCGGAGTGCGATCATCCAGCCCACAACCCGAAGGACCTCATTGGATTTGCAGCAAACACAAGACTCATTGAGCACTGTGCGCTCTTTGCGAAACGGGGAAATTGGAATCAGTGCAAGAACGACCCGTCGCACAAGAAACTCAAGGAGATTGACATGCCAAACAAAGAAATTTCCATCGCATTGACCGCTGTATTGGCCATCTTCACAGCGACCGTGTTCATAGCGGCGACGCGCGCGGCCGCCCAGGAAAAAGTGCTCCATAGCTTCGGCAACCAGACCTCGAACGGGCTCAATCCCTATTCCAGTCTGATCTTCGATGCCTCTGGCAATCTCTACGGCACCACAACCTACGGCGGCCCCCACAACGTCGGTACCGTGTTCGAGTTAACCCCGAAAGCGGGTGGCGGTTGGGCAGAGAAGGTGCTGTATAGCTTCGGGCAGAATAGTACGGACGCCTCAATTCCGTATGCCGGTCTAGTTTTCGATGCTGCCGGCAACCTCTATGGCACGACGATGGGCGGCGGCGCTTATTCCTACGGAACCGTCTTCGAGTTGACGCCCGCAGCCGGTGGCCGTTGGACCGAGCAAGTGCTGCATAGCTTCAATCGTTACAGCGACGGGAACTACCCTCTGGCCGGCTTGGCCATTGATGCCGCTGGCAATCTCTACGGCACAACTTCCACCGGCGGATTTTACGACTACGGTACATTATTCAAACTGTCATCCGCCCCTGGCGGCAGCTGGACGTTGATAGTGCTGCATGCCTTCAACACCCCGGGTGGGTACGGAGGCAACACCCTGATTCTCGACGACGCTGGCAATCTCTACGGTACAACCTACGCGGGAGGGCCGTATGGTGCTGGAACCGTGTTCGAGTTAGTTCCCACCGCAGGAGGAAAATGGGCTGAGACAGTGCTGCGTGCCTTTAATAACAACGGAAAAGAGGGGGCCACCCCCTACGCCGGCCTCATCTTCGATACCGCTGGCAATCTCTACGGCACAACCTACGCCGGCGGAAACCAAATATGCGGCGGATACTACGGCTGCGGGACCGTCTTCGAATTGACGCCTACCGCAAACGGGGCACTGGACTGAGAAGATTCTGCATAACTTCATTGATAACGGCACCGATGGGTTTAACCCCAACTCGCAGCCTGATCATCGATGCCGCCGGCAACCTCTACGGCACAACATTCCATGGCGGAAGCGGAACATGCGCTTACGGCGTCCTCCGGCTACTACTGCGGCACCGTCTTTGAGTTGACTCCCCAGGCGAACGGCGTCTGGACCGAGAAGCTTCTGCATGCCTTCATCAACGCGGCGGAAGGATGGGAGCCCTACTCCGGCCTGGTTTCAGATGCCGCTGGCAATCTCTACGGCACAACGATCAACGGCGGCCCTTATGGCTACGGAATAGTATTCGAGATTACACCTTAGCCGCGGCTCTTCCATTCATTCCCGAGATGCAATGCCAATAGTCGCATCGTGAATGCAACGAAAGAAGATCACTCATGACAAGCATGATCAGGAAATGAGTGTTGATTACGGATTTCACACCTTACAGTCGGCAAAGGTGACTTTGAAGGGCTGAAGCCAACAGCTAGAAGCCGCCTTTACAGCTCCCGCCGCCCCTCCATCGCCTTCAGCATCGTGATCTCATCGGTGTACTCGATATCGCTGCCAACCGGGATTCCCATGGCAATGCGCGTCACCTTCACGCCTGCGCGTTTGAGTTGCCCCGACAAGTAAGTGGCGGTAGCCTCGCCTTCGACCGTGGGATTGGTGGCGACAATCACTTCGTCCACGTTGCCCGCATCGACGCGAGTGATAAGATTGGCGATGCGCAGCTGCTCGGGCCCGATGCCGTGCAACGGAGAAATCGATCCGTGCAGCACGTGGTAGACGCCGTTGAAGTGCTTGGTCTTCTCGATGGCGGCAATGTTGGTAGGTTCCTCAACCACGCATACCAGCCGCTGGTTGCGCGTCGCGCTGGTGCAGTAGACGCAGGGGTCGACGTCCGTGATGTTATTGCAAACCGAACACAGCCGCAGGTTGGCCTTAACGTCTCGCACCGCGGCGGCCAGCGCCTCGGCGTCTTCGTCACTCGCGCGCAGAATATAGAACGCCAGCCGCTGCGCGCTCTTCGAGCCCACGCCCGGCAGCTTCTTCAATTCGTTAATCAGCCGCGACATCGGCTCCGCAAATTTCGACATAGGGGATTTGGTAATTTGGTAATCGGGTAATTTTGTAATTTGAAAACCGTGAGGTCGAAACATGCAGGCGGCTGCTCGAGCAAATTACCAAATTACACAATTACGAAATTACCAAATGCCCTACATTCCCAGCCCGCCCAGCATGCCGCCCACCGTCGATTGCATCGCTCCATCAATCTTCCGCGCGGCTTCGTTGACCGCGGCCAGTACCATGTCCTGCAGCATCTCGACGTCGCCCGCCTTCACCGCCTCGGGATCGATATGCAGGCTGAGCAGTTGTTTGCGGCCATCCATCTTCGCCGTCACCGTGCCCCCGCCCGCAGAGGCCTCGACCACCGTTTCCTGCATTTTCTTTTGCAGGCTCTCGTACTGTGACTTGGCTTTCGACATCAGCTCTTGCAGATTAAATCCGCCCATTGGTACCTTCCGTTTGCATGTCTGGATCTTAGGTCGCTAGGTCTTGGGACTCCGGTTCTCGGGACTCCGGGCTGAGAATTGGATTTCCTGAGTCCTAACACCTAAAGACCTAACACCTAAAGACCTAACACCTGACACCTGACACGTCCCTCACCGTTTCTCCTTATAATCAATCACAGTCCGAATTTCGGCGCCGAACTTCTCTTGCAGCCGGCGGACCACGGCATCCCGCTCGGCACGGCCCCGGCCTCCGACGCGCGAGTTCGCACCGCCGGACTTGGCGGACGCACCATTACTTTTCTCTGTCGGTGTCACAGTGGCTCCGGCAACAATCTTCAACTTGACCGCCCGGCCTAGAACGCCGCTGGCCGAAGCAATCGCCAGCCGCCGGGCATCAGCGCCCACAGACATGTCAACCACGGTTTGAGATTCCGAAACCCTGACCACCACTTCGTTTCCTTCTGTCGTCCATTCGCCCGCTTCGAGCATCGAGACCAGGATCCGTTGATTGCCATCCGTGAGCGCTTGCAACACGGCGCTTTTCAACCTCTCAATGGGCGCAGCGGAGATTGTTGGCGGAGCTTGCGAATCTTGAGGTGCTACCTGCAGCTGCAGTTCGGGTGGCGAACTCACTTGTTCTTGACGTTGCGGTTCGGGAGTTGAACTGATCCTCGGTTCGGCGGCGCTCTCGCTCACGTCGGCGGGCGCGGCGGAGCCCATGACCACTCGCGCTGGAGCGTTTCCACCGCCGACACTGCGCGGACCGCCACTCGTGGCCTGGTCAGAAGGGAACTCCTGTCGAGGACCGCCCTTGCGGGCCGAGTCTGCTGCAAACGGCGAAACCTGATTGGTCTCCGTGCGCCGAGTTTCGAACCCGCCCCCCGAGGCTGCAGGGACGATCGAAGGCCGTGCCGGATTTCTAGCTGCGCCTGCTCCGCCCGCAGTCTGCGAAGAAGCGTTTGAAGAACTATTCGCAGGGCCGGCCACGTCGCTGAGCAGTTGCTCGATCGGCAGCAGCCGTTGTGCATGCGCCATCTTCAGCAGTCCAAGTTCCAGGTGGAAGCGCTGCTCCTGTTTGTATCCCAGTTCGCCGTGAGTTCGGAGCATGATTTGCAGGTGACGCGTGAGATCCTCTTCGCCGAATAGCGCCGCAACGCGTTCCACTCGTTCTCTTTCTTCACTCGAGATCTGAAGCAGGGAAGAGTCTCTGCCCGCAATCTTGGCGACAGTGGCGTTGCGCAGGAAGCGCACCATCTGCCGCGCGAAGTGCGTCGGGCTGTGGCCTTCGCCGATGAGGTGGTCGACTTGCCGCAACACCTCTTCGGTGGACCCGCGAGCGACCGCCCGCATCACTTGTTCAAGAACGTGCGCTGGTGCGGCTCCAACCAGGTTGCGCACGGAATCGGCCGTAAGCTTCCCGCTGGAGGATGCAATCGCCTGATCGAGAATCGATAGAGCGTCGCGCATGGAGCCGTCGCCAGCCTCGGCCAGCAGGGCAAGCGCATCGCCATCAGCTTCGATGTTTTCGCGGCCGGTGAGATCGCGGAGCTGGCCGACAATGTCGTCGAACTTCACGGCGCGGAAACTGAAGTGCTGGCAGCGCGACCGGATCGTCTGCGGAATATCCTCCGGCTGCGTGGTCGCCAGCATGAAAACGATGTGGTCCGGAGGCTCTTCCAGCGTCTTCAGCAAGGCATTGAAAGCGGCGTCGGTGATCTGGTGCGCCTCGTCAAGAATATAAATCTTGAAGCGGTCGCGCGCTGGACGGTAGCGCGCGGCTTCGCGCAACTCCCGGATTTCGTCAATGCCACGATTGGTGGCGGCGTCGATCTCGATCACGTCGACGGCGTTCCCGGCGCGGATCTCGGTGCAGGATTCACAGACGCCGCAGGGCTCCGCCACCGGCTTGTCGCCTGTCTTTAAGGAAGACCGGCAATTCAAGGCCGCAGCCAGAATGCGCGCCACGGTTGTCTTCCCAATGCCGCGATGGCCGCTGAAGATGTAGCCATGCGCGGTGCGACCCTGTTCGAGGGCGTTCTGCAAGGTCCGCGTGACGTGCTCTTGTCCGATCACCTCGGAGAATTTCTGCGGACGATATTTGCGCGCCAGGACGGTGTAGCTCATGAGCCGGAAGACACGATTATACGTGATAGAAGGGAGGTGCGGACGAAAGCGAAACGGAGGGTAGTGGGCTACTTGAAAATAGCCCACTACCGAACGGAGGCTTGCTAAGACTGCCGCACAAGCGATAGGCTGGTGCGTTAACTTGGTGCGGGAGCGGCGTGGTCCGAGCGGAATGTGTAGGGCCGCCGCAAAGGAGCGTTCTCATGCAACTGAAGCTGACAACACGGACGAAAGATGGAATTCTTGTCATCGATTGCAATGGCCGGATCGTGTTTGGCGAGGAGTCTTCGCTGCTGCGGGATACGATCAAGAAGGCGGTGACGGAGAACAATCGCATCGTGCTCAACCTGGGCGAGGTGAATTACATCGATTCCGGCGGGTTGGGCACGCTGGTGGCGCTGCGCACCACCGCGCAAAACGCGGGCGGCACGATCAAATTGACGAACTTGACCAAGCGCGTGGGCGATTTGCTGCAAGTCACCAAGCTGCTCACGGTGTTTGACGTATACGACTCAGAGACGGAAGCCATCGAATCCTTCCGCAAGGCGGCTTAGTCCGGGCGCGGGCTGCGGCTCATCATACGCGGCGCATGATCTTCAGGTGCTTGTCGCCGGGGATGGACGGTCGCGCATGAACGCCGCAGCCGCACCGGGCTCTTCCTGAATGCTGCCTCGAATCATTTTTATCCTGTGCCTGCTGGTGAGTGCCAGCGGCTTCGTGTCTCCGCCGATCGCGCTCGCGATGGGGCTGGTCTTTGGCCTCGCTCTTCCTCATCCCTACGGACCTGAAGCGAAGAAGTTCTCCAAGTTTCTGTTACAGGCTTCGGTGGTAGGACTCGGCTTCGGCATGAATCTGCACCAGGTCGTGCAGGCGGGGCGTAGCGGTTTCGTCTACACCCTGCTCGGCATCAGCTTCGCGCTGCTCGCCGGCACGGGACTGGGCGCGCTGCTTGGGGTGCAGCGAGTTCCGGCATTTCTGATTTCGACGGGCACTGCGATTTGCGGCGGCAGCGCCATAGCCGCCGTCGGGCCCATCACGCACGCCACCGACGAGGAGATGGCCGTCGCCTTGGGAACTGTCTTCGTTCTGAACTCCGCGGCGCTCCTGATTTTTCCCGCCATCGGAGCAGCGCTCAAACTGACGCAATCGCAGTTCGGACTGTGGGCGGCTTTGGCCATTCATGACACCAGTTCGGTGGTGGGCGCCGCGGCCAAGTATGGTGCCGAGGCGCTAGCCGTAGCGACCACTGTAAAGCTGGCGCGCGCCTTGTGGATTGTTCCGCTCTCGATTGGAACAGCCCTGGTGCGCGGCGCCAAGGCGACGATTCAGTGGCCGTGGTTTATCGGCCTGTTCTGCCTGGCCGCGGTGTGCAACACTTATCTGCCGGCCGGAGCGCATGCTTACGGCATCGCAGTGAAGGTTGCGAAGATTGGTTTGACCGCCACTCTGTTCCTGATCGGCAGCGGCATCTCAGTGGCGACCATCAAGCGCGTGGGGCATCGTCCACTGCTGCAGGCCATTATCCTGTGGTTGCTGGTTCTGGCTGGATCCCTGTGGTTGATTCGTGCGGGATGGATTGCATTATGAAGAAGGGACGCAAGGGGCCGCAGAAACGTAGAACGAAATCATCGCCGGACCAGCCGTCGAAGAGGCGGATGCGAATCGAAACCGCTATCCGGTGCATTCCCAAAGGCAAGGTGTCCACCTACGGAGCAATTGCACGAGCCGCTGGACTTCCGGGCGGCGCACGGCTTGTAGCACGGGTCTTACATCGCGGGTTCGGATTGCCCTGGCAGCGTGTGTTAGGCGCAGGCGGAGCGATCAAGCTGCCCGGCGATTCCGCCATCGAACAACGCCTGCGGCTGGAAGCCGAGGGTGTGCGCTTCCACGGCCGACGAGTCGATATGAGGGCGCATGAGTTCAAGTTTCCATCCGCGCGCGCGCTGCGGACCAACTGATTATCGCAGACGCAGTCTTAGATGGACGACGCTCTTGAGATGATAAAGGAGTCTGTTTATAAGTTATCGAGCTGAGTGCTCAAACGGATTTTTCCGCCGGTCGTCATTCCTGTCATCCAGCTATCTCAAGCGTAATTCCGGTTGATCTCAGGAAAAATCCGGATGGACGCCACGAGAGCCTAACCCTACTATCCGCGCTGATGTCGTACTCGGTCTGAATCCGAAGGTTGAAGTCAAATCTGGTCGATCTAGTCTGGTCGATCTAACGACCGTCCCCTTAGCCCAGGGGCAGAGGATACCCGCATGAGGAAGGATAGGTTTGCCGTTGGCTGCGCCGTCGCAGCATTACTGGCAGTTTTCACCTTGGTCGTACCCCAAGCCATGTTCGCCGCCACGCCGCCTTCGGGCACTCTTTCCGGTGCCGGCACGCTGACCTACACCGGCGCCACCACCACTGAGAATCCGGCCAACTTCGATCCCTCTACATGCCAGACCGCCGGCTATTGCGACGTATTTACTCTAACCATTAATGTTTCGAATTCCTTCCGCACAGCGCACCCAAATTTCCGCGTGAACATTTCATTCGGTTGGACGGGCAACACCAATGAGTTCGACATGTACGACTACTTCAATGGCACCGCGGTTGATATTTCGGCGAATAGCTTTGTTACCGGACAGCTGACGCGCCTCGAGCATCCGGCGAATGGCGTCTATACGATTTACTCGAGCATGTCGCTCGGCGTCCCCGGGACCGTGTACAACGGCACAGTCACACTGCAGGCCACGCCGCCAGCCATTCAGACGATAGCCGGCTCTTATACTGTAGATCCCGATGGCAAGTTCGGTCCGCAGATGTTCGAGTTCACCTCAGACCAGCAACTGGTGGCGACTCTGTCGACTGGTTCGGCCGGACAGGACGTTGAGCCGGGCATTGTCGTCGATCCGTTTGGCAATATTTATGTCTCCGCGATCGAAGGGGTACCGGCGGGATCGGACCTGTGGCGCTCGACTGACTATGGAAACACCTTCACGTATCTCGGCCAACCCGATCGGTCAGCAGGCGGAGGAGACGAGGACTTGGCGGTGGGCATCCCCTTCGCTGCCGATCAACTGTTCGGCGACAGCACAGGGCGGTTGTTTTATTCGAGTTTGAACCTAGCTGACATTGATCTGCAGACCTCCACCAACGAGGGCAACACGTTCGTTCCGGGAGACTCCCCGGCCAAGGTGGTGGACCGCATGTGGCTGGCAAGTGCTGGTACCTCTCGCGATTATCTGATTACACTTCAGTTGGGCGCCGATATAGTGGGAACTGACAGCCTGATCGTTACTGAGTCGGATGATGGCGGCATTACCTACCCCAATGGAGCGGTCATCAATCAGGCAATATTGGCAGGTACCCCCGAAACTGGTTTCCATTCCAACATCGTGGCCTATCCCGGCCCCTTGGGCGGACCGAGTCCGAATAGCTCGGTTTACACGACCTTCACTTCGCCCGATGGAGTGGATCTATACGTGGCATCGTGCGCTGCGCCGTGCAACTTGCCAGTATTGCCTTCCGGCGCGCCGCCCTCGAAGCTCTATTTCACCTCGACTCTCGCTTTCACTGCGCCGCCCGGAGCGAACGTAGGAAACGTCTTTACCCCCATCGCAGTGGACAATGACGGCAATCTTTACGTCGCTTTCAGCATGCAGCAGCTCGACACCAACGGCAATCAAACCGGCCAGAATGTGTACGTTATCTGGTCGACCAATGGCGGCCGGACCTGGTCGAAGGCGCTGCAAATAAATAACCCCACCGATTCCGCAACCGCCACCGCGATGCTGCCATGGCTGACGGCGGGCGATCAAAACAGCATTGGAGTTTTCTGGTACGGCACCAACGTGGTCGGCAATCCCAACAATCAAACCACCTTCGCCAATGCCAAGTGGAAAATCTTCTACGCCTTCGTGAACACGGCAGGCAAGCCCGCTGTGCAATATGTGGTGGCCAGTGGCACGACCACGGGCACGCCGGATCAGATGGCAGGTGTTGTCCACTACGGCTCGATCTGCACGCAAGGTCTGAATTGCAATACCAGTATGCCTCCCGGCAATCGTGAACTGGCGGAGTACGCCGAGTTGACGCACGATCCGTTGGGATTGATCCACATGGCATTCTCTGAAGACAATGTGGCCCTCGGCTCTGCATTTACCTGGTATTCGAAGCAGACCGCCGGACCAGGCCTCATTCCGAACGTCGGCAGCGGCGCGGGTTACTTCAACATTGGAAGTGGCACCGGCAGTCTTGGCTTCCTGGTAGGAACGAAGACGGCATCGGGTATCCGCGAGGGAACGCTGAGTTACCTCGACACGTCAGCCCACATCTTTCTTTCGGATACGACCGGATTCTCAACTGTTAAGCTGGGGACCAATACGGTGACGATTACAGGCACGGGCACGCTACAGGACGGCTCAAGCGTAATCTTCAGCGCGACCGGCACTGCGGGTGCAGCGGGCACGGGCTCATTTGCAATCTCCTGGCCCGGATACAGTGCGTCGGGAACGCTCGTCCAGGGACTGATTATCAAATAACGAATCGTGAAATGACAATCCGCCGATGAGTGTAACGACGGTCTGCGGCAACGAACGGAGGCCGCCGCCTACAGCTGTCCGGCTGGGCGCAAGCCCGGCCATCCCAGGTTGCCAATGACTAACGAACTAACGAATAACGACCAAGGAACTAACGACCGCTCTTGAACTGTTCATCAATCTCTACCTGATACCCAGTGACCAGCTTGTTGGTTTCATTCGCCATGCCGACGACCGACATTAACTCGTTAAACATGGCATCGGTCATGCCCTTTTTCTGCGCCGCGACGGTGTGCGAGGCGATGCAGTAGCCGCACTGGTTGGTGACGCTGACCGCGACATAGATCATCTCTTTGGTCAGGGGATCGAGCGCGCCGGGAGCCATAATCTGCTTTATGTCTTCCCAAGTGCGCTTCAGCGTGGCGGGATCGTGCGCAATCGCTTTCCAGAAATTGTTGATCCAGTCAGTCTTGCGCGTGGCCATGATGTCGTCATAAACAGCGCGCACTTCAGGGCTGGCGTCTTTGTATTCGATGAGTCCAAGCGTTGCCATGAGTTCTCCGGTGGTTAAGTCATTAGCCATTAGCAATTAGCCGTTGGCGGTATGAGCGTCGCACCGGCAGCCGGAGATTCTCTACCGGCCAAGCGCTATGGCTAATTGCCAATTGCCATCTGGCTATTTCGGCAGTTCGCCGCTCAACAACTTCTCCAATGCTGCAGCGGGGCAGCGCACTCCCACGTAGAACTGCCCGAACAGCGCATAAACAGCGCTGACGTGATCGAAGCGCATCTCATAGATCAGCTTCTTGAAGACGAGCGGATCGTCGGCGAACAGATCAACGCCCCACTCCCAATCGTCGAACCCAATCGAG
Source organism: uncultured Acidobacteriaceae bacterium (assembly GCA_963807655.1). Taxonomy (GTDB): domain Bacteria; phylum Acidobacteriota; class Terriglobia; order Terriglobales; family Acidobacteriaceae; genus Sulfotelmatobacter. The sequence goes on along the minus strand of CAWEDF010000025.1, from coordinate 89,228 downwards.
CCGGTGATGATCTGCTTGACTTCGCCCGCGTAGCGCCGGCCCACCAGTCCATGGTCATTCATCTGGCGGGCGCGCTCTTCGATCGGCAGCGTATACCAGTTCTTGTCTTCACCGCGCCGCCGGTCCATGGGATAGAAGCAAAGGTAGCGGTTCGGCGGAATCTCGGGGAAGAGCCGCGGGTGCATCGCTTCGCGATGCCGGTTGAGCTTGCATTCGATCTCGGCCTTCCACTGGTCCGAGTGCGGCTGGATGCCTTGGTCCATCAGCTCTTTATAAATTTTGAGCGTAGAGTCGTAGAGTCCGAGTTCAATGATCGAGAGATAAGAAGATGTAGGTTCGAGATAATCGCTCAGGCGCAGGCCCGCCAGCTTGAGTTCCGCCTGATTGAGATCAGCGAACGAGTTGCGGAAGTGTACCAGCATCAGATCGCCCTTGTGGCCGATTAGCGAGAAAAGCGCGGATTGGCCGGCTGGATTTCTGTTCCATTTCGCCCAGCACTGACGCGGCTTCCTGAGCGATCACCGATCGCGTGGCATCGGGCAGGGCACGCCAGGCCGTCCAACGGAAACGCATCATCTGATGCAGCACGCTGTATCCTTCGGTGGTCAAGCGGCACTTCGGGAATCTGCGCAGCGGCAGTTTGCGGGCGAATCGGAGGAGTCGAGGTCGTGGTCATTGGATTCTTGGAATGTGTGCTCATCTTTTTCAAGCATCTATTGTACGCAAGATGCGGGACCAACAAGTCCCCGATTTACAATCAGGCTGGGATTCCGCTCGGAAACCAAACGATGATGCGAACACTCACGCTGACATTCTGTGCTCTCCTTCTGTTAGGCGCTTCGCTCGCGGCGCAAAGCAAGCGCCTATGGGTGCTGCGCGCGCCCGGACAGGCGGTAGAGTATGACGCCTCAACCTTTGCCGAAAAGCAGACCGTGAAAGTTCCGGCGGAAGCTGTGGCGTCGGCGCAGAATTTCTCCGTCAATCACCTCGGCCAGATGCTGTTTGCCGCGCCCGTGTCTTTGCCGCTCCAGGAAGGCGAAATCGCGGCCGAGCGCAGGGTCTGGTTTTGGGATGGCCGCACTGCAACCTTACTCTCGCGCGAGGTCGCCCGCATTACATCTACAGCGGGATCGAATCTGGCCATCACCGAATCAGCGCCCGTACCGTATCTCTCAGCGGATGGAATCCATCTGTACTGGTTTTCGAATCAGTCGCGCCGGTTGCAGCGCGATGGCGTGGATCTCTCCACCAAGACGACCTGGTTAAGCTGGCGGACCGATCTCGCAGGTGCGGGGCGTGAGGACGTGGCCTCGATGACGCTTCCCGATTGCTCGTGCCCAACCGGCAGCTGCGAGGAATCTTGTCCTTACGGCGAAGTGTGGGTTCCTGAAGACGGAGTTGGCAAGCTCTTTCTGCTGACTCAGTTCGTCTCGGGGAAGACGCAGCCGCTTTACAAAGCGACATCTTCATACGAGGAGAACGCCGGCAAGTGGACAGTAACACCGCTCGATCCACCGCTGCGGCGCGTTCTTGACGCTGCGAATGCCAGCGCAATCTTGGAGGCAATTCCCGACACGGCCTGTTGTGGCTGGGAAAATGAAAGCGATGATAAGACTCTGCTGCATCGGCAAGGCAAGACTCTGACCGTGTTCGATGAACAAGCCACGTACAAGAATCCCGACTACGACGTGAGCTTCTACACCGAGAACGGCAAACTCTCGCCCGACCTCTCATCGGTGGCATTGACGATCGTCGCGACTTCTCAGCCCAATAAGCCCATTCAGCTTGCCGAGCAGGGCCAGGCCAACCCGGAAGAATCGCAACGCATTCGCAAAGCTTTACTGGATCTGCCTGCGGTCGAAGTGAAGAGCGTGGAGGAGTCTCCGCGGCGCGTTGCATTCTTGCCGCACGCGATGCTGGTGGGCTGGATCAGTCCGAAGGAGATTCTTATCGTTGAAGGACATCTGCTGACGTTGCCTACAACGTGGCGACGGGTGCGCGGCGGAAATCAAACATTCGGGTGGACGATGCGGCGCACGTGTTTCTGCGCTAAGTACACTCGCCTAGGATTGCCACGCTTGATTCGCCAGGGCAGCTAAGCCGTATCGGGCGCTGAGACTGTGGAATCCTCGATCAAAATAAAGTTTGACCGGAACGGGCGGAATCAGGCCGGCTCAGCAGATCAGCCGGATTTCAGATCAAATTTATTTTCGTTGATCCGGCTGAAACCCTTGTCCCGCAAGCGGGTTTCGCAAAAGCGGACTTCGTAAAATCTTGCCTTCAAAGAACTTAAATATCAAAATATTGAGAACAAGCCGCTTAGCAGGGCACATTTCGCGCTGGGCGGACCGTCACTGCCTCGACCATGATTGCGCGCTTTAATTTTGGGCGCAAGGTCAGATGTCACATCGAGGCTGTGGAAAACGAGTGGAGTAGGAACGCTTTGAAACCAGCTCAAGAAATTGTGGTTCGATCCAAATTGGTTCGCCCACACTTCCGTTAACAGACTCAATGCCGATTTCGGCCATGCCTACCTCATTGAAGCCAGCTATAACAAACTCGCGGCCGACGCACTTCATAAACGTGGATTTCGTGGGCAAGTCGGGATAGTCTTCTAGTCCATCAGGAACGCCGATCACACGAACTTTGGAGCCAATCCTCATTTACGCTGCTCTTGCCTCACTGCCGGAGCGTTAGCCCGCTCAAAACTCCTTGCTGCCTGGCGATCAGCGATTGCACGCCCTGCCGCGCAAACGCCAGCATCTTTGCGAACTGCATTTCATCGAACGCCTGCCGTTCGGCTGTCGCCTGCACTTCCACCATTTTGTGCCCGGCGGTCATAACAAAATTCATGTCTACTTCGGCCCGCGAATCTTCTTCATAAGAAAGATCGAGCAGGATTTCTCCATCCACAATTCCCACGCTCACGGCCGCAACAAAATCTTTCAAGGGAACCGAGGTCAGGGTTCCGGCCTCCACCAACTTTTCCAGCGCCAGGCCCAGGGCGACGAACGCGCCCGTAATGGAAGCAGTACGCGTGCCGCCATCGGCCTGAATCACGTCGCAATCAATCCATATTGTGCGCTCGCCCAGTCGCGCCAGATCGGTTACCGCGCGCAGCGACCGCCCAATCAGCCGCTGAATCTCGTGCGTCCGCCCGCTCGGCCGCCCTTTTGCCACTTCCCGAGGCGTGCGCGTCAGCGTCGCCCGCGGAATCATCGCATACTCGCTCGAGATCCATCCCTTGCCCGAGTTCCGCAGAAACGCTGGCACCGCTTCTTCAATGGATGCGGTACAAATCACCCGCGTGTTTCCCACTTCAACCAGGACCGATCCTTCCGCCGTAGTAATGAAATCAGGAATGATCGACACCGGGCGCAACTGATCGATGCTGCGATTGTCCGAGCGGTAGAACATAAGCGACGATTGTAACTGATCACTCGTGTGGGGACGGGCACTCCTGTTGTCCGTCGAGCGGAAGCTCGACCGGCAGCGCGCCACAAACGCCGGGTCCTGCGACGTACCACCATCTCCCCTGCCTTTACAAAGCCTTTGCAATTCTTCACCAATCTCTATCTAACTTTATCGGCGCCCCTAGGTCTAATGCGCCAGAGAGCGGACTAAGACTCTCCAAAGCGCCACTCGAACGGAAGCGTCAACCTTCCACAGGAGGCACCACATGTCCGCAAATGATCGCAGCCTTCGCACCCACTCGACCACAGCATTTCGGGAACTGGCCAAAACGAAAATCAGGCAAGGGATCGCTTTAACCTCCACTTTGCTCCTGGCTATTTCAAGTCTGGCGCAGGAGACTTCGCCGTCGGCTCCGCAACCGGATGCGCAAAAAACCTCTCAGGGCCCGTTCTCATCCGCAGAACCCGCGCCCGAAACCGCCACCATAACCGTTCCCGGTGGAACCAGCATCGCTCTCGTGCTCACGCATCCCATCCAAAGCCGGTACATCCATCGCGGAGACGACATCTACGCGCAGGTCATTTCTCCCATCTCCTCCGGCAACCAAGTCGTTATCCCTGCCGGCATCCTAATTCAAGGCAAGGTAGACAAGCTTGGCCGCAATGGCAGCCGCGGCGAACTCTACCTGCAGTCCATGTCAATAACCTACCGCGACGGTTACGTCGCTGCCGTTTCCGGGCCTATAGTCTTGGAGAGCAATGAAGGCTACGCCCTGAAAGACCCCGGCCGCGGACGTCTTGTCGGCGCATTCGCCCTGCCCGCCGCCGGTGCCGGCATCGGAGCATTGATCGGTCACTCCGTTGCCAACCCACAACCCACCACTATCACCAGCACTCTCCCGCCCGGCTGCATTGGACCACCGCCGGGGTGCCTCACATCAAGCGTAACTGCTCCCGGCAGCTTTGGGAAAAGCACCGTCATCGGCGCCGCGGTTGGCGGAGCCATCGGCATGGTGACCTCGCTCGCGCTGCTTTTCAGTTCCCACAATTTCTTTCTCGATGTAGGATCACCCGTCGAGGTGGTCCTGCCCAACCCCTTGATCCTCGAGCAGGATCAGGTTACCGACGCCATACATGGCGCAGAACAGCATCCTGGGACGCAATAGTCGCGGGGTTGGCTCCCTTCCTCACGGCGGAGAGTTCTCGCCGATCTCTCCGCCGCGTTACACTATAGGGCCGAAGAGCGAACACCCGTGCCCACTCTGATCCCGCAGCCAACTCGCATTCAATCCGCCGGTAACAAACCCAAGCTCATTGACGAATACATCGGCCGCGTCAACTCGCAGACTTCATCCGCCAGCGTGGCTCACATGCGCAGTCCCGCTGGCTGGCTCGAACCCGGCCAGACTCCTGCATTCGACGAATTCACAATCGTGCTCAAAGGCACGCTCCGCGTAGAACATAAGAATGGATCAATCGACGTCGCCGCCGGACAAGCCGTGATCGTCCACGCCGGTGAGTGGATCCGCTACTCCACTCCCCACGAAGGCGGGGCCGAATACATCGCCGTCTGCCTCCCTGCGTTCTCGATGGAAACCGTGCATCGGGATAAGATCTGACCTGCCGCAGCAATCACTGAACGGAGCAATTCGGTAGAATCATTCCAATGTCTCATCGCTCTGTGGCAGTCTTCGATCTCGGCGGCGTGCTGATTGACTGGAACCCGCGTTATCTGTATCGCAAGCTTTTCAATGGAGACGACGCCGCCATGGAGCATTTTCTGGCCACGGTCTGTACCCCATCGTGGAACGCCCAGCAAGACGCCGGACGCAGCTTTGCCGAAGCCTGCGCCACACTCAAGCTGGAGCACCCTGCCCACGCCGAGTTGATCGATGCCTGGATTCAGCGTCACGAAGAGATGGTGCCGGGTCCGATCGCTGGCACTGTAGACATCCTCGGAGAATTGCGCAGTCGTGGAGTTCCTTTGTATGCCTTGAGCAACTGGTCGGCAGAAACTTTTCCGACATCCCTAAGGCGATTCGAGTTTTTGCGATGGTTCAAGGGAGTCTTGCTTTCCGGCGAAGTGCGTCTGATCAAACCCGACCCGCGTATCTTTCAGCTATTCTTTGATACCCATGCCATCGATCCTGCTCATGCCGTCTACATCGACGATCTGCCATCGAACGTGGAGGCTGCGGCTGCTCTCGGCATGCATAGCATTCTCTTCACCGATCCTTCCGCGCTTCGCATTGAACTGGTGAAGCTGGGGCTGCTCGATTCGGTAGGACACATTGACCATGTCGCTGCCTGGGTGTCGGATCTTGAGCGCGCTCGCGCCTTCTACGAACGTTGGTTTAAGGCTACGGCAGGACCGATGTATTCAAGCTCGAAGCGCGACTTCAAATCCTGCTTTCTGTCGCTAGGTTCTGGGGCACGGGTCGAACTGATGACATCGCCTGGCGAACCTCCCCGGCCGGCGCATCTTGCCATATCGGTGGGCTCGCGCGAAGCCGTTGATCGCCTGGTGAAAGCGATGGAGGCAGACGGCGTTCGTATCGTCAGCGCGCCGCGACTCACCGGAGATGGATACTACGAAGCCGTGATCGCCGACACTGAAGGAAATCTTCTCGAGATCACTTCGTAGCTTCCTAGTCCCATCTACCTAGTTCCATCTTCCTACTCCCACTCAATCGTGCCCGGAGGCTTGGAAGTAACGTCATATACCACGCGGTTCACGCCCTTCACTTCGTTCACAATCCGCGTGGAGATTCTTTTCAGCACTTCGTGCGGCAGCGCCACCCAGTCGGCGGTCATGCCGTCTTCCGAACTCACCGCTCGGATCGCGCAAGTATAAGCGTAAGTTCTCATGTCGCCCATCACGCCCACCGACATCACCGGCAACAACACGGCAAACGACTGCCAGATCTTGGTGTACAGGCCAGCGTTCTTGATTTCGCTGACTACAATGTCGTCACACTCGCGCAGCAGAGCCAGACGGTCTGGCGTGACTTCTCCGAGCACGCGCACCGCCAGACCGGGGCCCGGGAATGGCTGCCGTTGCAAAATGTCTTCCGGTATGCCCAGGTCGCGCCCAATCTTCCGGACTTCATCTTTGAATAAATCCTTCAGCGGCTCGATCAGCTTGAGCTTCATCTTCTCCGGAAGCCCGCCCACGTTGTGATGCGACTTGATCACCTGCGATGGCCCCCGCACCGAACGTGACTCGATCACGTCAGGATAAAGAGTCCCCTGCACCAACCACTTGACCTTGCCTTCTTCCTTCTCGATGCGCCGCGCCTCGCGCTCGAACACCTTGATGAATTCGTTGCCGATAATCTTACGTTTTTTCTCCGGATCGTTCACGCCTTTCAGCTTGCCTAGGAAACGCCCGGTCGCGTCCACCGCGTCGAGATGCAGCCCGAGCTTCTCATGCAGCGTCTTCTGCACCTTCTCGAACTCGTTTTTACGCAGCACGCCGTTATTCACGAAGATGCAGGTCAGCCGCGACTTGCCGTGACCGTCGCGCAAGGCACGATTGACTAGCACTGCCGCCACCGACGAATCCACTCCACCGGAAAGCGCGCAGATGGCGCGCCCTTTGCCCACTTGCTGCCTGACCTGCTCGACAGTCGACTCGATAAAGTGCTGCGGCGTCCATGTTGGTTTCGCGCCGCAGATCTGGAACACAAAGTTGCGCAGAATCTCCGTCCCGTTTCGCGTGTGGTGGACCTCGGGATGGAATTGCACCGCAAACCATTTCTTCGCGACGTTCTGAATTCCCGCGACCGCATGCGCTGTCTTCGCGGTCAGTTCAAAGCCGGGGGGCAATTCCAGCGCCTCGTCGCCATGCGACATCCACACCGCTTGCCGCTTCGCCAATCCGCGGAATAGCGCCGACTCGGCCACGATGTCGATTTCCGCGTGGCCGTACTCGCGCTTGTCCGCCGGCCGCACCTTGCCGCCCAGCGTGTGTACCATGAACTGCAGCCCATAGCAGATACCAAGGACAGGCAGGCCCAGTTCGAAGATGCGCGGGTCCGCCGGCGGCGCATCTTTGTCGTAGACCGACCACGGCGCACCCGAGAGCACAATGCCCACAGGCGCGCACCCCTTTACTTCGTCAAGCGAAGCCGTGCAGGGCAGCACTACCGAAAAAACATTCTGTTCGCGGATGCGGCGCGCGATCAGTTGCGTATACTGCGCAGCAAAGTCGAGGATGACGATGGATTGGCTGAGCAACGGCTGGCTGAGTCTGGATGGGGTTTCCACCGATGAGTTTCTCAATTATCGCAGCCCTGTAAAGACCAGGACGGCCCTGGACGATCTGCGAAGAGCGCCGGGTTAAGTTGCTTCCCCAGTGCGTCGTAGCTCTCTCGAGCCCGTACGCTTGCGTCAAAAAACTCCCGGATAGGCCGCGACCACTCTTCTCGCTTTTCAGCAGTTTTCGGCAAGGGCAAAAGCAATTCCTTATATCGATTCCCCAGGTCCTCTCGGTTCATTTGCATCAGTACTAGGAAGTTGAACTGGTCGTGTACCGATCTTAGCGAAGCGAGGGCTAGCAGCAGCCAAGGATCTACGCGATTTGCCTCTTTGGGAACACGCCACACGGCGATTTCGCGGGTAAGTATCACATTCGTTTGCCAAGGCATTATCACGCCAAACAACCCTATGTTCTTGCTGGCACGCGTCGGCGTCACGAGATCGAAAGGTTCGAGGGACTTCTTTTTCCGGAACTTTATCGCCTCCTCTTCAGGGATGGCATACTTCGGATTCTCTATGACTCGCCAATTCTTTATGTCGACGACTTTCACGTAGGGCGTAGGACCCTGTCCGTGAAAATGAGAACTTGGACTGCCATGGCCATCCGTAACCTTCAGCTCTCCGGCCTCTAGGAGTTCGCCGATCGAGACCAGATCGCACTCATTTTCATGGGCAAACTTCTCGACAGCATCTGTGTAAGGCTTCCGCCACCAGTAGGAGGCAACGAGCACGCCGCGCTCAACCGCGTCTTCTTGTCTGAAGCGAAAGGATAACTTCGAGGTGGATGCCTTAGACCCCGCTTCAAGAAGGCTCGCCGCTTCAGCCATTTCATCATCGCGTTCATCCGTTTGAGCGCCGTCGACGAACTTGAATCGGGGCCGTCCGTGCTTATCCTCGCCGAACGTCGAGCACACCGAGCCGACTATCTGGTTGCTTCCATGTGGGGGCGACTTCTTCAGAACAATCACGCTCGTTTTTGCCCTACAGTGAGGCTCAAATGCTTCGATGGGCACATTGATCGAGTGCGTCAGCGTGTACTGCGAGAACCACTTCATCAGCCAGCCGTATGAGGGAGAAAAGAGGTATGTGTCTGGAAGTACTATCGCCAATCGACCACCCTCACGAAACAAGCGGATACACCTCTCGAGAAACACAAGGCCGAGGTCGCGAGTTTCGTACTCCTCGGTCTCTTCCCATTCCCCGTCCGTTTTTCTCCACTGCCTTGACAGAGTGTACCCTTCCTCCTTTCCTATTTCCCCTGTTACTTTTAGCTTCGTGCCGAACGGGGGATTTGTCACTACTACGTCGAACGCCCCATCTTGTATCACAGCGGAGAGCGTCGATTTCCAGCGCTTCGGCCTAATGGCATCAGCCTTATAAACGTGTGTGCTCCCGTCGCCGAGCATAGAGAGATATGCCTTAGACAGCCTCACCGACACGGAGTCCTTATCCATTCCGAACAGCTTTTGGGTGCACCAATCCCGTCGTGCTAAGTTCATCGCGCCTTGGTCTGCGCCATAAGTCTTCCTAAAGTGGTCCACCACATTCGACAGCGCTAGTGCTAGGAATGACCCGCTACCGCAACCCGGATCAATCACGCGATCTTCAGGGCGGGGGTCCATCGCAGCGATGGCAATTCGAACGACTGACTGCGGCGTGAAATATTGGCCCTCCTCCCCTTTGAATGCCTTGCCCCTAATAACCTGAAACGCCTCAGCGACGGCATCTTCATTATTCGAAAGCAGTCGAAAGTTCTGAAGTGTTTCGACGACGTAGTAGATGCTGTCGTCGTCTATTTGAAATCGAACTTCGTCTGGACTGGCGCCGAAAAGCTCGGAATTCCTCTTCACCTCCGTCTCGAGGAGTTCGCGCAGGCGCTTTGCGGTTCGCTCTGCATTGTCATCAATTTGAAAGGCTAGAGGTTTTTTAGGAGTAAAGCGGTGACTCTGCTCGTCCAGAATTTTGAGTAGCAGCAGGAGCGAAATGTCCGGCAGGATCTCCTCATCGCGGTTTACGTTCCTATCCAGGGTAGCGAGGCGATCACGGATCCGCTTGAACACGGGAACGAGGGACGGGGCCTTTCTCAGGTCTTCGTAGGTGCGTGGCTTTGCACCTACGGGCGTGAGGGGGTCGAGAGGGGTCGGTATGGGCGTACCAACTGGCGCAGTCTCGTAACCGCTGGGCGTCTTGTAGATGATGCTGTGCTCGAAACCGTTAAACCAGATACCCACTCGGGCGTGCGGTTCTCGGTCAAGGTAAATCTTCAGTTGGCCGATTCCAGTTTCCACGTCCGGTCGCTTGCATTCGCAGATCACGATCACATGCTCTTCGTCTCTCAGGTGTTCGGTGCTGTCGAAAATAGCGATGTCGACGGGCCATATGCGTTGATCGGATGGAGACGCTGGAACTCTCCATTGCTTGGGCCGCGACACTGTCTGCCCAGCATTCCAGCCCGCCTCCTGGATAAGGATCTCCAGCAAGGGTTGGGTCGAATCAATCTCCTCGGGTCCAGCCGAGATGATTCTGCCCGAAGCCTTGTCAACGGTATATTTGGGTGTCTTGTCCCTCTCGGGTTTTAGGCTCACGTTTTCCTTCGCCATCGCGACTTTCGAGAGTAAATGCCCGAGCCTGTGGGTAGCAATAGTATTGTGGCTTCTAAGCCCAAACTTTAGGGAGGGACGCGGTGGGTTGACGGTTCGGAATGTCGCTGAGGATCAACTCCTCGCGGTCGATAGATGTGGGTGGCGGTGGAATTGGCAGGGTCGCGGATTCAGCCAGGGCCTCCGGCATTTCTGCGATGCAGACGTATCCCGCGAGGCGCGCCATATACAACCAGTCCGCAACGGCGAAGTACGCGAGCGTCACGAGCATGACGGCGGCAATTATCAGCCGCGTCGGGGCGACTCGGATGAAAGCCAGCGGAAACGAAACAGCAGTCGTGGCCATGCTGATGGCAGCGAGGTGCGCCAGTCCGGTCCAGGTACTCACGGCGAAGTACCGCTCCCCAGCGTTCCTGAACAAAGGTGACAGCGGCGGAAAGCGCGCTCAATACGTCATCGCCGTCACGGACGGCGAAGATGCAGGCCAGCGAGAGTAACCAGTTCAACATCGGCCACACGAAGCAAATCAAGCCGGCCAGCGGCAGAAAAAGCATGAAGGCAAGGCCAGAGTGTGGGTGCGCATCGGGAGATGTGAAGCGGACGAGAATAGCCGCGCCGGCAAAGGCGAGTAGGGCGGCCATCGCCAGCACAACGCGCAAGAAGTTGAGCCCGATCAGGGAGCGCCATGGCGATGACTTCATAGCGCCATCCCTTTTCACGGAAATGTTGCTGGCAAACCGTCCACCGAAGTAATCGAGCAGCGCACGAACCGTGGCAGCGCGGCCAACGGAAGAGGCGACGATCCAAAGCAACGAGAGCGCCAGCGCTCCGAGCAAGGCAGCCACCCCAGCTCGACTCAGGCTCCCGCGGAGGATATGTGCAATGGCTCGTCCCACGAGCCAAGGCTGTCTTGTCCGGAGCAGAGCTGCATCGCTATTCGTGACCGGCAGCGAACTAAGATATTCGACAAATGAAAAAAGAAACAACCCCCATGCGACCGCACCGACCGTCCAGCGCCACGCGATTTCGGTGAATGTCAGCGAGGGCCGTTGAAAACCTGCGCGAAAGCCTTCGAGCGTGGGCGAGACGCGGGACATGGTTGCTACCCAACCACGATGTTGACTAGTTTGCCGGGGACGAAGATTTTCTTCACAATCCGCTTCCCTGCGATTGCGGATTGCACCTTCTCGTCGCCTAGCGCGCGCTCGATGACGAAATCTTTAGCAGAGTCGGCGGGCACAACGACGCGGCCGCGGAGCTTGCCGTTTACCTGCACCGGGATTACCAGTTCCTCTTCTTTCGCGAGCGCAGCATCGTACTTGGGCCAGGGAGCTTTGAGCAGATTTCCCTCTTCGCCGATTACCTCCCAGAGTTCGTGGGCGAGATAGGGCGCGAAGGGGGCGAGCAACAGGCAGTTGCGCTCACTTCAGCCATCAGCGTTATTGGAATCGTTTCGCCTTGGAATCTCTCCCGTCGCGGGGTTCTGTACTATCCTCACTTCCATGCGCCCGAGATTAGATTGTTGAGCAGTTCCATAATGCCGAAATTGAGGTATTGAAGTGCCAGCGGCCTTGGAAGTCGTCAGAAATTCGCTTGATCGTCTGATGGAGCTTTCGCTGCAGAGTCCTGCCGGCAGGTGCTCGACTAGTTTCGCGGACAGGTGCGCTGACTTGAATCCCGCGGCTTCGTCTGATCGTTCACCACGCGGTAAATCCGTCCCAAGAACTTTCGAATGCCTTCAATGCCGGAATCCTGCCAGTCGAGGTCGCGATCAGGCGGAGCGGCGAACAGGCTGTAGAGGCGCGCGGCGTCGGCGCCGTAGCGGGCGATCATTTCGTCCGGGCTGACGATGTTGCCCAGGCTCTTCGACATTTTTGCGCCGTCTTTGATTATCATCCCTTGCGTGAAGAGGCGCTGGATCGGCTCGGCGTTGGTGACAAGGCCCATGTCGCGCATGAACTTGGTCCAGAAGCGCGAGTAGATAAGGTGCAGGATGGCGTGCTCGACGCCGCCAATGTACTGATCGATGGGAAACCAGTATTGCGCGATCTTCGAGTCGAAGGGGGCATGGTCGTTATGCGCGTCGGTATAGCGGTAGAAATACCAGGACGAGTCGACGAAGGTGTCCATGGTATCGGTTTCGCGGCGCGCCGGACCGCCGCACTTGGGGCAAGTCGTATTCACGAACTCCGGCAATTTACCGAGCGGCGATCCACCGGTGAGCGTGACTTCCACACTTTCCGGCAAAATCACGGGCAAATCTTTTTCCGGCACGGGGACGATTCCATCTTTTTCGCAATAAAGTATTGGGATGGGTGTGCCCCAATAGCGCTGGCGGGAAATGCCCCAATCTTTCAGACGGTAGGTGACGGTGGATTTGCCGAAACCGTTCTGCTCGGCAAATGCGGACATTTTCTCGATCGCATCGGCGCAGTCAAGGCCGCTATACGGACCGGAGTTAATCAACATTCCTTCATGCGAGGTAAACGGCAGCGGCGGTTCGGCGACGGTTTCTTCCTGGTCCGAGCAGACGGGAAGAATCACGAGGCGAATCTCGAGCTTGTATTTTTGCGCGAACTCGTAATCGCGCTCATCGTGCGCCGGCACGCTCATGATGGCGCCGGTGCCGTAATCCATGAGTATGTAGTTTGCCACCCAGACAGGAACCTTCTCGCCATTGAAGGGATTGATGGCGTAACGGCCGGTGGATACGCCGTGCTTCTCGATCTCGCCGATGTCGCCCACCTCTTTGGCTTTGCGCTGCTCGGCGACGAGTTGATCGACCTTGGCGCGTAAATCTGGGTTGTTTGCCGCGAGATCGTTAACGATAGGATGCTCGGGTGCGAGTTGCACCGAGGTCGCGCCGAAGATGGTATCGAGGCGCGTAGTGAAGACGCTGATAGTAGCGCCCGCCGGTCCGAAGCCGTGGTGGGGCTGGGAGTAGTCGAGCTTGAAATCGACCAGGGTGCCTTCGCTGCGGCCGATCCAGTTGCGCTGCATTGTGCGGACTTTCTCCGGCCAGCCGTCGAGCTGGTCGAGATCGCGCAACAATTCGTCGGCGTATTTCGTAATGCGCAAGAACCACTGTTCGAGTTCGCGCTGCTCGACAGGGGTATCTTCATGGCGCCAGCAGCATCCGTTGGCCAACACCTGTTCGTTGGCCAGCACCGTCGCGCATTGCGGACACCAGTTGACCTTGCTTTTCTTGCGATAGGCGAGGCCCTTTTCGTAGAGCTTCAAAAAGAACCATTGGTTCCAGCGGTAGAACTCGGGTAGGCAGGTAGTAACTTCGCGGGACCAGTCATAGGCAAAGCCGAGGCGGTTCATCTGCGCCTTCATCTTCGCGATGTTGCCAAGCGTCCACTGCCGCGGTGGAGTGTGGTTTTGAATGGCCGCGTTCTCCGCCGGCAAACCGAAAGAATCCCAGCCCATGGGATGAAGCACGTTGTGGCCGTTCATCCACATAAACCGGGCGAGTGCGTCGCCGATGGCGTAATTGCGTACGTGTCCCATGTGCAGCGCGCCCGAAGGATAAGGCAGCATTTCGAGCACGTAGTACTTCTTCTTGGTCGAGTCCGCCTCGGCGGCGTAGAGCCGGGGAGCATTTTGCCAGCGTTCGAACCATTTGGTCTCTACGCGCTGGGGATCGTAGCGGTCGTCGTTCGGACGATCAGGGTGGCCAGGGTGGCCGTTGTTGGTCGCGGTGGCGATTTCCGAGTTGTCTTGCGAAGGCATAGGAACCGGAGGAAGTCCGAGTAAGCCTCTGATTTTACAATGAGGCGATAGAACTGTGTTCAGAAACGATCCGAGGGGTAGTGGCTCAGTTTGAAAGCGGCGGTTGTGTGCGCACGGGAGATCCCTCGTCCCGCAGGTGAAAACGCGGGACTTCAGGATGACCCCGGAGGGCGCAATCGTTAAAGATTTTCAAATTGACCACTATATTGTCCGGCCCGAAGAACGTGGGATTACCTGGGGGCTGCGACAAGTGACATTACTATTTCCTCGACTGGGCTGCGGCGGTCCCACTTCGTAGTTTGTTGTAATCGCGGGTGTAGACGCGAAGGCCATATTGCGGCGTGCTTTTCGTGTAGCCGGCAACGAGTTGGTCCTGATAGTGATCGAGAGAGAAATCGAAGGGGTCGTGCGGGTCCATGTCTATCATGACGAGATCGGCGTCATGCATGGTGAGCTTGCCAAATTGCATGTCTCCGTGCCGGAATGCCAGGTAGTTCCCAGGTTGTTTGGCGGCGAAGTTTGACGGTTGAGTTGTGCCGAATACCTGGACGATGTCGTTGCCTTGCAGGCGAACGGCGGAGACTCTTCCCTGAATATGCGGCGGCGGAAGGATTTGTTCAGGATTGAGTATCAAGTCATCTTTGTCGGCGGAGATCCCCTGAATTTTCTTCGTATCAATCATGCGGGCAATGTTGATCCCAAGCAAATCCAGCAGGCCCTTCAACGGCAAGTGCGAGGCCTTCAGATGCTCCGTGTGCAGGCGGATTCGTCCGTCTGGCTCTGCCATGAGAACGCCTTCGGTTTCGAAGGGAATGTCACCTTTCTGGTGAAGTTTACCTTTCATGATCAGCCGATTATTCCTGCTTTCGATGCTCAGATTCTTGATGGGAGAATCGGCAGCGGAAAAGACATTTTCGTTCAGCACCTGCGCGAGGGCATTGCAGCTGATGGAAATCTCAGCAGACGCCAGAGCGAGAGTAAAGGAATGCTTGTCGTCGAAGACGACGATCGCTCCGGGTTTTGTTGGAAGGAGTTCTCCCTGCAACTGAACGATGTGGACGGTAATCGGCACGGTGTAGTGATAAGTCACGTTCCTCATGGCGATCTGCACCGCGTGAATATCCGATGTGCCGTTCGACTGAGCCATGGCGGGGTTTGGCGGACGGAGAATAATGAAGAAGAGCAACGCTAGGCAACCGGGCCGGATGGCGGGGGCGGCAGTCATCACCATAAGATGCCATCGATACGGAAATGGTGGGGCTATGTGACCAGCTTCTTCAGGGCTTCGACATTTCGGCGGTCATCGCCGGGCGTCTCGACGGGAGTTTCGGCGATGAAGGCGGCATGGGCGAGGCGGAGGTCGTTGAGCAGGATGCGAAACGGCTCAATGCCGATGGTTCCTTTTCCGATTTGCTGATGGCGGTCGAGCTTCGATCCGCGGGCAGCTTTGGCGTCGTTGCAGTGAATAACTTTCACGTTGTTCAAGCCGACGGTTGCGTCGAGGCGGAGAAGCGTCTGGTAGATGCCCTCCTGGGTGACGATGTCATAGCCGGCGACGTGAGTGTGGCAGGTGTCGATGCAGGCAGCGATGGGGACGATGCCGCGCAGGCGGTCGATCACTTCCGCGACTTGCTCGAAGCTGCCTCCCAGGGAGAATTCGGAGCCGGCGGTATTTTCGATCAGGATCGTGAGTCCGGCCTCCGCGAGGTCAAGGCCTTGGGTCGCAGCTACGATTGCAGCCGCGGTTTGCAGCAGTCCGGCTTCGCGATCAGCTCCGCGGAATGAGCCGGGGTGCAGCACGAGGTAGTCAGCACAGACCGCGAGCGCACGCTCGATTTCGCCCCGAAAGGCTTCAATAGATTTCTTGAGGAACAACTGGTTGGTGCTGGCGAGATTCACCAGATAATTAGTGTGAATGACCAGCGGTTTCAGATCGTATTGTGCCCGCAGGCGGAACATCCGCTCGCACAGCGAATAGCTGAGGTCATAGGGAGCCCATTGGCGTGGGCTGGACGAGAAAATCTGAAGCGTGTTGCATCCCAGGCGATAGGCCCGTTCGGCGGCGTTGTGAACTCCTCCGGCGGTTGAGATGTGAATGCCGATACGGCGGGAAGTCACGCGGGGCGGGCGCTTGGGCGCGGACTGGGCGAGGATATCCTGTTCGCGAACAATCGAACGCGGCATAGGAGCAGTATAAAGGCGCCTCGCTTGCTCGGCAGAACGGGCGAATGCGCCCGTTCCCAAACGATCCGCTCAGCATCTCAATTCATCGCGATTACAGCCCTGAAGCGGACTTTGCCTTCGGCTACGCGGTCGTAGGCCTTGGTGATGTCGTCGAGCTTGTAGATTTCTTCGACTACCTTTACTTTCCCTTTGGCGACAAAGTCGAGCGCTTCGTAGAGATACTCGGGACCGTTCTGGCTGGAACCAAGAATGCGAACGCGGCTTAGCATCATGCCCATATTGAAGCGCAGCGGTTCGTTCGATGCTCCCATCACCACGACCCGGCCGTCAGGACGCATGCCTTGTGCGGCTTCTTCGGTGGCAGCCCAGGAGTTAGAGGTCGCCAGGAGCACGTCGGCGCCGCCGGCGGCCAGCAACTTGGCTCCGCTCTCGACAACTTCGTCGGCACCCAGATCGCGAATCATTTTTTCTTTGTCTTTCGACTTGGTGACGGCGATCGTCTCAAAGCCCGCAGCTTTAGCATATTGCAGGGCGAGATGGCCGAGGCCGCCGATGCCCACGACGGCGATGCGCTCGTGCGGCTTGGGGTCGGCAAGGCGAAGGCCGCTCCAGACGGTATAGCCGGCGCAGAAAACCGGGGCGGCCTGCTCGTAACCGAGAGCCGCCGGAATGGGCATGGTGGCGTCCGCATAAGCCAGCATGTATTCGGCGTGACTGCCTGGCAGCGTGATGCCGGTGGAAGCGACGGGGTTCTGGCATAACTCTTTCTTGCCGCGCAAACACCACTCGCAGGTGCCGTCTCCTTTTTGCACCCAGCCTACGCCGACGCGGTCTCCAACTTTCCGAGACGTCACGCCGGGGCCAACCTCCACGATCTCGCCCACCGGCTCGTGACCAAAGACGTGAGGGAACTGCACGGGAATCAGGCCGTGCGTCAGGTGGACATCGGTATAGCACAGACCGCTGGCGTGGATTTTCATTACCACCTGATTCGGGCCAGCTTTAGGGGTTTCCCACTGCTTTACTTCCCACTTGCCGTTTACGGAAGGGACCACTGCTGCTTTCATGAGGAAGACTCCAGAGTCATTTCAAACGTTGCAGTAACTTTGGATGCTGGAGCGCCCTTCAAGACTCAGAATCCGCCTCCCAGTACAATAGATTTCCTCTGCATGAGATCCGCGTTCGACCTTGCATGAAAGCTTTCGTGAATCGAAGCACATATGATTTTGGGGCAGAAGCCATAAAGCCTGCCCGGCCCGAAACCACCTGGGTTCGATCAAGCTTTGTGGGCGCGTTGGTGCTGGCAATCGCATTTTCCGTGTTCGTCCGAGTGCACCTGCGCAACATGCCCCTTGAGCGCGACGAAGGTGAGTTCGCCTACGTTGGCCAGCTCATGCTGCAGGGGATCCCGCCCTACAAGATCGCCTGCAACATGAAGTTGCCGGGGACTTACGCCGCATACGCGGCCATGATGGCGGTGTTCGGGGAAACGCCCTCTGGCATTCGCATCGGATTGATGCTGGTCAATATTGCCGCGACGGTCCTGGTTTTTTTTCTGGCGAAGTATCTATACGGATGGCTGGCCGGCACAGTAGCGGGGATGACTTACAGCTTCCTTTCCTGCCGCCCGGCGGTGCTGGGCTTCTACGCGCACGCCACTCATTTTGTGATCCTGGCAGCCCTGGCCGGAATCCTGCTGTTGCTGTATGCCATCGACACGAAACGGACAAGCATTTATTTCGGCAGCGGGCTTTGCTTCGGATTGGCGTTCCTGATGAAGCAGCCCGGAATTCTATTCGCCGTCTTCGCGGTCTCGTACTGGCTGTGGCAGCAATGGAGACGGCCTTTCCCGTGGCGCAATCTCGCGGTCCAGGGCGGCGCACTATTTGCCGGCTTAGCATTGCCGTTTGCGGTAACGTGCCTGATCCTCTTTCGCGCGGGAGTGTTTCCGAGCTTTTGGTTTTGGACTTGGTCCTATGCGCGGGAATATGGCGTCATCACCACTCTCCCGGACGTGAAGAACGCATTACGCGCCTTCCTGCCGTGGGTCATACGCCCGTTCGTGATCTGGGAGATCGTTGCCATTGGCCTTGCCGCCCCCTTCTGGAGCCGCTTTGCGCGGGCGCATGCGGGGTTCGTCACAAGTTTCTTTTTGTTTTCGTGCCTGGCCGTTTGCCCGGGGTTTTACTTTCGTCCTCACTACTACATTCTGGTGCTGCCGGCGGCGGCGCTGGGCGCGGGAATCGCCGTCAGCGCGGCGCAAGAACTACTGCTGCAGAAGCGGCTGGCTGCGTGGATTGTGTGGTTTCCAGTCCTGTACTTCGCAGTTGCATTCGTCATTTCCGCCCGCGCCGAGTACAGAAGATATTTCCGCCTCGATCCCGTCGCTCTCGTGCGAAGGGTCCAGGCGGGGGAAGCGTTTCCCGAGGCCGTCGCGATCGGCAGCTACATCAAAGCGCATGCCTCGGACCAGGATACGATTGGCCTCTTCGGTTCCGAGCCCGAGATTTGTTTCTATTCTGCGCGGCATTGCGCCAGCAGCTATCTCTACCTCTATCCTCTGATGGAGAAGCAGAAGTTCGCCCATCAAATGCAAGACGAGATGATGCAACAAGTTCGAGATGCCCGGCCAAGATTTCTGGTCTACGTCGACGATATCCATTCCTGGGGATGGAAAGCCCAGGTCGAAGAAAACCGAGATTTCGTCGACTCAACGTGGGCTTATGTTCAACGCAACTACGAGGTGGTGGATCAGGTCGCGGTTGCGGGCGATCCCGACCACTTGTGGGGGGATCACGCCTGCTTGTACGTTTTTCGCCGCAAAGAAAAAAACTAGGCCGCGGCGATTTTCTGGCCGCGGCTCCGTTTTCTACTCCAGTGCTCTACACTTTCACCCCTCGCATGACTGCGTGCGATTCCCGACTCGTCTGTTGATTAATTCCGAGGACGGGGATTTGTTTCACTTTATCGGGGCGCGATCCGGTGCACGGTGATGTTGGTCACCTTTGTCGGTGTAATACGTTACAGGAGGCAAGGCGGAAAGGTGCAGCGTTTGCGGTGCAGCGTTGGCAACGATAGACTTGATACGTTCAGGGTTTGTGGCACTGTGGGCCGAGCTTTGCTCGACCGCATGGGCAGGAGTGCCCGTCCTACACACAGTTACGAGTCAGGGGAAATCTATGTTAGTCGTCATGAAGGCGCACGCCACCGAGGAACAGGTGCGTGGCGTCTGCGAAAAGATTGAGCAGTTGGGCTACCGCGCGCACGCGATGCCGGGCGCGCAGCGCACCGCGATCGGCATTACCGGAAACAAGGGCGAAGTGGAGCAGGGCACGCTGGAAGAAATGCCCGGCGTCCAGGAAGTCATTAAGGTCTCGAAGCCCTACAAGCTGGTGAGCCGTGACGTTAAGGAAGACAATACGGTAATTCGATTTGCCGGCACGGAGGCGACTATCGGCGGCGCGGGGCTCGCCATTGTCGCGGGGCCGTGCGCCATCGAGAGCCGGGAACAGGCCTTTGCCGTCGCCGAGCGCGTGCATCGCGCGGGCGCGCAGTTTTTTCGCGGCGGAGCGTACAAGCCGCGTACGTCTCCTTATTCTTTTCAGGGATTGGGCGAAGAAGGCCTGCGTATTATGTCCGACATCCGCCAGCAGTATGGCATGAAGATTATTACCGAAGCGATCGACAACGAATCGCTCGACTTGGTGGAAGAGTACGCGGACGTGATCCAGATTGGGGCGCGCAACATGCAGAATTTTTCTCTGCTGAAGCGCGCGGGGCGCGCGAAGAAGCCGGTGCTGCTGAAGCGCGGCATGTCGGCCACGCTGGAAGAATTCCTTATGGCCGCGGAATACATCATGAGCGAAGGCAATTACAACGTGGCGCTGTGTGAGCGCGGCGTGCGCACCTTTGCCGACCACACCCGCAACACGCTCGACTTGAGCCTGGTGCCCGCGGTGCAGCGCTTGAGTCATCTGCCGATCTTGGTCGATCCCAGCCACGGCACCGGCAAGCGCAATAAAGTCACACCGCTATCGCGCGCGGCCGTGGCCGTGGGTGCAGATGGATTGATGGTGGAAGTGCATACCTATCCCGATCAGGCTTTGTCGGATGGTCCGCAGTCGCTGTTCCCCGACCAGTTTGACGAGTTGATGGTGCAGGTCCGGCAGATTGCAAGTGTAGTCGGCAGAAGCGTTCCTGGGATAGGAGTTATGGAGACGATGGTTGTTGGTAAATAGGTCGTGGCCGTTCCAACTCGGACTGGAGCGGAGTTCATGAAGAGCGTTAAGAGAGCCTTCGCAAAGAGCGCTTTGCTGACGAGCGCCGCATCTTTGTTATTGCTATTGAGTGGTTGCTTTGCAATTGCCCAGGACCAGCCGGACAAGACCTCCGAAACTGTGTACGAACTGGGAAACGGCGTGAAGGCTCCGAAGCCCGTTTACATGCCTGATCCCGAATATACCGACAGCGCGCGCAAGAAGAAGATCAACGGCTCAGTAACGCTAGCGATGATCGTCACCGCCGAGGGCAATGTTCGCGATCTGAAGGTCGTCAAGGGTCTGGACAAAGGTCTCGACAAGCAGGCGCTGGCTGCAGTAAGCACCTGGAAGTTTGAACCGGCGACCAAAGATGGAAAGCCGGTAGCGGTGCATCTGAACGTCGACGTTACATTCAAGCTGTACTAGTACAATGGACATGCCTCCGCCCTGGATGGAGTTCATCACAGTCCTCGGAATCAAAGTCGGATTATGAGAAAGGCAAAGTTTGGAGCACTCGTTATTCTAGGCTGTGGCCTGCTGACGGCTCAAGCCGCTCCGGATTGCGGTAGTAGCTTTCTTTTTAGAATGGTTCGAGTTGCAAAGGCAGACAGGCTAAAAACTGAGTGGCAACTGGAAAGACCTTGTAAAGAAGTCCCTGTCCAAGAGGAAACCAGCGGAAGGCTGGCCGAAATAGGGAAAGAGGAGCGAATCGAGCGGCAGCTTAGCGGTGAGCCAATTCAGACTCTTGCCCCTTGGGTGCTACGCTGCCGTCTGAGGGCGGACAGCTTCTTGTTTGCGAGCAGCTCTTTTCTTCGCACGAAATCCCCAGACAAGGAGAGTCCCCATGGAAATACCGAACGCTACGAGCGGGATTACCAAACCCATTTTAATCACTCCTCTCCAGCATTACTCCTGCCGTAATCAGAATCAGGCCAGCAGCCACCATGGCGACCAAGCATACCACTGTTAACCATCCGTACTTGCCTTCGTGAAACGCGGGCATCCAGTGGGACGAATACAGTGACCAATATTCCGACTTCACGAACCGTCTCACCAATCAGTTCACCAGTGGTGCGCAAGCGCTGCCTTTCAGCATCTTCGGTGCTGGGGGAGCGCTGCTAAAGATGCCCGACGTAACGTCGTGTCGGTCAGGCCATACTTTTACACCAAAGTTATTTTGACAAACAACAAGAATTTCGCCCCCAGATCATGTTGTACACTCTTTTTGATGTAGAGGGGGGCAAGTCTGTTGCCAAAATTAGGGTTCTGGCCCAAATTGGGACTAAACGGGTTGCGTAAAGTACATACTTCCGTGCGGCGATTACGATGCTGAGTTGCGGCATGGCGTAGAGCGCACATCGGGCGCGTACAGGGTTGAACGACAAGACTACATTCTCAAAATGCTGAGTCTGGTGAAGGTCCTTCCCTACACTGAAGCGACCGGCTTGGAACACGCCCGCATCTGGGCGGATTTGGAGTCCTCCGGCAAATTGATTTGCTTTTATGATCTGATTGTGGCCACGGCCTTAGAAAGCGGAAGCGCAGTAGCGACTTTCAACCAGCGTCATTTTGCCCGAGTACGCGGGCGAAAGTGATCGAACCAAGGTTATAAGACGATCGTCCGCGCCGGACACCGTCCGGCGCTAACCGCCACGAGAAGCACTTTCTCTCTGGTAGTCTTATTCCTTCCAGAGAAGCGGCCTTCATCTTGCGGAAACTCCTCCTCATCATTATGGTTCTGATTCCGCTGCTCGGCGGCGCGGGATGGTGGTATTTCCGCGAGCAGCCGTTCCCGGATTACGGGCCGGCTTATCGCGAATACGCCTACGTCACCAACGGCAAGAGCAATACCGTCAGCGTGATCGATCTGCGAACCTTCCAGCCGGCAAAGACCATCGCCGTGGGCCTCGACCCGACCGGGGTTGCGGCCAATAGTAAGAAGAATGAAATCTATGTGGTCAACACGGGGTCGAACAACGTCAGCGTAATCGATGCCGAGAAGAACGCAGTGGTCGCCACGATCGGAGTTCACGGCAAACCTTACTTCATCGATGTTGCGGAAGACGGCAAGCGCGCCTATGTGGCGAACTCGGGGTCGGCCAACGTCTCGGTGATCGATCTGGAGAAGCGCGCGGTGATAAGCAATGTGCGTGTGGGCTTAGCGCCGGGACTGGCGCGGGTTTCCCCGGACGGCGCCACTGTCGTAGTATCGAATCGCGGGGACAACACGGTTTCTCTCATCGACGCGAAACTCCTGCGGGTGCGGGCAACTTTGCCGGTGTGCCAGCATCCCGAAGACGTCGCTATCCTGACGGATTCGAGCAAAGCGTTTGTGGCTTGTTCGGGCTCGTCGCAAGTGGCATCCATCGCTTTGGCGGGCGGCCATGGCGGCAGCGGACTGGCGGGCGACCGTGTCCTGGCGTTGCTGGATGTGGGAAAGACCCCGGTGAGCCTTGCGCTGAAACCGGATGGCGGCGAGTTGATGGTGTGTGATTTCGACGGCGATAGCATTTCGATCATCGAGACGGGAAACGATGAGGTTGGCAGCAGTCCGCTGATCGGGCGAAATCCGACGCACGCTGTAGTCACGCTCGATAACTCTCGGCTATACGCCAGCAACTTCGGCTCCAACAGCGTTGCCGTCTATGACATCGACATGGGCCGGAGAATCGCAACCGTGGCTGTAGGGAGCCGTCCCGATGGCCTGGCGCTGTCGCAGGATCAGAAATATCTTCTGGTGCTCGACACCCAGGCGGGCGACGTCACCGTGATCCAGAAGCGCACCCCGCGAAAGCTCGAGCCTACGGAATATTCGCTTCTCACGATGATTCCGGTGGGCGTGCAGCCGAATGGCATCGTGGTGAAGTCTTTCATGATGACCGGGACGGCAAAGAAGTAGCCGGTGGGGCCAAGCCGCCTGGGCTGTCCACCCGAGCGCAACGAGGCGTCAGTGTACTGCCGATGTCGAGTCGAGCGGCGCTCTACGACAACGCTCAGGCTGGCGGGTCGCAGAATTCGTTTGGAAAGTCAGGTTGGGATTTTCAGAATCAGATAAGCGCCCACCAGAGCGAAGATCAGATCCGGCGACCAGGCGGCGAGCGCCGGCGGCAACTGGCTGATGTCTCCCATCGCCTCGAACAATCGAGTTACAACCGTATAGACGACTGCGATGCCCACCGCGACCGCGACTCCGGTGATCGCTCCCTTCTTCGCCGCCGACATCGAAAACGGAACGGCGAGCACTGCCATGATCAGCGTGATCAGCGGGAAAGAGAGCTTCTTGTTTAACTGCACGCGCATCCGCACCACGTCGAATCCGCTTTGCTGCAGATCGCGAATGTAGCGGCGCAGTTCCTCGTAATTCATCTCGGAATATTGTTTTACCTCTTTCTTAAAATACGACGGCGCTTCGCTAAGCTGGGGGAAGGTAGAGACGTCGAAGGTGCGGTAGCCGGCGATGGCGGCGCCGCTCAGAGTGCGCTGCCAGCCCTGTTCGTAGATCCAGCGGCCCGTGTTCTCGGCCCAGTGGGCGCGCTCGGCGTGGATGCGCTCGGTGATCGCGAAGCTGACGGGGTCGAGTTGAAAGATGGTGAGATTGGCGAACTGATCGCGGTCAGCGTCGAAGAACTGGTAGTAATAAATGTCGTTGTGCTGGCCGAAAATCCAGCGGCGGTCGGGACGCAGATAGGTTTGCGGCGGCTTCCCCTTGATCTGGTTGTGCAGCGCTTCCTGGCGCTTGTTGGTGTGGGGCAGGTAGAACTGGTCGGCGAAGAACAGGCCCGCCGCCAGCATCGCGGCCGCAACCATCACAGGCGTAACGATGCGGTAGACGCTGGTCCCGGCAGCCTTGATGGCGGTGATCTCATTCGAGCGGTTCATGAGCCCGAAGGTGATCAGCACCGCCAGCAGCATGATCAACGGCGCAACCGTGTAGAGCAGGTAAGGAGCAACGTTGAGCAGATACTCCGCGACCACAATCGCAGGCGTCTGGTTGCGCAGAATGTCGCCCAGCAACTCGAACAGAGTGAACACCAGCAGCAACACGAGGAAGGCGGACACGATCATTCCGAGGTAAAGGAAAAAATCGCGCAACACACAGTCATCGAGCAGCGTGGGGAAGCTGGCACTGAAGACTCGTCGCCGTGTGGAGGCGCGCTCGAAAGCATTGGCTGGGTCTCGGCGCGCGCGCCTGCGGTCGGGTACGGGAATGCCCGGCGGCGCCTGGTCGCGCTTCCATGCCCACCGGAACGCTGACAGATCAATGGGCCGGCGCTCGGCTTGCCACAGCAGGAATAACGCGGCGGCAAAGAATACGAGATTGGCCAGCCAGGCTCCGAATGCCGGACCGACGCGGCCCTGCTTGGCCAGCGACACCCCGAGCAGCGAGATGAAGTAGTACACGAAGACCAGCACGATTGTGAGCACGAACCCGCCAGACTTGCCGCTCTTCTTCGACGAGAGTCCCAAGGGGATGCCGACCATGGCCAGCACCAGGCACGCTGTGGGCAACGCGAAACGGTTATGAAACTCGATGAGGTATAAGCGGGCCGTAGCGGGATCGGCTTTGGCGGCGCGGTCATGCAGTTCCCAGGTGCCGATGGCTCGGTAGGGAATTTGTTCCTCTGGCTTGTTCTCGGACGAAGCCAGTTCGATCGGGATATCGGTCTGTTGAAAGGAAGAGATCTGATAATGGTCTGCTTTTGCCGGATCGGTTTCGTGAGTGGAACCTTCGCTTAGGTGCAGGTGCAGGCGGTCCCGGCCTTCGGGAACGAGGATGCCTTCGCGAGCCAGCGTGATGCGCGGGTTGGCGGCATCGGAAATGTCGGCCAGAAAAACGTCCTTCCAAACCGCGCCGCCTTGCGCGCTGTGTACGTCTTGCACGTACAGCACTAGCTTGGGAAAGCCTTCGTAGAAAACGCGAGGCTGCACTTCGTAGGAGACTTGCGAACCCTTGAGTTGATCCTCGAGGCGGCCGAGGGAGGCGAGCGACCATGGGGCGAGATAGAGGCCGTTGATCAGAGCCAGAGCCCACGCGGCGGCGACAAAAATGGCCAGCACCCTTCCGAAGTTCCACACGCCCATGCCGCTGGCGCGCATGGCAGTGATTTCGCTGTCAGCGGCGAGCCGGCTCAGCCCGATAAGAATCCCCACCAACACGCTCATGGGGATGGTGTAGGTCAGGGCGAAGGGGACGGTGTAGAAAAAGATTGCGGCGACGCTGGGCAGCGGCGCGCTGGCGCGGACCACGAGTTCCAGGATGCGTCCGAGATCGCGCGTGAATAAGACGAAGGTGAAGATGGCTGCGCCGATGAGGGCGTGCGAGTTTACTTCGCGGAGAATGTAGCGGGTGAGAATCCGCATGGCGGCGCGTCGAGGGCAGGATAGCACTAAAAAGCAGGGTCAGGGGTCAGGGGCCAGTCCCGCGGGCTGGCCGTTGTTTCAGGGAGGAGGAAAACCGCTTGAATGTTCCAACTGGAACATTTCACTTTGCAGAAAAGTTTTGGGGTAAGTTGTTGATTCGGCGTAGGGGCTTTTTGGCGAATCAATGGAATCAAGGGGTTAGGCTGTGGAAGGAATGTCTACTTTCGAGGGGGTCAAATGCCTACTAAAGTAGACTTGACAGGCGCTAGTTGTACTTTTAAAGGTACTGTGGCGCAGCGCTGAAAGCGCTGCGCCACCCAAAACCCAGACGCGCCTGCGCCCTTTCTAAAAGTCGATAGCGGAGTGTCAGAGGGGCTGTGGAAATGTTTTGGGAGCGTGTGCTGTCCGACCTTGAATTTTCCCAGGCCAACTCACGTGCCAGCAAATCTGGGAACGTCGCGGCTCTCCCCGCTTTAGCGCCGCTTTCGCCCCAGCACACACCTTGATTCCCGCTTCAGGGTGTGACGCGGAATGGGCGGTTGCTGTTAAGCGTCCCGCCGGAAGTGGTAACCGAGGCTACGCCGGTGGTCGCGCCGCTGGGAACGACGGCCGTCAAGAACGTGTCAGACTCCACATGGAAGGTTGCGGTGATTCCGTTGAAGGAAACGGCGCTTGCCGAAGTGAAGCCCTGTCCCAAGAACCCGATGGTTTTTCCCACCTTGCCCGAGTAAGGAAGCAGGCTGACGAAAGGTGGCAGGCCTGCGTAACTATAGAACACGCCGCAGCTCATGGTATCGGGGTTGCAAGGCTTCACCTTGCCGTTACCACCTGCTGAGGTGTCGCCGTATATAACCCCATTCGTATGCTGGATCGGGGTGACGGCGGGATATGCGCCGTCACCCTTAGCAAAGTTGAAGAGGGCTGAGAAAGAGCCAGTGGGCGTAATCTCAAAAATATTGCCGCACTGGCCGGAACATACGTCATAAAAACCACCACCGTAAAAATTCGCTCCATAAAAATTGCCATCGCTGGCCTGTACCAGGCCCGCAACCGGGCTAACTCCATTGCCGTTCATGTAGTAGAGGACTTTGAAGGCACCGGTCGGCGTCATCTTGAACACAACGCCACCGTTGTTTGTTCCGCCGCTAGCCGTCGTTCCATAGAAGTTCCCATCGCTGCCTTGGACCAGAGGGCCGACAGGGTCGGCACCATGGGTACCGTCAAAGGAGTGAAGAATCTTCAGTTGGCCCGCAGGCGTAATCTTGAATACGGCGCCGTTGCCGCTAGGGCCGGATATCGTGCTGTAGAAGTCTCCATCCGTGCCCTGAACCAAGGGTGACATAAGAAGAGCATATCCGGCAAATTGGTATAACGTCTTGAACGTGCCCGAGGGAGTGATCTTGTACACAGTGCCACCGAGCGTGGGGGAACTTTGAGCAGTCCCATAGAAATTCCCGTCAAGGCCCTCGATGGGGGGGGCAAGGGGACTTTGTCCATCACTTCCGCCCGTGAAGTTGTAGAGCGTGGTAAGACTGCTGCCCGGAGTTATTTTGAATATAGTCCCACGATTGGAAGTGCCTCCGTCACGGCTGGTGCCGTAGAAATTGCCATCCGTCCCGAGCGTTAAGCCCCCAAGAGGTGAGCCGCCATCGGTGCCGCCGGTGAACCTGTACAGCGTGGTCAGCTTTCCTGCAGGGGTCATCTTGAATACCGCGCCGTAACCGACTCCGCCACCGAACGTAGTGCTGTACAGATTACCGTCGCGTCCTTGCGCTATGATTCCTGCGGAGTTAGGGTCCGCCGGGTCTCCAAGATGGCTTCCGAAGTTGTACAGCACGGAAAACTGGGCGCGGGCGGGTGTCGCAAGCGGCAGGAGGAGTGCGAGAGCAAATGGAAGCCACATGATTCTCTTCTTCATTGGAATCCTCCTCCCGCGATCATAACTATTAGCAATGAATCAAAATTCAAATTCGCGGTCCTCAAAGTAAGCGGGCAATTAACGATGCGGCGGCTTCCGTGCTCGCTAGCGGACATGGAATGGTTGCTTGCTGCTCAACGCTCCACTCGGCGTCGTCACGGTAACCACGCCCGTTGTAGCTCCGCCCGGAACAATCGCCTCTAGAAAAGTATCCGATTTTACCTTATAGCTCGCAGTCGTCCCACTGAAACTCACAGATGTTGTGCCCGTGAATCCCTGACCGAGGAAGTCAATCGTGTCCCCAACCGCGCCGAGGCTAGGAAGTAAGGCGACGAATGCCGGCAGCCCGAGATCAAAGCTGTAGGCCGCGCCCAAATCATGCGTTCCCCCAACTGCCGCGAGGCCGTAAATCTTGCCGTTGGTATGCTGCGTTGGGATGGACTCTGGCCCGCAGCCTTGGATCGAATCGAAGTCGAAGAGGATTGAGTACGCGCCCTCCGCCGTGATCTCGAAAATCACGCCGCAGTTCATGCTACCGCCAGAACCCGTAACCCCGTAGAAATTCCCGTCGCTCGCCTGGACAAGGCCGGCATCTGGGCTTGAGCCGTCCGCTGACTTAGGATCGAAATCGTGCAAATCCGAGATGGCTCCTCCCGGCGTTAGCTCGAACACCACACCCTCTCTGTAGCTGCCGCCTTGCGAGGTCGTTCCGTAGAAGTTGCCGTCCAATGCCTGTGCGAGCTGAGCGGTAAATGCGGGTGCGTGTGGATCAAAGTTGTAGAGGATCGTAATGTTCCCCTGCGATGTCATCTTAAACATGAACCCCTCGTTCGAGGCCCCGCCTCCGGTAGTCGTGCCGTAGAAGTTGCCGTCAGTTGCTTGCAGTAGGCTAAAGGAACCGACGGCCTCGCCACTCCAGAGGGACGCCAACGAAGTGAAGGCTCCCGAGGGGCTAATTTTTATAGGCGGTGCTCCTGGTCGTGCCGTAGAAATCCCCGTCGTTAGCCTGAACCGGTAGCGCCTCGGATTGGCCGTCCGTCACGGTAAAGTTGTAAAGAGTTGTCAGACTTCCTTCTGGCGTGATCTTGAAGATTGTCCCCAAACCGTTGCTGCCACCCTGGGAGGTAGTGCCATAAAAATTTCCGTCCCTTCCAAGAACTAGACCGCTGTAGGGTAATTTGCCATCCGAGCGGTCGAAGGTGTGCAGTATCTTGGTCGTTCCGTCGAGAGCTAGCCTGAACACCACCCCGCCCCCGCCATAAGAAAGCGGCGCGGTCCCATATAAGTTGCCATCCCGCCCCTGCGCCATAATCTGGGGATATATGGGGCTGTAGCCATGCTTGCCGTCAAAATTGAGCAGGTCCGTATAGGTTTGGGCGTGCGTCACGCTGGCCGCGGTGATGGCCAGCGTGAGTGCTGCGACTGAAAGGAGTTTGCGGACGGGACGTTTCGTCATGGGCACCTCCGGGCGCAGTCTGCGGGCCAACCAGCAGGTCGATTCAGGGAACGGAGAAACCTATTCGGTCTCAAGAACGCCGTTGGGGGCGGAATTCGGCGCGCCAACCATTCTCTTCTCAGCGGCACTGTAAGGTCAAGGAAGGAATTGTGGAATGCAGTAACTTCCCCATTTTCTCTCCATGTTTTCTCGTTGGGGGCCCATGCTTTGCGCCTTCCACAACTGAAGCTGCACTACCTTATAAATAACATGGCGTGAACAGCCTTATTCGTGGCAGCCGCCTCGACTATCCGGCTTTCAGGAATAACGCCGCCAGCGGCGGTAGCGTCAGCCTCAGCGAATAGGGGCGGCCGTGGACTTGCTCTTGTTCGGCGTGGACTCCGCCGAGATTGCCTATGCCGGTGCCGCTGTATTCCCGGGCATCGCTGTTCAGCAGCTCGCGCCAGTAGCCGCCCTCGGGCACTCCTACGCGATAGCCTATGCGCGGGATCGGCGTGAAGTTGCACACGATGAGAACTGTGTCCTTGGGAGATTCACTCTTGCGCAGCAACGAAATGGTGCTGGTGAGATTGTCGTTGCAATCGACCCACTCGAAGCCGGCGGGATTGTTGTCGAGCAGATGCAGCGCGGGTTCGCTGCGATAGACCCGGTTCAACTGCGCCACCCAGTTCAGCAGGCCGCTGTGAACTGGATATTGAAGCACGTCCCACTCCAGGCTGGTGTCGTGCGCCCACTCGCGGACCTGCCCGAACTCGTCACCCATGAACATCAGTTTCTTGCCGGGCTGCGCGTACATGTATCCGAACAAGAGCCGCAGGTTGGCAAAGCGCTGCCACTCGTCGCCGGGCATCTTGCCGATCAGCGATCCCTTGCCGTGGACGACCTCATCGTGCGAAAGCGGCAGCACGAAATTTTCATGGAACGAGTACAACATGCGGAAGGTGAGTTTGCTGTGGTGATACTTGCGGTGAATGGGATCCTGCTTGAAGTACTCGAGCGTGTCGTGCATCCATCCCATATCCCACTTCATGCCGAAGCCCAGGCCGCCGAGATACACCGGCTTTGAAACCATGGGCCAGGAAGTGGATTCTTCCGCCGTGGTCTGGATTTCCGGGTGTTCCTTGTAGGCTTCCTGATTGAAACGGCGGAGGAAGTCGATGGCCTCGATGTTTTCGCGTCCGCCGAATTTGTTGGCAATCCACTCGCCTTGTTTGCGGGAGTAATCGAGATAGAGCATGGAAGCGACGGCATCGACGCGCAAGCCGTCGATGTGATACTTGTCGAGCCAGAACATGGCGCTCGACATCAGAAAGCTGCGAACTTCGGTGCGTCCATAGTTGAAGATGTGCGTCTTCCAGTCGGGATGGAAACCCTGCCGCGAATCGGCATGCTCGTACAAGTGCGTGCCATCGAAATAGGCCAGGCCGTGGGCGTCGGAAGGGAAGTGCGAAGGCACCCAGTCGAGGATTACGGCGATGTCGTGCTGATGCAGGTAGTCGACGAGATACATGAAATCCTGCGGCGTGCCGTAGCGCGAGGTGGGGGCAAAGTAGCCGGTGGTTTGGTATCCCCAGGAGCCGTAGAAGGGATGCTCCATCACGGGCAGGAATTCGACGTGGGTGAAACCCATGCGTGTAACGTGATCGGCGAGACGCGGCGCGGTTTCGCGGTAGGTTAGCGGACGGTTGTGTTCCTCGGGAACCCGCATCCAGGAGCCGAGGTGAACCTCATAAACCGAGTGCGGCGCGCGCAGGGAGTTGCGCGCGGCGCGTTTCTCCATCCATTCGCGGTCGTTCCACCGGTAGTCGAGATCCCAGACCACCGAGGCGGTGCGGGGAGGTTTCTCGTGCAGGATTCCGAGAGGATCGGCCTTGTCGATCTGGTAGCCGTGGGTGCGCGACTCGATGTGGAACTTATAGAGGGCACCCTTGGTGACTCCGGGGACGAAGACTTCCCAGATGCCGGAGTTTCCACGAGGAGCGAGGAGATTGGAGCGCGCGCCCCACGAGTTGAAGCTGCCGATCACCGAAACTAGGCGCGCATTCGGCGCCCACACGCTGAAAACGGCGCCCGCTTTGCCGTCGCGCGAGACCAGATGCGCGCCCATGGTCTCGTGCATGCGATAGTTGCTGCCTTCGTTGAAGAGGTACAGATCCTGATCGGAGAGCAGGGTGATGGAGTCAGAGGCGGGGATAGTGGGGGCGGGCATTTTGGGCGTTCCTAGTGTACCGGAAGATGGGCGTCGTGGCACCGGAGGATCGCGTGCGACAACCTGGGTAAAGCGCACAACGTCCTTGTGCGTTCACAGAGCAGTGTAAATCTCCATGCTAGACTTTCTTTTCCCCATGCCCGCCCTGCGTCTCATCCTTCTCTGGCATCAGCACCAGCCTTTCTATAAGGATCTGGTGACCGGCCAATATCGCATGCCCTGGGTACGCCTGCACGGTTTGAAGGATTATTACGGCATGGTGAAGCTGCTGGAGGAGTTTCCCAATGTACACCAGAACTTCAATCTGGTGCCGTCGCTGATCACGCAGATTCAGGATTACGTTGCGGGGACGGCGCAGGATCCGTTTCTGAACGTAGCGGCCAAGCCGGCCAAGGATTTGACGCAGAAAGAGCGGCAATTCGCGTTGCAGTATCTTTTTCAGGCGAATCACGCGAACGTGATTGGGAGGTATCCGCGCTACGGGGAGTTGCTGGAGCGGTTCCGAGAGCATGGGTATTCGGCGGAGAAAGCGGAAAAATATTTCGAGATGCAACACTTCACTGACTTGCAGGTGCTCTCGCAGATCGCATGGTTCGACGAATTCTTTCTGGAAGAGAAAGACATTGCGGCGCTGATCAAGAAAGCAGCGCAACTATTCGCTGGAAGATCAGACGTTCGTGATTGCGCGCGAACGGGAACTGCTGGGCAAAGTTCTGCCGGCGTATGCCGACGCCGCGAAGAAAGGCTCGATCGAGATTTCGGCGACGCCTTTCTATCATCCGATTCTTCCGCTGGTCTGCGACACCAATGCGGGAGGGGTATCGTCGCCAGGCCTGCCATTGCCGCAGAACCGTTTTCGACATCCCGAGGACGCGCGCGAGCAACTGGTGCGCGCGCTCGATCTTCATCAGGAGGTGTTTGGAGTGCGGCCGCAGGGGATGTGGCCGTCGGAGGGCAGCGTTTCGGAAGAGACGCTGGCCATCGCGCACAGCCTGGGTATCAAGTGGATGGCCACGGATGAAGGCGTGCTCGGGCGCAGCACCGGGGTGTCCTTTCACCGCGACGGCAACGGCCGTCTGCCCGGGCACATGGCCGAGCGGCTCTATAACATTCACCGCTATGAAAACGGCCCGACAGCCATGCACATGGTGTTTCGCGACCACACGATTTCGGACCTGATCGGCTTTGTGTATTCGGGAATGGATCCGCGCGAAGCGGCCGGACATCTGCTGCGCAACATCAAAGACGCCGCTCACCCGGTGCTGGCGCAGGGTCGGGATGCCGTGGTGTCGGTGATTCTCGATGGGGAGAATGCCTGGGAATACTATCCGAAGTCAGGGCGGGAATTTCTGCGGCGATTCTATGACGCGCTGCAACGCGAGGCTGGTCTGGAAGCGGTTACGGTTTCCGAGGCGATTGCCCGCCATCGGGATTTTTCGCCGTTGAAGTCTCTGGTGCCGGGCTCGTGGATCCATGCGAACTTCAATGTGTGGATTGGCGCTCCCGAAGATAACCGCGCCTGGGACTATCTTTACCACGCGCGCGAATTTTATACGCAGAATGCAGCCCGCGCCAGCGCAGGCGCAACGCAAGTTGGCCTTCGAGGAAATCCTGATTGCCGAGGGCAGCGACTGGAACTGGTGGTACGGGCCGGAGCACCATTCGGCCAACGACCGCGATTTTGACGAGCTTTACCGGAAGCATCTTTCAAACGTTTATCAGGCGTTGGGAGCGACGCCGCCGGATTATCTGGCGCAGCCGATCACGGCGGGCGAAGTGCGGCCGGACTTTACGCCGCAAACTCAGTACATTCATCCCCGCGTTACGGGCGACAAGATACGTTATTTCGAGTGGATGGGCGCGGCCATTTTTACGGCCGACCAGCGAGCCGGCGCGATGCACGGAAAACAATTCATTCTGGATTCCGTGTATGCCGGGATCAACAGCGTGTTCGTCTACGGACGATTGGACTTTGCCGGGGCGGTTCCGGATATGGCGTTCGATCTGGTGGTGAACCTGGAATCGTGGGTGGCCGGAGAGGCGCACCCGCGGCGGACATTGCGGCTCGATGCCAAGGTGGAGGAGCGCAAGCTGACGGGATGGAAGGTTGAGGGCCTGGAGGAATCGGAGTCAGATTCTTCTTCTATCGGCGAAGAGATTGCCAAGGCGGTGCTGGGACGCAACTTTGAGTTTCGGTTGCCTCTGAGTTGGCTGCTGGCGCTGCCGGGATCGGCTGCGAGTTCACCGATGGCGGCTGAGCACAAGACGGGCGCCGCTGGCGGTCGCTACGACCAACCGGCTGCGGCTGCGCTTCAGCCTCTGGCAAAATCGTCTGCCGGTGGACGCATTGCCGGTGGAGGGTTGGATCGAACTTGAGTTGGTGAGCGAAGCGGAGCTGGCATCGGGGATGTGAAAGGCAGAAACGCGTTCGGGTCATGGAACAAGACAAAGCCGGAGGCGTGCGCCTCCGGCATCGTGGAAACCTGAACTTGTTTATTGTTCAGCGCTGGCCACTACGGGTGTCATCGCCAGGGGCCGGTTGAGCTCGAGAGTCAGTTCGGTGCCGGAGCGCAGGACGGCTGAACGGTGCTTGCTGAGCCAGTGAACTCCGGTTGAACCTGCGCCAACTGCACCGCCGATGAGGATTCCCGGCGGGCCGCCGATGAGGCCGCCGATCAACATGCCGCCCGCCGTGCCGCCGCCGGTTTCTATTTGGTCGCGGCGGTCATGACCGGGTCCCTTGAACTCGCCTTCCTGGTTGACGTCGGTGTCGCGTCCGGCATTGGTGTCGACCAAAGTCGCATCGAGGAAGAATCGTTCGCCGGTGGGCAGGACCAGTGCTTCAGCCAGGATTCCGATGGTCGGCTTGCCTGAGATGCGGCGCGGTTCGGACACTCGGGTCACGCGGCCTTCGATCATGGTTCCGGCAGGAATCAGTGTTTTTCCGTTAATTACCACAGCCTGCGTCAGCCGTGCCTGAAAAGGGTCGCCAGCTTTGTTGCTGAAGGTCGCGAGTGTGGTCTCGAGTTTGGCCATCAGGGCTGTGCCGGCCGGAATGGGTGCACTGGTCTGTGCCGCGGCCATCGTACTCATGTAAGAGCATGCTGCTAGCACGATGCAAGGTAGAATTGTCCGCTTCTTCATGACTCCTCCTCAGAACTTACAACCCGTAAGTCTTGCGACTGTTGCTTTGACTCTAGCCCAGGCAGATGGCGGGGACAATATGAGTCCGGGCCGGGGAACCAGCGAAGATAAGGGGACGATCGGCTTCCGGCTTCCGGACGCTTCCGGTGGAATCCTACTCCTTAGAAGCCGCCTTATGGAAGACGCGCGGGCGCGACAACAGTTGGCAGTTCTTCTCGAAGTTGGCAACCGCTCTCGTGAGTTTTCATCATCAAGGCTGCCAGATTCAGAATGCGCTGGGCGGCGTACTCTGTGCTTACACCGCGGGCGTGAATATTCGAGATCAGGTTCCGTTTGGCATCAGTGTCTGAGGCTTTGGGACGGTATGCCATGTAAGCGGACAGGCTTTCGGCGGTTGCCAGCCCGGGACGTTCTCCGATCAGGAGCACAGCAACTCTGGGCTTCAGCAACTCGCCAATCTCGTTGAGAATGCCTACGCGACAGTGATGAATCACACATATCGAACCGACGCTCCAGCTTCGAGCCCGCGCTCCAGCACAGAGGACCGGCAACAATCGAGGAACTTGCGTGGCCACGGCGGTTACCGAGAGCCCGTCGCCGATCGAGATTTGCAAATCCTGTCCCGGGGCGCAATGACTGCCGATCTTCACGCGGGCCGAGTCGTTCAAGTGGCGGCCCAAGTCCGGGCGCAAGAGGTATTCATCTTTGGTCGTTGCCTGAGAGGATACTTCGAGCAGATTCCACTCGCGCACGAAGTCTTCACCGAAATCGGTGAGGAGATTTAACTCCGCGCGCACGGCATCGCGGGCAGCGGCGTGGGCTTCGCGCAACTCCATTTGAGTGCTGGTTCGATACGCTGCGCCGCTTCGGCCTGCCAGCAGTCGCGCGGGAGTCTGCGCCCGCAGCTTGTTCACGATCGCCGACAAACCGGGCTCCGACAAATCGTATGGCCGTGCGAGTTTGTCTTTATCTTTTTCTTTGTCTTTTCCGCGAGCCATTCACACCGTCTTTTCCAGGGACGACTCCAGGCCCCGCATGAGTTGCCGCCGCGCCGATGAATCGAGAGACGCCGGTTCGGCGCCGCGATAGATCCCCATATTCTGCAGCCACGCGAGAAACTCCGGCGCCGGACGCAAGTGGAACAGCCGCCGCGCCGCCAATCCATCGTGATAGCTGGTGGATTGGTAATTCAGCATCACGTCGTCGGAACACGGAACGCCCATGAAATAGTTGCAGCCGGCAGCCGTCAAAAGCAGTAGCAGGTTGTCGGCTGAGTTCTGGTCGGCGGCGGCGTGATTGGTGTAGCAGACGTCGCAACCCATCGGCAAGCCAAGCAGCTTGCCCATGAAATGATCTTCGAGCCCGGCGCGGATAATCTGCCTCTCGTCCGCCAGATATTCAGGCCCGATGAAGCCGACGACGCTGTTGACGAGAAAAGGCTGGAAGGCGCGCGCGACTCCGTAAGCCCGGGCTTCGAGCGTGAGTTGATCGACTCCGTGATGCGCCTCGGCCGACAGAGCGCTGCCCTGGCCAGTTTCGAAATACATCACGTGATCCCCGGCCCAGCGGATATCTCGTTGCCGGTGATGCTCGAGAACCTGCTGCTGACCCTCGCGCAGCACGTTCAACGTGATTCCGAAGCTGCGGTTGGCGGCCTCCGTACCCGCGACGGATTGAAAAAGAAGATCGACCGGCGCTCCCTGGGTTCAACGCCGCCAGTTGCGTAGTGATGTGCGCCAGGCAACAGGTCTGCGTGGGAACGTCGTACGCGTCTACCAGACGATTCAAAGCCACGAGAATTGAATGGACTGTTGTCACGGAGTCTGTCGCAGGATTCACGCCGATGACCGCGTCTCCACAGCCGTAGAGCAGTCCTTCAAACGCCGAGAGAAGGATGCCTCCGACGTCGTCGGCTGGGTGATTGGGTTGCACGCGGATGCCGAGCACCCCACGCTCGCCCATGGTATTTCGGCAGCGTGTGACGTTGCGAATCCTGGCGGCCGCGAGCACGAGATCCTTGTTGCTCATCAGCTTGGCTACCGCGGCGGCGATTTCAGGGATGATCGCGGTTTGTAGCTGTTGGATCTGAAGGTCTGCGGTTCCGTCGTCGAGAAGGAACTCGCGAAACTCTCCGACGGTCATACTTCCGATGGGACGGAAAGCTTCCTGGTCGTAGGTTTCCAGAGTAAGGCGAGTGACGTCGTCATGGAAGGGTCAATCAGCGGGCGCCGGACAATTTCTTCGAGCGTCAAGTCGGCAAGTTTTCTTTTCGCGGCGACTCGCTCTCGTTCCGATCGCGCGGCAATCCCGGCCAACTGGTCGCCAGATTTTTCCTCGTTGGCTTTGGCAAACAGTTCGCGAAGATCGGAGAAATCGAATCGCTCGATCATGGGATCATTTCTGCACGGTACATCATGTTATCGAAAATGTTATCGAAAACCCGAGCATTGTTTACATTGCCGTGGTGTTCATCCGCTATAATTCGTCTCGCTTTAATTCGAACGATCAACCACTCACAGAATAATTCAAACTACGGAAGGTGAGCGCAGTATGACGAATATTGCAGCAATCATCGGGCGGGAGGTGCTGGATTCACGCGGCAACCCTACGGTAGAAGCGGAAGTACAACTCGCCGAGGGGGCGATTGGACGGGCCATTGTGCCCAGCGGAGCATCAACGGGCGAGCATGAGGCCGTCGAATTGCGCGACGGCGACAATGCGCGGTTTCTCGGCAAAGGAGTTCTTAAAGCGGTGGAGAACGTGAACGGCGAGATCGCCGACGCGCTGGCGAATTGGGATGCCTATGACCAGCGTGGACTTGACCAGAAGATGATTGAACTGGACGGCACGGAGAATAAAAGCCGGCTGGGAGCGAACGCGATTCTCGCGGTGTCGATGGCGGCAGCGCGCGCGACTGCGTTGGAATATGGTCTGCCGCTCTATCGTTATCTCGGCGGCGCGGGCGCGAACACCTTGCCCACGCCCATGATGAACATCCTTAACGGCGGCGCGCATGCAGACAACAATGTGGACTTTCAGGAATTCATGGTCATGCCGGTGGGCGCACCTTCGTTTTCAGAGGCGTTGCGCTGGGGCGTGGAAGTTTTCCATACGCTGAAGGGAGTGCTGAAGAAACGCGGCTACAACACGGCGGTCGGCGATGAAGGCGGATTTGCGCCGTCGGTGAAGTCGAACGTCGAAGCCATCGAAGTGGTGCTGGAAGCGATTCAGCAGGCCGGCTACAAGCCCGGGGAAGAGATTGCCATCGCGCTTGATCCCGCTGCCAGCGAGTTTTATCAGGACGGCAAGTACGTCTTCAAGAAGTCGGACAAGTCCGCCAAGAGTTCCGACGAGATGGTGAAGTTCTGGGCGAAGTGGGCGAACGATTATCCCATCGTGTCGCTCGAAGATGGACTGGCTGAGAACGATTGGGACGGCTGGCAGAATCTGACCAGAGAACTCGGCGGCAAGATTCAACTCGTGGGCGACGACTTGTTCGTAACGAATGTTCAATTTCTGCAGGAAGGAATCGACAAAGGCGTAGCAAATTCTATTCTGATCAAGGTGAATCAGATCGGCACGGTCAGCGAGACTTTGGATGCCATCGATCTGGCGCGGCGCAACGCCTACACGTCGGTGATCTCGCATCGCTCGGGCGAGACGGAAGACACGTTCATCGCAGATCTGGCCGTTGCCACCGGGGCGGGGCAGATCAAGACGGGGTCAGCATCGCGTACGGACCGCATTGCAAAGTACAACCAACTGCTGCGGATTCAGGAGGAGTTGGGGGTTTCGGCGAGGTTTCTGGGATTGGGGGCGTTGAATTACCACGGGGTATAATCTTTGAACAAATATGGCGGACACAGAGATTATCTTCTCCGTGCAAGAGTTGCCTGAGGGCGGCTACGGAGCCCGGGCGCTTGGCTACTCGATCTTCACGCAGGCGGACACCATCGACGAATTTAAGCGAAATGTGAGAGAGGCTGTCCAGTGTCATTTCGATGGGGGGCCGGTTCCTCAATGAAGTTTACTGCCGTCTCTCATCAGAAAAAAGAATACGCAGTTGTTCGGTCAGTATCTGCGTCAGTTTGTGCCGTGTCTGCTGATCTTCCTGGCGCTGGGCTTCAGCGCCAGGGCGCAAACATCTCCCGCGCCTAGCCCGGAGCGTCCCGCGCAGGACTACCTCGTCTACGTCGTCTGTGAATCCGCGGACAGGATCATGCTGATTCGCTTTGGCCCCGGCGGGCGCGCGCATTGAGAACCAGATGCGCACCGGTCTCATGCCGATGGACGTCAACGGGCCGCATGGGATCGCAGTTTCTCCGGACAAACAATATTTCTACGTTTCCGTAGGCCATGGCCGACCTGAGGGCTCCGTCTGGAAGTATCGTGCCGGGACGGACAACGTGATCAAGTACACCAGCCTCGGATTGTTTCCGGCCACCACAGACATCACACCCGACGGCAACTTCATCTACGTCGCCAATGCCAATTTCCATGGCGACATGGTTCCGTCGTCGATCTCGGTTGTAGCTACGGACCAGATGATTGAGGTCAAACGCATTCCTACCTGCACCATGCCCCACGGGTCGCGCCTCAACCACCAAGGCACCAAACATTATTCGGCCTGCATGATGGACGACATGCTGGTCGAGATCGACACCAGAAAGTTCGCGGTGGACCGCTACTTCATGCTGGGGAAGGGTAAAGAAATGGGCATGAGCGGCGCGCCCGATCCCCATGCGATGCCGGATCACAAAAGCGCCACGTGCACGCCGACCTGGGCGCAGCCTTCGAACGATGGATCGATCGTCTACGTGGCCTGCAATCAATCGAACGAGATCGTTGCAATCAAGACTGACACCTGGACTCTGCTGCGCCGTTTTCCCGCCGGAACCGGCGTATACAATCTGGCGATGACCAGGGATGGACGGCTGATCGCAACTAACAAGCGGGGACAGTCAGTGTCCATCTTCGATCCCGTGACGGGGCGCGAACTGGCGAAAATTCCTACACAGAGAAAGGTTGTGCACGGGGCCGTGGTTTCGCCGGACGACCGCTACGCTTTTATTTCGGTTGAGGGAGTCGGCTCCGAACCTGGCACTGTGGAAGTGATTGACCTTGGCACGTTGAAGACCGTGGCTACGGTCGATGTGGCGCCACAAGCGGCGGGTATTGATTTCTGGAAGATGGAACCGAGCAAGCAATGAATCGTCGTCAGTCGTTGGTGTTAGTCGTTGGCAAAATCCCCGAGCGACTTACGACCAACGACTAACGACCAACGACCAACATCGTTTTACAGATTCACTCCGGGAGGGCGAATGTTCAAACACAGTGCGCTCGCATTGGCAGTCGCAGTCATGATGTTTTCTATAGGAACCACAGTTTGGTCGCAGGACGCGGCGCCGGCCAAGCCAGACTCCAAGTCCGGGAAGCCAGACGCGGCTCCCGCCAAGCAGGACGCGGCTTCGGATGCCGCCAAGCAAGAGCCTCCCAGCACTTCAGTCGCTCCCGCGAGCGTTGAGATCAGTCCCAAGACCCTCGACGCTCACGTCGGAGAAAAGGTCAAGTTCAGCGCTGCCGCCAAAGATGCCGCGGGCAGTCCCATCGACGAAAAGCCTTCGGTGTGGTTCGCGGCTCCGTTCGATGTGGCGGGCGCCGATGAAGCGGGCGAAGTTACTTTTCACGCGCCGGGTGTGGTCACGGTAGGCGCGGTGATCGCGGGGAAGGCCGGTTATGCCACGGTTAACGTAAGCGACTCGAAAGTTACGGCCCTTGAGATTGAGCCTCCCGCGTATCCCAGCGTCGTAGTCGGAGGCGCGGAGAAACTGACAGCGATTGCTCGCGACGCAAACGGAAATCCCCGAACCGATGTCGCAGTGAAATGGACGTCGGAGAAGCCATCCACCGCGAGCGTAGACGCGGCCGGGTTGGTCACGGGAATCGTGCCGGGAAGCGTCACGATCAAAGCCACGTCGGAAGGAGTGAGCAACACCATCAAGTTGCAAGTTGTGCGCGATGCCGCGCGCAAGTTAACGGTCAAACCCGCTTCCGCGGAGGCGCGCACCGGCGACGTCGTCCACTTCAGCGCGAGTGCGGATGGCGCCGGAGGCCACTTGAAAGATCCGCCCGTGCGCTGGTCTCTCAGTGGGAGCGGCAGCAGCGGCAGCGCGGCCGTTTATCCTGACGGAGCCTTTGTGGCGGAGAAGGCTGGCACCTACGTGGTCATGGCCAGCAGCGGCCAGCACAGCGCCACGGCGTCGGTCGTGGTCCGTCCGCGCAACGTCGAGCGCGAGGTGGAGGTGGTGTCTCACACTCCCATGCCGGATCTGCAGATGTCGGAAGAGTGGGTCATCGGCCATCACGCCTATCTGGCTACCATCGCGGATAAACTTTTCGTATATGACATCGCCGATCCTGCGAATCCCAAACTGCTCGACACCCTCAAAGTGGACGCTCGAATCATCAACGACATCAGCACCACACCGGACGAAAAAATCGGCGTATTCACGCGGGAAGGCGCTTCGAATCGCAAGAACGGAATCGTTTTCCTTGATACGTCCGATGCCGCGCACTTGAAAGTTCTTTCCGAATACACTGCGACTGTAACGGGTGGCGTGCACAGCGCCTACGTTGACGGCCATTACGTCTACCTTACCGATGATGCCACGGGATCTCTCCGCATCATTGATTTTCAAGATGTGAAACATCCCAAGGAGGTCGCACGCTGGGAGGCGCAGAATCCAACTGCCGTCAGCATTAACACCAAGTACGGAACCGTGTCCAGCGGCCGTTATTTGCACGACCTGCAAGTAAAGGATGGTCTGGCCTATCTGGCATATTGGCGGGATGGATTGATCATCCTCGATGTAGGCAACGGCATGGCTGGAGGCAGCCCGGAGAATCCCAAGCTGGTCAGCCAATACCATTTCAACCATTACGAACTCTACGGCGACGGTTGGCTGGCGGGGTCTCACAGCGTGTTCCGCTACAAGAATTATTTATTTGTAGGCGACGAGGTGTTCCCGGCGATTTTCGAACTCGATGATAGAGACCGCATTCCAGTGCGCGCCATCTGCCACGTCATGGATATTTCCGATATCAAGCATCCCCGCGAAGTGGCGCAGTATGAAGTGCCGGAAGGCGGGTCGCACAATTTCTGGGCCGCGAACGACATGCTCTATGAGGGCTACTACAGCGGCGGCGCGCGTGTGCTCGACATCTCCGGCGAACTGCGCGGCGATCTCTACCGTCAGGGCCGCGAAATTGCCCGTTTCTGGACCGGCGACGCCAAGGGATTCCGTCCGAACCTGCCGTTCGTCTGGGGAGGACAACCGTGCTCGGTAACGTGCGACAGCCCCCTACTCAACAGCCTGATTTATTTTAATGACATCCACTCAGGCCTGTGGATCACGAAACTCGGCGAACCGAAGTTCGAAGGCTCGGCTAGCTCGCCGGCGGTCCGCAAGGGAGAACGAACCGTGCACTAACGCTGACAGAAATATTTCGCAGGAAGGCCACGACTTCAGTCATGCCGCGCCCCCTGGCTCTTTTACTGCGGGCAGAACACGGTCAACGAGCTTAATTGACAGGGATCCACATTGTCAGAGACGCGCTTTATCAACACTTAATCGTTGTTCCGATCACGTGGATCGCCTGCTCGTTGATAGATAACGAAATTGAACAAGGTATTCCGGCTATGCTCTTTCAGGAGCTTCGACGACCTTAGCAACCTTTCCGTTTCCAATCTAGGTGCTACGTACGCGAGGTACACCGGGCTTGTACTCGCCATCAGAGAGCGCTCTATGCGAGAAACAACCTGTTCGAGGACTTGCCCCCGGCAAGGGTCGAAGAACAACAAAACCATTGGGCCACGTGGAAGATCAAATTCTGTGAAGTCAACAACCACACTTCTAATGTTCTTGCATCTCTGCTTCGGAGAA
This sequence comes from uncultured Acidobacteriaceae bacterium, assembly GCA_963807655.1. Taxonomy (GTDB): domain Bacteria; phylum Acidobacteriota; class Terriglobia; order Terriglobales; family Acidobacteriaceae; genus Sulfotelmatobacter. The sequence goes on along the minus strand of CAWEDF010000025.1, from coordinate 46,746 downwards.
CGGTACCTCCTAATGTTTTCCTCAGCAGTACGATGCAATTCGGGAGAAAACTCCAAGCCAACGATTTCCTTGAACGGGAATTCGGACGCTAGCAATAAGGCCCGCCCTTTCCCAGAACCGTAGTCGACAAATGTGTATTCATCGAACAAAATCCCCAGACTCGTCAGAACCCCACCAAATCGATCCGGCTCAATAGCACGGTAGTCATGTCCTTCAATCCAGTTAGAGCTTGGGATGTTTAGGTCGCTTAGATAGGTCCACCCTCCAAACTCGCCGTCGGTGTCCACATCGTGGGCACGGTCGAAGTCGCTTTTGCCTTCATCAGGGCGGAGTTTTCTGACGGCAAGATATTCCCTTGCAAGGTGCATCGGCAGCAAGACGCCTCGCACCATGCTCCTCGCTAGACCATAATCTCTTATTGATTTCCGAATTCTCGGAATGACAGTTTTATAAACTCGCGGCATGAAACGAGCGGTTGACCTCGCCGATTGATGTTATCAGGTCACTGCGCGAGCGGACGCACTGGAAACGAAAGCGCCCACAGCTCTGTGACATCTAACCTTGCCTTCCACAGCCCGAAGAGTGGATGATGGTCGCGGAGGCAGAAGCGGCGAACCCGACAGCAGCCATACTAAATGCTTTGTTACCAAGATTTTGCCCGCAAGTTATTGATTCCAGGAGATTATTTCGCAATTTGACACGCTAACATGATGATTCTAATAGACCGGGGGAGGAGGGGTATACCCATTTGACTTAGTCCATGACTTAGCTATAATGACCTCATGGAAGTCAATATCCACGAAGCCAAGACGCACCTTTCGCGTTTGTTGGAACGCGTCGCCATTGGCGAGGAAGTGATCATCGCGAAGGCGGGAAAGCCGGTGGCGAAATTGGTGCCGATTGAAGAACCGCGCAAGAGGAGATTTTTGGGATCGGCCAAAGGCGATTTTGTTGTGCCTGATGATTTCAACGATCCATTGCCCAAAGAGATTGAGGACCTGTTCTGGGAATGAGGGCTCTTCTCGATACGCACGCCTTCTTATGGGCGATCACCGATGATCAGAGGTTTTCCCGCAGGGCGCAAAAAGTGTTTTCGGGTCCTAACGACCTCTGGTTAAGCGTGGCTAGCATTTGGGAGATCCTGATCAAAGTGAAAATCGGCAAACTTCCTCTGCCCGAGCCGGCCGGACCTTATTTGGTCAAGAAGCTGGGTGAGAATAGAATCGAAGTTTTGCCGATCAAGCTGGATCATGTGCTGAGACTCGAAACCTTGACCATGCACCACCGCGATCCGTTCGACCGAATCTTGATTTCGCAAAGCCTTGAGGAAAAGCTTCCGCTCATAACGGCCGATCCAATCTTCGAACGTTATTCTGTCGAGGTGATCTGGTAGTTGGTGAGGTTACCGCGAGTAACTGGAGACCCTGCAACCGTTATGCCTCGTCCCAAACCACTTGTTCTTATCATCCTCGACGGCTGGGGATACCGCGCCGAAACCAAGGCCAATGCCATCGCGCTGGCACGCAAGCCCACTTACGACCGTCTGCTACGCGAATATCCCAACACGCTCATCCATACCAGCGGACCTTTCGTCGGCCTGCCCGAGGGACAGATGGGGAACAGCGAGGTCGGGCATCTCAACATGGGCGCGGGGCGCATCGTGCACATGGACATCACTCGTATCGATCTGATGATCCAGAACGGCGAGTTCTTCTCGCACCCCGTGCTGCTCGCGGCCATGAAGCACGCGCGCGTCGGCGAGCGCAGACTGCATTTGTTTGGTTTGATCTCCGACGGCGGGGTGCACTCGCAGCAGGCTCATCTCTACGCCCTGCTGAGAATGGCGAAGCAGCAAGGCGTGGACCGCGTCTTCGTCCACGCCTTCATGGACGGACGCGATACGCTGCCCACCAACGGCGCCCGCTATCTGGAACAACTGCAGCAGAAGATGCGCGAATATAACTCCGGTAAAATTGCCACAGTGAACGGCCGCTACTACGCGATGGATCGCGACCGGCGATGGGAGCGCATCGCCAAGGCTTACAACGCGATGGTTTTCAGCGACGCGGAAGGCGGCAAGTGCGCCGACCCGGTTCAGGGGATGAAGGATTCTTACAATAAAGGCGTGACCGATGAGTTCGTCGTACCGTTTGTGTGCACGGATACGGATAAAGATAAAAGCGGTCAGCCCCTTTCGGCTATTCGCGATGACGACGCCTGCATCTGCTTTAATTTTCGCGCCGACCGCGTGCGCCAGATCACGCGGGCGCTGGCGCGCAGCAGCGGGCTGAATGCGAAAGGCGGAAGCGATCTTCCCGGCGCGGCCGACCTCGACACCGCGATTCCACGCGATCGAGTTCCGAAGAACCTGCACTACGTCTGCATGACGCAGTATGACAAGAATTTCAGCCTGCCGGTGGTGATTCCCCCGGAGTCGATGGCGAACATTCTGGCGAACGTGATGGGCGGTCTCAACCTGCGCAACCTGCGCGTAGCCGAGACCGAGAAGTACGCGCACGTGACGTATTTTTTTAATGGCGGCGTGGAGCAGCCTTTCCCCGGCGAAGAGCGCGCGATCGTACCTTCGCAGAAGGTTGCAACCTATGATCTGAAACCGCAGATGAGCGCAGCCGGCATTGCCGATGCGGTTGTGAAGGCCACAGAGGAGGGAACGTTTGACGTAATTATCGTCAACTTCGCCAACGCGGACATGGTCGGTCACTCCGGCAAGATTGAACCCACAGTGAAAGCGGTCGAGACTGTAGATGCCTGCCTGGGCCGCATCGAAACCGCCGTTCGTTCGAAAGGCGGAGCCATACTCATTACCGCGGATCACGGCAATGCCGAGATGATGATCGACCCCGCGACCGGCGGTCCGCACACGGCGCACACCACCAATCCGGTGCCGTTCATCGTGGTTTCAGAAGACGCGAAGCAGTACACGCTCAAGCCTAACGGCTCGCTGCGTGACATTTCGCCGACCATGCTCGGGATGCTGGGCGTCGACGAACCGAAAGAGATGACGGGGCACGATCTGCGCGCCTTCCTGAAGAATCAGAAAAAGTAAATCGATGAAACTTTTGATCGTCGTTCATCACCACTTTGATTTGTGGAATGTGCCTTTCTGGTTTCCCGAGAAACTGCGAACAGATTTCCCTCAGATCGAAGTAACCCATAGAACGAACTATGACGGAGTCTCAGAATATCTTCGCGACTCCGAAATCATCTTCGCGTTCTCACTCCGTCCCGAGCAGTTCAGGTTGGCTGAGAGGCTGCGCTGGATTCACGCGCCAACTGCAGCAGTGCATCAATTGCTGTTCCCGGAGTTGGTGACGAGTGACGTGGTCTTGACGAACGCACACGAAGTACACGGTCCGGTCGTGGCCGAGCACGTGATTGCGCTGATCTTTGCTCTGGCAAAAAAGATTTCGCAAGCGGTAAGACTGCAGCAGCAGCGAACTTGGGGACAGGACGCGATGTGGAACGATGGTCTGCGGCCGCGCGAGGTTGCGGGCGCCACGCTCGGTCTGATCGGGCTCGGCAGCATTGGAAGTAGAGTAGCGCACCTGGCCCGGGCGCTGGGAATGCGCGTAATCGCAGTGCGGGAACATCCCGAGAAAGAAAGGCCCGAGGGAGTAGACACAGTCTATGCGCCGGCGCAGCTCAACGATCTGCTGGCCCAATCGGACTATGTCGTGGTGGGCGCGCCGCTTACCGAGGACACGCGCGGACTGATCAATGCGGATCGTCTGGGTGCGATGCGGCCCGATGCGTATTTGATCAACGTGGGCCGCGGCCCTCAGGTGGACGAGACCGCGCTGGCCGATGCGCTGCGCAGCCATCGCATTGCGGGCGCGGCACTCGATGTTTTCGAGCAGGAGCCGCTGCCGGCCGAGTCGCCCCTGTGGCCGCTCGAAAATCTACTCATCACGCCGCACACTGCCGGGCTGACGGAAAAACTCTGGCAGCGCCACTACGCGCTGTTCTCGGAAAATCTTCGGCGCCATCTAGCCGGTGAGCCGCTGCTTTTCGTCGTTGACAAACACAAAGGGTACTAAGCATCAAGACGCTTTAGTACTTTTCCAGGCCGGCTCATTCGCGACCGGCTCGCGGAACTTTTTCACCGCGAAAATGCCCAGGACGATGAAGATCGACATGACGATAAGCTGGACGACAAAGAACGGCGCCTCTTTTCCCGTAGGTGCGAGGGCGTGCGCAACCGGCAACTTCATGAAGATCTGCGCCACCAGGACGAACACGTTCAGATACAGGGCGAGTACGGAGCTTATCACGTAGATAGACCGCCACGCGCCAGCCAGGTGGCGAGCATAGCGCGCGATGATCGCAATCGCGAGTACCGGCAACGAGATAAGGCCGAGGATATGCGATGGCAGAAGGTGCTCGAAAGGAAATAGGAAACCGGTCAAGCTGGTCAGGACAGTCGTCACCAGAAAAATCACTGTGGCGCCGTCAAAGCGTTTTCCAAGAAGCATTCCGTAAACGACCAATAGTCCCGAGCCAATGCCGACAAGGCTTATCAACACGTGCACGAGGGTGAATGTCGATAGAGGCATGCCTAAGATCATGGAGTCCATCCTTTCAGAGTCGGAATGTTACGTCTGTTGCGGTGAAACCACAAGACCAACCGCGAATTGACGTTCGACTTCGAGGTCGGAGCTTATCTCGTTCTGAGGGATTCTTCGCTTCGTGCTACAGTTTTCTCGCGGGCAATTGTGTCGCCCGAATTCCATGGAACCTCGGCTGATTTGGATCAATCTGCTGGTGAAGCTAGGCGTGGCTGCGGCCGTGTCCAGCAGCCTGGTGCGCTCGGTGGAGTTCAAGTCTCTGCTGTTTCGCGAAGAGCGTACGCTGCGGCAGAAGATTTATCTGGTTCTGTGGTTTGGCTTGCCGATTACGATCGGCGTGTGGATCCGGTTCTCGGCCAAAAGTTTCATCGCCGGAGACTTGAGTTTTGAAACCGCGCTATTGCTGGGTGTGATCGGCGGGCGTTGGGCGGGCGTGTTGGGAGGCGTATTAATGGCCCTGCCCGCGCTCGTACACGGAGAGTGGGCGACCCTGCCCTTCGGCGTGCTTTGCGGATTTATTGCCGGCCAACTGCGCACCATGGCGCTTGATAAAGATGACATCTGGTCGTTTTCTCCATTTATCGATCTCAGCATTTACCGCTTGATCCGCCGCAACCTGCCGACCCCGCGCTTATTCGACTGGCAGATCATGTTTTTCACGACGATCATCGGGTTGCGCTTCGTGCAAAGCCAGTTCTCGCGATATTTTCCTCATTCCATTTTCAGCATGGACAGCAGCAATTTGTGGATCGAAGCGGCGATTTATGCGGCCTCGGCGATGGCCATCGGAATTGAGCTGAAGATTTTCAACAGCGTGCGCATCCAGATCAAGCTGGAGGAGCAGGAGCGGCTGTTGTTGCACGCGCGTATGGAAGCGCTGCAAAACCAGATCAATCCTCATTTCCTTTTCAACACTCTGAATTCGATTTCTTCTCTCGTGCGCTTCGATCCCGATAGAGCCCGCGACGTGATTTCCAAACTGGCCACCATTCTGCGGCGCTTGCTCAACAGCACGGACTCCTTCGTCCCCCTGCGCGAAGAAGTGGAATTTATCGACAACTATCTCGACATAGAGGTCGTGCGTTTCGGACCCGATAAGCTCCGGGTGGTGAAGGAACTGGATCCGGCGTCGCTCGACGTCATGGTTCCCAGCATGCTTTTGCAGCCGCTGGTGGAGAACTCGATCAAGCACGGACTCTCCTCTATGGTGGAAGGCGGCAGCATCTATCTGCGCAGCCGCTTGTCCGACTCTGGGCTGGTGATTGAAGTGGAAGACGATGGCGTGGGCATGGCGGCCACGCAATTGGTGGAATCGAGCACGCGGGGCGCGGGCATTGGCATGGCCAACATTTCCGAGCGCCTGCAGGTGCTGTATGGAGATACGGCGCGCATGACCATTGACAGCCAAGAAGGGAAGGGAACCCTGGTGCGCATCCGGTTGCCGCTGCTGCAGGCGATGGGAGCGATTCCGGAGGGTTTCTACGAAGAGCGCTCGACCACGCGCCGGTAAAAATCCTCGTATTGGGGAACGATCTTGCTGGAGCAGAAACGGGCCTGCGCGGCGGCACGGGCCGCCTTGCCCATCGCCCGCAGCCGGCTTTCATCGTTCAAGAGTTCGATGGCGTAGCGCGCCATCGTATCCACGTCGCCGACATCGGCCAGGTAGCCGCTAGTGCCGTGTTCGATCACTTCCGGGACGCCGCCGGTGCGGGTCGCGATGGGAACCACTTCACAGGCCATCCCTTCCAGTGCAGCCAGACCGAAGGACTCCAGTTCACTCGGCATCAACGAAATGTCGGCGATTCCAAGCTTCTCCTGCACCTCGTCCTGTTTGCCCAGGAAAAGCACGTCTTCATGGATTCCTTTTTGTACAGCCAACCATTCGGCCACGGAACGGTCCGGGCCATCGCCGATCAGCAATAGTCTCGACGGAATTTGCTTGCGCACGCGGTCAAAGATCTCGATCACATCCGAGACTCGCTTCACCGGGCGGAAATTGGAAAGGTGCACCAGCAGCCGCTCATTCTTTGGCGCATATTCGGCGCGAAGCTCCGCGGAGTTTTTGGGCCTGCTATACACATCGCAATTGACCGAGTTGTAAATCACTTCAATTTCTTTCCTCACATCGAAAACCCGCAAGGTCCGGTCGCGCAGATAGTTAGAGACGGCGGTGACGCCATCGCTCTGGTTAATGGAATAGCGGGTGATAGGCAGGTAGGAGCGGTCCAGCCCCACCAAAGTGATGTCTGTGCCATGCAGAGTGGTAACGAAAGGAAGGCGGCGGCCTCGCGGGCTATCCCCCAACATCTGCCGCGCCAGGAGCGCACTCACAGAGTGGGGAATTGCGTAGTGCACGTGCAGCAGGTCTAGATCGTAGAGCTGCGCGACCTCGGCCATCCGCGTCGCCAGCGCCAGATCGTACGGCGGATAGTCGAACAGCGGGTAGCGCGATACTTCGACTTCGTGGTAGTGAATGTTCGGTTCCTGGCCGCGCAGGCGGATGGGCTGGGCGTAAGAGATGAAATGAATTTCGTGGCCGCGCTGCGCCAGCTCCAGACCAAGTTCCGTGGCCACCACCCCGCTGCCGCCGTAGGTGGGATAACAAGTGATCCCAATCTTCATTCGGTTGAAGTCCGCCCTTTCCAGCGGTCGTGCAGGGTTCTGTAGTTCGATGGCAGGAAACACCAGAGGATGCAGATTCTACAGGGTGGAGCGTGCCGGGGTGCGGGAAAAGCGGGCAGGAGCGCTGAACTTACTCGGATGTTTTTGGCGCTGGCCTGGAAAGGCCAGGGTCGAGCTTATCCAGGTGAGCCTGAAGCCGTTGCTTGGTGTCCTCGGGCAGACCTGTGAATTCGATGCCCATGCCGACGCCGACATCGCGCGTGCGAACGGCAGCCGAGGTAGTGACGTGCTCCTGGTCAATCCAGAAATCCACCCGCAGCACGGTGGAAATAGAGAAAGACATGTTGGTCTCAACATAACAACCGTTGCCGCTGATATCGGTGGCGCTCACCCGCATCGGAGTATTCACCCGCGCGTCACGGAATTCCAGGGGAAACGAAATCTTATGGCGCTGAAACCGCCGGCGATTGTCATGAAAAGGACCGGGCAGGCGAGACCGCATCTCAGGGGGCAATTGAGAAATCCACGGGCACTCCTGATCTACCAGCAACTGAACCCCGACTTGAACTTTCTTTAGTCCCTCGGCCTCCATCACCCAGATCACTTTACAGCGAGCCTTCTTGGTGTCGTATTGAACGCCGACGACGTCGCCCACCTTTAACTGGTGCTCGAGACCGGAAATGCAGGCGCCTGTGACGCTGGCGTTCTGGGCGATCGCGTTTTGATTGAAGGGGTGGTTGTTAGCCCCCATGCCCCACACACGTATGCGCAGGTCCAAGGTCGCACGCGGGGCTGCCGTCGAGGCAGACATGATAAGGGTCTCCCATCCCGACTATTCTGCGCCGGATCTAATGGAATCATAACCCCCGGGAAGAGTCCACCTAATGTTACCGAAGTCACTCGCAGCCGATGGCATCCGCCTGAATTGCAACCGGAAACCGCTACGGGGCAGTTCCGGAGGGAATCAGGTTGCGGTACGAAATCAGCTCAATTCCTTGCAGCAACAGGAGCTCGCGCGCCTGGGGCATGGTCAGAACCCGCAACTCGGTCTCTCGCGATGCGCGCAGGCGAGTGTTGGCACTTTTCAGATCATCATCGTTATAGCCGGGATGACAGACGAACTCCCAGGTGCCTTCGGGAATGATTGCGGCGATGCCGCGGAAGAGTTTTTCGTCCAGCGCGCCGGTCACGACGATGCCGAGCGTGCCGTCGGGGGTGACCATGCCCTCGCATTTCACCGCATCACGGAACTTGGCGGCAAGAGTGCTGAGAATTCGTACCTCCGCATAGCGTGCCCATAAATTTGGACGGGTCAAGAGTTCACTCGACTTCAGGGGTTTGCGCGGGCCGAACGGATTGCGAATCGCGTGCACGCCGCAGGCTTGGGCCGCCCGCAGCAAGGGCCGGAGCACCGCTGGAAACAAGTGAGTGTGTTTGTGGGTATCCACGTGGGAGACGCCGATGCCGGACGATTGCAGCTTGCGAATCTGCGCGCTCGTCTCCACTTCGATTTCGCCTGAATCAAGGCGGCCGGCCAGCGCGCGGATGGCGAACGATTTCAGCTCGTCGCGGAAGCGGGCTCCGCTTGCAGAAGTAATAGACGGCAATCGTTTGGCATCGAGAACCGGTTCGCCGTCGATCAGTACGACATGGCAACCCACACTGAGTCGAGGAGCAGTTTTTGCCAGGCGCACCGCGTCGTCGAAAGCTCGCCCGTTGGCCATCAAGGTGGAGGAAGTCACGATACCGTGAGTATGAGCTTCGACGACGGCGCGATTGACGCCTGCGGTGAGGCCAAAGTCATCGGCATTGACGATCAGACGGCGCACCGCGTCAGTCTAGCAGGGCCAGTGCCAGGTTCGTGCAAGAGCGGAGGACCGATCAGCCTACGGATAGCCTGGCAAGGAATGGGCGAATGGAAACAGGTGCTGAGTTGCAGAGTTAGAGATGAAAGGGTTGGTTGTAGGGCTCGACGGGATAGCCCTTCGCCTTCCAGGCTGCTAATCCGCCTTTGAGGAACTTGATCCGTACGAAATGCAAGTCAAGTGCTCGATGCAAAATTGCTCGACTGGTTTTATCGGTGGGGCAAGTACAGTAAACGATCGAGTCTTTCTCTTTCGGGATGAGCGACGGGTTCTCGAGCACTTCTCTTGGAGGAATCCTCTTCGCGCCAGGGATGATCTCAGAGTTGGCCAGCAAGTCGAGCGGCTGGCGAACATCAAAAAGAAGCACGTCTCGATTGGCTGCTAACATTGTGTGGAGCGCTTCCGGGGTGAGACTGTGCTGCTCGATCTCACGCTGGTCCGTTGTGCGTTTGATCCGGATAACGATCAGCAGGATAGTCACCGAGACGCAAATGGCGGTCAGGATTAGCACCATCTCTTATTCTTCCTCTACACTCTCCGACACAGATTCAGTAGGGATGCGAAAGGATTCTCGGCTCGACGTATGAGGGTGATCCAACGCGAATGGCGCTCCGCAAACCCCCCTGTACATCCTCCCTGAGCGCACGGCCCAAACTTAATACCCGTTTTGATCCAAACAGACGCGGCCCGGTCGCAAAATCCCTCAGATGCAATCCTCTCTGCTGCAGATGGCGTGAGTTGGAATTTTGAATGTCAAAAAAAGGAAACGCGATCCGCAGTTGAGCATCTTGAGTAGAGAGGCTACATGAGTGAAGCAATTCCAGAGTTATACTTGGCACGGCACGGGAACACGGCTTGGAGTGTCACGCTGGACGCTGACGACTTGAAGTAACCTAGAACACCAAGGATCATCCAATGAGCACAAAGAGTGTGGTGCGGCCAAACGCCGCAAAAGTCGTTCCGATGACTGCAAACCCAGCCAACGTTTCAGCTCTTCTCCAACAGTACGGGTGCGGCCCCATTCCGTTTTTCGGGACGCATAACGGGTTTTACGAGCGGCATCTGGTTTTTGACCGAGTCGATCGATCCAAAAGTAGCGAGTGCGCGGGAGCGCTTTGAGGCGTTTGCCCTCTCCATAAGAGACGTTCTTGCGCAGCGTTGGGTGCTGACCAAACAAACTTACGAACGAGAGAATGCCAAGCGCATCTATTACCTTTCTATGGAGTTTCTTATCGGGCGGTCGTTGGCCAACAATGTCACCAATCTCTTGCTTGATCCTCTTGTGCGACATGCGGTTCAAGAAATAGGCGTCGACTGGCTTGAACTGGTCGAGCAGGAGCCGGATGCGGGCCTGGGAAACGGAGGCTTGGGCCGCCTTGCGGCGTGCTACCTCGACTCGATGGCGACCATGCAACTCCCAGCTACGGGCTATGGTTTACGGTATGAATATGGCATTTTCAAGCAATCGATCGTGGATGGCTGGCAAAAGGAGAATCCCGATAACTGGCTTCGCGACAGCGATCCCTGGGAGATTGCCCGCCCTCACGAGCAAGTGGAAATCAAACTGAACGTTTCATTCCAGTTGAAAGGCGGCAATTTTCAGGTCATTCCCAACCGGCCGTCGAGCCTGATCGGCATCCCCTTTGATCGTCCCGTGGTGGGCTATGGAGGAAAGACGATCAACACGCTCCGACTCTGGGCTGCGGCAGCGCCAGAATACTTCGACTTTCAGAAGTTTGGCACCGGTGACTTCGTAGGTGCTTTGGCCGAGACTCTCGAAGCAGAGTCGCTTACCCGTGTGCTGTATCCGGACGATTCCACAAGTCAGGGGCAAGGACTGCGCTTCCTGCAGGAATATTTCTTGGTCGCGTGTTCCATGGCCGATTTGGTGCGCCGCTTCCTGCGCCACAATACGGATTGGGAGAAACTGCCGGAGAAAGTCGCATGTCAACTTAACGACACGCATCCTTCCATGTCAGTCGCAGAACTGATGCGAATCTTGCTGGACGATGCGCATCTCGGATGGGACCAGGCTTGGGATCTGACGAAGAAGACGCTTGCGTACACAAATCATACCTTGCTGCCGGAAGCTCTGGAGAAATGGCCAGCGGCCTGGTTTCAGACACTTATTCCCAGACATTTGGAGATTATTTATGAAATCAACCGGCGGCTGCTCGACGAAGTTCGGGTTCGTTTCCCGGGCGACGAGGGGCGCGTCGAGCGTGTGAGCCTGGTGGAAGAAGGCAGCCAGCGCAAGATCCGCATGGCTAACCTCGCGATCGTCGGCACACACAGCACCAACGGAGTGGCCGCTGTCCACTCGAAGCTGTTGCGGACAATGACGGTCAAGGATCTCGCGGAAATTTTCCCGGAGCGTTTTAACAACAAAACAAACGGGGTGACGCCGCGACGCTGGTTGCTCGAAGCCAATCCCGCGCTGGCCAATGCAATCACGCAAGTCATCGGCGAGCGATGGACTACCGACCTGAGCCAGCTCAACCAACTCAAGCCGCTTGCCCGGGACTCCAGCTTTCGTGAAGTATTCCTCGAGTCAAAGCGAGAGGCCAAAGCGCAGTTTGCCAATTGGCTCAAGTCGACGTCAGGGCAGATTGTAGATCCGAACACGATCTTCGACTGCCATATCAAGCGGATCCACGAATACAAAAGGCAACTGCTGAACGCGCTTCGCATCGTAGTCGTTTATAACCGGCTGCGGGAAAACCCCGGCATGGACATAGTGCCGCGCACCTTCTTTTTTGCCGGCAAAGCGGCGCCAGCTTACCGCTTGGCGAAGCTGATCATAAAGTTCATCAACAACCTGGCGGTCACGGTTGATAGTGACCCCGCGGTGCGCGGACGGCTCAACGTCGTCTTTCTCCCCGAATACAATGTCTCGCTGGCGGAACGTCTGATTCCAGCCAGCGATGTCTCCAACCAGATCTCCACTGCCGGCTATGAGGCCAGTGGAACGAGCAACATGAAATTCATGATGAACGGCGCCTTAACCGTCGGCACGCGCGACGGTGCGACCATTGAAATGGCGGAGGAAGCAGGGGAAGATAATCTTTTTCTGTTTGGCCTGACCGTGGAACAAGTCGAGAACAGCCGCGCATGGTACGATCCGCACTGGCACTACGAAAATGAGCCGGAGACTCGAGCCGCTCTGGACCTCATTTTCTCCGACCATTTCAGCCGTAACGAACCGGGTGTGTTTGCTTCCTTGCGCGATACCCTTCTCACCCAAGGCGATCACTACATGCACCTGGCGGACCTGACCTCCTACTGCCAGGCGCAGGAACAGCTTGGCGCACTCTATGCCGATCCAGGCGCATGGGCGCACAAGGCGATCCTGAACGTGGCCAGCTCAGGGAAGTTCTCGAGCGACCGCGCCATTGCGGAATACGCGTCCGAGATTTGGAAGGTGGAACCATGCCCAGTATCCTAGAAACACAGTCCAAGGCAGAAGTGCTTAACGAGATAAAGATTTCGCCGCTCGCAGGCAAACCGGCTCCAAAGGAGCTGCTGGTGGATGTGGTTCGCCTCAAGAAGCATTATTTCGAGCGCCGTCCTGACTTGCATGATCCCAATCAGCTAGTGAGCTTCGGCACCAGTGGACACCGGGGCTCGCCTCTGAACGGAACATTTACCGAAGCGCACATCCTGGCCATTACGCAGGCGATCTGCGACTACCGACGCCAGCAGGGAACCGACGGCCCACTCTATATGGGGAAAGACACGCATGCGGTCTCAGGGCCCGCACAATGCACGGCGCTCGAGGTGCTGGCGGCGAACAACGTGTCGACGATCATTCAAGAGGGCGACGGCGTAACGCCTACCCCCGTCATCTCACGGGCCATTCTGGTTTACAACCGCGGCCGTAAGGAACATCTCGCTGACGGCATCGTGATCACGCCATCGCACAATCCGCCCGAGGATGGAGGCTTCAAGTACAACCCGCCCAACGGCGGCCCAGCCGATACCGACGTGACGCGCTGGGTCGAGGATCGCGCCAACGATTTGTTGCGAGCGGGAAATGTTGGGGTCAAGCGGATTCCGTATGCCAAAGCTTTTCAGGCTCCGACCACGCACCAGGAAGACTTCGTCCTGCCCTACGTTCGTGATCTCAAGAACGTGGTTGATATGGATGCGATTCGCGGGGCTCGCCTCAAACTTGGTGTGGATCCGCTGGGCGGGGCGTCGTGGCCCTACTGGGAGCCGATCAACTCCATTTACGGGCTGGACATCGTCGTCGTCAACAAAATCGTTGACCCAACGTTTTCGTTTATGACAGTTGACCACGACGGCAAAATTCGCATGGACTGTTCGAGCCCGTATGCGATGGCCAGGCTGGTCGGCCTGAAAGACCAGTACCAGGTGGCTTTTGCCAACGACACCGACGCCGACCGGCATGGGATTGTGACTCCGGTTTCTGGGTTGATGAACCCAAACCAGTACCTTGCCGTTGCCATCCGATATTTGCTGACGCATCGTCCGCAGTGGCGTCAGGAAGTTGCAGTGGGAAAGACGCTGGTGAGCAGCAGCATGATTGACAGGGTCGTCAAAAAGCTCGGCCGCGAGCTTCTTGAAGTGCCGGTTGGTTTCAAGTGGTTTGTGCCGGGCTTGATCGACGGCTCGTGCTGTTTCGGCGGGGAAGAGAGCGCAGGAGCGAGTTTTCTTCGTCTTGACGGCACGGTGTGGACGACCGACAAGGACGGCCCAATCATGGACTTGCTGGCGGCGGAGATTACTGCGCGCACTGGCAAGAATCCAGGAGAGCATTACCGCGAACTGACCGCGGAGTTCGGCAGCCCGTGCTACACGCGCATCGACGCGCCTGCCACTCCCGAGCAAAAAGCAAAGTTGCAGAAACTCTCACCGGACGCGGTAAAGGAATCGGATCTGGCGGGTGAACCGATCACCGCCAAGCTGACCAGAGCTCCAGGCAATGATGCTCCAATCGGCGGCCTGAAAGTTGTGGCAGCGAGCGGCTGGTTCGCGGCCCGGCCCTCCGGCACGGAGAACATCTATAAGATCTACGCAGAGAGCTTCAAGAGTGAGACACATCTCGCCACGATTGTGAGCGAAGCGCAGGAGATGGTGAACAATGCGCTCGGCTCCTCCGCGCCTCAGGACGCGGTCCGGCCATGATCGGTGAAGTCGGGCTTGCGAACGTCGCGAACCCGGTGATGCAAGCTGTTAAAGGTATTCTTTTGGTGGTGAGCGCGCTCTTTCCGATCGTGGATCCGGTTGGAGGGAGTCCGATCTTCTTGTCGCTCACGAGAGATTACACGGCGCAGACCCGGAGACTGCTGGCCCGCCGGATAGCGTTAAACAGTTTCATACTTCTGGTCGCATCCTTCACTGTCGGATCGCACGTGCTCTCCTTCTTTGGAATTTCTCTGCCGGTAGTACAGGTAGGCGGCGGGCTGATCGTGATTTCGACGGGCTGGGCGATGCTGAACCAGAAGGACGGCAATGATCGGGGTGGAATTAGGCGTACGGTTACCTGTACCGATGTTCTGCACGATGCGTTTTACCCACTCACGCTACCCTTGACGGTGGGCCCGGGCTCAATCTCGGTGGCGGTCACCTTGGGCGCAAACGAACCGCGTCATTTGGGAGCAAACCTGCTGGCGCTTCTAGCGGCGGCTGTCGGTTCTGCGATTGTAGCGGCAACCATCTATCTTTGTTACGGCTTCGCAGACCGCCTGGCAGACATGATAGGCCCAGCCGGCATGAACGTAGTTTTAAGGCTGTCTTCGTTCCTGCTGGTGTGCATCGGGGTACAGATCCTGTGGAACGGCGCGAGCAAGTTGCTAAGTTCGTTGCCGCTCGTTACCGGTTTTTTCGCGCCGCATTGAGAGCGGCGAAGATGAAATGTTCGTCATAGGAAAGGATTTTGTCTAATCACAAGAACACGAAAGGAGAGCGGCCATGGCAGCAAGAGTTGAAGCGATCACAAAGCGCCCCACCGCCAAACGCCAGGCATGGAAGGACCTCCAGACTCACTACAAGAAGGTCAAGGATCTGCACCTGCGGCAACTCTTTGCAGAGGATCCGAAGCGCGGCGAGCGTTTGACCGCCGAGGCGGTCGGCATTTTTCTCGATTACTCGAAGAATCGAATCACCGATGAAACACTCAAGCTCCTGATTCGACTCGCCGAGGAATCCGGCCTGCAAGGGCGAATCGAGGCTATGTTTCGTGGAGAGAAAATCAACCTTACCGAGAAGCGAGCGGTTTTGCACGTCGCCCTGCGCGCACCTCGGGATGCGTCCTTCGTTGTGGACGGCGAGAACGTTGTGCCCAAGGTGCACGCCGTGCTCGACCGGATGGCGGATTTTGCCAGCCGAATCCGCAGCGGCGAATGGAAGGGGCATACCGGCAAACGTATTCGTAACGTGGTCAACGTCGGCATCGGTGGCTCCGACCTGGGGCCGGTAATGGCGCACGAGGCCCTGAAACACTACTCGGATAGAGCGATGACGTTTCGTTTTGTATCGAACATTGACGGTACCGATTTCGCGGAGGCGGTCGGCGATCTCGATCCGTCGGAGACTCTATTCGTTATCTCTTCGAAAACATTCACGACGCTGGAGACGATGACGAACGCCCAAACGGCGCGTGCCTGGTCACTCGCTGGTTTGGGAGGTGACGAAAAGTCGGTCGCGAAACATTTTGTTGCGGTCTCGACGAATGCGTCAGAGGTCGCGAAATTCGGCATCGACACCGCGAACATGTTCGGGTTCTGGGATTGGGTCGGCGGGCGCTATTCGATGGATTCGGCCATTGGTCTCTCGACCATGGTCGCCATTGGCCCGGAGAATTTCCACGACATGTTGAACGGCTTCTACGAGATGGACGAACACTTTCGCACCACTCCTTTTGAGCGCAACCTGCCGGTGCTGATGGGTCTTCTGTCTATCTGGTACAACGACTTTTTTGGCGCGCAAACGGTGGCGGTGCTGCCCTACGAACAATATTTGAAACGGTTTCCCGCCTACCTGCAGCAACTGACGATGGAAAGCAACGGCAAGCATGTCACGCTCGCAGGCAAGAAAGTGGGTCGCGACACGAGTCCAATTTACTGGGGCGAACCTGGAACCAATGGTCAACACTCGTTTTACCAGTTGATTCATCAGGGCACCAGGTTGATTCCTTGCGACTTCATTGCTTTTGCGGAGCCGCTCAATGCACTTGGCCGGCACCACGACATGCTGATCGCCAACGTCTGCGCGCAGACCGAGGCGCTGGCGTTCGGCAAGACTCCTGAGCAGGTCCAGGCCGAAGGCACGCCAAAGTGGCTGGTTCCTCACCGCGTATTTGAGGGCAATCGTCCATCGAACACGATTCTGGCTAAACGCCTGACACCGGACATCCTGGGCAAACTGGTGGCGCTCTACGAACATTCCGTATTCGCTCAGGGCGCAATCTGGAACATCGATTCCTTTGATCAGTGGGGCGTCGAGCTGGGCAAGGTGCTGGCACAGCGCATCATTCCGGAGATTGAGAGCAACGCAGAACCGATGCTCGCGCACGACAGTTCAACCAACAATTTGATCAGTTATTACCGGAAATCTAAAAAACTATGAAAGTTGATGTCCCGGCCAATGTGGCCGCTGCAATCACGAAACGCCCGGCTTGGGCTCAGGTTGAGGGAAGTCCTTTGCCGCTTGGCGTCACGTGGATTGAAGAGGAGCGAGCGTACAACTTCGCCGTTCACTCTGAGCATGCGGAGAGTGTCACTCTGTTGTTTTATTCCTGCGCCGATCTGCTGAATCCCCTCCTGACGTTTCGCTTCGATTTTCTGCGCAACAAGTCAGGGCGGATTTGGCACTGCCGAATCCCAATTGCAAAGATTGGTGAGGCTTGCTACTACGCATACTCCGTGTCAGGGCAGACCGTTTCTCAACTTTACAGCTTTGACCCGCAGAAGGTTCTGCTCGATCCATATTCGAAATGCATTTTCTTTCCCCCCGCGTTTGATCGCAGCGCGGCCATGCGGGAAGGGTCAAACGCCGGCCGGGCGCCACTGGGAGCGCTAGCGGGTCATCACTCAACATTTGACTGGGCCGGGGATCGGTCGCCGCATCATGAGTCTGATGCGATCGTGTACGAACTCCACGTGAGGGGTTTCACAAAGGACTCCAACTCCGGCGTAGAGCCATCTCGCGCCGGCACGTATGCCGGGCTGGTGGAGAAGATCCCATATCTGAAGGAGCTTGGGATAACGGTTGTCGAGCTGATGCCGGTTTTTCAGCGCGATCCGCAAGAGGACGACTTCTGGGGTTACATGCCCTTGAACTTCTTCGCGCCACATGCGCAGTACGCCAGCACCCGCGGCAGTGATGAGCAGCATCTTGAATTCAGAAATATGGTGAAGGCGCTTCATAAGGCTGGCATCGGCATAGCGCTCGACGTCGTATACAACCACACTTGCGAGGGCGACCACAGGGGACCGATCTACAGCTTCAAGGGCTTCGACAGTGCAGGGTATTACATGCTGTCCTCCGATCCGGCAAACCCTTATGCCAATTACTCGGGCACAGGCAATACCTTGAATTTCGGCGAGGCGCATGTGCGCAAGATGGTGATGGACAGTCTGCGTTTCTGGAAACGAGAAATGCATGTCGACGGATTCCGTTTTGATCTGGCGTCGGTGTTTAGCCGCAATGCGGACGGATCGCTCAATTGGGGTGAAGCTCCTATCTTCAGTCAAATCTCCGCTGATCCGGAACTGAGCCGGTTACGTTTAATCGCAGAGCCTTGGGACGCGGGCGCTGATCAGCTCGGACGCGGATTCCCGGGCATGACCTGGCTACAGTGGAATGGACGGTTTCGTGACGACATTCGCCGCTTCGTCAAGGGCGATCCAGGGATGGTTCCGGATCTGATGCGGCGCCTCTATGGCAGCGATGACTTGTTTCCCGACAGCCGCGCCGATGCGTATCACGCTTACCAGAGCGTGAACTTTGTGACTTCCCACGACGGCTTCACTCTCTACGATCTGGTCTCCTACGATTACAAGCGCAACTGGGCAAACGGTAGTGACAACCGCGATGGCACCGACGGCAACTACAGTTGGAACTGCGGACACGAAGGGGACGAAGGCGCACCGCCGGAGGTGCTCGCGCTGCGTCGTAAGCAGATCAAGAACTTTTGCTGCTTGCTGTTCCTCTCGAACGGAACCCCGATGTTCCGGGCCGGGGATGAATTCCTGAACACGCAGTTCGGCAACAACAATCCGTATAACCAGGACAACGAAACGGGATGGCTGGACTGGAGCCAACTCCGGGCGAACGCCGACGTTTTTCGTTTCTTCCAGGGCATGATTGCGTTCCGGAAAAACCATCCTTCCCTGGGCCGCAGCCGGTTCTGGCGGGAGGATGTCTCCTGGTACGGAACTGGTCCAAACGCCGATCTATCTTACGACTCGCGTAGCCTGGCGCTCTGCCTGCATGGCGCTTCCCACGGCGATGATGACATTTACGCAATGATCAACGCGTACTGGGAAGCGCTGGAGTTTCACGTCCAGGAGGGCACGGCACAGGAGTGGAAGAGAGTCGTGGATACGGCCTTGCCGAGTCCGGATGATTTCTCGAACGACGGAGTCGTCCTGCAGCAGACGAAGTATCTGGTGGCTCCGAGATCGATCGTTGTCTTGCGCCGAGCCAGGCAGAGCAGCATGCCCACGACACAGGGATAACCCATTGGGTAGAACCAGGAGACCAATGACAGGGAAATTCAATGCCCCGGCGATCCAGCGTCACCGGGCAGACCAATGAGCGATCCTGCCCGAAGCCACCCATAGACGACGGTCGTCTTGACAATAGTCGTTACAACGAGTAACATTAGTGCTAGATGAAGCAAGCGGTCAGATCAGGTAAAGGAGAGCGGCGCCTCGGAAGTCCCGAGGAGGCGGCGTTTCTGGAACTCATCCGCACGACTGACATGCTGTCGCGGGGCTTGGTCCGCCTCCTCAAAAGCGAATCTCTCTCTCCAACACAATACAACGTGCTGAGAATTCTGCGAGGCGCGCCGGACGGACTCTTTTGCGGTGAAATCGCCAGCCGGATGATTACCCGTGACCCGGATGTCACTCGCCTGCTCGACCGATTGGAAAAGCGTGAACTGATCTCGCGCTGCCGTGAAGCCAAAGACCGGCGAACGGTGATGGCTCGGATCACGCCGGAAGGTCTGAGGCTTCTGGCCCGGCTGGACGAGCCGGTGCAGGCTGCCCATCGCAAGCAACTCGGCCACCTGGGGCGGCAGCGCCTGCAGGCCTTAACCGAGCTGTCGCGCGTTGCGCGCAGCCAAGTGGTTTGATTTTTTGGCTTTAATAGTTGTTGCAACGAATGTTGTTGTGGAGCATCAAATCGATTGAAAGGGGAACTTACTATGAGCACGCTAGCTACTCCGCAGACCGCAGTGAGCACCTGGAACATCGACCCGGTTCACTCCGTGGCTGAGTTCAAGGTGAAACACATGATGATTTCCCACGTGAAAGGCCATTTCACCCCTGTCAAGGGCGTTCTGGTTCTGGACGAAGCCGATTCGACCAAGTCACGCATCGAGGCATCGGTCGACGCAGCCTCAATTAACACCCGCGAGGAGCAGCGTGATGCGCACCTAAAGAGCGCCGACTTCTTCGAGGTGGAGAAGTTTCCCACGCTGTCATTCAAATCAACGAAAATAACCCGCGTCGCCGACGGAGAACTGGCCGTGGCTGGCGAGTTGACGATTCATGGCGTCACCCGGAACGCAGTATTCACCGTCGAAGGGCCGACTGCGCCTGGCAAAGACCCATGGGGAAACACGCGTATCGGCCTTTCGGCAAGCACGAAGATCAACCGCAAAGACTTCGGACTGACGTGGAACTCACCGCTCGAGACCGGTGGGATTCTCGTCGGCGACGAGGTCACCATCACGCTTGACGTTCAGTTCATCAAGGCGTGATGGCTGTCGTCTGCGGCGCGGCGCCTCGATAGGCCTGCTGTGGACGGGAAAGGAAAGAGAAGTTATGTCGCTCCGACCAGTTAGAGAGATTATTCAACCGAAGCCGACAATCGAAGGCGCCGGCGTAAAGCTGCAACGCGCCTTCGGTTTTGGCAAAACCAAGGACTTCGATCCTTTTTTGCTGCTGGATGATTTCCGCAACGAGAATCCCGAAGATTATCTGAAGGGGTTTCCGTGGCATCCGCACCGCGGGATCGAGACGATCACGTACGTGCTCGCAGGCTCCGTCGAGCACGGCGACAGCCTGGGTAACAAAGGCAAGATGACCGCAGGCGACGTACAGTGGATGACCGCCGGCAGCGGCATTCTTCACCAGGAGATGCCCAAGGGCGATCCGCACGGCCGCATGCACGGTTTCCAGTTGTGGTCGAATCTTCCGGCGTCGCTGAAGATGACAGATCCGCGCTATCAGGATATTCCGTCGAGCGCGAGTCCCGAAGTCACTGACGATGACGGTACGCGCGTGCGGGTTGTCTGTGGGGAATTCTGGGGAAAGAAGGCTCCGGTTGAAGGCGTCGCCGCCAATCCAAACTACCTTGACGTCTCCGTCCCGCCCGGCCAGCGAAAGCGGCTGAAAGTAGAAACGACCAGCAACGCTTTCGCCTATGTGTTCGCAGGCTCCGGCACATTTCGCGACGCGTCTGATCCGCGCGCGGTGCTGACCGAGCAGGTCGCAAAGCCGGATGCGCCGCCACGCTACGACGCCAGTAATCATTCGCTGGTGCTGTTCGACCGTGGCGATGAGATCGTGGTGGAGGCGGGCGACGAGGGAATCCGTTTCTTGCTGGTGTCGGGCAGCCGATCGAAGAACCCGTGGCTTGGTACGGCCCCATCGTGATGAACACGCAGGAGCAGATACGGCAAGCTGTCGCCGAGCTGCAGAATGGCAGCTTCATCAAGCACCGGTAAATCGGTGACCAAGAAGAGTAGCCACTGTGCTGATCGTTTGCGCAGCGGCTACTCTTTGAGCTTTGCCGAGTACGTGTAAGCTTGTGAGCTACAGATCCCTCTCGTCAGGAGCTTTACATGAAGCGTGTTTTGAACCTGGTTCTCGGTCTGGTCGTGTTCAGTCCACTTCTGATGATTGCGTCCTCCTCAAGAGCTTTTGGGATTACAGATGAAACCATTGTCTCGCGCACCGCGGAGGTCAATGGCGTCAAGCTGCATTACCTGACCGCGGGCCGCGGTACGCCACTCATCCTCTTGCACGGCTATGCGGAAACCTCGCGTATGTGGAGGCCGATCATTCCCGCTCTGGCCGAGCGCTTTACCGTTATCGCCCCAGACCTGCCCGGCATCGGAGACTCGGATATTCCCGCCGAAGGTCTGGATATGAAGAGTGCCGCCATCCGCATTCATGATCTTGCCAAGTCGCTCGATGTGCAGAAAGCCGAGGTCGTGGGACACGACATCGGCCTCATGGTCGCCTACGCCTACGCGGCGCAGTTCCCGGCGGAAGTGACGAAACTCGTCCTGATGGATGCGTTCTTGCCTGGCGTGGCTGGATGGGAAGCTATCTACAACAACCCCGGCATATGGCATTTCCGCTTCAATGGGCCGACTCCCGAGGCTCTGGTGCAAGGCCGTGAACGCACCTACTTCGACTATTTCTGGAATGACTTCGCAGCCGACAAGACTCATTCGATTCCGGAAGCGGATCGGAAAGCTTATGCGGCGGCTTACGCGAGGCAAGGACGCATGCATGCGGGGTGGGCCTATTTCGTTTCATTCCTGCAAGCCGCCAAGGATTTCGCTCAACTCTCCCAGACCAAGTTGACCATGCCGGTACTGACCATTGGCGGCGAGAAATCGTTGGGAGAGGCGCTGGGACAACAAGCCAAGCTGGTGGCGACAGACGCCACCGTCGTCGTGCTGAAGAACACCGGTCACTGGGTCATGGAAGAGCGGCCTAAGGAAACGTCCGATGCGCTGCTGAAATTTCTCTGACGGCTGATTAGGTTTGCATGAATCTTCACGAGCTTCACGGGACCGGGGACGCTTCACTGCAGATTGCGGCGCCTCCGGCGATGCCTGCATCGGCGCCGTAGTGGGCAGTCATCAGCGGGATTTCCTGCGCATGCAAATTCACGCACCACGTGGGAAGCCGATCATGTATTTCTCCAAAGAACGGTTGCAGGATCGGCGCAGCGCCCCCGCCAAAGATGATCACGTCCGGCTCAAGCAAGTCCACGATGTTGCCCAGCCACACGCTGAGGAACATGGCGGTTTCCTGTAAGACCTCTTTGGCCAGCTGATCTCCGGCAACGCAGGCTCGACCCACCATCTCGCTGGTGATGCCGTCCAGATGGCCTCCGGCATATTCCAGAACAGCAGAGCGGCGGCCCGCCGCGATTTTTTCGGAAGCTCGTCGAGCGATGGCAGGCCCGGACGCGAGAGCTTCGATGCAACCCAGCTTGCCGCATGCGCACCGCGGGCCGCGGTAGTCGATGGTGATGTGGCCGCCCTCAGCTGCGGCTCCGGTGCGGCCGTGATAGATGCGGCGATCGAACACTATCCCGGTGCCAATCCCAGTGCCGATCGTGGCACAGAAAACGTTTCGATAGGCACGGCCGGCACCCCATAAGGCTTCCGCTAACGCGGCGGCGTTGCCATCATTGTCGACGCGAACCGGCAGGCGATAGGCTTTCGATATCAAGTCGGCCAGAGGGAAATTGCGCCAACCAGGCAGATTCGGAGGATTAATCACAATGCCGGTTCGGGGATCGAGCGGGCCAGGAGCGCAGATCCCGATGCCGGAGATTGAGCCCCACGATTCCGAATCAGGCCTGGCCGCCGCACAGACCGAGTCAATCGCGGCATTCACAGCGGCCAAGCCGGCGGCAGCGTCCGCTGCCACCATCGGGACTCGCGTCCAGTGAGCGATTTCGCCGGCGGAGTTTACCAAGCCAGCCGCAACTTTCGTGCCGCCGACGTCCACGCCGATGAAGTATCGTTCTGCCATTCATTCCAATATACGGGAGGATGTAAAGGTTGAACATCCGTGACGCAGAAGTGGATAGAGCACGCCTGAGTTGTATGATTGAGACTTCGTCATGTTTCCACAGGCCTAATGATCAGGCGCTGATTCAGATCGTTGATTCCGCCTTGGCCGAGGCCACGCGCCGCAGCGGGGGCTGGTTAGTCTGCCGCCCGGGGTGCACGCAGTGCTGCATCGGCG
The DNA here is from genome assembly GCA_963807655.1 of uncultured Acidobacteriaceae bacterium. Classification (GTDB taxonomy): domain Bacteria; phylum Acidobacteriota; class Terriglobia; order Terriglobales; family Acidobacteriaceae; genus Sulfotelmatobacter. The sequence goes on along the minus strand of CAWEDF010000025.1, from coordinate 23,481 downwards.
TTTTTCCCATCAATCAGCTCGATGCCCTGCGCTTGCGGCGGGGGCTTACCGCTCTCGAAGAATGTGCGCCTGAGCGTGCGGACCGCGTGCGCGAACGCGCTCGCGAGGCGGTCGTCCGCTTGTCGCCAGATTTTCCGGGTGATCCGGTGAGCGGGTTGTTGAACGAAGGAGAAGAAACGTCCCAACGTTTTGCTGATTTCGCGAACGAAGAGCCATGCCCCGCGCTTGATCCTGAAACAGGGAATTGCGAACTCTACGAATCGCGCCCCATGACCTGCCGCGTTTTTGGACCGCCGGTCCGCTCCGAAGATGGCTTGGGGGTTTGCGAACTCTGCTACCAGGGAGCTTGGGACGAGGAGATTGCCGCCTGCGAGATGAAGCCCGATCCCGACGATCTCGAATCAACCTTGGTGAAAGAGGTGGAAGACGGCACGGGCACTCGAGGAAATACGATCATCGCCTTTTGTCTGGCGCCACGCTAGACGGGACGTGGGAGGAGGACCATTTTCAGCTTTCTTCCAGGCAACGTGCCAGGATCAGGGAAGTTCCCTATTGACTTACCTCAATACGCGGGGCATAATCCGCGCGCTCGGTCCGAACAATTCGAGCAATCTCAATCGAGACACTTCCACACTTCCCAGAGGAGCCACATCATGAAGACGAAGATTTTGCTTCTATGCGTAGTTTTAGCGTTTGGAACATTCTCATTCGGCCAAAGCGCGGATTCCCCGGCATCCAGTCCGCAAGACCTGTCCGCCTTGAATGCACAGCACGAGCCCCCCATGCTCGGAATCCACTGGGCGCGAGGGTTTAACCCATTCGGGCGCATTTCGAGGGGGAACAATCCCAACATGACCTACCATGGCGGCGTGATCATGCCTTCGGTCGTGAGCGATGCAATTTACTGGGGGCCCAGTTGGAACAATTCCTCTTTTGTTGGGGACAAGATCACGGGCCTCGATTCCTGGTACACCGGTTTCAGCAACTCCAACTACGCCAAGACCTCGGATGAATACACTGGCTCCAATGGTCAGGTCGGCCCATCGGTTACTCATGACGGCCACCTCATCGACCTATCCACCGCTTCCAATGGAAGTTCGACTTCCGCGATCGTGGCCGAAGTGTGCAAAGAGATCACCGGTCCTGTCAGCAACGGCTACTATCCTGTCTACGTTGACGTAAAGCGGGGCAACGCCGGCTACTGCGCTTACCATACTTTTGGATCGTGCAGCGGCGTCACCGTACAAGTGGCTTTCTTCTTTAACCTCGACGGTGACGCGGGATGCGACCCTCAGGACACTTCCGGCCTGCACTCGCAAGGCTTGGCGGCATTGGCCAACGTCAGCGGACACGAACTTTCTGAAGCGCGTACCGATCCAGACAGCCCGGGCGCCTGGTATGACAAGAGGGGCCAGGAGAATGGAGATAAATGCGCCTGGACCTTCAATGTTCCGTTGGTTACCTTTAGCAATAGTACGCAGTGGAAGATTCAGGGCGAATGGTCTAACAACGCCTACAATACGGGGACTGGCTACCCCAACAGCCTGGGTCAGAAGGGATGTCTCGACGGTCACTGAGGTTCTGGGCTCGTCTGATGGGAATCGCCGGGTCAACCACGCAGTCCAAAGGCGGCTGCGTGGTGGATTCGGTATTTTTCTAGCTGAACAAGGTCGAAAACAGGACGCGAGCCGCGATCATCGCTGTCTGGCAGCCTGAGCCGGATCCAAGAGGAGAAGCAAGTTCAGTCTTTCTTCTTCTCCAGTTCGGCCCAGCGTGCGTAGAGCGCATCCACTTTGTCCTGCGACTCTTCCATCTCCGCATGCGCCGTCACCAGGCGCGGACCGTCGCTGGCAATCTCCGGGTCTTCAAGTTGGGCGCGTTTCGACTGCAGTATTTGTTCTGCGTCGGCGACGCGGTGCTCAATCGTGTCATATTCGCGCGCTTCTAAGTACGACAGCTTCTTTCTCCCCGGCGACTGCCCAGGGCTCTCCGCAGGGACGGCCGAGCGCGCGGCAGTTTGTGCACCGTTTCTCGCCGACTGCTCGCGTTCTCCCTGCCACGATTCCCATTGGGAATAATCGGCGAAAAGACCGGCGCTGCCCAGCCCATCGAGTCCGAGGACCACAGTTGAGACGCGGTCCAGCACGTAGCGGTCATGCGTTACCAGGACGAGCGAGCCGCGGAACTCCAGCAGGCTTTCCTCCAGAATGTCCAGCGTCGGGATGTCAAGATCGTTGGTAGGTTCGTCGAGCAGTAGAAGGTCTGCAGGCTGCAGCATGAGCTGAGCGATCAAAACTCGCGCCCGCTCGCCGCCAGAAAGTCGGCCCACTGGTTGATTCAGTTGCTCGCCGGCGAATAAAAATTTCGCCGCCCACGAAGCCACGTGGATCATGCGGTCCTGATAGACGACCGAATCGCCTTCAGGGGCGAGAGCGCGGCGCAGAGTCACATCGGGGTCCAGTTGGCGGGTCTGATCGAAATAAACAATGCGCAGCCAGTCGGCACGGTGAATCTCTCCGCTGGTTGGCGCCAACTCTCCGCGCAGCAGGCGCAGTAGACTTGTCTTTCCGCTACCGTTCGGCCCCACCAACCCCACTTTCATTCCGGCGGTAATCACGCAACTAAGGCCGGTAAACAGAGCGCGATCGCCAACCTCGCAAGAGACGTTTTCGAGTTCGATCAGCCGCTTGGTTTGTCGATCCGTGGCGGAGAAATCTATCTGCGCCGTTCCGCGTTGGCTTCTCGCGTTCAAGTCCGCGAGTTCGCCCATCAGTTTGCCGGCCTTGTCAATGCGCGCCTTGGACTTTCTGGTCCGCGCTTTGGCGCCACGGCGAAGCCACTCAATCTCCTTATGAACCAGGTTTTCCAGTGCTTCTTGCCGCTTCGACTGCGCGTGCAGGAATTCTTCCTTCTTCTCCAGGAATCGGCTGTAGCTTCCCGACACGCGCAGCACTCCGTCCGGATAAGTCCGGTTCAGCTCCGCCATTTCTGTGGCAACGTTTTCCAGAAAGTAGCGATCGTGACTGACCACCACGCAGGCGAAAGCGGCCGCTTCTAACAGGTCTTCCAACCACTCGATTCCCGCCAAGTCCAGATGATTCGTAGGTTCATCCAAAAGCAGAATGTCCGGCCCCTGAACCAGCGCTTCAACGATTGCCAGCCGTTTCTGCCAGCCGCCGGATAAAGCGGCCGCCTCCGCGTCGACGTCTTCGAAGCCTGCCCGTCCCAGAGTCTCTGCGAAGCGAGTGCCGCGTTCCGACTCCGGCACCGCCGCTCGCTCCATTGCGTTCTGGGCAACAGACCGGACGGTTGCACCCGCATTAAATTTCGAATCCTGCTCGATGTAGCAGAGGCGGATCCGTTTTCGAGCCGCGATCTCCCCGCTGTCGGGACTCACGTCGCCAGCCAGAATCCGCAGGAGAGTTGATTTGCCGGAGCCGTTTGGACCGATCAGCCCGATACGATCGCCCTCCGAAACCGTAAAGGATATGTTCTGGAAGAGCGGATTAGCTCCGAAGGCTTTCGAAATTCCCTGCGCATTGATAATCGGCGGCAACGACTTGGTTTCTCCCTGAGGCTCTGACTTGAGACTATCAGCAAACCCGCCACCGACCGTGAGCGCTGCCGTCAACGCTCATGTAACATACGAGCCTTGGAGATTCCGGATGGAACGATTCGGCAAACCCTCAGCAGCGATCACACTGGCCTGCCTGGTATTGCTCACCGCGGCCGCCGCACAAACCGCTGAAAAACCTGATCTGACGAAGCAGCCCACTCTTTACGTAGTCGGCTATGCCCACCTCGATACGGAATGGCGATGGGAGTATCCCCAGGTCATCAACGAATATCTTCGCAAGACCATGAAGGATAATTTCGCCCTGCTCGACAAATATCCTCACTACGTTTTCAACTTCAGCGGCGCTAACCGATACCGTTTCATGAAGGAATATTTCCCCGCCGATTTCGCCAGGCTCAAGAAGTACGTCGATGAGGGAAGGTGGTTCCCTGCGGGATCGTCCATGGAAGAGGGCGATGTCAACGCGCCCAGCGCCGAAAGCATCATCCGGCAAATTCTCTACGGAAATAACTGGTTTCGCAAAGAGCTGGGCCGTGCCAGCGCGGAATACATGCTGCCCGACTGCTTCGGATTTCCGTCGTCGTTGCCTACGATTCTTGCGCACGCCGGAGTGAAGGGATTCTCGACCCAGAAGCTCGTGTGGGGATCTTCTGCTCCGGGCGGAGGTCCGGAATCGCTGGAGAAAACTCCGGAAGGCACGCCGTTCAACGTGGGCGTGTGGGTGGGCCCGGATGGCGAAAGCGTGCTGGCGGGGCTGAATCCCGGCGCTTATGATGGCGGCATCGAAACCGATCTCAGCAAGCCGTTGTCTCCATTGCCGTCCGACACAACGCTTCAAGATGTACGAAGCAAGTTGCAAGCGGTGCGCGCGAAGTTAGATCAGGAGCAGAACAGCGGGCATGCATCCGACCCGAACGACATTGCGGAATCCATACACCTGCGAAACCAGCTAAGGGTACTTGCCCGCATCGATCAAGATCGGGCGCAGGAACGGCATCAGGGAGACTGGGCAGCGCGCGTCGAGCAGAACGGCAGAGTCAGTGGCGTGTTCGCCGACTATCACTATTACGGCACGGGCGACATCGGAGGGGCTCCGGACGCGGAATTCGTGAAGCGCCTCGAAGCCATCGTTACGCAAGCCACGACCAGCCTGCCACCGGAAGGCCAGTTCGATGATCGGCAGCCGCACTCCGAGCGGTCCGCGGCGAAAGTGGGGGATGGTCCGGTTCACGTGATCTCAGCGAATGCTGAACAAATGTTCCTGGACATCACGCCCTTTCAAGCAGCCGGACTGCCGCGCTACACAGGTGAAATGGAACTCACAAATCATTCTGCCGGTTCGCTGACGTCGCAGGCTTACCAGAAGCGATGGATGCGCAAAGAAGAATTGCTGGCCGACGCCGCCGAGAAAGCTTCGCTGGCCGCGGAATGGCTGGGCGCGCGGCCATATCCACTGCAGCGCTTGAATGATGCCTGGGACCTGGTGATGGGTGGCGAGTTCCACGACATTGCCGCCGGCACGGCAACTCCCAAAGCCTACGAGTTCGCTTGGAACGATGACGTAATTGCGATGAACCAGTTCGCCGGCGTGCTCAGCGACGCCACGGAAGCTGTCTCCGCTACCCTGAACACGGAGACGAAAGGCTGTCCCGCTCGTGATCTTCAACCCCTTGAACATTGCGCGTGAAGATGTTGGTGGAAGCGAGCATTAATCTTCCCTTTGCTAATGCCGAAAGTCGTGCATGTCATCGGCCCGGATGGAACAATGAAGTTCCGGCGCAGATTTCGAAACGGCAAAGTAATCTTCGTGGCCACATGTGCCCTCCGTTGGGTTACACGGTTTACGATGTGCAGCCCGCCCGGCGCGGCCGAAGCTTACCGCATGAAAGTCTCGGAGCACTCGCTCGAGAACCAGTACTACCGTGTGAAGCTGAACACCGATGGCGACGTGGCCAGCATTTTCGACAAATCTGCGGGCAGGGAACTGCTGGCCGCGCCCGCGCGGCTTGCCATCTCCTACGATAATCCCGAGCACTGGCCCGCCTGGAACATGGATTGGGATCAGGAGCAGGCGGCGCCGAAAGCTTACGTCGGCGGTCCGACGAAGATTCGAGTCGTGGAAAATGGTCCGGCTCGCGTGGCAATTGAAGTCTCGCGCGAAACCGCGGGCTCTCGCTTTGTACAAACTATTAGCCTTTCAGCAGGGGATGCCGGAAAGCGCGTGGAGTTCGCAAACGCGATCGACTGGAACACGAAGGAATCAAATCTGAAGGCGACTTTCCCGCTGACAGCTTCGAATCAAGTGGCCACCTATAACTGGGACATCGGCACCATCGAGCGGGCAACGGCCGAGCCCAAAAAGTTCGAAGTACCGTCCCATCAATGGATCGACCTCACAGACATGAGCGGCGAGTTCGGCGCGACTATCCTGACCGATTGCAAGAACGGATCGGATAAACCGAACGACCACACCATTCGGCTCACGTTGATCCGAACCCCCGGAACTCGCGGAGGGTATCGAGACCAGGGCACACAGGATTTAGGACATCACGAGTTCGTCTACGGCCTCGCCGGGCACTTCGCCGACTGGCGGCAGAGTCAGACGGACTGGCAAGCGCAGCGGTTGAACGCTCCCCTCATCGCGTTTGAGGCCACCAAGCACGCGGGAACGCTGGGGAAGGAGTTTTCTTTCTTGAAAGTGAGCAATCCGCGAATTCGAGTGCTGGCGCTGAAGAAGGCCGAACAGAGCGACGAGATCATCGTACGCCTGGTTGAATTGGAAGGCCGGCCGCAGAGGGACGTGAAAATATCCTTCCACAAGGCAATAGAATCGGCGCGGATCGTAAATGGGCAGGAGCAACCGGTCGCGGGCATCCCCGTGAGCAGCGGCGCACTGGTCACCTCGTTCTCGGCATACCAACCGCGCACCTTCGCGGTTAAACTGGCTGGCGCTCCCACCAGAGTTGCTGTGGTGCATTCAGCGCCGGTAAAACTGCGCTATGTTTTGGCCACCGCCAGCAATGACGGAGAGAAATTGCAGGGCGGCGGATTTGACGGCAAGGGTAACGCGCTGCCGGCGGAAATGCTGCCCTCGCAGATCACATTTAACGATGTGCAATTTCAGCTCGTTTCAGCTCGGACCGGCGTGGCCAACGCGGTTGCAGCACAAGGGCAGACGATGGTTCTGCCAGTGGGCCACTATAACCGCGTGTACGTGCTTGCGGCCTCGGCGGATGGCGACCAGAAGGCGACATTCCAACTTGGCAACACCAAGGTGGACCTCACTATCGAGGATTGGGGAGGATTCATCGGTCAGTGGGATGATCGCCAGTGGACCTCGAAGGACACTTCACATGATGACTACGGCGAGATGACGGGCATCAAGCCGGGCTATATCAAGCGCGCCGGCCTGGCGTGGTACTGCTCGCATCATCACAATGCCGCCGGCGAGAACGTTCCCTACAGTTACTCCTATCTGTTCGCGTACCCGATCGATCTGCCAGCCGGTACGAAGACCATTACGTTGCCGGATAACGACAGGATACGCATTCTGGCAATTTCGGTGGCCGAGGAGAACCCGGCAGTAAAGCCGGCGCAGCCCCTCTATGATGTGCTTCCTTCGCCGCGATCGACGAAAGATTAAACACCGAAAGCCGCGAATCTAGTGCGCTACCTTTGAAAGAAGACGCGAAGACCGCGGCTTGCAGCGTTCTTCAGGATTCGAAAAACGGCTTGACCCGAGTTCTCAGGTGCGGGAGCCTTGGCGGCGGCTACACTCCGGGCGAGATGCGTTTTGGCGGACGGGTGCCCTGTGCTCAGAGTGCACCGCTCCTTCGGTAGCGCCCGGCACATCGGACAACGGACCGACAATATCTGTCGCTGGGTGAGAGTTTCTGACTGCACACGAACATTATTCAACATCGACGGCCCCGAGCGATGGTCAATCCCGCTCTCAAAGGTCTCCATCCGCCCCGAAATGGGAATCTTTCCACTTCTATCGCGAAACCATCGTAGCGTTCCCGTCCATGTTCTGCAGCAGGGCCTGAGCTGAAGGGGAACCAGAGGATTCCCAAGGCAAGGTAGTGGCTTAAACCTTATCTAGCCACCACCCAAGGCAATCCCGCCTTGACATCGCTCGTAAAGATGTTTTAGCTTTGCGCCCCATATGTGTGCCCAAGCATGAGTTGGGCGGAAAAAGAGGAGAGACCCGTCTATGTCGACGCTGAAAATGTGGCTTTCAAGCCTGTTAGTGCTGGCCATCACGGCTGTGCCCGTCGTGGCAGGAAGCAACGATGCAAAAGCAGCAAAAGACAATTCAACGAACGCGACCACTACGGAGGGCGCACCCATTGCTGCCGTTCCGAGCCTGACCCCCAATGCGGGGGATGCCAGTGTCACGGCGTTGCTCGGTGTGCTCGTTACCAAGGGAGTTCTGGCGCCGACCGAGGCCAATGCCATCCGAAATGCCGCGCCCAACGCTCAATTTCAAGCCCTCGTGGAAGCACTCTCCCGTAAAGGAATACTGAACGCCGCGGATTTGTCAGCGGCGGCCGGCCCGGCAGCGCAACCCTCCGCCCCGGCGGTGGCTCCGGCGACGGCGGCTCTTGCCACCCAGGCGGCAGCCGCACCTCCGCCAGAAAAGCCGGCGGGACCAACGGTCATTCCGGCGGTGGCTCCGGTACGAGTGTTGCCCATCGACGCGCCCAAGCAAGGAGGAATTATTCCGGACATCAAACTGGGAAGCGGCGCCAATATGAAACTCTACGGCCTCTACAAAGCCAGCGCCGTCTCCGACACAGCCTCCAGCGGTGGGGCCACTTTCGGCAGCCAGGACTGGCCACTCCCGCTCCTGCTAGGCGACACCGCTGCCGCCACTCCCGACCACAACCCCCAGGTGCATCTCAAGGCGCGAAGTTTCCGCATCGGTTTGCAGACGGAATGGGTTCCGAAGAATTCGGGCTTCACCGTCACCGGTCGCGTGGAAGGCGACTTTGAAGGCGACTACACCGACGTCAGCAACCGCAACATCAGCAGCGTTCGCTCCAACCAGTTCTCTCTCCGCCTGGCCTGGATGCGCATCGACCACACACTCGGCGGCCTGCCCTGGTTTGCGGAGTTCGGCCAGGATTGGTCGCTGATCTCATCCACTCTCCCCGCCCTGTTCGAGACCACGGGATTGGGCGTGGGCATGGGGACGTTGTATGAGCGCATTCCCCAGTTCAGGACCGGCGTACAATTTCATGCCGGCGAGCTGAAGATTCAGCCCGAAGTCGCGCTCGTGCTGTCGACGCAGGGCTCCTCCGGCCTTACCACGGACCAGCACTTGCGCTTCGGTGACGCGGTGGGCGCCGAGTCCGATCAACCTGGAGTGGAAGCCCGCGTGGTCTTCCAATTCCCACTCTCCCACAACGGGAAAGGTGTGGCGCCGGCTCAACTGATTTTCAGCGGCCACCATTCCCGCATGCAAGAACTCATTCCCCACCAGAAACAGGTGGCGACCAGTTTCACTTGCGAAGCTACGCCTTGCACTGTCCCAACTCCCTTGACGAACCTTACCGTACCCAATGTTGGATTCGACAGCGTGGCAGCCTGGGTAGGGGCTTCCAACTGCCCGGCGTCAGGGACGTGCACTTTGTACAGCCTGTTTCCCACTGGCGCTCAGGTGGGCAACCCGCAGAACCTTTACACCGCCGAGATTCAGTTGCCCACACCCTGGGTAACCTTCGTCGCCAAGTTCTATCGCGGGAACGACATGCGATTCTTCTTCGGCGGCCAGCTCAACGATGTCTACAACAACCTGGGCGCGCTGGTTGATGCAACCGATGTGACTGGCATTTCAGAAAGTGGACGTGCCATTCTGTTCGGCTGCGCTGGGGGAATTAAAGACCCGGTATTGGCTGCCACCACGGACTGCCCCGGCACTCCAGTCCAGGCAGCGAAACTTCAACCCGTCGGCGGATCAGGGGGATTCGCTGAAATGAGCTTCCCCCTCTCGCGTATCTTCAACGCCAATCCCGAAGGCCCTAATTCAGGATGGATGCTCCACCTGCAATGGGGCACAGACCGGGCGAACTACGCCGACGCCCAGCGCGGCAATCACCTCGGCCGCACTGACCTCGACACCGCCTCACTCACCTATCGTCTCAACAAGTGGGTGACGTTTGTCCAGGAAACCAGCTACATCGTCACGTTCACCGCCAATAACCACGAGGCCGGCGGCGTGATCAAACCGGAATACCTGCAGTTTGGACCTGCTTTGACTCGACAGGCCCACAACTGGCGCAACGAGTTCGGACCAGTCTTTACCTTCTAAACAACGGGACCGCGGGCATTGCGTTTAGCGGTACAATGCTTGCGGCCTGGGACGCCGGAGATGGAGTTGCTGCTCCAACATGAGCGGCGAGTGCATCTCCGGCGCGTCCATAGCTGTGTAGTGCCTGAGACTGCAACCGATGCACACTGCCGGTCAGGGACCGAAGAGTTCGGGCAAATGGAGGAAGTTATGGCGAATGCTGCCGTGGCGGCACCTGGTAAGGCCGAGTACAGCATCTGGCGCGTGATCATGGCTTCATCGGTCGGCACCATGATCGAGTGGTACGACTTCTACATTTTCGGCAGTCTGGCGGCGATCTTGGGCCCGAAGTTTTATCCACCCGGCAACGACACGTTCGCCTACATCGCTTACCTAGCCACCTTCGCGGTCGGCTTCCTGGTGCGGCCGTTCGGCGCACTCTTCTTCGGCCGCATCGGCGACCTGGTGGGACGCAAGTACGCCTTCCTGGTAACACTCTCCATCATGGGCTTTTCGACGTTTGTCATCGGCCTGTTGCCATCCTTCGCGACCGCGGGCTGGTTCGCTCCGATCGTGCTGCTATTGATCCGCATCTTACAAGGCCTGGCCCTGGGCGGAGAATACGGCGGGGCTGCGGTGTACGTGGGCGAGCACGTCCCCGACAACAAACGCGGCTTCTACACCAGCTTCATCCAGATAACGGCAACGCTGGGTCTGTTCGTCTCGCTGGTCGTGATTCTGTTGACGCAACAACTCGATGTCGAAAGAGGACTTCGCGGCTTATGGCTGGCGCATCCCCTTCCTCGTCTCGATCATCCTGGTGATGATCTCGCTCTACATCCGGCTGAAGATGAAGGAGTCGCCCATCTTCGCCGAACTTAAGGCCGCGGGTATGACTTCCACGCAGCCGCTCAAGGATGCCTTCACTAAATGGCCCAATCTGAAACAGGTCCTGATTTCGCTTTTCGGAGCGACGGCGGGCCAAGGCGTGGTCTGGTATACCGGGCAGTTCTACGCTTTGTTTTATATGCAGACCATTCTGAAAGTGAATGTCAAAACCGCCAACATTGTGGTCGCGATCGCTCTGCTTCTCGGGATGCCGTTCTTCACCGTGGTGGGCGCGCTCTCCGACCGCATCGGACGCAAGAAGCTCATGATGGCTGGCTGCCTGCTCGGAGTACTTACCTACATTCCCATCTACAAGGCTATGGAGCGGGCCGCGGGGAATAACGTGGTTACAGTAAAATCCGCCCGCAACAAAGTGACGGGAGCGATTTCGCTCACGGCCATGACCACGGATGCAACGGGCGCATTGGTGCCTGTCAAGGAAGCGCCGAATCCCAATACCACCATGTTGGTGCTGCTGATTTTCATTCAGGTTCTTTATGTGTGTCTGGTCTATGGTCCGATCGCCGCCTATCTGATTGAGGCTTTCCCGGCGAAGATTCGCTACACTTCGCTTTCCCTGCCGTATCACATAGGGAATGGAGTGTTTGGCGGGTTGCTCCCGTTGATTGGCCTCTCGTCCGTTGCGGCCACCGGTAATATTTATGCCGGACTTTATTACCCGATGATTGTGGCCGGCATGACGTTTATCGTGGGAAGTCTGCTGCTGAAAGAGACGCATGGCATCCGCATTTGGGCTGAGGCCGGAGCCAAGGCGGCGGATTAGCGGGATCGATCCCGCACTTCTAAGGAGTAACCGTTATGGCGGAAATACGTCCGAAACCGCAAGTTGTGGGTGAAGCCACCGAGGCCCAGATCGCAGTTCATTGGCGGGAGGAAGAATACTATTATCCTTCAGCGAAATTTGTCGGCCAGGCGAACCTGACCGATCCCAGCATCATGGAACGCTTCAGCGAAAAAAATTTCCCGGAATGCTTTCGCGAGTACGCCGATCTTCTCAGCTGGGCCCAGTACTGGCACACCACGCTCGACAGCAGTGATCCGCCGTTCTGGAAGTGGTTCGTCGGCGGCAAGATCAACGCCTCCTATAACTGCGTGGACCGGCACCTTGCCAAGTACAAGAACAAAGCCGCGCTGATCTTCGTGCCGGAGCCGGAAGAGGAGACGCCGGTTTCAGTTACTTACCGCGAGCTGTATGTGAGAGTGAATGAATTCGCGGCGTTGCTGCGCGATTTCTGCGGTCTGAAGAGCGGAGATCGCGTCACCATTCACATGCCAATGGTCCCCGAGTTGCCCGTCACCATGCTGGCGTGCGCTCGCCTGGGCGTGATTCACTCGGTTGTGTTTGGCGGCTTCAGCGGCGAAGCTTGCGGCATGCGCGCCGCCGATTCGGGCAGCCGCGTCCTGATCACGATGGATGGCTACTACCGCAACGGCAAGATGATCGACCACAAAGCGGCCGCCGACATAGCGCTGGATATTGCTAAGCAATAAGGCCAACACGTGGACAAGGTCTTGGTCTGGAGGCGTCACGCTGGCAAGAGTGCATCCGCTTCGCCGTTCGTGAAAGGCCGCGACTTCTGGGTTGACGAGATTCTCCCCAAATTCGCGGGTCAAATCGTGCCGCCCGTTCCCATGGATGCGGAGGCGCCGCTGTTTCTGATGTACACCAGCGGCAGCACCGGAAAGCCCAAAGGCTGCCAACACCGCACCGGTGGTTATCTCGCCTACGTTGCCGGTACCTCCAAGTACATTCAGGACATTCATCCCGAAGACGTGTATTGGTGCATGGCTGACATCGGCTGGATCACGGGTCACTCCTACATCGTCTACGGCCCGCTGGCCTTGGCCGCCACCAGTGTGCTTTACGAAGGCGTGCCTACCTTCCCCGATGCCGGAAGAGTATGGAGAATCGCCGAGCGCCTGGACGTCAACATCTTCCACACTTCGCCCACAGCGATACGCATGTTGCGCAAGTCCGGCCACGACGAACCCTCAAGGTACAACTACCACTTCAAGCACATGACCACCGTGGGAGAACCCATCGAGCCCGAGGTCTGGCGCTGGTATCACGATACGGTAGGCAAAGGCGAAGCCGTGATTGTCGACACCTGGTGGCAAACCGAAAACGGAGGATTCCTGTGCAGCACCAAGCCCGCGCTCGATCCCATGAAGCCCGGAAGCGCAGGCCCGGGCGTGCCTGGAATCTATCCCATAATTATCGACGAAAACAACGAGCCAATCACGGCGGGATCAGGCAAGGCGGGCAACATCTGCATCCGCAATCCGTGGCCCGGAATCATGCAAACCATTTGGGGCGATCGCGACCGCTTCGTGACTCAGTACTACGCGAAATACTGTAAGGATCGCAACAGCAAGAAATGGCAGGACTGGCCCTACTTTGCGGCTGACGGAGCCGTGCTGGCCGCGGATGGCTATTTCCGGATTCTCGGACGCGTGGATGACGTCATCAACGTAGCCGGCCACCGCCTGGGCACAAAAGAAATCGAGTCTGCGTGCCTGACGGTTTCCGAAGTAGCGGAAGCGGCGGTCGTGCCGGTGGTGGATGAAATCAAAGGCCGCGTGCCCGAAGTCTATATCGCCCTGCAGCCGGGTATACAGGCCAGCCCGGCGATTGTGGACAAGGTCAACAAGGCCATTGAAACCATGATTGGCAAGATCGCGCGCCCGCGCAGGATCCTTGTTGTTCCGGATATGCCGAAAACACGATCCGGCAAGCTCATGCGGCGAATTCTCGCAGCCCTCTCCAACAACATGAGCACTGGCGATATCACCACCTTGGCCAATCCTGACGTGGTGGAAAAGGTCCGCGAATTGGTCCAGGGCAAAGAGGCGGTGGCGCTGGCCGATGGACCGGAGGATCTGAAGAGATTCGGGACGGAGTAACGAAGGCTGACCAGGCTGCGAGTTTCAGACGAACATCGAGCAACAAATAAAGGACCCCGTACTCGGGGTCCTTCGTTCTTTCCTTACGTATTAGTTGATGCGCGCGACCTGGTTCTGACGGTAACTCAGGTTGTCAACGTTGCGGAACATTGGAGTTCCGGGCGGCAGGTTCGTAGGCGAAGCGAACAACGGGTCGAATATGTAATTACGATTCGGCGGGTTGTACACCAGGTTGCAGCACTTGAACGTGCCGGTCGCGTAGGTGCTGAAGTAGAGGCTGACCAGCGAGCCTTTGTAATTCAGTTGCTGCTGCGACGCCACGCCGCCCCAATCCTCCAGGAAGCGCAGGAAGTTGTGGACGCCGCCGTCCATACCGAAAGCAAACTCCGGGTTCTGGGTGGTGTTGATGAAGGCGATGTTCTTGCCGCCAGCAATGGCCACGCGATAGTGGGTGGTCACGGCAACCCTGTTCGGTGTGATAGCGGGAACGCTCTGGAAGCTCGGATTGATCGGATTTACCAGGCTGCCGGAATAGAGCGCACCGGTTACGCCGGCATCCTGCCAGTTGTTTGAGAGCACAGTAACCGCGTCTGCAATTACAGCCGCAGCCGCGTGGGTTGGCTCCGCTCCCGGAGGACTGTTCCAGGTGGCGTCATAGTTGGTGTTGCCCGGCGTGCAGTCGGCGCCACCGGCGGCTGCGCAGTTGGAGTTGTAGTTTCCCTGGATGTAAACAGGGTTTTCCGCGGCGACCGTAAAGCCGCCGCAACCGGTCGGATTGGCTGCGGTTACCGAGCAGTTGTTCGTGGCATTGCCCGGCGGCATGGTAGGCAGATTGCCGAGTGAGCCGTCCACTAGTTTCAGCCCATGGCGTGCGCCGGTGACACGGTTGGCACGGCCGATGGTGAAGGTCGCAATTCGATGACCGGGGGCGAAGGGAGTGGGAGGATTCACCGTGTCGGTGTCGTTCGCAGTAGTAGTTCCGAAAGCGTCGCCAACTGTCTTGACGCCGTAGATATCGAGCACGCCATTCTGGTTGACATCTTCCGGAGAGATGCCATTGTAGTTTACGGGCTCGAGAGTTCCATTGGGCCTGAAGTTATTAGCCGCGTTGACATAGTTGACCGTGTCCTCATACCCGTATTCGCCGATCAGCTGGGTGAGGGAGACGGCCGGGTTATATTGCTCGCCCCGCCGGTCCGAGAAGTAAAGGACATAACCGTTCTGGGTTGAAAAGTTCACCGTGTTCCCGGTCGTGCCAGTCTGGCCGAGGAGCCAGCGCCTCAGGTTTCCCACGTCCAGTTCAACCACGTTCATGATGCCGTTGGGGGTCCCAGTGCCTTGAGCGAAGGTGCCGGCTGCGTCCCAGTTTTCTCCCTCGCGGGCGTCATAGAGGTTGATGGGGTACCAGTTGTATTGCGAGTTTGCACCGAAGTAAGTCGTGGGAGTGGGAGTGGTCGATACTCCCCCATTGTAGACAGAGTTGAAAGTCACCTTGTCGCCGGGAGGGACGCCACCAAGAACATTGTTGCTGATGGTACCGTCGCCGTTGCGATCCGCTGTCATCTGGAAATATAGAATTGCGTTCTTGTGGTCCGCGAGAAAGTTGCTGCCGGTGGCGCCGATCGTGTTGGTGGCTTGCCCCGCCGCACTCCCAGGAGCAGTAGGCACCTGCAATCCGCGGGCAAAACCCAATTGCAACCACTCCTTCGTGACGCCAGTCCAAAGGCCAGTGTTTGCGTTAAGAACCTCGACCAGCAGCCAGCCGTTGATGATAGGCCACTCGGCGCTGGTTACATTGTGCACCGATGTGGGGCCTCCGGGAACCCAGGGCGGCCAAACGAAATTGGGGTCGCCCTGAGTGCATACGTTGCCCACAGAGCCCGCGCCGCAGGCACTCTCGCCGAAGTAGTAAGTGTTTCCGTTGACGATGATTCCGCTCTGTGCTCCACCCGTGGTCGCGAAGGGCCCAGGTGTGTTCACGAATTCGGCAGGGGGAACCATGCTGGCCAATTGCACGTCTTGGGTTGCGTCCCCGTTCCAGCCGGGAAGATGCAGATCGGCTTCTTTGTCGCTGAGCAGGACCCGAATCTGAGCTTCATTGGCGAGGCGAGATCCACCCAGCAAGGAAGTTACCGCTTCGCCCGGCGGCGGGCGGCGGATGATCTGGTAGGGAAAGTTCGTGCCATTCACAAAGGGCAGCGTCAAGTCAGTGGCGCCGGTGCCGTTGGGGCCGTCCTTGGGAGGGGCCGGAACCAGAATGCCGTTGCCGTCGATGATGTAGCCTTGATAGGGCGTACCGAGTGAAACGTTGTACCAGGCCGGCACCTGCGCCGAAGCGTGGCCGCCGGAGACGCTCCCGTTGGTGGCGCCAAGAGCAGTGGTGGAGACGTCAACGCAAGTGGCGCTCGGAGTTGCGGCTGCGAGGTTCGCCATTTGCGCGGAACAACCGCCACTGGTGGTAGGAATCATTACAGTGCCACTGTTGTTATTGCCGACGGTGGCAATTCCGTTATCCATCTGCTGGCGGATCACATTCCCGAAGGCGCTGATCTTGTCTCCAAAAACCAGGTTGCAGCAGTCCGCCACGCCCAGGTAGAGATCGCCGTTAGTGTGCACGCGGCCCGCAAAGCCAAGGTCCGGACTGCGGCCAAAGAATAGATCGGACTCGGAGAATACGCCGAACTGGAATACCGGGATCAGCGCCACTTCGGCCAAGCGCGTCATGCTGACGGTCTCAGTGTTTCCCAGAGCCCGTTGCGCGGTGACGTTCATCGTGACCGGGATAATCTGCGCGTACAAACCCGCGTCCGGCCCTGACTGAATCGGGCCCCATACCGGATTGAGCGGTGCTGTGCAGGGATTAGCTGCTCCCGGGTTGACCGGGGTCACGTTATAGGCTCCTGCCGCCCCCGTAAACGTGACCGTCGGGTCCCAGGTGGGCGGGTTGTTGCTCACGGCACAAATTTGGCCGGCGGTGGGCGCTTGAATGTTTTGGAAGGTGTTGGCCAGGTCGGACGTCATCTTTTCCATGGCGCCTTCGGCCGCACGATAGGTGTAGTTGTTGCTGAGATCGGCCGCGCCGACCTTCTGCTCGGTGTTGACCATGATGAGCAGAGCGATGGCGAATCCCGACAAAAGCAACGTCAACAAGAGGGACGCGATCAGCGTGAATCCTCGTGAAGCGAATTTAGCGCTAGGCATCGTGTTTCTCCTCGTTTTTCCCCAACGATTTCCTTTTTTTCCTTCCGCCCGTATGAGATGCATATCAATAAGCCGAGCCCGAAATCGGGTATTCCTGCTGCGAAGTCAGGTTGCGGGCGGCAATCGAAGTCTGCAGATCAAGACCTTGATAGCCGATGCCCGCGTATTTCGATTGCTGGCTGCGCATGCTCATGTGCGCAATGTTCACCTTCGTGATCATGCCAGGGTTCGTGCCTGCGGGCAGCGTTGCTTGATTTGCGCTGACCACTCCGCTGTTGTAGACGTCATACGTGAACTTCAGGTACACGACGTTTTCCGCCACGGGAGCCGGAGCCTTTCCGCTTTGAATGCGCATCAGCGTGGGTAAGCCCGTGGCCGGAGGAATGGCCAGATAGTAAGTCACGGCTATCAGGCGTACCGCCGAGACCGGTATAGCCGTGGAGGCCGGGGCCCCGGGGCCAACAAACTGCAACAGGCTTCCATTTGGAGCAGTGGGCTGGTTGATATGACCTGGATCAGTGCCGGCAAAAGGAACCGTGAAGCAAGCCGTATTCGTGCCGGTTGGCGGACAAGTGGCCACGGCGCCGGTGACCACGCCCGCGGCTTTGGTGCCAAACAGGATCATATCGCCCGCCTGCAGGCCAACAACGGCGGCATTCAGGGGCTGCGGCGCGGCAACGCCGGTCGGCAGCACACAAGTTCCCGGTAAGGGGCTGGGCAACTGAAAGGTCACAACTGTTGCCGCAGCATTGATAGCTGCTGTGTAACAGTTCAGCGCCAGATTAGCGTCGGCTGTCACAACCGTAATGATGTCGGTGGGACCTTGAGCCGCGTTGACCGTGATTCCCAGATTTGGGCCGGGAATAATCGAATAAATGAACGGAACGCCCCCGGAAGTCGGGTAGGCCACAGGCGCGCCGTTGATGTAATTGCACGTCACGAGACCGCTGCACGGATAAACCGGCAGAGTTCCCAGACCGAAAGGCAAGCCCACGGCGCTGGTCGCCATGCCTTGCTGGCCCAGCGCTCCCGCGCCGGCCATGCTGATGTCGCGCTGCAACAGATTGCTGGCAGAGCGAAAGTCTTGCTGCAGTTCCGCCCGCTGCGAAGCGATCCAGCTCGCCTTCATAGCCCGGCTGAACAAATTAGCGGCGGTCACGACGAGGACGGCTCCGATGGCGGCGGAGATCATCAGCTCCAGCAGCGAGAAGCCACGACTCGAAATGCATGCGTGCCGCATCAGTTCCGGTCTAGTGGTACGACGAAATGTATTCATCAAGCACATAGGATTTCGTACCCCCATGGTTCGGGACCGTGTAATTGACCGTGATGGTGACCTGAACCAGCGTGGGGATGGTGTTGCCGGCGCCATCCAGCAGTTGCGTGATCGCAATCGTGCGAGTGAAGTTTGTCAGCGAGATAATTACATCGTCAGGCGTGCCCATGATGCCATCGGGTCCAGGCTCGGTCAGGCACTCGACGGGACATGCCGCTCCGCCGGCAGTCTTACATCCGCCGTCATCGGCCGTACCCAAAATACCATCGGGCCCGGGGCAATTGGGTACCTGCGGACCGGGTACGAAAATGCCAGCACCGACGCCGACGTTGTTGATAGCACTGAAACCCAACTGCGAACTGTTGCGCGCGTTGAAGATGCTCTCCATCGCCTCCGACGCCACTTGCCGGGCCAACATATCTTCTTGTGAAGTCTCATTCGCGCCGATCGTGATGCCCAGCGACGCCAGCGTAGCCAGCATCCCCACAGCGAGAATGATCATGGAGAACATGACTTCAAGAAGTGAGAAGCCAGACTGCTCGGTTTTCCGCAACGATGTAAAGCGCTTGGTGATCATGATTGCACCCAACTCCATACTCCAGCGACCTGAACCAGTTGCCATCCCCGGATGCGGCCGGTATAGCCCCACAGCGTGACCGCGCGGCAAGTTGGCATTTGCCCTGGAGTTCCCAGGTAAACCACTCCGTTGTTGACATTACCGAGCAAGTCTTGCGCACTGCCGTCCGGCTGAAAATAGATAACGTTGCTGCCGCCGGCGGCGCTCGGTGGCTGGTCAAAATCAAATACGCTCGCTGCCGTGCCAAAACCGTCCGGAGTAGTCGCGATCGTGTTCGGCAGTCCCGGCTCCAGGTGAAAAGTGACCTGCGGAGGCAAGTTGGCAACGAACAAAACCGGGCCCGCTGCCGTGTTTTGGGTCACAGTGATGGTGCCTCCGTTTCCAGCAGTGGGAGTGGCGAACGTTACGACGTAAATCCGCATGTCGGCCGCAGCCTGATCGCGAGCGCGCCGCAATGAAGTCAATGTGGTGTTGTAAGCATCGTTGACCAATTGCTGCCTGAATGTGGTTTGCATCGTGACCGTGACCGACGCCACCAGGATCATCGAAACGGTGATGGCGATGGCCAGTTCCAGCATGGAGAAGCCGTTTTGTTTGCGCGATGCCATAATTCCTGTCGACGGGGGACAACTCGGTTTAACGCCCGACCGCGATTCCTTGAATTCCACTCAGGTCCAAATCACTGAGTCTAAAGCCCAGGCCGCATGCGGCCGCACGGCCAGCCGTCACGTCCGTAACTGTCGGCTTTCTTCATCGTAGGGAGGGGCGGGCGCACGGTCAAAGTACCACGGTGCAACGAAAGACTATTGGACTTTTGTAATCGGGATGGTGACCGAGGTCACCTCGTTCACGGCAGCGGATTTCAGCGAAACACTCCGCAGGATCTTTCGAAGATTAATTCTAGGAAGGGTTTGGTTGCGTCGGTTGGCGCCACGAACGAAAACTGGAAGTCATCACAATCAAGACTAATAGGGATTCCGAACAATATCATTTCGGTATTAAAGGAGCGTTAATTTGCGGAAAGCCCGAGAGAGTTTCTCTTCAGACGAAGGGCCTAGGTTGACGGAGTCAAACCCCACTTGTGCTGCAAATGGCGCTCCATGGATTTGAAGACAAGGCCATCCACCACGTACCCGATGGCAATAATCAGAATCATGACGGCGATGACGGCGCTCATGTCGTTCAAGTCGCGACCCATCATCAGCACTTGACCTAGTCCCAAGCTCAGATAAAGCATTTCGGCGGTGATCAGAGAGCGCCAGGCAAAGGCCCAACCCTGCTTCAGTCCGGAAACGATGAAGGGAAGGCTGGCTGGCAAGAGCACATACCAGAACAATTGGAAGCCGCTGGCGCCGAGATTGCGACCTGCCATGCCGTAGATTTTGGGCATCTGCTTGCGGCCGTCCTCCATGGCCAACGTGACTGAGAGCAGCGATCCCATGATGACCACGAAAAGAATGGCATTCTGGCTGAGGCCAAACCAGAGCAGAGCCAGGGGCCACCAGCAGATGCTGGGCAGACTCTGGAGACTCACGAGCAATCCGCCCATGGTTTCTTCGAGAAATTTGCTGCTGGCCACGCCCAGGCCGAGAATCATGCCAAGGACGACGGAGATTGCGTAGCCGATTAGTACGCGGCGCATGCTGACGGCGATTGCGATCCAATAGCTGTGATCTTTGAATCCGGCCAAAAGGGCTTCGCCGACGCCCCACGGCGTGGGAAACAAGTACGGCGGCCAGATCTTTAATTCGGCCAGTAAACTCCACAGGCCGAGCAAGCCGGCGTAGAAAATGATCAAGCGGGCGGCGCGCTTCATAGTTGTTGGTCCACTCCCGGTTCCACGCGGGGCTTCACGCCCACGTTGTATTCGACTTCGAGGGAGCGGTTGATTTCTTCGCGCAGTTCGTCGAGAATCTCGCGGGCGGCGTGGGCTACATGAGTGTCTTCTAGAACGCGAGGGCGCGGCAGGTCAATGGGAAATTCACGCTTGAGGCGGCCGGGCCGGAAAGTCAGGAGAGCCACGCGATCGCCGAGGCGGATAGCTTCGCGCACATTGTGCGTGACAAAGATAATGGTGCGACCGGTTTCGGCCCAGATGCGTTCGAGTTCATCGTGCAGCAGGTCGCGAGTCTGGGCGTCGAGTGCGGCGAAGGGCTCGTCCATCAGCAGGACGTCGGGCTCGGTGGCGAGAGCGCGAGCCAGCGCCACTCGCTGCCGCATGCCGCCGGAAAGCTGATGGGTGTAGCTGTTTTTGAACTGCGAGAGATGCACCAGGCGCAGGTAGTAATGGGTCTTCTCCTGCCTTTCCGCTTTGCCGATGCCTTTCATCTTCATGCCGAACTCAACGTTCTGGCCCACGGTGAGCCAGGGGAAGAGGCCGAGTTCCTGGAAAATCAGGATGCGGTCGGTGCCTGGGCCCTGAACTTGTTTGCCGTCGATCAAGACTTGGCCGGAGGTTTGCCGGTGCAGGCCGGCGATTAAGTGCAGCAGTGTCGACTTACCGCATCCGGAAGGGCCAACGATGCAGAGGAACTCTCCCGCCTTCACCTGGAGATTGATGTGGTCGAGTGCAAGCAGGCGTTCGCCGCTCTGGGTGCGGTAACTCAGGCAGATGTCGGTCAAGCCGACCTTGGGAACTTCGGACAAAATTCCGTGGAACGGACGAGCCGCTAGACCGGCTGATTTTTTTCGCGCTCCACCGATGCGGGCTGGACTTCGAGGGTCGACCGGAATCGGAAGCGGCGCAGGAAAATTACGTGCGTTCGTGCTCATTGAATGGCCTTTCTCCCTTTCTCTGCCAGAACCTGATTGAGGAGCGTCAAATCGTAGAGTCCGGAGAGATCTGGCATTTGACGGCCAAGAAAACCGTCGTCAAATGCCTGTTTGGCTGCGGTTGAGAGCGCATCGTGCAGCGGGTCATAGGTGACCTGCATGCGGGTAAACGCCTCATCGAGAATTGCAGGGGGGAGGGCCTTGCCAGTCTCGACTTGGATCTGCTGGTTCAGAAGCTTTTTTGCGTCGACTGGATGAGCGTTGATCCAGTCGGTCAGGTCGACGTTGGCCCGAATCCAGTTCTTGACCAGATCCGGATGGTTCTTGAGGAACTTTGTATTGACGACTAACAAGCCGATCACAAATTGTCCGTTCGGCCAGAGGGTGCGCTCGTCGACAAACAGCCGGCCGTTGCCTTCACGAATGAGACGTGTGGCCCATGGCTCAGGAGCCCAAGCTGCGTCGAGGTCTTTCTTCAGGAACAGCGTAAGCTGATCCGGGTTCGCCATGGGAATGATCTGGACGTCGCCACCCTTGTCGTTAGTTTTCATGCCGTGACTCTTCAGCCAGTTGCGCAGGGCGACGTCCTGAGTGTTGCCGAACTGAGGGGAAGCTACGCGTTTGCGGTGGAAGTCTTCCGGTTTCTGAATTCCGCTGTCGTTGCGCACGATGAGCGAAGCGCCGCCGCTGGCGGCTCCGGCCACAACACGCACCGCCTCGCCATTGGAGCGGACGTAACCGTTTATCGCGGGGTTGGGGCCGACGTAGGTCATATCGATGGCGCCGCCGAACAAGGCTTCAATGGCCGCTGGACCAGCGTTGAAGCTGGTCCATTGCACTTTGACCTGCGGCCCCATAGCCTTGTCGAAAAAGCCGTTGGCCTTGCCCACCATAGCCTGCGCGTGCGTGATGTTCGGAAACGCGCCCACGCGGATGGTGGTTTGCGCCCAACTCGAGGCCGCAACTCCGAACGCCAAGACCAGCCAAAGAACAATGCGCTTACTCACGCTTCTGACCTCCAACCACCATGGGCAGGACGCTTCCCTTTTCTTTTTCTTTCTTCTTAGTGGCGCGCCTGCCTTTGGTGGAGCGAGGGGTAGTATCGGAGATCAGGTCGGCGAGCGTAGTGTTTTCCAGAATCCTTGGCGGCGGCGTCGCGCACGTCGAGAAAGACCTGATAGAGCGCGCGGTGCGGCAGATCGCGGTCGATGAGCACGCGCAGTTGTTCGGCATCGGCGAACGGCGCCACCGGGCCATCGATCAAACGCATGATCTCGCTCAGAGGAATGTCGGCGGGCTCACGGCGCAACTGGTAGCCGCCTTTGGCTCCGCGCACGCTCTCGACCATGCGGGCATTCTTGAGTTCGAGGAGAATGAGTTCCAGAAACTTTTCCGGAAGATCCTCTTCGTAGGCGATTTCGCGAATCTTGATGGCGCCCTGATGATGATGGCGGGCGAGCATCATCATGGCCTGGAGAGCGTAGAGTCCTTTTTGTGAGATCTTCATGGTTGGCGATTATGCCACAAAGTCGATTGTAATAGTAGACTTTATTGACATAGCAGACATAGCAAGTGCGAGGCCTTGGCACGGGGATGGCGATATCTCCTAACACCGGAATGTTCAATCACTTGCGGATTATCCACAGGGATCGAGCGAAGGGCGGATGTGCACAGGATTGCAGTTCGGAGGGAAATTTCGCGGAGTGTGAAGCCAGCTTTCCCCCGGGCAGTCCAACCTGAGCACGACGGCCGATGTTTACACGCATAGTTCAGGCGACGCAGATCGAGGTGCTTCGCTCGCTTTAGAAGAGGCGATCTATGCGATCTGTTCCAAGTTGTTCCACGTTTTGGGAACATGGAACAACAACGAGGCGCTGAACTAGGAAATCCATGCACATGACTCAACTCGCAACTTTAATAATCCGGGAGAGTTACAGGAAGGAATCGCGGAGAGATTTGGTTGCGGGGGGTGG